>JAIEPE010000016.1 GCA_019749915.1 Alphaproteobacteria bacterium | reverse complement strand
GATTGGATTTTCGTGTATGGGAACTTGAAGATGTGGTTGTTTCCGCTGTCTCAAGGATCAGGTGTGGCGTGTCAAAACCAACGATGGGACTGCTAAATTTGGGAGCGATGAGCTGTACAAATTTTTCTCCCTTAAGAGAAACGGGACCTTTAGAGATGTCTCTATTAAGAACAGGAGTACTTATTGAGGATTCTCTTAGAGTTGTTTTACTTCTCCAAGCCCTTCTTTTTTTCTTTGTCTCTGTTTCAACGTGCTGATCATGAAGTTCCTCATCCTCTATGATCGGAGCATCATAGGTTGTCCCCTTCTCAGAATAAGTTCCTAGGGCCCCACGCTTAATATTTTGACGAGCCTTGATATTTATCGTTTCCATTGCTGAAAGGTGAGATATCTTGTGTTCAGTGATGCTGATTGTCTTTCTTCTTGTTGTCTGCTCACTTCTTAATATTTTGGGCGCAAAAGAAACCGTTCCTCCAGCAGTTATGTTTAAGTCTTTTCCTGAGAGCACATCTACATTTTCGATTGTGACACTTCCCGCAGAATCTAATGAGACTCCATCCCTCGCGATAAGAGTCACCCCACTGAGGGTTGTATTTCCTTGGGTTGAATTGAATCCCCAATAATGAGCTACCATGCGCCCAACTGCCGATTGAAATTGTTCTCGTATGTGTCTGGGAAGCGTTAACAAAGCTGATAAAACCAACTCACCATGGTCTTGCATAAGTTTATAAACAATTGCTGGGGTATCAAACCTTTCTAATTCATGGGGGAAAACAACTTCACGAAGTTGTCGTGCTATTCTTTCCTGCGCACTTAAACACTCCCAATTTTGAGGAGCTGGTAAGGCTGGTCTTCCATGAATTCTGACTGCGTTGAGGTAGCCTTCTTCTTCCAAAACCCTTGAAAGGAGAATGGGACTAAAGATATGCTTTGAAAGGGATGCAAAACCAATATTAGCTAAAAGACTCTTGGAAACTAAATCTGCCAACATCTCGGGATGAAAGCGCATTCTTTCTCTCCCTGTCATCCTTGGATCATCCAAGACAGCTATCCTCGGGGGAGCTAGCGTGAGGGAAAGAGGCGTGATTTTGCCAAGTTCTTCTACATTCGGTTCCCAAAACTCTGAAAGGGCAGAAATACGCGCCAAAAGCTCATTGAGTTCAGCAGACTGCTGTGTATATTGTCCTCTTCGACTCAATGTCCTTCCTTCGGGACGGCTATTCCACCTTTCAATAACCCACTGTTTAAATTCCTGCGTTGCCTTTTCAGCAGCTTGCTTGCTTTTAAGATTTTCTGGAGAGAGCTGAACCGCAATAGATTCTTCTGAAATAAGGTCAATGGGAAATGAAGGAATATATAAAAATTCAGTCTGCTTTGCTGTGTCTGGAATCCAAAAGCCCTGACCATTTTTCTGAGTATCTGATAAGTACATATCTAAAGAAATGACAGGAGGAATCACGACTCCTGGTGCCTCAATTGCTGAAAATTGAGGTATATGAATTGCTGGAGCAGTAATGTTAAAGGCTCCATAAGCTTTAATATCTCCTGTATTTTTGATGGGGGACTCAGGCGGCGGGTTAAAAAGTGGAAGAAATCTCCCCCGTATCAGCGTGGGAGGGGGGGAGTTAAGGTGAAGGAGAGCCTCTCCTGTGTGCGTGGTTCCTCCAACTGTTATAGCCATATCCCCTTGAGAATAGAATTTTGCAACATCACAGCCAAGAGGTACCTTATAAGGTATATCGACAAATTCATATTTCCAAATTTCAACCTGACTTGTCCCTTGATAAAAATACTCTTGAGAAAGATTCTGAAAGCTAGCTCCATTAAAATGAATCATCCCTCTGGAGGAAATTAATCCCCCTATATTTTGCCCAAAATACGTTTCTATATGGGCACTTCCGACATAGATTGAGGCGGGAATGTTTTGTGATGTCGTAAATGTGACTAGTTGTTGACACCTACGTCCGTGCATCTTTGCTTTTATTATTGGGGGCAGGACGCTATTTGTAAATTGAGTTGAGAGTGATTCTAGTCGTCCTCTGATATTAATGATGCCGGCAATGTTTTCAATTCGATCTCTTGCGATAAAGGCAACAGTGCTCCCCTCACCAGTTTGCAGAATTTCTGCTTTGGAATGATTGGTGATCGATCCTCCCTGCGCATGAACTAAGACGCCATCAACAAATCTTATATCTCCATAGTTATTAAAGTCACCGGAACACGTAAATTTTGAATTACCGCCTCCATAATATGATCCTCTGTTTTCAAAAATAGCTAATGTTGCATTTGTTCCTCCCAGAGCTTGGACTTTTCCTTGGTTAATCCAGGCTCCTCCTGGATTAATAACGGTCAATACGCCACCAATTCTCATGGTGCATTCATTACATAAATTGGCGAATCCGGCCGAGGTATTCGTCCATGTAAAGTTACCTTTGACTTCGAGGCTTCCCTCTTTCGGAGGAAGATTATAGAGAGGTCCTGTAATTGAAACATCATGACCAAATGTTTGAGATTTTCCTCCAAAGGATATACCTTCTGGAGAACAAATTTCTAAAGATGTTACGGCTTTAATGTTAGCCAGGGTGGGTGAGTTTTGCGTATTAAGCGTAACGCTTTTTCCTTTGATGGGTCCACTGTTTTGGAGTGAATGAGTTGTAATCAATATTTTTCCATCTTTACTGTTAATTCCATGTTCACCCACATTCTCAACCGCATTCTCAACTATCTCCGTTCCATTGAGAGTGACGCCTTTGTCTCCATTGATACCAGCGTAATTGTGAATTCTTCTTGCATTGAGAGAAACGCTCTCTTCAGAAAAAATTTCCCCATAATTTATTAAGGTTTCTGTACTTATAAGGTCCGTTCCTGTTTTTCCTTGAAGTTTTCCTTCATTAGAAAATGATGTTGGCGAGATGATAGTTAATTTTTTGGCCGTACCAATGGTCCCTGTATTCCTGAATGATGTGACGTTGGAAAGGCTGAAGTCCTCTTGACTCAAGATTTCCCCGTCATTATCAAAACTCAAAACATTTGGTAAGGTAATTTGTCCTGTCTCTGAAATTATCAACCTCTCACTATCATTTTTAAAAGTTTGACAATTTGGAAAGCTTATATTGCTTTCAGCCCGTATCTCTCCTCCATTCCTGAAAGCGTCTGAATGATAGGTTATTGTCCTTGCCGTGAGTTTTCCTTCATTTAACAAAACCCCTTTTTGAGCCACATTTAAATTACCTTTTGAAACGAATGTCGCTCCAGCTGTATTATCAAGTGAGGAGTCATCACCCACAGCAACATTGTCCCCCGCTTGAACATGACCACTATTCTCCAATTTTTCATTTTCTATGCTCATCGATCCCAAGGAGAATATTTGAGCTTCATCTTTATTCTGAATGACTCCCTCTCCTTTAAAGCTTACAGACTGAGTCCCCCTCAAAATCTTAGTGTTTATAAAAGATTCAGTTGGTTGTAAGGTTAGATCGTATCCCTGGATTTCTCCCGTATTATTTCCGGCCTTTGTCGTCAAGTCTAAAGCCCCTTCAACCAAAACCTGGCCGGAATTATTAAAATTTAAGACTTGGACATTTGCTGTATTGGTTTGGATATTATTTTGACTGGTAGACGTTATCGGCTGTGCATCAAGATGTCCAAACACATTAATCTTTCCCTTATTAGTTAAAAATGATGTGTTTTTGATATCCAAGTTGGGAGTAAAAATTTTACCTTCATCTGGTCCAACGTTGTCATTTAAGATCCCATTTAACACACCATCAAAGGTCATACTTATAGTTGAGGATAAAGTTCCGCTGTTTGTAACCTGTGTATTCCTAAAACTGACCGCTCCTACTGCACTAACCGTTTTCGAATTCATAAAATGACCCGTGCCTAAAAAGGATATTTCTCCCTCCTTACTTATAATGGAATTCGAATTTGTAAAACCACTCTGCAATGTTAAGATTATCGCCTGAAGTGCGCCAATTGTTCCTGTGTTAGAACCACTCTCTAAGGTGATATTTACCCCTTTTTCACTCGAAGAGAGGATGCCGTGATTAGTAAAACTATTAAACGATCCTGTAATGCCTTGATTTCCGATAATTGTTCCCCAGTTTTCTGCTAACAAAGGGCTTTGAATCTGGATCGTTCCTGGTGTACTTATCTTCCCCGAATCATTTTTTCCCGAAATGGGCTCGTTCGTAAAATCACTTTGAATGGAGAGAGTTTGATCCGCAGAAAGAGCCCCACTATTGGTTAATTTTCCAGCAGTATAGGTAAGGTGTTCATTTCCTCTGAGATACCCTTTATTATCAAAAGTTTGTCTTCCTGTCAGAAACAAAGTTTTTCCCTGAATTGAACCTGTGTTATTAGCCGTGTTAGCAGGTAAGCCATTCAGAACAAGAGTTAACGTTCCAAGGGTGTTTAGAGATCCAGCATTTTCAAATTCATCAGTTGTAAGTTTTAAATCTCCTAACGTTAAAGCAAATGTCCCTTCATTTATTAGTTTTCTAAAGGAATAACCGTGTTCTTGATCAAAAGCTCTAGCAGCTACAACTATCCCCTGATTTGTAAAGACAGGCGAATTTCTGATGTCCAAGACACCGCTGGAATTAATTTCTCCCGTCCTTTCGTTTACACATGAGGAAGTCACATCTATGAGTTCGATGTAGTTTTCGGAACTTAGTGTTCCCTGGTTGATCAATGTAGGAAGGAAGATAGAGAGTTTCTCTTTCCCCTCAAGATTTCCCTTATTTATAAGAGATCCGTTTCCCGTAAATTGAAGATGTTTTGTTGCTACAAGTTGACCTTGGTTATCAAATTGACCACCTATATTGATTGTTAAGTTTTGGTGCGTTCCTATAAAACCGGTTCCTTTATTCTCGGCAGAGTCAAGGGAGAACACAATGTCTCCTGTAAGGGAGGACATCGATTTCTCATTTTCAAGATGCTTACCTGTAAACAAGATTCCGGCTTGTCCCTGAATCTCTCCACTATTCCTGAAAAGAAGAACATCCTGAAGGGTAAGTTTTTGCGAGGCCAGGAGAATTCCACTCGCTTCATTTGTAAAATGCCCATCTCTTCTTATTACCCATAAATCATTCGAGGAGGAGAACTCACCTGAATTAACGATGCTCGGAAGATCTAAGGTCAGATCGTGAACACTTGATATTATATTTCTGTTCTCTAGTTTTCCAGCGCCACTTATAGAAAGAGCTTCCATCGACTCGACTTCCCCTAAATTTGAAAACTCCGATCCTGGTTGAATTGAAAGACTCTTCTGAGAGAGAATTTTGCCATGGTTAGAATTCACACCTGTTGAAAAAGTGAGAGAAATATTCTCCTCAGTAGACTGAATATGACCTGAATTCGATAATTCATCTACTCGAATGGCAAGAGTCTTATCAGCTTCAATTCCTCCTTCATTTTTCAAACCCTGAAGATTAATTGACATTTCTTGCCCCGAAATATCTTTTTGATTCTTAACTGTTCCGTTCCCTGAGAGGGTTAATTTCTTTCCTGAAGAAATGACTCCTTTATTAATAAGCTCTCTTTGTCCTCTGTTTTTGCCGAGGGAATCAATCGTCATGTGAAGATCGCCCTTTGCAAGAATATGCCCCGTCTCTTCATTGCTTCCTGTTTCAAGCAAAAGGTCTAAATCACCCTCAGTTGATTGAACAAGACCTGAATTCGATAATTCGTCTACTCGAACGGTAAGAGTCTTCTCAGCTTCGATTCTTCCTTCATTTTTCAGACCTGGAAGATCAATCGATATCTTTTGTCCCGAAACCCCTTTTTGATTTCTGACAGTTCCTTTTCCCGAGAGGGTTAATTTCTTTCCTGAAGAAACGTTCCCTTTATTTATCCATGCTTCTTCTTGTCCGCTTCCTTGTTTTTTGCCGAGGGGATCAACAGTCATACAAAGGTCTCTCTTTGCAATAATGTGACCTGTCTCTTCATTGCTTCCTGTCTCAAGCGAAAGATCTAAATCGCCCTCAGTTGATACAATGGATCCACTATTTTCTAATTGTAGCGCTTCAATTTTAGCTAAATCTCGAGTCTGAAGTTTTCCAAAATTATAGAAGGTTTGGGCGTGGTGAAGACTAACTCTTCCACCAGAAAGAATTTTTCCTGTTGATTTGTTTTGAACACTCCCATGCAAATTGTGGAGCTCTATATTCTTTAAAGACCCTAATCTCCCAGCATTATTTAAACTTATTTCTCGAAGGACGAGACTTTCCGTTCCTCGTATTTTGCCAGAGATCCCATTCTCTAAAACTCCCCCTCCTGAGATAATAGTTTCTTCAGAAGTAACATCTCCTGAATTTTCAAGTTTTTCAGCAAATTGAAGATCTATAGTATTTGTAGCTCTTAGAGTCCCTGAATTTTGACCATTTTGAGCCTTTATAGCTAGATCTCCTGGAGATCTTTCTCTACTTTTTATATTTATCATCCCCTCATTCGAGAATTCTCTTATTTTGAAGGCGGCTTTGCTTCCTCTAATATGACCTTGGTTTGTGAAAGAAGCCGCATTCTCAATATCAACAACTCCTGTCGTGAGAATATTTCCTCTGCCTTCATTTGTGAAAGAATGTCCTTCAGTTCTACAAAGAATACCTTTATTGGCATGAAGAGTCCCGGCATTATCAAAACCCATATTAATGTTAATTAAATTGCCTGATTCAAAAAATGAATGATTTCTTAATCTTCCCTCGCCTGAAACTGTGATGGATCCCTGACTTTGCACAAGGCCAAGTTTATTTTCTTGTGTTGCTCTGTCATTTTTATGGTTTGTAAATAAGGATCCAATCTGAAAAGTGATTCCTTCTTGACCGAAAATAAGATTGTGATTGTCTGCTTTAACAAAGTTTAAAGCTAAAGGACAATTAACGGCACTTAATAGACCCCGATTCTCAAGAGAAGATGCACTGATCGATACTGACTCATTTCTTCCTTGAATAATGTGATTGTTGACGATATCTGAAGTTGAATTTATGGAAAGTTTTGTTTCTGAAAGAATGCTTCCATGGTTTCTTACTCCCCTGGATAAATTATTAAGGCTAAATGCTTTTCCTGATTTTAATGTTCCACGATTTAAGAGTTCATCGAGAATAGATGCGAACTCTCCGAGAGCCTCTATCTCTCCTTCGTTATCAAGGACATCTGCCGTCAAATAGAGTGCGGCCTCAGATTTAATAATACCTCCCTCAGCGTTCTTTAAACTTCTTATTCCACTAGATAAATTATGAAGGCTGAATGTTCTTCCCGATTTTAATATTCCACGGTTCGAAAATTCATCAAGAGTAGAGGTGAACTCGCCATGAGCCTCTATCTCTCCTTCGTTATCGAGGACATTTGCCGTTAAGCAGATTGCAGCCTCAGACTTAATAATACCTCCCGCAGCATTCTTTAAACTTCTTGCTCTCTTGGACAAATTATTAAGGCTGAATGCTCTTCCTGATTTTAGTGTTCCACGGTTCGAAAGTTCATCAAGAGTAGATGTAAACTCCCCACGAGCCTCTATCTCTCCTTCATTATCAAGGATATTTGTTGTCACGAGGATTCCAGCTTCAGATCTAATGAAGCTTTCAGCAGTATTTTTTAACCTCTTCTTGAAAGAAAGATTGAGTGTATCTACGCTTGTTAAACATCCTGTATTTTTAAAAGAGTCCCCTATAAACTCACCTTCACCAATCTTCAAGGAACCACTGTTTTTAAAAACATCAACCGTTGATGTAAACCTTGAAGTTTTGAGGCTTCCTGAAGACAAATTATGAAAACGATGCCCTCTTAGAAAAAGAGTATGTGATTCTATAATTTTATTATTAATAGCCTGGCTATCAGCTGTAAGGGATAATGTACGCTTTGCTGTAATGGAGTCATCATTTCTCAAATCCATCACGTCTAAAGTTAAATCTTCTCCTGAGGTAAGCTCACCTAGATTTTCTAAAGAAGCTACATTTAAATTTAAACGGTCTTGTCCATATATCCACCCTCTGTTCTCAAACTTTGATCCAGAATGATTTTTGCCTTGGCTTGGATTACTTAATGCTCCCTCAGAAGAAAGTTCTCTCCCAACGAGGCTAACTTTTCTTCCTTCTATATCTCCAAAATTCTTCCCTTCTAAACCTCTTAAGCTGACAAATTCACGACCACTAATTTTTCCACTGTTTTGGAAAGTCTGGAATGTGAGATCAACACCCAAATTCTTAGAGACAATAAGAGGAGAAGACGCTTCACCTAACGCCTTATTCATTATGCTATGAGCGTTTAAGGTAACACCGTCTTGTCCTGAAATAACGCCTGTATTGGTTAAGCCCTCGCTAAAGTTAGCAACAGTGCCCACTCCCGCAGATATCAAATTTGAATTTTCAAGACTTTTCCCCAAAAGAGAAACGTCACCATGTGACTGCAGAACACCTCTCTGATGAATTGCTCCTGTCCCCATGATTTGAGCATGCCCTACCCCCAGTAAATGTCCCTCATTTTCAAAATCATCTTCAACCCGCAAACAAAGGGAATTAAGAGCCACAATACCTTCAAAGGAAAGAGGATCATTTAAATTAATGTTATTTCTAAGAAGACATATACTTGTTCCTTTAAAAAAATCTAATCCAACATTTTGCCCTAAAATCAAGCCTCTGTTTGTAAAATCAACTGACGAAACATTTCCTAATCCTGTTTGGCCAAATCTTCCTTTAACATCTTGCTTGGCGATAACTCTTCCTACATTTTCTAACTTTACTGCTTGCAGCAAAATGCTTTCCCCACTTTCAAGAAGCCCTTCATTGATTAAATGCCCCTGACTTTCAAAAGTAAGATTTCCACCTGAGGAAATATCTCCTGAATTTTCAAGCCTTTCAGAAACTTGAAGATCTATAGTATCCGTAGCTCTTAATATCCCTGAATTTTGTCCATTTTGAGCCGTTATAGTTAGTGAGGGCTTAATTCCTTCTGGAGATTCTTCTCCAACCTTTACACATATCATCCCCTCATTCGAGAACTCTCTCGTCTTTAAGGTGGCTTTGCTTCCTCTAATATGGCCTTGGTTGTTAAATCGACCATCTACATCGATTATTAAGTTTTGGTTCGTTCCTATAAAACCACTTCCTTTATTCTCGGCAGAGCCAAGAGATAGCTCAATGTTTCCTGTAAGGGAGGATATCGACTTCTCATTTTCAAGATGCTTGCCTGTAAACAAGATTCCGGCTTGTCCCTGAATTTCTCCACTGTTCTTGAGAAGAAGAAGATCCTGAAGGACAAGTTTTTTCGAGGCCAGGAGAATTCCACTCGCTTCATTCGTAAAATACCCCTCTCTTCTTGTGACCCATAAGTCATTCGAGGAGGAGAGCTCACCTGAATTAACGATGCTCGGGAGATCTAAGGTCAGATCGTGAACACTTGATATTATATTTCTGTTCTCTAGTTTTCCAGCTCCACTCACAGAAAGAGCTTCCATCGATTCGACTTCTCCTAAATTTAAAAATTCCCTCTCTGATTGAATTGAGAGATTCTTCTGAGAGAAAACTTTGCCATGGTTAGAATTCACACCTGTTGAAAAAACGAGAGAAATATTTCCCTCTATTGATTGGAAAAATCCTAAATTTGATAACTCTTTTACCTGAATTTCAAGGATCTTATCAGTTTCAACTGTTCCTTCATTTTTCAAACCTGGAAGATTAATTGACATTTCTTGTGCCAAAATGTCTTTTTGATTCTTAGCTGTTCCGTTCCCTGAGAGGGTTAATTTTTTTCCTGAAGAAATGGCTCCTTTATTTATCCATGTTTCTTCTTGTGCGCTTCCTTGCTTTTTGCCGAGGGGATCAATAGTCATGCGAAGATCTCCCTTTGCAATAATACGACCCGTCTCTTCATTGCTTCCTATCTCAAGCAAAAGGTCTAGGTCACCCTGCGATACAATGAAGCCACTATTTTCTAATTTCACAACTTCAATTCTAGCTAAATCTCGAACTTGAAATTTTCCAAAATTATGAAAGGCTTGGATATGGTGAAGATTCACTCTTCCACCAGAAAGAAGTGTTCCTGTTGATTGGTTTTGAACCTCCCCTTGCAAATTATGGAGCTCTATCTTCTTTGAAGACTCTAACCTTCCAGCATTATTTAAGCTTATTTCTCGAAGGACGAGACTTTCCGTTCCTCGTATTTTGCCAGACGCTCTATTCTCTAAAATTCCACCTCCTGAGATAATCGCTTCCTTAGACAAAACATCTCCTAAGTTTTCAAATCGTTCAACAAATTGAAGATTTATAGTATCTGTAGCTCTTAGAGTCCCTGAGTTTTGGCCATTTTGCGCCTTTATAGTTAGATCTCCTGAAAATCCTTCTCTATCTTTTATATGTATCGTCCTCTCATTCGAGAACTCTCTTGTATTGAAGGTGGCTTTGCTTCCTCTAATATGACCTTGGTTTGTGAAAGAAGCCGTATTCTTAATATCGACAACCCCTGTCGTGAGAATATTTCCTCTGCCTTCATTTGTAGAAGAATGTCCTTCAGTTTTACAAATAATACCTTTATTGGCGTGAAGGGTCCCAGCATTAGCAAAGCCTAGATTAATGTTGATTAAGTCACCTGATTCAAAAAATGAATGATTTCTCAGTCGCCCTTCTCCCGAGATTGTGATAGAGCCCGGACTTTGTATAAGGCCAAGTTTACTGTCTTGTGATGCTTCCTCATTTCTGTGGTTTGTAAATAAGGACTCAACCCGAAGTATAATTCCCTCTTGAGCAAAAATAAGATTGTGATTGTCTCCCTTAACAACTTTTAAATCTAAAGGACAATCAATGGCACCTAACTGACCATGATTCTCGAAAGAGTATGCATTAATCGATACCGATCCATTATTTCCTCTAATAATATTATTATTTATTGCCTCCCTCTCAGCTGTCAGAGACAAGGTACGCTCTGCTGTAATGGAATCGTCATTCCTTAAATCCATCACGTTTAAGGTTAAATCTTCTCCTGAAGTAAGCTCACCTAAGTTTTCTAAAGAGGCCACATTTAAATTTAAATGCTCTTGTCCATGTATCCATCCACTATTCTCAAACTTTGACGCAAGATGATATTTTTCTTGGCTTAGGGTTTCTCCAGAAGAAAACTCTCTCCCAACGAAGCTCACTTTTTTCCCTTCAATGTTTCCAGAATTTTCCCCTTTTAAGCCTCTTAAGTTGATAAACTCACGGCCACTAATTTTTCCATTGTTTTGGAAAGTCTGGAATGTGAGATCAACATTGTCTTGCCCTGAAATAACGCCTGTATTGGTTAAGCCTTCGCTAAAGTTAGCAACGATAGCTCCTCCTGCAGATATCAGATGTGAGTTTTCCAGGCTTTTTCCCAGAAGAGAAATTTCACCTTGTGACTGAAGAATTCCTCTTTGATGAATATTTCCTGTCCCCGTGAGTTGAGCCTGGCCTACCCCAAGTAAATGTCCCTCATTTTCAAAATCCTCTTCAACCTGCAAACAAAGAGAGTTAAGAGCCACAATACCTTCGAAAGAGCGAGGATCATTTAAATCAATGTTATTTCTTAAAAGACATCTACTTGTTCCTTTAAAAAAGTCTAACCCAACATTTTGTCCTAAAATCAAGCCCCTGTTTGTAAAATCAACCGAAACATTTCTCGATTCTCTTTGGCCAAAGCTTCCCTTAACATCTTGCTTGGCGATAATTCTTCCTACATTTTCTAATTTTGCTGCTCGCAGTAAAATGCTTTCTTCAGAAATAACATCTCCTGAGTTTTCAAGTCTTTCACCAAATTGAAGATCTATAGCATCTGTAGCCTTTAGAGTTCCTGAATTTTGTCCATTTTGAGCCGTTATTGTTAGTGAGGACTTTACTTCTTCCGAAGATTCCTTTCCAACTTTTACACGTATCGTTCCTTCATTTGAGAACTCTCTTGTCTTTAAAGTGACTTTGCTCCCTCTAATATGACCTTGATTCGTGAATGAAGCCGTATTCTCAATATCAGCAACTCCTGTCGAAATGATATTTCCCGTATCTTCATTTGTAGACGAGTTTCCTTCGCTTTTACAAACAATGCCTTCATTGGCGTGAATGACCCCGGCATTATCAAAACCCACATTAATGTTGATTAAATTGCCAGATTCAAAAAATGAATGATTCTTTAACCTTCCCTCTCCTGAGATTGTAATGGCGCGCGGACTTTGTACAAGGCCAAGTTTACTTTCTTGTGGTGTTCTTTCATTTTTATGGTTTGTAAATAAGGACTCTACCTGAAGCGTAACCCCACTCTGACCAAAAATAAGACCATGATTGTCAGCCTTAACAATTTTTAAACCTAGGGGACAATCAACGGCACTTAGTTGACCCCGATTTTCAAGAGAATGCGCACTGATCGATACTGACCCGTTGTTTCCTTGAATAACATGATTATTTACTACCTGACTCTCAGCTGTAAGAGACAATGTACGCTCTGCTGTAATGGAGTCGTCATTCCTCAAATCCATCACATTTAAGGTTAAATCTTCTCCTGAAGTAAGCTTGCCCAGATTGTCTAAAGAAGCTACAGTTAAGCTCAAATGGTCTTGTCCGTATATCCGCCCTCTATTCTCAAGTTTTGATTCTGAGTGATATTTACTTTGGCTTAAATCAATTTCCTTAGAAGAAAATTTTCTCCCAACGAGGCTAACGTTCTTCCCATTAATGTCTCCAGAATTTTCTCCTTTTAAGCCTCTTAAGTTGATAAACTCACGGCCACTAATTTTTCCATTGTTTTGGAAAGTCTGGAATGTGAGATCAACATTGTCTTGCCCTGAAATAACCCCTGTATTGGTTAAGCCTTCACTAAAGTTAGCAACAGTGGCTCCTCCCACAGATATCAGATGCGAGTTTTCAAGATTTTTCCCCAGAAGTGAAATGTTACCTTGTGACTGGAGAACTCCCTTTTGATGAATGTTCCCTGTCCCTATGATTTGAGCCTGCCCCACCCCCAGCAAATGTCCCTCATTTTCAAAATCATCTTCAACTTGCAAGCAAAGAGAGTTAAGAGCCACAATGCCTTCGAAAGAGCGAGGATCATTTAAATCAATGTTATTTTTAAGAAGACATCTACTTGTTCCTTTAAAAAAGTCTAACCCAACATTTTGTCCTAAAATCAAGCCCCTGTTTGTAAAATCAACTGACTGTCTCTTTCCCGATACTGTTTGGCCAAATCTTCCCTTAACATCTTGTTTTGCAATAATTCTTCCTACATTTTTTAATTTTGCTGCGAGCAGCAAAATGCTTCCTTCAGACAAGAAACTCCCTGAGTTTTCAAGTCTTTCAGAAAATTGAAGATCTATAGTATCCTCAGCACTTAAAAGCCCTGAACTTTGACCATTTTGAGCCGTTATAGTTAGTGAAGGCTTGACTCCTTCTGGAGATCTTTCTCCAACTTTTACGCCTATCGTTCCCTCATTTGAGAACTCTCTTGTCTTTAAAGTAGCTTTGCTCCCTCTAATCTGACCTTGGTTTGTGAAAGAAGCCGTATTCTCAATATCGATAACCCCTATCGTAAGGATATTTCCTGTATCTTCATTTGTAGACGAGTTTCCTTCGCTTTTACAAACAATGCCTTCATTGGCATGAAGGGTTCCGGCATTATCAAAACCCATATTAATGTTAATTAAATTCCCTGATTCAAAAAATGAATGATTTCTCAGTCGCCCTTCTCCCGAGATTGTGATGGAGCCCGAACTTTGTACAAGGCCGAGTTTATTTTCTTGGGGCACTCTCTCATTTCTATGGTTTGTAAATAAGGACTCTACCTGAAACGTAATTCCGCTCTGAGCAAAAATAAGATTGTGATTATCTCCTTTAACAACTTTTAAATCTAAAGGACAATCAATGGCTCTTAATTGACCATGATTTTCAAGAGAATGTGCACTGATCGATACTGATCCGTTGCTTCCTTGAATAACATGATTGTTTGCGACCTGTCCCTCAGCCGTGAGAGACAAGGTACGCTCTGCTGTAATAGTGTCATCATTTCTCAAATCCATTACATCTAAGGTTAAGTCTTTCTCTGAGATAAGTTTTCCGAAATTTTCTAAAGAAGCTACATTTAAGTTTAAACGGTCTTGTCCGTATATCCGCCCTTTATTCTCAAACTTTGACGCAGAATGATATTTACTTTGGCTTAAATCAGTTTCCTCAGAAGAAAACTCTCTCCCAACGAGGCTAACCTTCTTCCCATTAATGTCTCCAGAATTCTTTCCCTCTAAACCTCCTAAACTGACAAATTCATGGCCGCTAATTTTTCCACTGTTTTGGAAAGTCTGGAATGCGAGATCAACATTGTCTTGCCCTAAAATAACCCCTGTACTGCTTAAACCCTCGCTAACCTTAGCGACAATAGCTCCTCCTGCAGAGATCAGATGGGAGTTTTCAAGGTTTTTAACCAGAAGTGAAATGTTGCCTTGTGATTGGAGAATCCCCTTTTGATGAATTTCTCCTGTTTCAGTGATATTAATTTCTTCAGAAAAAATCTTTCCTGAGTTTTCAAGTCTTTCAGAAAATTGAAGATCTATAATATCCTCAGCACTTAAAAGCCCTGAACTTTGACCATTTTGAGCCGTTATAGTTAGTGAAGGCTTGACTCCTTCTGGAGATCTTTCTCCAACTTTTACACTTATCGTTCCCTCATTCGAGAAGTCTCTTGTCTTTAAAGTGGTTTTGCTTCCTCTAATCTGACCTTGGTTTGTGAAAGAAGCCGTATTCTCAATATCTATGCCTCCTATTGTGAGGATATTTCCTGTACTCTCATTTGTGGAAGAGTGCCCTTCAGTTCTACAAACAACGCCTTCATTGGCGTGAATGACTCCAGCATTATCAAAGCCAACATTAATGTTGATTAAGCCGCCTGATTCAAAAAATGAATGATTCCTTAATCGCCCTTCCCCTGAGATTGTAATGGAGCCTGGACTTTGTATAAGGCCAAGTTTATTTTCTGGCGGCGCGTTTCCATTTTTATGATTTGTAAATAAGGACCCTACCTGAAGCGTAACTCCATCTTGAGCAAAAATAAGATTGTGATTGTCTCCCTTAACAACTTTTAAATCTAAAGGACAATCAATGGCTCTTAATTGACCATGATTCTCGAAAGAATATGCATTGATCGATACCGATCCGTTGCTTCCTTGAATAACATGGTTATTTGCGACCTGTCCCTCAGCCGTGAGAGACAAGGTACGCTCTGCTGTAATAGTGTCATCATTTCTCAAATCCATTACATCTAAGGTTAAGTCTTTCTCTGAGATAAGTTTTCCGAAATTTTCTAAAGAAGCTACATTTAAGTTTAAACGGTCTTGTCCGTATATCCGCCCTTTATTCTCAAACTTTGACGCAGAATGATATTTACTTTGGCTTAAATCAGTTTCCTCAGAAGAAAACTCTCTCCCAACGAGGCTAACCTTCTTCCCATTAATGTCTCCAGAATTCTTTCCCTCTAAACCTCCTAAACTGACAAATTCATGGCCGCTAATTTTTCCACTGTTTTGGAAAGTCTGGAGTGTGAGATCAACATTGCTTTGCCCTGAAATAACCCCTGTATTGGTTAAGCCTTCACTAAAGTTAGCAACAGTGGCTCCTCCTGCAGAGATCAGATGTGAGTTTTCAAGATTTTTCCCCAGAAGTGAAATGTTACCTTGTGATTGGAGAATCCCCTTTTGATGAATATTTCCTGTCCCCGTAATTTGAGCCTGCCCCACCCCAAGTAAATGTCCCTCATTTTCAAAATCGCCTTCAACCTGCAAACAAAGAGAGTTAAGAGCCACAATACCCTCAAAAGAGCGAGGATCATTTAAATTAACGTTATTTCTAAGAAGGCATCTACTTGTTCCTTTAACAAGGTTTAACCCAACATTTTGCGCTAAAATCAAGCCCCTGTTTGTAAAATCAGCTAACTGTCTCTTTCCCGATACTGTTTGGCCAAATCTTCCTTCAATATCATGTTTTGCAATAATTCTTCCTACATTTTTTAATTTTGCTGCTCGCAGCAAAATACTTCCTTCAGACAAGATATTCCCTGAGTTTTCAAGTCTTTCAGAAAATTGAAGATCTATAATATCCTCAGCACTTAAAAGCCCTGAACTTTGACCATTTTGAGCCGTTATAGTTAGTGAAGGCTTGACTCCTTCTGGAGATCTTTCTCCAACTTTTACACTTATCGTTCCCTCATTCGAGAAGTCTCTTGTCTTTAAAGTGGTTTTACTTCCTCTAATCTGACCTTGATTTGTGAAAGAAGCCGTATTCTCAATATCAACAACCCCTATCGCGAGGATATTTCCTGTATCTTCATTTGTAGAAGAGTTTCCTTCGCTTTTACAAACAATGCCTTCATTGGCGTGAATGACCCCGGCATTATCAAAACCCACATTAATGTTGATTAAATTGCCAGATTCAAAAAATGAATGATTCTTTAACCTTCCCTCTCCTGAGATTGTAATGGCGCGCGGACTTTGTACAAGGCCAAGTTTACTTTCTTGTGGTGTTCTTTCATTTTTATGGTTTGTAAATAAGGACTCTACCTGAAGCGTAATTCCGCTCTGACCAAAAATAAGACCATGATTGTCTCCCTTAACAACTTTTAAATCTAAAGGACAATCAATGGCGCTTAATTGACCATGATTCTCAAAAGACTGTGCATTGATCGATACTGACCCGTTGCTTCCTTGAATAACACGATTATTTATAGCTTGACCCTCAGCTGTAAGAGACAAGGTACGCTCTGCTATAATAGAGTCATCATTTCTCAAATCCATCACATCTAAGGTTAAATCTTCTCCTGAAGTAAGCTCACCCAGATTGCTTAAAGAAGCTACACTTAAGCTCAGATGATCTTGTCCATATATTCGTCCACTATTTTCAAATTTTGACGCAGGATGATATTTATCTTGGTTTATGGCTCCTTCAGAAGAAACTTCTCTTCCCGTAAGGCTAACTTTTTTCCCCTCTATATCTCCAGAATTCTCTCCCTGTAAACCTTTTAAGCCGACAAATTCACGGCCACTAACTTTTCCACTATTTTGAAAAGTTCGAAATGTGAGATCAACATTGTCTTGCCCTGAAACAAGCCCTGTATTGCCTAAGCCATCACTAAAGTTAGCAACAATAGCTCCTCCTGCAGATATCAGATGGGAGTTTTCAAGACTTTTTCCCAGAAGTGAAACATCACCTTGAGATTGAAGAACTCCTCTTTGATGAATGTTCCCTGTCCCTATGATTTGAGCCTGCCCCACCCCCAGCAAATGTCCCTCATTTTCAAAATCATCTTCAACTTGCAAGCAAAGAGAGTTAAGAGCCACAATGCCTTCGAAAGAGCGAGGATCATTTAAATCAATGTTATTTTTAAGAAGACATCTACTTGTTCCTTTAAAAAAGTCTAACCCAACATTTTGTCCTAAAATCAAGCCCCTGTTTGTAAAATCAACTGACTGTCTCTTTCCCGATACTGTTTGGCCAAATCTTCCTTCAATATCTTGATTTGCAATAATTCTTCCTACATTTTCCAGTTTTGCTGCCCTTAGCAAAGAACTTCCCTCACTTTTAAGAAGCCCTTCATTAACTAAATGACCCTGACTTTCAAAAGTAAGATCTCCTCCAGAGGAGAGAAGACCGGACAAGGTATTTTTTAAAATACTCTCAGTATCTAAATGCATATGATTTTCAGCATAAATTCTTGAGGAATTTTCAACTGAGGTCAAAGACATCTTAATTTTTGTTCCAGAAATTGAACCCTGATTAATGAGAGAGCCATAATTTTTCTTATGCTCTTGGGGTACTAAAGAGGGTTCTCTTAGATCGTTGAGAAAAGCCTCATCACGAGACCTTCTCTTTATATCAAGACTTCCCTTAGAGGTAACAGATCCCTTGTTTAAGAGGAGAGATCCTCTTATTTGCCCTTTTTCTGTAACTTTAATGTCATGAGTATTTAACATAAGGGGTGTTGTTAATGAAAAATCTCGTGCCTTAAAAGTTCCCTCATTTTTAACTAAAATTTTGCCCTTAATATCAGTGACGTCTCCTAGAATACGTCCTTTATTTTTTAACCTTCCAGCTTCGAGCTTCAATGAGTTGTTACTTTGAATTTTGTGGAAATTCAAAAGGTTTCCAGATGCATAAAGATTAACTTCTTCTTCGGACTTTATCTCCCCTCTGTTTGTAAAATCTTTAAGACAAGATATGTTAAGATTTTTCGAAGAAAAGATAGTGCCTCTCGCTTCATTAATAAATTTCCTGGCGTTGAGGGTAAGTTGACAATTTGTATTATCTTTAGAAGAAATAATATCTGTCTGATTTCGAAAGATTCCTGCATTTAAAATAGAGAACTGATCTTCCCAAGTAAGATATGTACGAAAGGACATACCTCGTTTTTGCCCTACATTCATATTTACAAAATCATTTCCATTAAGATCTAGAAAACTCTTGTTTTTTCCGGTAATTCTGCCTTGATTTTCAAGATCTCCTTGATGAAGATGAGCTTCTTTCCCAATAATAAATTGAGCTGAAGAGCCATTTATAAAGGACCCTTTTTTCTCTTCAGTCCCTGTTAGGGTAAGGTTAAAATTATCTACGTTAAATAAAGCTTCGTTTTTAAAATTTTTACCCGAGAGAGAGAGTGCAGAAGACCGTGAATTTGTCTTAGCAAAGATATCTCCATATGTGGCAATATCAATAAAGTTTTTTGTTTTAAAATTTTTAAGATCAGTTTTTCCATCTCGATTAAATACAATAGCAAATGAGTTATCTCTTTGATGAGAAACAAGTGAAATTGTTGCCCCATCCGTTTTTACTTTAAAATCATTTCCATCTCGGGAAAAATGCGGTTTAAATGTTCTTGAACTAGAGTCAAGTGTTTCAAAAACGGTATCAACTTTTGATTGAAAGTCTCCTTCATCAGTTTCTTGCAAAAGTTTAAGCCTAAATTTTGATGTTGAGGATGAGGGGGCAACATCTTCTTCCTCAAACAAGATTTTAATGTCTCCAGTGGCAGCGCGGAGCACATAAACATTTATATGCTGAAATATAAGCAGCCAACAAAGAACTTTTTTAAGCATAAACCTCCCGAAAGTATAATTAGTAATGATGGATTTTTAGTTTTTTTTAAGATGTGCGTATGCATATGAATTCATCATAAATTCCTTCCTGTTTTGCATATTATTTTTTTATTATGTTTTAAGTAGTCTATGACGAATTTCCCAAAATTTAAAGACAGAAAGATTGATTTAAATAGAAGAGGTTAGAGAGTTTTAAATAAAAATTTAGAGATTTTGATCAAAAAATTACTAGAGCACTCTAACGGAAAAAATGAAGCGAGTTTGATGATGTTGAAACCAGTAAATATAGGAAATTGCATTACGTTTATTATCAATTTGAGCTAGATTTTGAAAACTATAGAAACTCATGTTAGGGCCTATGCAAATGTCACCTCTTAAATGGCAATGATCCTACCCACGTACTCTGTTTACTAACTTCAAAAGTATACCCGGCGTATACCCAGAGATTTTTATGATTTTCGGACCTTTCAAAAACACCAGGGAATCCCTGGTAGGCGCTACGGGATTCGAACCCATGACCCTCTGATTAAAAGTCAGATGCTCTACCAACTGAGCTAAGCGCCCGAATGAAAGGAACCATATAAGTAACTTAAAACAAGGTCAACCCTTATCATGCTTGTTTTTTCTTTGAAGTGAAAAAGATAATCATAAACCCCGAGGCAATAATAATGCCGCACCCTAAGAATAATGAGGTTGTAGGCCAATTTCCCCATAAAATAATGTCCAAGATAACACTCCAAATGATGGCAGAATAAATCATAGGAGCAAGAACACCTGGAGGAGCATAGCGATAAGCTGTCACGATGCAAAGTTGACCAAAGCCACCCCCTAAACCTAAGGAAATTAAAGCAATCCATCCACTAAGAGTAGGAGTAATCCACACAAAAGGAAGGGCAACCAAAAGAATAAAGGAGGGAAGAAAACTGCCTAAAAAAGCGATCATCAAACTGTTATGGGTTGAGGATAAAAGACGCCCATAGAGGTTATATGTCGCTTCCATAAATGCGCCGATAATGACAAAAAGAGCCCCAAAGTGAAATATCTCTCCACCGGGCCGTGCAATCACCATAACGCCAACAAAACCTACCCCAACAGAAAGCCACTGCGTAACCATAACTTTTTCGCGCAAAATAGGATAAGAGAGGATGACGAGAAAAAGAGTTGAGGAAAAATAAAGGGCCATGGAATCGGAAAGAGGAACCATACCGATGCCCAAAAAGAGTATGGGGAGGGCAAAAGCAATTAGGACCGCACGTTTGAGGTGAATTTTCCATTCAGATGGGGAGGGTTGTATCCACTCTCCGCGCATTGTTAGAAGAAGGCTCGTAGGTAAACTTGCAAACAAACAGCGAAAAAAAACAAGCTGTATTGGGTCGTAATCTGTCGTTATATCCTTAACAATCGCATTGAGCACTGAAAAGATAAACATAGCGCTTAACATGTAAAGAACGCCATGCTTAACAGATTGAAGGGGCGTGTGTATCATCGTTTTTTATAAGCTTTGATCAATAGAATCCCCCAAGCCTTTTTCTTCCGCTATTGCAGGACTTCAGGTTGTTTTGACTTATTACTAGTCTCCTTTTGTTCTTGAGCCACCTGTTGTTGATAAAGCTCTGCAAAATCAACAGGGGTTAAAAGAAGAGAAGGGAAACCCGCTTCCTGTGTTGTTGTGGCCACGATGTGACGGGCAAAAGGAAACAGAATTCGGGGGCATTCAATCATCAAGATGGGTCGCAGATATTCTTCAGGGACTTCACTGCCAATGGTAAAGGCACCCGCATATTCAAGATCAAGAAGAAAAACCTGATTTTCTTTTCTCTTGGCATCCACCCGGATGCGCAATACGACTTCATAAGCGCGGTCAGCGATATTATGAGCTTGCGCTTCGATATGAACTGAAATGGCTGGTCTTTCCTCAACACTTGTTTGAGTGAGGGGAGAGGGATTTTCAAAAGAAAGATCTTTTATATATTGCGCATTCACCATAAGTGGGGCTTGCGCTTCGGCTTTCGCATTAGGATTTTCTTGTCCATTTGTTTTTTTTGTTGCCATAACTTTTCCTTTCAAAATGATAGGGTCACCCTAAGGGAAAACAAATGGGAAAACAAGAGGGAGAAAGATTTTGTTATGTTTTTTGATGTGACCAGTCTTGGTTAACTTTGAGAAGGATGTTAAGACCTTGCCATGAGTAGGATAAATATGAAAAGCAACTTACAAACTGTTATTTTAGCGGCAGGCCATGGAACGCGAATGAAGTCTGACTTGCCGAAGGTTCTTCATCCCTTAGGAGGCCGCCCTGTTCTCTATTATTCTCTTGATCTTGCACAGAAAATACACTCTCAAGAAACAATTCTTGTTGTCAGTCCAACTTTGCAAGACATAAAAACCCCTTTTTCTCATAAAACTGTTGTCCAAAATCCGGCTCAAGGGACAGGGGATGCAGTTAAATATGCTCTTCCTTTTCTTAAAGCTGAAGGATACGTTCTTATTCTCTTTGGCGACACACCACTTATCCAACAAGAAACCCTTGAAAGAATGCTTGAGCTTGTTGAAAAAAAGCCTGATATGGCTGTGATTGTTCTTGGAATGTGTCCTTTAGATAAACAAAATTATGCGCGCCTTCGTTTGAATGACAAGGGAGATTTAGAAGAAATTATTGAAGATAAGGATGCGTCACCTTCCCAAAAAGAACTCCCCCTTTGTAATTCAGGAGTGATGTTGGTGCGCGGTGATTTCCTTCATGAAACCCTTCCAGCCCTCACCCCGGATAATGCGGCGAAAGAATATTACCTTACGGACCTTGTAAAAATTGCCCGTCAAAAGAGTTATCTTTGTGGTGTTGTGGAAGGAGAATCCTCTGAATTTATCGGAATAAATTCACGGCAAGATTTAGCATTGGCAGAAGCTTGTCTTCAAAAGCGTTTTCGTGAAAAGGCCATGGAAGAGGGAGTCACCCTTTTAGATCCTCAAACGACCTATTTCAGTTATGATACGCAAGTCGAGCCAGATGTAACCCTTCATCCCCATGTTGTTTTGGGAACAGGTGTGACACTTAAAAAAGGCGCTGAAGTTCTTTCTTTCTGTAAGCTCAGCAACAGCTATGTGGGACCCAATGTGGTTGTGGGGCCTTTTGCTCATTTGCGTGATGGCGTTTCTTTACAAGAAGGTGTTGAAATTGGAAATTTTGTTGAGATTAAGAAATCGACTTTTGCTCCAAAGGCAAAGGCCAAGCATTTAAGCTACATAGGAGATGCTACCGTGGGATCTAAAGCCAACATTGGAGCCGGAACTATCACTTGTAATTATGATGGTCTGAATAAGTTTAAAACCGAAATTGGAGAAGGAGTCTTTATTGGATCCAACAGTTCTCTCATCGCCCCTCTCTCTATCGGGGATTATGCCATAGTGGGAGCAGGAAGCGTTGTTACGCAAAGTGT
The DNA here is from genome assembly GCA_019749915.1 of Alphaproteobacteria bacterium. Taxonomy (GTDB): domain Bacteria; phylum Pseudomonadota; class Alphaproteobacteria; order UBA9655; family UBA9655; genus UBA9655. The sequence goes on along the minus strand of JAIEPE010000016.1, from coordinate 17,413 downwards.
TGAAGGACGAGCTCTTGCTGTTGCTCGCGCACCACAAACAACACTTGAAGACGGAGCTGACAAGTTTCGAGACAAGCGCAAGTTAAGGAAGGATATTTAAAAATGTGTGGCATTATTGGGATTGTTGGAAATAAGCCTGTGGGACCTCGTCTTATTCATGGACTTGAAAAACTTGAATACCGTGGATATGACTCGGCAGGTATTGCTACCATTTATGAGGGAAAAATCCATCGTCTTCGCGCCGAAGGTAAGCTTCTTAATTTAAAAGAAAAATTCTTAGAAACGCCTCTTAAAGGTTACAACGGAATCGGTCATACGCGTTGGGCAACCCACGGTCAACCTATTGAAATTAATGCCCATCCTCTTCAGAATCCTCGAGTCGCCCTTGTTCACAATGGAATTATTGAAAATTATAATGATTTGCGTAAAGATTTAGAAACGAAAGGCTATGTTTTTGAAAGTGAGACGGACACAGAAGCCATTGCGCATCTTATTGCTTTTTATATTGATAAAGAGTGCACTCCTCAAGAAGCTGTCAGCAAAACTTTAAATCAACTCAAAGGTGCTTTTGCTCTAGCAATTCTTTTTACAGGATATGAAAATCTACTTGTTGCCGCTCGTCAAGGAGGAAGTCCACTTGCTATTGGTTATGGAGAGGGAGAAATGTATGTAGGATCAGACGCGATCGCTCTTGCCTCCTTAACTCAGCAAATATCATACCTTGAAGACGGGGATTGGGCCGTTTTATCTCCCGAGGAGGTGCGAATTTTTGATAGAGAAGGCCATCCCGTTGAAAGACCCATCGTTCAAAGTCATCTGTCAGAAAACGATATCAGTAAAGGGTCTTATGATCATTTTATGTTAAAGGAAATTTATGAGCAACCCCGCACCATAGAAACCACGATTGCAGCTTATTATAGAAATGATAAAATAGATATTCCCGCATTGCCATGGACTGAAATTTCTCGCTTAACCATTTCCGCATGTGGAACAGCCTATTATGCAGGGTTTGTTGCGAAATATTGGTTTGAAAGAATTGCGCGTCTCTCTGTTGAAGTTGATATTGCCTCTGAATTTCGTTATCGAACGCCCCCACTTCCAGAAAAAGGCTTGGGCCTTTTAATTTCTCAATCAGGAGAAACTATCGATACAGTCGCCGCCCTTGAATATATGAAATCTCAGGGCCAAACAATTCTCTCCCTTGTAAACGTATTATCAAGTTCTATTGCACGGCAGTCGGATCATGTGCTTTTAACCCATGCGGGACCAGAGATCGGAGTGGCTTCTACAAAAGCCTTTACTTCCCAATTGATCATTCTTGCTCTTCTTGTTCTTGAAGCGGCCCGCAAGCGCGGTTGTCTGACTGAAGAGACTTTTCATGAAAAGGCCCAAACCTTGCGTTTTCTCCCTGCCATTTGCGAAAAGGTTTTCCTTCTTAAAGAGCAAATAAAGTCCCTCTCTACCCTTCTTGCCAAAGCGAGAGACGTTCTCTTTTTAGGTCGAGGAGCTCATTACCCGATTGCCTTGGAAGGTGCTTTAAAGCTTAAAGAAATCAGTTATATCCATGCGGAGGGTTATGCTGCAGGCGAAATGAAGCACGGCCCTATAGCCTTGCTTGATAAGGACGTGCCTGTTATCGTTATTGCGCCTTATGATGATCTTTTTGAAAAGACAGCGTCGAACCTTCAAGAGGTTGCTGCTCGAGGCGCCACCACAATAGTCTTGACAGATAATAAGGGAGCGGCCCATCTTGGATCACTGACAAATCACCTTTTGATTTTACCTATGACAACAGAACTCACAGCGCCGATTGTCTACACACTCCCCCTCCAACTTTTGGCCTATCATACAGCGCTTCTCAAGGAAACTGATGTGGATCAGCCTCGTAATTTGGCAAAATCAGTGACGGTGGAGTAGACCCCTTCAAAGAAGGTCCTGTCCCTTTTTATTGGGACAACGGAAAACTTTGATGCAGCCATTGTTGGAATCACCATGAACTTTATTACATTTGTTGTTCTATTTTAAGAAGGGACGCGAATAATTCCCCTTCCTCCTTATTTTTTTAAAATACCTTTATCTGCAAGAAGTTTTTGAAGTTCGCCTGTTTCATACATTTCACGGACGATATCACATCCTCCAATAAATTCGCCTTTAACATAAAGCTGAGGAATTGTTGGCCAGTTGGTAAAAGATTTGATGCCTTCGCGGAGCTCACTGTCCTTCAGAACATCAATAGCCTTAAAATTAACATCCAGTGTATTTAAAATCTGAACAACAGCCGCTGAAAAACCGCACATGGGAAATTGAGCATTTCCTTTCATATATAAAACAATATCATGGGAAGAAATTTCTTCCCGGATTTGATCAAAAGTTTGAGACATAATAAGTTACTCCTTTGGAATTTGAGTTTTAAGAGAAAGGGCATGTAAGGTTGTGCCCATGTGTCCTTGAAGGGCCTCATAAACCATTTTGTGCTGCTCGATTCTTGTTTTTCCTGAAAACACTTTGGAGGTAATGGTAACAGAAAAATGATCACTATCTCCCACTAAGTCTTTAAGTTCAATTTGGGCATCAGGAAACGTTTCTAAAAGAAACGTCATAATTTTATCATGAGACATGGCCATTGTGTATTCCTCTAGTGTCTATTTATAGAAGAGAGACAAATCAACTTTTCTTATCTTTTTTAAAGCTTACTTTTTGAGTCTTTGGTTCAAGAAGAGGATCAACAGCTTCTTTAAATTCCTTAAAGGTAAGGGTACGCGGATAAATCTTAGCATTAATGATAATAGTTGGAGTTGCTGTGATTTTATACTTTTTTTGCCCATCAATACGCACCTGAAGGATTTTATCCAAAAGTCCTTGATTCTTAAGACAAGCACCGATCTGTTCTTTAGTGAGCCCATTTTTCAGAGCAATTTTCTTTAATGCTTCAATAGGATCTTTCTCCTTCAACCATTTATCTTGAGTGGAATAAAAAGCCTTTGAAAGATTTAAGTATTTAAGTTCTCCTACACACCAGGCCAACTGATGCGCTTGAACGCTGAGCTGATCTCCGGGGTAATCACGAAAGATAATGCGAACTTTGCCGGATTTTATATATTCCTTATCAATTTCAGGAAGAACATCCGTGTGAAAGTTTGCACAGTGAGTGCAGGTGAAAGAAGAATAATTGATGACAACTACAGGGGCTTTAGCACTTCCCATACTTATTTCAGGAAGAGGGTTCTTAGGGGCAGGTTTAGCTTTGTCTGCATGTGCTTCTCCCCAAAATAAAACGGATAAAATCAAACTTGTGACAATGTATCTCATCTTAAGCTCCTTTGAAACTTAGTAAAGGATAAGCAAAATAAGCTCATCTGACAAGATTTTCTTGAAAGTGTGCTGAACACAAAAATATAGGGTTAAGATCTGGATTTTTTAAGTAAGTCAATGACTTCTTCATCGGAAATTTGAGAAAAATCAAGGTAGTATGCGCCAATGGCATACAAGTTAGGGGGCATTTCCAAGCAAACAAGCTCTGCAACGCTCTTTTTGAGATGTTCTATTGTAGAAGGTGAGCCGACAGGAACGGCAAGGATTAATTTTTTGGGTGCCCATTGTTTTAAGCTTTTTAAAGCCGCCTCTGCAGTGATACCGGTTGCAAGGCCGTCATCAATAAGAATCACTGTCTTTCCCTTTATTTTTTCGAGATTTTCTTCAGCTCCATAAATGGTGAGACGTCTTTTGAGTTCTTGCTCTTCGCGCTTAATAATTTCCGTAAGATCAGAGATTTTGAGATCAAGTTCTTGAAGTAACTCTCTGTTGAAAATTTGAACCCCAGGCGCGATGGCGCCGATACCCAGTTCTGGTTGCCAGGGGACACCTATCTTTCGAGCAACAAAAACATGAAGAGGTGATTTCAAAGCTTGAGCAACAACAAAAGCAACGGGCACACCACCGCGAGGAAGAGCAAGAACAAGAGGCTTTTGAGAAGCATAATCTTTTAATTTATCTGCGAGTTGTTTTCCCGCATCAAAGCGATCTTGAAACACGAATTACATCCATTCGTAAAAAGGACGAATCTTAAAAAGATTCGTCCTTCTTCACATTGATATTAATGTTTTGTTTCAGAGATAGAATGCAAAGCTCTTGCGGCTTCCTTGTCTGATCCTTTGGCAGAAAGATCTCCTAAGGAAATAATGCCAACGACGTGATTGTTCTTATCCAGAACAGCAAGGCGGCGAATTTGGTCCTTTGACATATGCCGAGAGACCTCTTCAATAGTATCCTCCTCAAAACATGTTTGACATTTTGGAGTCATCACTTCTCTAACCGTAAGTTCTTCCAAATTTTTTCCTTGAGCCAGGGCTCGAATGATAATGTCTCGATCCGTAATAACCCCTTCAAGCCGATCATCTTCACCAACAGGTATCATTCCAATGTCTTTTTCTCGCATGAGCTTTGCAGCATCCATAAGATGAGCATGAGGATGAATAAGTTTTACGTCTTTTGACATAATTTCTTTAACTCTCATTGTATTAACCTCCTTTTTAATATTTATTTATTATTATATTTTTTAATAATTATAGAATAACAGAAAAATATTAAAATTGAATTAAAAGAGCTTTACTTTATGCCAACGGAATATTATTGCAATAATTTCGCCTATACCTAAAAAGTAGCAATTATAGATATAAGGCAGGACGCTTAAAGGAGAGATGCCAGCAATTGAGCCCGCCAAAAGCACTTGAGCACTATAAGGAAGGATGGCAACGCTCGCTGAAACTTATAGAAAATTCGTACACTCACCCTTCCAGTATCATGATGACACTGGAAGGGTGAGTTGGGTTATTTTAAGCATAACTTACCAAGCTGGTAAAACGGCTCCTTTAAACGTCGAGTTGATAAATGCTTTCACCGGCTCACTTTGATAGATTTTAATCAGTTTTTCCACTTCCAACCGGTTCTCATCCTGACGGACAGCAAGGACATTCGCATAAGGAGAATTTTTATCTTCCATAGCGAGGGCGGCATGAGGGTCAAGGCCTGCAACAAGAACCCAATCCGTATTAATGGCAGCAGCATCTACGTCTTCTAAGGCACGAGGAACTTGCGGGGCTTCAATTTCAATGATACTTAATTTTTTCGGGCTTTCTATGATATCCAAAACAGAGGGATTATCTGAAGGCTTCAATTTAATGAGTCCTTCTTTTTCTAAAAGTTTGAGGGCTCGACCTCCATTCGTTGGGTCTGAAGGAATCGCAATTTTGGATTTTTCTTTTAAATCTGCAAGAGTCTTTAGCTTTTTGCTATAAATTCCTAAGGGCATTAAAACGGTTTTCCCAACGGATTTAATCTTGTATCCTCGATTTTTTACTTGCTCATCCAAATAAGGTTGATGTTGATAGGAATTCATATCCAGCTCTTTATCATTGAGAGCAACGTTAGGTAAAATAAAGTCGTTAAATTCAATGACTTGAATGTCAATTCCCTCAACTTTAGCCAGTTCTTTCACTTTTTCCATAATCATCGCATGGGGACCAGCCGTTACGCCGATCTTAAGAGGAGACGCAACAAGTTGGCTGATCGATAAAATAAAAAAAGCCAAAGCAGTTAACATTCTCATCTCTCACAAACTCCATTTTATTTCTTTAATTTTGCTTCCAGAAAATTACCAGTCATTTGGACACACTGGACGATGATGATAAGGATAATAACGATCAAAACAAGTAAAGTAAAGTCGTATCGCTGATAACCATATCGGATAGCAAGATCGCCGAGCCCACCTCCTCCAACCGTTCCTGCCATGGCTGAAAATCCTATGATATTGATGGAAACGGTCGTAAGACCAGAAACGATCAAAGGCAGGGCCTCCCTCAATTGAATTTTAAAAATGATCTGTAAATTTGACGCTCCCAAAGCTTTTCCCACTTCGATCAATCCTTTGGAGGTTGTATTCAAAGCATCTTCTATGATACGCGCGATCAGAAGACTGGCAGCAAACGTTAAAGGCAGTGTTGCTGCAGCTGTACCAATAGAAGTACCGACCCAGAAACGCGTAAAAGGAATCATTAAAATAATAAGAATGATAAAAGGAATTGAACGAAAAGCATTGAGAAATACTCCTAAAGACTGAGAGATCCAAGGTTTTGGCCAAAGACCAGAGGGCTTCGTTAAAACAAGCAGGAAAGCCAAAAAGATGCCAATAGCTGTTCCGAAAAACATTGAAGCCGTTACCATGAAAAGAGTTTCAAGAAAAGAGTGAAGGACTAACTGTTCCATGAGTGCCCTCCACTTTGAGGAAAGTACCCGAGGATTTCTGCAGAGACACTCCTTTGATCAAGATCTTTCATGATGTTTGTAATTTTTTCGAGCTCAAATGGAATCGAAACGATAAGAGATCCAAAAGCTGTTTCGCGAATATGATCTAAACTCCCTAATAAAATATTGATCGGTACATCGTATGTCTTAACGATTGAAGCAATAATGGGATCACCCGCAGCTTTACTTGAAAAAAAGAGCCTTAGCAAGGCAAAACACTTATCAGTAGGAGTTTTGTTAAGTTTTTCTTGTAAATGATGAGGTAAGTCTTTTGTTATTAAATGCCTAATGAGCGACTTTGTAACAGTATGTTGAGGGTGAAGCAGAATCGAAGTAATATCATTCTTTTCAACAATTTGACCGGCTTCTAGAACACAGACTTCATCACAAATTTCCCGCACAATAGCCATATCGTGGGTAATTAAAATAATTGTCACGCCAAGACGTTTATTAAGATCACGCAATAACTCTAGAATTTCAAGGGACGTTTCAAAGTCAAGAGCGGATGTGAACTCATCGCAAAGGAGAAGAGAAACGTCCCCCATAAGAGCTCGAGCAATTGCAACTCGCTGAGCTTGTCCTCCACTGAGTTGACTGGGATAGGCATTTTCTTTTCCATTCAATCCAACCAGATGCAACAATTTTAAAGCTTGAGAATGAATATCTTTCGAATTTCCTTTAAAAAGTTTTAAAGGAAACATCACATTTTCAAGAGCGGTCAATCGACTTAAAAGATTAACGCTTTGAAAAACATTCCCAATTTTATGTTGAATCCGCCGTCTCTCTTTATCTGAAACGCCAGTGAATAATTGATTATCAATTGTGATTGTCCCCGTGGTCGGTTGCTCGAGTCCATTGAGACAACGCAAAAGAGTACTTTTCCCTGCTCCGCTTTTTCCAATGATCCCTAGAATTTGATTTTGTGGAACTTCAAGATTAATGTCTTTTAAAATAGCAACATTATAAGATTTTCCCAAATTTTTAATAATAATAGACAAGAAATGAGGCTCCATATAAATCTATTCTTCTCTTTTCATTTCTTGATTCAGGAAATCAATAAAAACTTGGACCCGTTTAATTGTTTTTAAGTGAGAAGGATAAACAGCGTACTGATTTAAAACAACCTTGGGAAGGTTGGGAAGGATTTCCACTAATTCAGGGTCATTTTTAACAACATACTTTTGAAGAGCTGAAATTCCAAGACCTGCACTTGTCGCTTCTTGGATGGCTTGAACATTGTTTAAAACGAGATAGGGCTTTCTACGCGATTGGGCTTTAACCGTTAAAAGCCAATTGAGATTCCCGTATACGTGGGGCATTTCTCTTCCAAAAACAATCAGTTGATGGTGATCCAGATCCTCTGATTTTTGGGGAGTCCCATATTTTTTAAGATAGGATTTGCTTGCGTACACGTGAAAAGGAAAAGGAAAAGGAATTGAGTGAATCATATCCGAGTAAGTGGGCAATACAGGCGTGATCCACACATCAGCCTCACGAAGATTAAGATCAATTTCATCATCCTTTAAAAAAACACTGATTTCAATGTCGGGATATTGATCTATAAATTTTTGAATACGTTCTGCCAGCCATAGGGAGCCAAAAGCGACAGTGGCAGCAATACGGAGAGGACCGCGGGTATAGTTTTTGAGTTCTTCAATCTCACTTTGAGCTGATGAAATCTTTGCGAAAACCTTTGCGACGATCTCATAAAGCATTTCGCCATTTTCGGTTAAAACTAAGCCACGGGCAACCCGTTTAAAAAGTTTAAGGCCAAGTTCTTTCTCAAGAATATGAATTTGGCGACTGATTGCTGATTGGCTAATATTGAGGTTAAGGGTAGCTTTGGTAAAGCTTCCCGCTGACGCTACCGTATAAAAAATACGAAGTTTATCCCAATTCATTTTCATAAAATATGTCTTTTAAGTTCTCTCTGAATCATAGGCTGTTCCCAGCGAATTTGTAAACAAGGTCTTACGTTTTTTTGAATTGATGGCGAAACCATGTTAACTGTCGTTTGACATATTGACGAGTGTGAATCAAAGTTAATTCAAAAGCATCTTCAATAGAAATCTCCCCCTTCAAATAAGCTTCAAACTCTTGAAATCCAATGGCTTTTCTTGCTTGACAAGAGAGGGACGAGAGTCGGAGACGAGAAATTTCATCCAAAACACCCTCTTCCAGCATGTTATGTAAACGCAAGGTGATACGGTCTTCAAGCTCCTGTTTATTAGGCATCAGGAGGCAAGTTTCAAATTCGTAAGCAGAAGGCAGTGGTTTTTGAGCTTGCCAAAAACTGAGAGGTTTTCCTGTTCCATAAAAAACTTCAAGTCCTCTTTGTGTCCTTTGACGATCTTGAGGAGAAAGACGCCCCGCGAGAAGGGGATCAACGTTCTTGAGCTCAGCATAGTTTTCTTCTTGAGAGTCTTTTAGTTGCTTTCGAATTTGTGGATCGATGTAGGGGATCATTGAAATGCCATCTCTTAAAGATTTAAGATAAAGACCTGTTCCCCCCACAACGATAGGGAGCTTATTGTTTTTTAAAGCCGCCTCAATTTCAGATGTTACCAAATGAAGCCACTTTCCAACAGAGAAGGTTTGGGTGGGGTCAAGAAAGCCATAAAGATGGTGATTCACTTCCTGGCACTCTTGAGGAGAAGGCTGAGCCGTTAGAATTTCAAGACCGCGATAAACCTGAAGGCTATCTCCATTGATAATAACGCCGTCTAATGTTTTGGCTTTTTTAAGGGCTAGAGAAGACTTTCCACTTGCTGTTGGCCCTCCAATAAGAAGAACCTTACCCAATGCTATACAAGATGCCGATAATTGCAGCACTCATACAGCTGGCAATCGTTCCGGCTATGAGGGCTTTGATCCCTAAGGAGATGATCTCTTGCTTTCGCTCAGGAACCATAGTGCCAATGCCTCCAATCTGAATACCGATACTGCTCAAATTAGCAAAACCGGCAAGGGCATAGGTCATAATGATGCTACTTTTCACACTGAGAACACCAGCAGGAAGGGCAGCAAGGCCCACGAAAGCCACAATTTCATTAAGGATTGTCTTTTTTCCTAAAAGGGCACCTGCGGGAATAGCTTCGCTCCAAGGAATTCCGATAAACCAGGCAAGAGGAGCTAAAATATATCCTAAAAGGAGCTGTAAACTCATAGGCTCTCCATCAATGCTGGGAAGAAGACCCAAAAGAGAATTAGCAAGGGCCACAATTGCAAGAAAAACAATCAACATAGCTAAGATATTGATATAAAGGCGCATACCGTCAGATGTCCCTTGGGTAATAGCTTCCATAGATCCAGAGAACTGATAGGGTACTACAAGATGACCAGAGGTATCTTCTCCCACTTGGGGAATGAGAATTCGAGAGATAGTAATCGCCGCAGGAACACTAATAATAGAGGCTGTGAGGATGTGGGTAATGGGATTGGGAACAGTACCTTCTAAAATCATGGCATAAAGAACCATAATGGAAATGGACGTTGTCGCCATACCTGCAGTCATGACTGTGAAAAGCTCGCTTCTGGTAAATTTTCCAAGATAAGGCCTGACAAGAAGAGGAGCTTCCGTTTGTCCTAAAAAGATTTTAGCCGCCGCACAAACCCCAAGGGCACCACCAATTCCAAGAATTTTTTGAAAAATACCTGAAAAAAGCTTCACGATAAAAGGCAAAATACGCCAATGAAATAAAAGCATGGCAAGAGCACTAATAACGATAACCATGGGTAACGCTTGGAAAGCGAAGATAAAGCTGTTGGACCCTTCCTTTGCAGAGTAGGGTGTGTCACCACCTCCTAAATAGCCAAAAACAAAGCTTGTTCCAGCAACGGTGGCGTCCTTAAGTGCCATGACGCCTTCACCAACCCAGAGAAAGCCTGAACGTACAAATCCAAATTTTGTGACAACAACGGCTAGAAGAATTTGAATGGCAAGCCCTAAGAAGACACTTTTAAAATTGACTTGTTTTCTATTTTCGCTAAAAATCCAGGCTAGGAAAATGAATAATACTAAACCCGCACCTGCTTGAAAAACGAGTTCTATATTGGCCATGTGTTCCTCCTCAAGCTGTGTTACAATCAAAGTAAATTGTGTATAATTTTAATTTCATAAAACAAGTTGGTTAAAGATGCCAGAGGAATTATCATAATTAATGAACTTTTTTCTTAACGATAATGAGTAGGCCCGCTTATGACTGAATTGAGTCTTGTATTAGTAACTCTTATAGGATCTCTCCTCCTTGGACTCTCTCTATTTATTTATTTTCAAAAGAAAATTTCATATCTCAATGAAGAGAAAACTCTTTATCAGGAAAGAGCCAACCGTCTTCCCAATCTTGAAGAGCTTTTGATTCGGAAAGATGAGGAGCTCCGGATGCTGGGAGAGAGAAATGCTGAGTTACGGATAGAGCTTCAACGCACAGAAAAAGAAAATAAAGATAAATTAAGTCTTTTGGAAAATATTCAAAAGCAATGGGAAGATAAATTCAAAGTGATCTCTTCTGAAGCACTTTCTTTAACGAACAAATCTTTTTTAGAGTTGGCTACAGCAACCCTCGAAAAATTTCAAGAGTCCTCTAAAGTCGATCTTTCCAGCCGACAAAAAGCAATTGCAGACCTTGTAAAGCCGATGACCGAATCCCTTCAAATCGTTGATAAAAAAATAGTTGAGCTTGAGAAATCGAGGATGAGCGCTTATGCGGTCCTGAAGCATCAGGTGAGCGAGCTTTTAGTGAGCCAAAATCAACTTAAATCCGAAACCTCAAATTTGGTCAATGCCTTAAAAACGCCTTCCGTAAGAGGACGATGGGGAGAAATGCAGTTAAGGCGTGTTGTTGAGATGGCAGGCATGCTGAATTACTGTGATTTTGAAGAACAAGTCACCTCTTCAGAAAATGAGGGAAGACTCAGGCCCGATCTCATTATTAATCTTCCCGGTAATAAAAAAATTATTGTGGATGCCAAAGCGCCTTTAGCGGCCTACCTTGAAGCCTTAGAAGCCAAAGATGAAAACGTACGCAAAGAGAAACTAAAAGATCATGCACGTCAAGTGCGAATCCATATCAGAGCTCTCGCCAAACGATCCTATTATGAACAATTCCAACCTGCTCCTGACTTCGTCGTTTTATTTTTACCAGGAGAAACCTTTTTTAGTGCCGCCTTAGAACAAGATCCTAGCCTTATCGAAGCTGGCGTTGAGGAGCGTATTATCCTTGCAACTCCCACAACCCTTATTGCCCTTTTAAGGGCAGTGGCCTATGGCTGGCGTCACGAACAGCTTGCTGAAAATGCCAAGGAGATTAGTGATCTTGGTCGCGAGCTTTATAAACGTCTTTCAGATATGTCTGATCATTTTGCACGTTTGGGGAAGAGCTTAGGTGGTGCTGTTCAATCCTATAATCAAGCGGTAGGAAGCCTTGAACATCGTGTGCTTTCAAGCGCACGAAAATTTAAAGAGTTGGGGGCAACGTCGCAAGCCACTGAAATTACCGATCTTGAACCCCTTGACCAAATGCCCAGGGAACTGCAATCTCTTGAACTAAAAAAAGTGGGGTAACCATGAGATACGTTTTTGTTATTGGATTTCTTTTTCTAATATCTTCAGTAAAAGCAGTGGTTCAAGATGTCTCCCAATCAACCCAACTTGAAGTGAATGTTACCTTATATCCTCAGGACATGGCACTGATTAAGGAAAGAAGAAAGGCTTGGCTGGCGGAAGGCTCTAACAAACTTTTAATCAAGGATGTTCCCGCATCCGTTCTTATGAATAGCTTTCTTTTTCAACTTATTCCTCCTTCCTCCTCAATCAAAGTTCTAGAATATAATTATCAAAGTCCTGATATTACCCGAGAGAAATTGCTTGAGCACTCCATTGGAGAAACCATTAATATTCTTCCTCTCTCATCCCGCCCTGTACCCCTTACAGGGACTCTTCTCTCCCTTGATGGGGAAGATGGGATTGTTGACTCTCAGGGGACAATTTTTTCAGTTAACAAACATCGCATAGCCTTTCCTCATCTTCCTTATACTTTAGTTTCTGAGCCCATGATTACCTTGAAATTTTTGAATTCTAAGGCTGGGGAATATGAATTCGATATGGGCTATCTTGCAAAAGGTTTTTCTTGGTATGCAGGTTACACAATTATTGTGGGAGTTGACGGAGCACACCTTGATTTAAACAGTTGGATTGCGATTCATAACAACAGCCGTGTAGATATTAAAAAAGGGCACTTTCGCATAGCTCAGCAAAAGGGCTTTTTTTATGATGTGGAACGACCCACAAGTCTCCCCGACAAATCGGTTAAGAATCTTATGTGGTTTTCAGCTGCAAATCTTACGCCTGTTCGAAGTTACAGGGTTTATCCGAAGAATGATATTACGGTGAATGAAGAAGGTCTGGTGATGAAGCCTAAGGCTGAAACGTGGTTATCTGTCAAAAATACAAAGACTCAAGGTCTTGGTGTTGTTTTTCCAGAAGGGAACATGCAAGTCTTTCAGCGCAATGGAGATGGGTCCCTTCTTTATATTGGTGACAATAAATCACCTCTCACCCCCATTGATCAATCTTTAAGTATAAGAGTGGGTAGTACAAAAGAGGTCACAACGGAAATGCGCCAGACGGATTATCGGAAGTTGGGCAGTAATGTAGTAGAATCGGGATATCGGTTAGATTTAAAAAATACAACGGATACAATTAAACAAGTCACCATTTTCCAAGACGTTTTGGGAGAGTGGGTGATTTTAAGAGAGACTCACCCTCATGAAGAGGAAGATAAGAGAATTACTTGGACGATAGATATTCCGCCTCAAGATGAGGTGAGCTTGCGTTATCGTATTCGTATGAACGTGAAATAAGAGTAGGATATGACTAAAATAATAGAGACTCCCCTGAATTCCCTCAACGGATTGATTTTAACCTGGAAAAGCGAATGGGCCTTTCGTTTAGAAGTCATTGTCTCAGTTCTTATAGCACCTTTTGTTGTGTTTGTTCAGGCCGACAAGACATCTAAGATGTTTGTTCTTTTTTCTTTTGCACTTGTTCTCATTACAGAATTATTGAACACATCCCTTGAAAAAGCAAACGATGCACGAACGCAGCAACAGGAACCCTTGATCAAATTTTCAAAGGATGCCGCCTCTTCAGCTGTCTTCATAGCGCTTTGTTTAGCAGGCATCTCCCTATTAAATGTGTTCGTTTTTTGAGAAAAGAAAACTAAATGAGAGAATTGCAGAATTCTTCCCGCCACTCAAAAAATATGCAAAAAAGAACGGATGGAAAATATATCAATTTATAGAAAGCGCCTGCTCTATCAAAGTCAGCATCGGGGGATGCGAGAAATGGACTTTTTATTAGGTGAATTTGGAAAAAAGGCTCTGTCGATGGACAGAGCCGATTTAGAGGATTTTGAATTTCTTCTTTCCTTCCCGGACCAAACCCTTTATGCCTTATTTTTTGATAATGGCCCTCTGCCTTCAGGAGTGTCAGAATCTCTTGTGAATGAACTGCATAACTTTAAAAAAACATTATGAATTTTCTTCCTCCCTTTCAAGCACCAGCTCTCTTAACCCACGTTTTGGATGGGTATGATACTCTTCTTTTGGCTGAACTTTCTCAAAAGCAGAAAAAGCTCGTCTTCATTGCGCGCGATGAAGGGCGGGCTTTGCGGCTCCGAAATCAGCTGGCTTTTTTTAGTCCCGGAAAAGAGGTTCTCTTTTTTCCTGGCTGGGATTGTTTGCCCTATGATCGAAGTTCACCCCATCCGGATATTCAAGCCCAGCGCCTCCATGCTTTAACAACCTTAAGCGCCAACAGTGAAAGCTGCCTTCTTATTACCTCCATTCAGGCCCTGCTACAAAGGGTCCCACCAAAGGAGGCTTTTCACGGAAGATTATGGAATTTAAAAGCCGGTCAAGAGGTTGATCACGCTCTCCTTCTCGATTTTCTTCAAAAAAATGGATATGTGCGCCGTGAGAGCGTTAGGGAGTGGGGAGAGTATGCCATTCGTGGCGGTCTCCTGGATCTCTTTCCTCCCGGGTATTCCCTGCCATTTCGTCTCGATTTTTTTGGATCAACCCTGGAAAGCCTGCGCACCTTTGATCCCCTTTCACAAATCAGTACGGGAAAAGCTGAAAATTTGGTTCTCAAGCCCATGGGGGAAATTAGTTTAACCCAGGAAACCATTGAGCGCTTCCGCAAGGGCTATCGCGCTGCTTTTGGCTCCGCTGAATCAACCGATCCTCTTTATACGACTATTTCTGAAGGTCGGGCCTATGCGGGCTATGAACACTGGCTGCCCCTCTTTTATGAGCACTTATCTTCCTTGTTAGATTATGTTTCTGGTGCCTTTTTTTGCCTTGATGACCATATTGAGGATGCAGGAAATGTCTTCCTTGAACAGGTCAAAGACCATTATCAGACGCGCCTTCAGTTTGAGTCCTTGGAAAAGCATGGGGTTCCGTATCATCCTTTGCCTCCTGAAACTTTGTATGACCTAAAAGAGTCTTGGAAAAAAGCTCTCCCCACTTCCCAAAAAATAATCTTTACCCCCTTCGATCATCCTGACTTTAAAGGGAATGTGGTCAGTGCTGCTGGGAAAAAGGCGCCGTCTTTTGCGGGAACGAGAACGTCAACAGAAAATATGTACACCTCTGTTGTGGAAGCGCTGCAAACCTATCAAAAGGAAGGAAAACAAATCCTATTGATGGCGGTGACCCACGGATCAGCGGAGCGATTGTCGCATATTCTGGAAGAACATGGCTTTGAGCCCTTTAGACGGATTGAGGCTTTTTCTGAGGTTTTCAAAGAGCCCTCCCCTACCCTGGCTGTGCTTGAAATGGATAAGGGCTTTGAAGCCCCTGGTCTTCTTGTGCTCACGGAAGAGGATATTTTGGGGGAGAGGATGGGTCACCCTCATAAACAGAAAAAGCGCAGCGATCTCTTTATCTTAGAAGCCTCTAGCCTTCAAATTGATGACCTTGTGGTTCATGTGGAGCATGGCATTGGCCGCTATAAAGGGCTTCAAACCCTCAAGGTGGGGGAGGCCCCCCATGATTGTCTTGAGATCATGTACGACGGTGGCGATAAGCTTTTTGTTCCTGTAGAAAATATCGAGGTTATCTCCCGCTATGGGGGCTCTGATGCTATTGCTTCTCTCGATAAATTGGGGGGTGTGGCTTGGCAAGCTCGGAAGGCGCGAGTCAAAAAACGGCTCAAGGAAGTTGCGGATTATCTTTTAAAGATTGCGGCTACCCGCTACCTTCAAAAGGGAGATATTCTCCAAAAAACGGAAGGCTTTTATGAGGAATTTGTGGCACGCTTTCCATATCCTGAAACCGATGATCAACTTGTCGCTATTGAGGACGTCCTCAATGACTTCACCGTAGGAAGACCCATGGACCGCCTTATTTGTGGCGACGTTGGTTTTGGAAAAACAGAAGTTGCGCTTAGGGCTGCCTTTGTGGCGGCTTCCAGCGGCAAACAAGTCGCTGTTATTGTTCCCACAACCCTTCTCGCCCGCCAGCACTATCAATCCTTTGTGTCCAGGTTTAGGGACACGGGCTTGAAAGTGGCGCAGCTTTCCCGCCTCGTCAAACCAAAGGAAGCCCGTTTGGTGCGAGAACAACTCAAGTCCGGAGATATCCAAATCATCATTGGAACCCACGCCCTTTTAGCAAAATCGATTGAATTTCATGATTTAGGGCTCCTCATCGTGGACGAGGAACAACATTTTGGTGTGTCACAAAAGGAAAGACTTAAGAACTTTAAAGCCAACGTCCACGTCTTAACCTTAACGGCAACACCTATTCCGCGAACTCTTCAAATGGCTCTCTCTGGGGTGCGGGAAATGAGTTTGATCACAACCCCTCCTTTGGACCGGATGGCGGTGCGCACCTTTGTGCTGCCTTTTGATGCTATGGTAGTGAGAGAAGCGCTGTTGCGTGAGCAATTCCGGAGCGGACAAAGCTTTTACGTATGCCCCCGCATTTCTGACATCGATAAAGTAGCTGAACGGCTGCGTGAATTTGTGCCAGAAGTCAAATTTGCCATTGCCCATGGACAGATGTCCCCTATTGTTCTTGAAAGTGTGATGACCGATTTTTATGACGGCGCTTTTGATGTGCTATTAAGTACCAACATCATTGAATCGGGAATTGATGTAACAAGGGCTAATACACTGATTATTCATAGGGCCGATCTTTTCGGTCTCGCTCAACTCTACCAATTACGCGGTAGGGTTGGACGCGGAAAGGTGAGAGGCTATGCTTACCTGACCTACCCCGCAGCCCAAGTCCTTTCTCTTGAGGCTCAAAAGCGTTTAGAAGTCATCCAATCTCTCGATAGTTTAGGTGCTGGATTTACGTTGGCCAGCCACGATATGGATATTCGCGGTGCTGGAAATTTGGTGGGAGAAGAACAATCGGGCCATATTCGTGAAGTGGGGATTGAGCTTTACCAACACATGCTTGAAGAAGCGATTGCGGCATTAAAAGCGGAGAAGGAAGGAGAAACTTTTGTCTCCGCCGATTGGACGCCTCAAATAAGTGTGGGGCTTTCTGTCCTGATTCCCGAAACTTATGTCGCTGATTTAGGACTTCGCTTGAGTTTATACAAGCGCCTCAGTGCCTTGAGTACGCGAGAAGAGATTGATCATTTTGCCATTGAGCTGGTGGATCGATTTGGTCCGTTGCCCGAGGAAGTCAAAAATCTTCTTGAAGTGATTTATCTTAAATCTCTTTCACGTCAAGCCAATATTGAAAAAGTTGAAAGCGGCCCCAAGGGAGTTCTTGTCAGCTTTTATCAAAACATTTTCAAAAACCCTACCCAGCTCCTTGAACATATCACCAATCAAAAAGGGACTGCCAAAATTAGGCCAGATCAAAAAATAGTCTACATGCGCTCCCTTGAAACAGCAAAAGCACGCCTTATGGGCACACGCAAAATCTTGGAAGAGCTGGTTTCTCTTACTCAGTAAGACAATAAAATGTAACTTCATTTATTTAATTTCTCTGAGAAATTTATGGAACAATTTGTTAAATTAACCGTTCTTTAAAGTTTTTTCATTATAACTAAAAAGATTATATTGAAGGAGTGAAAAATGGACAACAA
>JAIEPE010000042.1 GCA_019749915.1 Alphaproteobacteria bacterium | reverse complement strand
CGACGCCCTCATGAGACCTCTAATTCGGACAATCCTTGTGCTATTTAGTTCGGACATTTTAAAGTGCTATTGACACACCAAGCAACCGACTTATTGTGAACGAAAGCCTTGCATCTTAAGGAAATATCTTTTATTTTACGCCCATGAATAAAATTATTGTTGCTGCCCTTTATCAATTTATGCCGCTGCCTGATTATAAGGAGCTACAGCCGTGCCTGAAAAAGTTGTGCGATCAGCATGACATTAAGGGCACTCTTCTTTTGGCCAAGGAAGGAATTAATGGGACAGTTGCAGGATCCAGAGCCAGTATTGATGCGTTGAAAGATTTCCTTGAAACCCGCTTTGACAACCTTGAATACAAAGAATCCTTTGCGGAAAAAATGCCCTTTCATCGCATGAAGGTGCGCCTGAAGAAAGAAATTGTGACTCTGGGGGTTCCCGGCATTGATCCCACACAGGCCGTTGGCACTTACGTAGACGCAGACAAATGGAATGACCTTATCTCGAATCCGGAAGTATTACTTCTCGATACCCGCAATGATTATGAGGTGGAGATTGGCACTTTCAAAGGGGCTCTCAATCCTGAAACCCACTCATTTACTCAATTTCCCGATTATGTGAAAAAGATTGATAAAACAAAACACCGCAAGGTAGCCATGTTTTGCACCGGTGGCATTCGGTGTGAGAAAGCCTCGGCCTATATGCTCTCTCAAGGGTTTGAAGAGGTATATCATCTCAAGGGCGGCATTTTAAAATATTTAGAAACTGTCCCTCAGGAAAAAAGCTTGTGGGAAGGTGAATGTTTTGTCTTTGATGGACGGGTTGCTGTCGCCCATGGCCTTGCCCTGGGCCATTATGACACTTGCTATGGCTGCCGCTATCCCATGACGAAAGAGGATACCCTTTCTCCCCTTTATGAGCGCGGGGTTTCCTGTCCCCGTTGTTCGCATCTCCTCTCCCCCGAAAAAAAAGAGGCCGCACGAGCCCGTCAACGGCAAGAAGATCTGGCACATGCCCGGGGTAAAAAGCATATTGGCGCTCAAATGAAGTCAGGTACGACTCTTCCATAAGGCGCCCATAAAAGCTCCCTTAACTAGGGGCAACAGCCCCAAAATAATTCCCAAGGTCAGGGGAAGACTGATGACAAGCGCCAACCAAAAAGGCGGTTCATAAAGAACTTGAGCAATAAAAAAGAAGGGAACCACAAAAAGGCACACCAGCCCCATAGCAATATACGCTGGTCCATCGTCGGCATTTAAAGTTTCAAAATTAAGTTCACAATGGGAACATTTTTGATGCGGCGTTAAATACCCTTGAAACATGCGCCCCTCACCACATCGAGGGCACCGACGCCTCCCGCCTCGCCAAAGGGCCTGGGGCCAAGAAATATGGGAACCGTCATTCATTCTTCTTCAATGCGTCTTCAATAAGCTGAATCGTCTCTTGAATGCCATAAAGGGCAATGAAAGAGCCCATCCTTGGCCCTTCATCCTGACCCAGTAAAATCTGATAAAGAGCCTTAAACCAGTCCCGCAAATTAGTGTAATTGTGACGCTTTCCCACTTCAAAGACTTGTTCTTGAATAGCCTCTGGAGTCGGTTCAACGTTCTTTAAGGCAAGAGCCAAATCTTCAAGAGCCTTACGCTCCTCGACCGTCGGCATCCGGTAATGCTTATGGGGCTTCACAAAATCACGATAATACGCGATAGCGTACCCCACCAAATGATCCACCATGGGCATAGATTCAGGAGTAGCTCCTTTTGCATAGCGACTGATAAAGCCCCACAAAACTTTTTTATCTTCCGTATTGGTGACACTCGCAAGGTTTAGGAGGATTCCAAAAGTTAAAGGCAGCTCTTCCTGAGGAGGCTTTCCATTATGCACATGCCAAACGGGGTTGCCCAATTTTTGATCCAAAGGTTGTTCAGGAAATTTTTCAAGAAAACTCAAATACTCATCCACAGCCCGGGGAATCACATCAAAATAAAGGCGCTTGGCCTTCCGGGGCGATTGATACATAAAGTAAGCAAGACTTTCCTCAGGCGCATATTGGAGCCATTCCTCCATGGAGAGCCCATTGCCTTTGGACTTGGAAATCTTCGTACCATCTGCATCCAAGAAAAGCTCAAAGTTAAAGCCTTCAGGGGGCTTATGCCCCAAAATGCGGCAAATTTGGCTCGACAATTTGACAGAATCAATCAGGTCCTTTCCGGACATTTCATAATCCACATCAAAGGCTGCCCAACGCATGCCCCAATCTGCCTTCCACTGCAGCTTGCAATGGCCGCCTGTAACTTTCGTTTCAACGAGTTTTCCATCTTCTCGCTTATAAACAATTGTGCCCGCTTTTTCATCCCGCTCTACCACAGGCACTTGAAGAACGCGCCTCGTTTCCGCGCACACAGGAAGGAAAGGGCTGTAGGTAGCTCGCCGCTCTGGGCCCAACGTAGGTAAAATAACGCTGATAATGGCCTCATAATGGGCCAAAACGGAAAGAAGCATGGGATCAAAGCGCCCCGACGTGTAACATTCAGACGCACTTACAAATTCATATTCAAATCCAAAAGTATCTAAAAAGGCACGGAGGCGAGCATTGTTATGATGACCAAAACTCTGATGAGTACCAAAGGGATCAGGAATCTGGGTTAAGGGCTTGCCTAAATGTTCCCGCACCATCTCTCCATTGGGAATATTATCTGGCACCTTCCGCAAGCCGTCCATATCATCGGAAACTGCATACAGTTTTGTGGGAATATCAGAGAGCAAGGAAAAGGCTTGACGAACCATGGTAGTACGCGCAACTTCTCCAAAAGTTCCGATATGAGGAAGCCCTGATGGGCCATAACCGGTCTCAAATAAAACAAAGCCCTTCTCAGGTATTTTTCCCTGAATGCGGTCAAGAATTTTCCGAGCTTCTTCAAAAGGCCATGCCATTGACGTTTGGGCAAGTATACATGTGTTTTCCATTTTTAACCTTTTAACTAACTTAATTTTTCTCACTTTACCCATTTTAAATGGGAAATAAAGTGTTTATAATGCAAAAATTGTTTTTTTAGGACTTTGATCATGACACAAAAACCTCTCATTGGAATTACATTTGACTCTCGCGATCCAGGCGGATACTCTAATTATCCTTGGTATGCCTTGCGCGACAACTATTGTTCAAGCATTCAGCACGCAGGCGGCGTGCCCTTTCCTCTGACTCATGAGCTGGACCTGGTCGATGACTTTCTGTCCAGGATTCAAGGACTTCTGATTACCGGAGGAGGACATGACGTTGACCCTAAGTTCTACGGAGAAACAACTCTTCATCCTAAAACCATTCTCAAGCCCAAGCGCACCCATTTTGAAATGGCAATTGCAAAACGAGCTCTTGAAAAAAATATACCCGTCTTTGGTATTTGTGGAGGAGAGCAGCTTATAAATGTGGCCTTAGGAGGCACGCTAATTCAACATATTCCTGATGAAGTCCCCGAGGCCTTAAGTCATGTCCAGGATGAAAATCCCCATCAACCGTGTCATAAAGTAAAAATTACACCTCAAACATTACTGCACGGAATCCTTAACACAGAAGAACTTGACGTCAACAGCGTCCACCATCAAGCCGTAAAAGACCTTGCCCCTACAGCAATTCTTAATGCGATAGCCCCGGATGGGATTATTGAAGGCTTTGAATCACCTCACCATCGTTTCTGCCTTGGTCTCCAATGGCATCCTGAATGTTTCTTAGACTGTTCTCAATCAAGTAAAATTTTTAAAGCCTTTATCCAAGCCTGCCGTGAATAAGGGCGAGCGCATCGCTAAGGTCATGGCCCGTGCAGGACTTTGTTCCCGGCGAGAAGCAGAAACCTGGATCCACGAGGGACGCGTTTCTGTGGATGGAGCTGTTTTGGATTCGCCCGCCTTTTGTGTCACCTCTGAAAATCACATTGTAGTAGACGGAAAACCGCTCCCTCAAAAAACCCCTTCCCGCCTCTGGCTTTACTATAAACCCAAAGGACTCGTGACTTCTCACAAGGATGAATTAGGGCGACCTACCCTCTTTGAGACACTCCCCAAAAACCTCCCACGGGTTATTTCTGTAGGGCGCCTTGATCTCAACAGCGAAGGGTTGATCTTGCTAACAAATGACGGAGAGCTGGCTCGTCATCTGGAGCTTCCCTCCACAGGCTGGGTGCGTACCTACCGAGTACGCGTCCATGGCCGCGTTGATCCACAAACCCTTAAAACTCTCAAAAAGGGCATCACTGTTGAGGGCATTCATTATGGTTCTATTACTGCAACTCTGGAACGCCAACAAGGTGATAATGCTTGGCTTTTGGTCAGCCTTAAGGAGGGCAAAAATCGTGAGATTCGCCGGATTTTTGAACACCTCGGCTGGCCTGTCAACCGCTTGATTCGCACCCACTATGGCCCCTATGAACTGGGCACCCTTAATCCAGACGAAGTTAAGGCTGTGGCACTTCCTCCAGATGTGGAGAAAAAAGAGAGATAAACACAGTATAAATTTCCATGAAGCTTTTTTTTCATTTTTTCATTCCCAATGATTTAAAAATTTGCTATGAACAAAGAACGGAGCAATTTCAAATAAAAATGGAAAAAAATATGAAATCAGTCTCACCTCTCACAACTCTCCTTAAACATCGCAGCTTCCAAGTCTTTTTTGTCTTAGGGGCTTATCTTTTACTTGCTAACTTATTGCCAGGGCCCGTGCATCAATTTTTTTATACTCTCAGCTTATTTATTAAGGACATGCTGATTTGGGTGATGCCCATTACGGTTGGCTTTTTTATTGCGTATGCGGTGCAGTCTTTTGAAAAAAAAGCCCCCTTATTTATCCTGGCCCTCTTGCTCTTTGAGGCATGTTCTAACTTTATGAGCGTTTGGTATGCCTATGGATGTGCCAGTTTTGCTGCTGAAATGTTGCCCTCCTTCGGCGCGACAGACCTCTCTGGTGAGTTCACGGCTCTCTGGCGCCTTCCTGCTATAAAGCCGGCTTGGTGGTCGGCAGAAAAGGGCGCTATTGCAGGCCTTGTATTGGGATGTTTTAACGCGCTTAAACCAACGGCAGGCCTTAGTCAACTGATTTCTCAAGGAAAAACCATTATGGAGTGGATTCTTACCCGCGTTTTTGCCCGGTTAATCCCCCTCTTTATCCTGGGATTTGCTGTACAAATGTATCAAACAAACCTGCTTACCCATGTTTTCGCTCATTATTCACTTTTAGTCTTGTGGCTCATCGCTTTTATTTTTGTCTACCTTCTGTTTCTCTTTACCCTCGGGGCGGGCCTGTCTTTACACAAGATCATAGGAAACATTAGAAATCTTCTTCCTGCGGGTGGCATTGCTCTAACCTCGGGCTGCAGCCTTTCCACCATGCCCTGGACTATTCAAGGAGCTGCAAAGAATCTTAAAGATCCCAAGCTGGCTCAAGGGATTATTCCGGCCACGACCAACATTCAACAGATTGGGGATTGCATTGCTCAAGCGTTTTTATGTTTCCTTATTTATCGGCATTTTTATGGTGCCAATCCGGACCTTGGCACATGGCTTAGTTTTAGCGTCGTTTTCGTACTTGCACGCTATGCAACGGCCGCTGTTTTAGGAGGTGCTATCTTTATTATGCTGCCTATTTATGAGAGTTACCTAAACTTTAATCCGGAAATGATTGCGATTATTTTAGCTCTGAACGTCTTTTTAGATCCCTTGATCACCAGCTCAAACGTCATGGCTAATGGGGCGCTTTGCCGGGTTTTTGAAAAGGTATGGAATAAAGTCATGGGCACATCCCGCAAGGCAGCAATTCTTCAAGAGATGGAGAGTTAACTCTCTTTCTTCTTATGTCGCCTAATTGAAATTCACACTTCAGCCTTACCACCGGACGGATTTTTATATACCAAGGAAAACCAGTTTTTTTTGTCATTGCGAGAAGGGGCGAAGACCCGACGAAGCAATCCATCTTTCAAGTAAATTCATGGATTGCCGCGCTCCCTTCGGGAGCTCGCAATGACGACGAAAAAAATTTGTCCGGTGTTAAGCACGTCAGCCTTGAAAGTGTTATTCATTAACGAGATGTTTATCTTTTCTCTTCATACTATTATGATAGACATATGATAGGGAGACTGCACATGCACAAACAAAAAACAATATGGGTCCTGGTTGCTGATGGAGCTAGAGCTCGAATCTTTTCAAAAAATCACACCATACTTAATGACGCCAAAGGCCAGGATTATGTTGGTGAAAACTTAAAGGACAGTGAACATGGTCCCGACAAACCAGGGAGAGCTTATGAAAGCAGCAATCCCACCCGTCATGCATACCAACCCCGTACGGACTGGCATCAATATCAAAAGGAACTTTTTGCAAAAGAGCTCTGCCAAATTTTAGAAAAAGCCAATGAAAAGGCAGAATTTGATGAGCTTATCATCATCTCTCCTCCTAAAACTTTGGGAGACATTCGAGCAAATCTTTGTAAGCAAACCCTTTCGAAAGTGACGACGGAAATAACAAAGGATGTCACCAAATTAAGTGAGCATGATCTTGCCCTTTACTTGGAAAAAGAGCTATAATTTTTTGAAATGAATAGGCTCCGTGAACAAAATTTAAGAACAGAGAAAAGGGTTATCTTATAAGTAAGACTCTAAAAATTCACCTAGGTGTCATCCCCGTCCTCGCAAAGGCGGGGAACACAGGGATCCAGAAAATGACTGGATCCCGCGGTAAATCCGCGGGACGTCAAAACCGATTTAAAAACCACGCTCTACATTGACGCCCCGCTGCTTGACAGCGGGGTCCAGTAGGAAGCAAAGATGGATCTCCGCCTCCGCGGAGATGACAAGGGTAAGAAGAGATGACACCGGAGAAAAGCCA
This sequence comes from Alphaproteobacteria bacterium, assembly GCA_019749915.1. Lineage (GTDB taxonomy): Bacteria > Pseudomonadota > Alphaproteobacteria > UBA9655 > UBA9655 > UBA9655. The sequence goes on along the minus strand of JAIEPE010000042.1, from coordinate 32,837 downwards.
CTATAAGGTATTTTCATATCAAATGAGTATAACTTAGAAATAAAAATAAGGGGACAACGTGAAAGTAGTCATTTGTGGCGCAGGGAAAGTTGGTTTTAGCATTGCGCGCTACCTCTCCACCCATGATAATGATGTTACTGTTGTTGATCATTCGGAAGAGCTAATTAATCACATCTCAGCGACCCTTGATGTTCGTGGCATTGTTGGATTTGCCTCTCACCCTGATGTTTTGGCGCGCTCGGGGCTTGCGGATGCGGATATGATTATTGCAGTAACCTTTGCGGATGAAGTCAATATGGTCGCCTGCCAAATCGCCCATTCATTATTTAATGCGCCTCTTAAAATTGCTCGTGTGCGCAGCAAAAGCTATCTAAATCCAGAATGGACGGATCTTTACAAACCGGATAATATGCCTATTGATCTTATTATCTCACCTGAACTTGAAGTGGCTCGAGCCATTGGCCGTGGCCTTGATTTTCCGGGAACCTTTGAAGCCATTCCCTTTGCCGATAACATGATTCAATTGGTGGGAATAAGGTGCCAAGAAAAGGCCCCCATTCTCAATACTCCTCTCCGTCTTTTAGAAAACCTCTTTCCTAAACTTGATCTCAGTGTCCTTTTTATCGTCAGGGGAGACGCCGGTTTTATCCCCACCGGATCGGATCAACTTGAGGAAGACGATGAGGTTTACCTCTTGCTCCCTCAAAAAAATTTCAGCCATGGCATTGAAGCCTTCGGTTTTAATGAAGTGCGTTCCCAGCGCCTTCTCATTTTAGGGGGAGGAAATGTAGGCTTATGCTTGGCAGAAGAAATTGAGGCAAATCATCCTGATATATCCTTGATGCTTGTGGAAAATGACAAAGAGCGTGCCATATATGTTGCGAACCAACTCTCACGCACCATTGTTTTACGAGGCGATGCTCTGGACCGCGAAATTCTGCGGGAAGCCAATGCCAAAATTGCTAATAAGGTTGTCGCCGTCACCTCTGATGACAAGGTTAATATCATTTCCTCTCTTTTGGCCAAACGAATGGGCGCTGAGCAAACCATGGCCCTCATTAACAGCTCTTCTTATTCAAGTCTCATCACCTCCTTGGGAATAGACTCCCTTATCAGCCCAAAGGCCCTTACGGTTTCAACTATTTTGCAATATGTTCGTCGCGGGCGCATCCGCACCGTGCACTCTATTCGAGATAATTTTGGAGAGGTCATTGAAGCCGAAGCTGTCAGCACATCCAGTGTTTTAGGTATGTCCATTGAGGAAATTAATATGTCCCGGAACCTATTAGTGGGAGCCATCATTCGAGATGGACAGCTGCTTCCGCCTAAAAAAGATACCCTCATCAAAGTTCATGATCGCATTATTTTGATTGTCACAAGCTCAGCCATCAAACGCTTTGAAAAGTTATTTTCTGTACGCCTTGAGTATTTTTAAATCTTTTTCTTTTGATCACGAGAAAGACTAATTTTGTGCTGGTCTCGATAAGGTTGCAACATTTCTTTAACTTTTCTTTCCTCCCATTCGGGGCTAAGAAAGAAAATGTAGCTGGATAGGGGAGGGATGGCTTTTTTGCGAATCATCTCAATCAACAGGGCAATACTCCATACAAGCATAATGTATTTTGGCCAAAAAATCTCATTGCGATCAAAGATGAACCAGAGAAGGGTAAAAATAGCACTTCCCAAGACGTACCACAGCACATCCATGTAAAGACTTTTTAAACTTTTTACTCTCTTGCGAATTTCTTCTTCAACCATGACGCGCTCTCCCTAGATTTTGAACGTTTGATCTGTTAGTCTTCTCCGTCATAAGATCAGTTTAAAAGAGAGGACTTTAAGAATGGTTAACGCAGTAAATTTTTTTATAGAAAGTCTTTCTCAAGCTGATCCAGAGATTTATGCCGCCATTGGAAGCGAGTTAAAGCGCGAGCAAAATCAAATTGAACTTATTGCGTCCGAAAATATTGTCTCGCAAGCTGTCCTTGATGCCCAAGGATCTGTGCTGACCAACAAATACGCCGAAGGCTATCCGGGCAAGCGTTATTACGGAGGTTGCGAATGGGTTGACAAGGTGGAACAACTCGCCATTGATCGCGCTTGTGCCCTTTTCAAGTGCTCTTATGCGAATGTTCAGCCCCACTCCGGCTCTCAAGCCAATCAAGCCGTCTTGCTGGCTTTTTTAAACCCAGGAGATACCATTTTAGGGATGTCTTTGGCAGCAGGGGGACACCTCACCCATGGCTCAAAGGTTAACCTCTCAGGGAAGTGGTTTAATATTGCCAGCTATGGCGTCAATAAAGAAACCCACCGGATCGATTATGACGAAGTCCGTGCCCAGGCTCTTGAACATCACCCTAAACTCATCATCGCTGGAGGCTCTGCCTATCCTCGCACCATTGATTTTGAAGCCTTTCGCAAGGTTGCAGATGAGGTGGGCGCCCTTTTGATGGTGGACATGGCCCATTTTGCTGGACTCGTTGCGGGCGGAGTTTTCCCCTCCCCTGTGGACCATGCTCATGTCATTACAACAACCACTCACAAAACCTTACGGGGTCCCCGAGGAGGCATGATTCTCGCAAATGATCCCGACATTGGGAAAAAGCTCAACAGTGCCATTTTTCCAGGCCTTCAAGGAGGACCTCTGATGCACGTTATTGCCGCCAAAACTGTTGCTTTTGGAGAAGCCTTAAAACCTTCCTTTAAAACTTACGCCGCTAGCGTTGTTAAAAACGCTCAGGTTCTTTCAGATACACTCATAGAACGAGGTCTGAACATCAGCACCCATGGAACGGATTGTCACTTGCTTCTTGTGGACTTACGTCCCTTTAACGTCACTGGTGCTGACGCCGAAGCCGCTCTTGAGCGCGCAGGCTTAACGTGTAACAAAAACGCAATTCCCTTTGATCCTCTACCACCCTCCCAAACCTCGGGCATTCGTCTTGGAACCCCGGCTGGAACAACTCGTGGATTTGGAGAAAGGGAATTTGCACAAATCGGCCATTGGATTGCTGATGTGCTTCAAAATGGAGAATTCCAAGAGAAAAGAGTTCGGGAAAAAGTTGAAACCCTTTGTCAACAATTTCCAATTTATCCTTAAAAACACGCGATTGGAATTAGCTTATGTTAAATTTAGAGAAACTTATCGGTAATCTCCGTCACCAAGCGGACTGGCTTGGAATTAGAGAAGTTAGAGAAACAAGCAAACATCTGATTTGTCGTAACGGCAAGTTTGATCACTGCTATACACTAATTGACCATGGCTGCGTGATTGAGGCTTTAGTGGATGGACAGTTCGCCTACTCGGCAACAAACCTTCTGAGCCCCCAAGGCCTGCAAGAAGCTTGTGATCGGGCTGTTTTCTTGGCAAAAAACACATCTGCATGGAAAATTTTTCCTTTTCATACGGGCTGCCGTTTAAAAGCAAAGGGTCAATTTAAGCCTGTTCATCAACTTTCCTTGAATCCAACAACAGCAGGTGACGTTACAACACTCCTTCTTGATGCAACGCAGAAAATGAGTATCTCTGATAAAATCGTAAATTGTACTGCTCAAGCCATACTCGCTGAACAAGAAATGAATTTAGTGAGCAGTTCAGGCTCCGCTATACACCAAAACCTGTCCTTCGTGACAACGAATCTCAGTGCGACAGCGCAAGAAGGGTTAGAAACACAAACGCGTAGCACCGGAATCCCTTCTCATCAAGGGGGGTACGAATTATTAAGAAAAGAAGACCTTGAAAGAGAAGCTGAAAGAATAGGATATCAAGCCTTAGAACTATTAAAAGCTGAGCAATGTCCTACGGGGAATTATGACTTGATATTGGCCCCGGATCAAGTTTATCTTCAAGTTCACGAATCTATTGGCCATCCTCTAGAACTAGACCGTATTTTAGGAGATGAACGTAATTATGCAGGATGGAGTTTTGTAAACTTATCTGATTTTGGAAGCTTGCAGTATGGCTCCCCTCTTTTAAATGTCACTTTTGATCCCACAGTTGCAGGTGAATTTGCGTCATATGCTTTTGACGATACAGGATTGGAAGCTCAGCGCCAGTATATCATTAAAGACGGTCTTCTTGTCCGAGGTTTAGGAGGTGTAGACAGTCAAAAAAGAGCAAAAGTTCCTGGTGTTGCCTGCACGCGTGCAAGTTCTTGGAATCGCCCCCCTATTGACCGCATGGCAAATCTTAATATTGAGCCTGGAGAGACTTCTTTTTTAGAGATGGTTGCGAGCGTTGAACAAGGCATTTATATGACGACTAATTCCTGTTGGTCCATTGATGACTATCGCCGCAAGTTTCAATTTGGTTGTGAATATGGTCAGCTCATTGAAAACGGCAAACTAACAAAAGTTATCAAAAACCCTAACTATCGTGGCATAACAACTCCCTTTTGGAACAACCTAAAGAAGGTGGGGAATGCTTCAACCTTTGAGATTTTGGGCTCCCCCTATTGTGGAAAGGGAGAGCCTAATCAACTTATTCGGGTAGGTCATGCCGTCCCTACGTGCTTGTTTGAAAATATTGAAGTCTTTGGAGGAAGCGCATGAGGAATGAAAAATATCAACGCCAAAAAGAAAACTTAAAAAGATTGGGCGAAGCGCTTTTCCAAAATCTTAAAGCTCATGAATACATGAACCTAACTTACTCTGGCGAAGACTCTTTGTTTATAAGATTTAATCAATCAAAAGTTCGCCAAGCTTCTGAGGTTATTCAGGGGTATCTAACTATGGACTTTATTTCACACCTTCGCCATACAAAAAGTACTTTTTTAATAACAGGAGACCTCACTGCTGACTTAAAAACAGCCCTCCAAGTCTTAGAACATTGCCGAGAAGAATGTAAATATTTGCCAGATGACCCTTATCTTGTTCTCCCTCAACAAGGAGAAAACAGCGACGAGGAACATTATGGAAGCCTACCTGAAATAGAAACAATTGCAGAAACTCTCCTAAAACCCGCCCACTCTCATGATCTCGTTGCACTCCTTACATCCGGCACTCTCATACGGAGCCATATGAACTCAAAAGGACAGTTTCATTGGTTTTTAACAGATAATTTTTATTTTGATTATTCTCTTTATACCCCCTCTCAAAAAGCAATCAAAGCCATTTATGCAGGCACTCATTGGCAAGACCATGAATATTCATCTCATATTGAAAAGGCAAAAAAGCAATTAAAAATACTAGAAAAATCACCTAAGAAAATTACACCTGGAAAATATAGAGCTTATTTTGCTCCCGAAGCAGTAGCTGAATTTGTCAGTAGACTTTCTTGGTCAGGGTTAAGTGGGGGAGCTCTTATGCAAGGCCGTTCTCCTCTTAAAAAACTTTATGAAGGAAGGGCATCTTTATCCCCTCTTTTTTCCTTAGAGGAGAACTTTCACAAGGGATTAACCCCTCGATTTAATGAATTTGGAGATATTGCCCCTTTAAGACTACCCCTTATTACGAAGGGAAAGCTTCTTTCGCCCCTTATTAATCGCCGTACGGCTCAAGAATATAATTTACAACCCAATGCTGCGAGTGAGCAAGAACAAGCTCGTTCTCCACTAATTCACCCTGGTCATTTGAAGGAAGAAATGGCTCTTTCTAAGCTTGGGACAGGCTTGTACATATCGAATCTCCATTATTTAAACTGGAGTGATCTCCAGCATGGACGCTTAACAGGAATGACAAGATATGGATGTTTTTGGGTAGAAAACGGTGAAATTGTCAGCCCTATTGAAGATCTGAGGTTTGATGAAACTCTTTATCATTTTTGGGGTGATGCACTGGAAGGCTTAGGAGATCAGTCTGTTTTAGTTCCCCAGATTTTCAGTTATGGTGAAAGAAGCCTGGGAGGAGCTTTTGTCCCAAGCATGCTTGTGGAGGATTTTTCTTTTACATTATGAACTCTAAATAGCTAATACCTAACTAATTCCTCTGAGGTCATCCCCGCGAAGGGGTGAATCCATCTTAACGTTTTCTTAGACCCCGCGGTAAATCCGCGGGGCGTCAAGGTGAGTATGGCTTTTTCACCCTATTTGACGTCCCGCTGCTTGACAGCGGGATCCAGGGTGCTGTTCTATAGATACCATCCTTCGAGGCGATGACTACGAAGCGTGAAAAATTACAGAAGATAAAAAGCGTCAAGTTGAGGCTTAAGTTCCCACTCTTCCTAAGGAAGAGATTGGTGCGCTTTGAAGCTCATTTAAGTCACGTAATACATAACCACGGCCCCAAACGGTTTCAATATAATTATCACCGCCTAAAGCATCACAAAGTTTTTTACGCAACTTACAAACGAAGACATCGATGATCTTTAGCTCAGGTTCATCAATGCCTCCGTAAAGATGATTGAGGAACATTTCCTTTGTGAGGGTAGCTCCTTTACGCAAGGACAACAGCTCAAGAATCGCGTATTCTTTTCCCGTCAGGCGAATAGGACGTCCATCAATTTCAACGGTACGGGCTTGCAAATTAACCATCAAACGCCCTGTGCGAATAATAGATTCGGCATGACCTTTTGAACGACGAATAATGGCTTGTACGCGGGCACTTAGTTCATTCTTATTAAAAGGCTTGGTAAGGTAATCATCGGCACCAAAGCCAAGACCTTTTACTTTATCGGAAATTTCACTAAGACCAGAGAGGATAAGAATTGGCGTTGCAATGTTAGCTGCCCTAAAACGCCTTAGAACTTCATATCCATCCATATCAGGGAGCATAAGGTCAAGAATGATTAAATCATAATCATAGAGTTTTCCAATCTCAAGACCATCCTCTCCCAAATCCGTCGTATCGACCACAAACCCTTCCGCTCTTAAAGTTAATTCAACGACCTTTGCTGTCGAGGAATCATCTTCGACTAATAGTATTCTCATGTATCTATCTCCCAGTTAAGTCGTTCAATTTCTTATACAAATTTCTTATGAGCATTAAGCTTTATTTCTTAAAATTTAGCAAGTATCCGGTTAATTTTCCGTTAAAATTTTTGAGATCCGAGAAAAATAAATTAAGAAACAAGAAGAGTCGTTTTCCCTTGGCTTATAGGGGAGATGTTATGCTATAAAAGAATCATGTTTCTGAAAACCAAGGATTTTCCATGACTCAAATGGAGCAATTAAAACGTACTTTTTTAAAGGACTTAGAAGGTATCTCTACCCTTCAAGGGATTGAAGACTTGCGCGTCAAGGCTCTAGGGAAAAAGGGCGATATAACCCTTTTGATGAAAGATTTAGGGCAAAAAACACCTGAAGAGCGGCGCACCTTGGGAGCTGAGCTCAATGCTTTAAAGGATGTGCTCGTAACAGCCCTTGAGGAGCGCAAGGAAATCCTTGAAGAGGACAGTTTAAAAGAACGCCTTACTTCGGAAACCCTGGATGTTACCCTCCCGCCACGGCCAAGAACGACCGGTAATATCCATCCTTTAAGCCATGTCATGGATCAAGCCATTCATATCTTTGGTCAAATGGGATTTGTGGTGGCTGAAGGGCCGGATATCGAGGAAGATTTCTATAATTTCACCGCTTTAAACTTTCCGCCAGACCATCCTGCACGCCAGGAGCAGGATACATTTTATCTCCCCTCCTCTTCCTCCACGGGTCAACCCCTTGTTTTGCGCACCCATACGTCTCCTGTGCAAATTCGCACCATGCTCAAAACCCAGCCACCTATTCGCATTATTGCGCCGGGCCGTACCTATCGCTCCGACTATGATGCAACGCACACACCCATGTTCCATCAAATTGAAGGGCTTGTGATTGATAAGCACACCCACATGGGTCATCTCAAGGGCTGCCTCGAAGAATTCTGCCGCCTTTTCTTTGAAGATCCCTCTCTTAAACTTAGGTTCCGCCCTGGCTATTTTCCTTTCACCGAGCCCTCTGCCGAAGTGGACATTTGGTGGAAAGGCAGCAGCTGGCTTGAAATTTTAGGATGCGGGATGGTGCACCCTAATGTGCTGCGCAATTGCGACATCGATCCCAAAGAATACCAAGGTTTTGCCTTTGGCATGGGGCTCGAGCGCATTGCCATGCTCAAATACGGGATTGAGGATTTGCGCCTCTTTTTTGAATCTGATTTAAGGTGGCTGAACCATTATGGTTTCGCTCCAGAAGCAAGGGAGTAGGTAGTATGCGGTTTACCCTTTCATGGCTTAAAGAACATTTAGATACAAAGGCAAGTCTTGAGGAAATTTCAGAAAAGTTGACGAGTCTTGGCCTTGTGGTGGATAAAATCAAAAATCCCGGAGAAGCGCTGACACCTTTTACGATCTGTGAAATTGTCGAGGCTGAAAAGCACCCCAATGCGGATCGTCTTCAGGTGTGCAAAGTCCAAACGGGGAGTGAAGTCATTCAGGTGGTTTGTGGGGCAAAAAATGCCCGCAAGGGACTCAAGGCGGTTCTTGCTCGCCCAGGTCATATCATCCCCTCAACTCAGCAAGTCCTTAAAGTGGGAAAGGTGAGAGATGTAGAAAGCTTTGGCATGCTGTGCTCAAGTGAAGAACTTCTTTTGGAAGAGGCCTCCGAGGGCATCATTGAAGTTGACCCTAAAGCCCCCGTTGGAAAATCCTATGCTGAGTGGCTCGAGCTGAATGATCCTCTCATTGAAATTGAAGTCACCCCCAATCGCGGCGATTGCCTTAGTGTTCATGGGGTTGCCCGTGATCTTGCAGCAACCGGTATTGGAACTCTAAAGCCTTTAAAGATAGCAAAAGTTTCAGGCACATTTCCTTGTCCCCTTTCCCTAAAGGTTGACCTTGAGGCCTGCCCTTATTTTACAGGGCGGGTGATACGAGGGCTTAAAAATGGCCCGAGCCCTGAATGGCTTCAGAAAAAGCTGCGAGCTATTGGTCTTCGGCCCATTTCAGCGCTCGTTGATATTACAAACTTTTTCACCTATGATTGGGGACGGCCCCTTCACGTTTTTGATGCCGATAAAATTAAGGGAAATCTTTCCGTTCGATTGTCGAAAGAGGGAGAAACCTTTAAAGCTCTTGATGAAAAGATCTATACCCTTTCCAATGAGATGACTGTCATTGTTGATGACTCGGGAGTTATCTCCCTTGCAGGCGTGATGGGCGGCGAAAGCACAGGGTGCGATGAGACAACCCAAACGGTCTTTTTGGAATCGGCTTTTTTTGATCCTATTCACACCTCCATCACAGGACGTGCCCTCAATATTATCAGCGATTCCCGCCACCGTTTTGAACGGGGCGTGGATCCCCTCTCCACTCTTCCAGGTCTTGAGGCTGCTACCCAAATGATTCTGGATATTTGTGGAGGAGAAGCCAGTCAGGTTCTAGTTGAAGGCCAGCCTCCTTATGAGGAGATGGAAATTCCCTTTTTTACCGTGCGCCTTGAAACTCTTGGCGGGCTGGCTATTGATCCTATGGAGGTTGAAAAAATTTTACGCAGTCTTGGTTTTAAACTTATTGAAGATGAAAATGGCTACAGCGTCATTCCTCCCTCTTGGCGTTTCGACATCACCCAAGAAGCGGACCTGGTGGAAGAAATCTTGCGCATTGTGGGCTATGATAAAATTCCCTCTGTTCCTTATGGAGAGCGCCCTGAACAAAAGCCCTTAGCCCCTGCTCAGGAACGCCGTTTTGTCATCCGCGATCGTCTTGCCAGCCAAGGCCTTACAGAAGTGATCACCTGGTCCTTTATGTCTAAGCAAGAAGCAAAACTCTTTGGAGGTATTGATAAGCATCTGATTTTAATGAATCCTCTCAGTCAAGATCTCAATGGGATGCGCCCGAATCTTTTACCTAATTTACTCAAAGCGGCCCTTCAAAATCAAAATAGAGCCGCAGAGACCATTGCATTTTTTGAAGTAGGCCCGCAATACGCAAACCCAACTCCCGAAGGGCAATCCTTGATGGCAACAGGATTGCGTTGTGCTCTTTTTAATCAAAACACGTGGTGTGAGAAAAAGCGCCCTGTTGATATTTATGATGTTAAGGCCGATGCTCTTGCCCTTTTTGAACTCACAGGCCTTTCCCCTCAAGTTGAGGCGAGTGGCCCCAGCTGGTATCACCCTGGACGCTCAGGCACCTTTAAATTTGGCCCCCAAGTTGTAGGCTATTTTGGGGAATTGCATCCCCGCGTCCTGAAGGCTTTTGATGTCAAAGGGCCTGCCCTAGCTTTTGAAGTTTTTATTGACCGCCTTCCCCAGCCAAAGAAAAAAACAATGGCAAAACCCAAGCTGGAATTATCACCTTATCAAGTGGTTGACCGGGATTTTGCTTTTGTAGTCGCTCAAGACGTTGCCGCTGATAGCCTTATCAAGGCTGTCGTCAAGGCCGAGCCATCACTCAAAATAAGCCTTTCTATTTTTGATGTTTTTGCTATGGGAGAGGGAAAAAAGTCTCTGGCTCTGCGCATACGCATTCATCCCAAAGACCACACCTTAACGGAAAATGAAATTCAAATGATTTCTCAAAAAATTATTTCCTCTGTCGAAAAAAATGTGGGGGGAGCTTTACGTCAATGACGGATCTCTCTCATATTCGAAACTTCTCGATCATTGCCCACATTGATCATGGAAAATCAACCCTCGCGGACCGCCTCATTCAACTCTGTGGCGGCCTTACGGAGCGTGAACTTAAAGCGCAAGTTCTTGATAGCATGGATATTGAACGGGAACGGGGCATTACCATCAAAGCCCAAACCGTGCGTCTGACCTATAAGGCAAAAAATGGAGAGATCTATCAACTTAATTTGATGGATACGCCGGGTCATGTGGACTTTGCCTATGAGGTCAGCCGGTCCCTTGCAGCCTGTGAGGGCTCTCTTTTGGTCGTGGATGCCAGCCAAGGTGTGGAAGCTCAAACCCTTGCTAATGTCTATCAGGCTATTGATAACAATCATGAAATTATTCCCGTCTTAAACAAAGCAGACCTGCCGGCCGCAGACCCTGACCGGGTTAAGGAGCAAATTGAAGACGTGATAGGTCTTGATGCCAGCGAGGCTCTTCTTGTCTCTGCAAAAACAGGTTTAGGAGTCCCCGATGTATTGGAAGCTCTTGTCCATCGCCTTCCTCCTCCCCAGGGCGACAAAGATGCCCCTTTAAAGGCCCTTTTGGTGGATAGTTGGTATGATGCCTATCTGGGCGTTATCATCCTCGTACGCATCATTGATGGCGTTTTAAAACCAGGAATAAAGATAAAAATGATGTCAACCGGATCGGTTTACCCCGTAGACCAGGTCGGTGTCTTTACCCCAAAACGCGAAAATCTCCCTGCCCTTTATCCGGGGGAAGTTGGGTTTTTTACAGCCGCCATCAAGGCCGTCAGCGATTGCAATGTAGGAGATACAATCACAGAAGAAAGGCGTCCCGCCGCTGCGGCCTTGCCTGGTTTTAAACCAAGTGTTCCTGTGGTTTTCTGCGGCCTTTTTCCTGCTGATGCCGCCGAATTTGAACATTTACGAGAGAGCCTTGGGAAGCTGCGGCTCAATGATGCCAGTTTTATGTTTGAGCCGGAAAGTTCAGCGGCCCTTGGCTTTGGATTCCGCTGCGGCTTTTTAGGGCTGTTACACCTTGAAATCATCCAAGAGCGCCTTGAGCGAGAGTTCAACCTTGATTTGGTCACAACAGCGCCTAGTGTCGTTTATAAAATCCACCTGACCAAGGGTGAGGTGCTCGAGTTGCATAATCCTGCCGACATGCCCGATGTAGTCAAAATCGCAAAAATGGAAGAGCCCTGGATTAAGGCCACTATCATGGTGCCCGATGAATATTTAGGCTCTATCCTTACGCTGTGTACCGAACGGCGCGGGGTTCAGTTGGATCTCACCTATGTGGGCAACCGAGCGATGATTGTCTATCGTCTTCCCCTCAATGAAGTTGTCTTTGATTTTTATGATCGTTTAAAATCCGTCAGCCGAGGCTACGCCAGTTTTGATTATCAAATGGATGGCTACGAGGAAGGGAATTTGGTGAAACTTTCCATCTTGGTCAATGCAGAGCCTGTAGATGCTCTTGCCATCATTGTACATCGGGATCATGCGGAAACACGGGGGCGCATTTTGTGCGAGCGTTTAAAGGAACTCATCCCACGGCAACTCTTTAAAATTGCTATTCAAGCGGCCATAGGCGGTAAGGTCATCGCTCGAGAGACCATTTCTGCCCTGCGTAAGGATGTGACGGCCAAATGTTATGGAGGCGATGTCTCACGGAAAAGAAAACTTTTGGATAAGCAAAAAGCAGGTAAAAAGAGGATGCGTCAGATTGGAAACGTTGAAATTCCCCAGTCCGCCTTCCTTGCGGCGTTAAAAATGGGTGATGATTAAGTGTTACCCGTCATTGCGAGCCCACACAGTGGGCGCGGCAATCCATGGATTCATTGGAAAGATGGATTGCTTCGTCGGGCCTTCGACCCTTCTCGCAATGACGGAGATTTATTTTTTCTATACTCATCGGACTTGAAGGTGCCTTTTTTGCCCACATTACTGTATTCCTGGACCCCGCGATCAAGTCGCGGGGCGTCGTGTGGGGGTGACGTCTCGCGGCTTGACCGCGGGATCCATTCTTCAGCAAGGCTTCTTCAAGTTAAATGGCTATATGTGATTTACACAGTAAAAAAGGAAATTGGCAATGAGAATACTCACCGCTGAATACCCTCACTCCCGCCTAAGGCGCAATCGCCAAGATAGCTGGTGCCGCGATTTGGTTGCGGAAAACCGGCTCTCCGTAAATGACCTTATCCTCCCTCTTTTTATTCGGGATAAGGATTCCCCCCGAGACATTGCCGCCATGCCTGGCGTATATCGCCATTCGTTAGATCAATTGATTCCCTTTTGCCAACGGATTAAAGATTCAGGTATCAAGGCCATTGCCCTTTTTCCCTACACCAACCCTATCTTAAAATGTGAGGAAGGCAAAGAAGCCCTCAATCCCAATAACCTGGTATGTCAAGCCAGTCGCCTGATTAAGGAAACTCTTCCCGACTTAGGCCTTATTGTCGATGTAGCTCTTGATCCTTATACAAGCCATGGTCATGACGGCGTGCTGCGCAATAGCTATGTCGCCAATGATGAAACCGTTGAAATATTGTCCGAAATGTCCCTTAATCAAGCAAAGGCAGGAGTCGACATTATTGCTCCCTCTGACATGATGGATGGTCGTATCGGAGCCATACGAAAAGTTCTGGATCACAATGGCTATCAACATGTCCGGATTATGTCCTATGCAGCTAAATATGCCTCTGCCTTTTATGGTCCCTTTCGGGATGCTTTAGGCTCAAACGCTGTTCTTACAGGCGATAAAAAAACCTATCAAATGGACCCCGCAAACGCCCTAGAAGCCTTGCGAGAAGGAGCGCAAGATCTACTGGAAGGCGCTGATATGCTGATGGTCAAGCCAGGACTTCCTTATCTTGATATTATCTACCGCTTAAAAGAAGCTTTTCCCTTGCCCATCTTTGCCTATCAAGTGAGCGGCGAATACAGCATGCTCAAGGCCGCGAGCGAACGGGGATGGATCGATTATGATAAGATCATTTTTGAAACCCTGATGGCCTTCAAGCGCGCCGGCGCCTCAGCTATTTTCACCTATGCTGCTCTTGAGGTTGCGGAGAAGTTACAGAGGTAAGCATTTTATGAGGAACGTTAGAAGTGAGTGAATCAGAAATTCAGGTTACTTACACTTCCGCTTTTTCTTTTCGGCTACAACTTCGGATTTATGAGCTTTTGGGTATTCAGAAGTCAATTGATCCAGAGCCGTACATGCATCTGCATTACGATCCAGTTCTCCTAAAGATTTAGCCAATTTTAACAACATATCAGGTGCCTTAGGTGATTTGGGATAGTTTTTATAACCTTTGGCAAAAGCAGTGGCCGCCTTTTCATAGTCACCACGGGCAAAAAAGGTAACCCCATACCAATATTGGGCAGCCCCCGCTTGCTCATCCTTCGGATGGGAGATTACAAAAGAAGAAAAAGCATGTTCAGCAGCTTTATAATCACCTTGCTCCAATAAATTCCGAGCCTTTTCATAGGCGTCCTTAGAAGATGAAGGAGAAGAAGGCTCTTCTTCATGCTTGGAAGATGAAGATGTCCGAGATACCGGTTCAGACGCGGAAGGAGACACGGAAGGTGCCTCCCTCGACACACCTCCACTTTCTGCATTATTCAAACGATAATCCACATCCGCGCTTAAGGTTTCCATGCGCTTGGTAAGTTGATCAATTTCATGACGCGCTTCTTCTAATTGGCCTCGAAAGTCGCGGTTCTCCTCTTCAAGATTTCCCACTCGATCAATCAATTGAACAACAATAGATGTATTTTCCTCTTGGGCTTTGAGAGAGGAAGAAGCTGTAAAAACGAATACAAGGGTAAATATTGTAGACGCAACCAGCGTTCTTGACAAAGCAAAGAGGCGACTTTTCTGAGACATATTTTTTCCTTTTATAACCAAATTTGAATATAAAAAAGCTTATAGCACACCACTTATAGCTTAACAATGGGGACAGTTAGAGGTCACAGCAAACGTCTAAAATAAGAGGAAACCCGTACTCTACCTTCTGGCGTCATCCCGGAATTTAAAAACCCTTCACGAGCTATTGCGAGTGTTAGGGTTTTTTAATATCCGGGACCTAGAGCGAGTTTCGAAACATGGTATTCCTGGGTCCCGGATATTAAGAAAAGCTAAGCTAAACGCTAAGCTTTTCTAAATTCCGGGATGACGTGGGTATGTATAACAAGAGGGAAGATCCAGTGAGGAGCACTATGATCCTTAAATAACCCACCATTTCCCCACATGACGCAGTTTAATAACTCTATAATTGTTCATATAAATCCTTCCAGTAAGGATTTTCCTTTTCAATAAGCTCTAACTTCCAAGCTCGCCGCCATTTTTTTATGCGCTTTTCTCGTAAAATTGCTTCAGATATTTCTTCATGCATTTCATAATAGACCAAGAGATTGACATTATATTCAGCTGTAAATCCCCCAAAAACTTTTTCTTTATGTTCGTATACTCTCTTTATAAGATTTGATGTGACTCCGGTATATAGCGTACCGTTTTTTCTGCTTGCAAGGATATACACATAAGAGGGCATGAATATTTCTCTCTTCTAGTCCCCACTCATATTAAAAATAATGGTTTTCTTATGGGTAAAATGCTCTAGCATGGCTTCAAGGGAGGCCTCCTTACCAACTCCAGAAGACTTCATGCCTCCATAGGAAAGGCCGGGCTGGACAACTACATTCTGATTAACCTGAACAAAGCCAGCTTCAAGACGGTGAACCCCTTGCAGCGCACGCTTTAAATCATTTGTCCAAAGAGTTGCCGCTAAGCCATAGTCCGAATCATTAGCCTGGTTGATAACATCATCAAAATTCTTCCAAGGAATCAAAACGGTTACGGGGCCAAAGATTTCTTCCTGACTCAACTGGTGAGAATTGGGAATACCTGTGAAAAGGACAGGCTGGACAAAAAGGCCCTTTGAAAGCTTAGGATCTGTAGGTAAAGCTGAACACTCATGAGCCGTAGCCCCAGGCGTCTTTTTCCCTATATCCACATAGGTGAGAATCTTTTGGTGTTGAGTGGGAGAAATCACACTACCAACATCCGTTTCCATATCCATGGGATCACCAATTTTAAGCTCATTGAGCTTTGCCTTCAGACCTTCCAGAAAGGAACCAAAAACAGACTCATGAACAAAAATCCGACTTGCGGCCGTACAACTCTGTCCTTGACGAGTAAAACGCATACTGGTCAGGGCCCCTTCAATGACCTTATCCACATCAACGTCTTCACACACAATCATGGGACTTTTCCCCCCCAACTCCAAAGTAACAGGAACTAACTTTTCACTGGAATTTTTATAAATCTTTTTTCCCGTCTCAACGGACCCTGTAAAGGTGACCTTTGCCACATCTGGATGACGCACCAAAGCTTCTCCCGTTGTGGGTCCATCGCCGGAAATCATATTAAGCACTCCTGGAGGAAGAATAGTATTCATAATCTCAGCCGCTCTTAAAACGGCAAAGGGAGCCTCTTCAGCGGACTTAATCACAACCGTATTCCCAGCTACAAGAGCAGGGGCCACCTTGAGAGACATCAAAAGGAGGGGAACATTCCAAGCAATAATGGCGCCTACAACGCCTAAGGGCTCACGAATAGTAACGGCTAACATGGAATCACTAAAGGGGATAGTCTCTCCTTTCAGCTCTAAGGCAAGACCACCATAAAAACGAAAGGTATTCGCAAAAATTTTGGCTTCTACTTGGCTTTCTGTACGCAAAGCTTTACCTGTTTCAAGGGTCATGAGACGTGCAAGCTCATCTTGATGTGCCTCCAAAAGATCACCACACTGGGTTACTAAATGGCCACGCTTGGCCGCATCCATATGCCGCCATTCCTTTTGAGCTTTCTTCGCGATTTCAACGGCGTCATTCACATCCTGAGCATCCGCTTCAGCTGCATGACCAATGACTTCCATAGTGGCTGGATTATGGATGGGGAAAGACTGCTGGCTTTTTGCGGCCATAAGTTTCCCACCAATCAATAATTTATTCTCAAGATGCTTGATCAAACTCAGGGGTGTCAAGTTACTCCCCGGCACAGAGTGCAAATCGCCCATAAAACCTCCATTTATTCTTTATGGCTTTTAGTGTATACTTTTTTCTAAGAGAATAAAAGAAAAGAGGCTCCATTGCATGCGCTCCCTTCCTTAAAAATTGAACCCAATTATGAATCATTTTTAACCCTAACCCCCCAAGGGTTTCACAAGCTTTCTTACATAGAATGGGGGAATTCGACTCATGAAGATGTACTTGTTTGTGCGCATGCTTTAAGCCGCAATTGTCGGGATTTTGATTATCTGGCGCGTGCTCTTGAAAAGAGCTATCGTATTGCGTGCCCCGATCTTTTGGGCTCAGGGGCCAGCGATTACCTTGGAAATCCTGAAATTTATACTTTTTCTCAATACCTGAATGACATGGTGAACTTATTGGCTCGCCTTGGAGTTCAAAAAATTCATTGGGTGGGAACTTGCCTGGGCGGCATCCTTGGCATGATGCTAGCAGCCCAACCTAATAGCCCTATCAAAAGTCTTATTCTCAATGATGTGGGGATGATTGTTCCTAGCCTTCCTCTGCAGCGAATTCTTACTTTTGCGAGCAATGATAATAAATTCTTGAGTCTCCATGATGCGAAAAAATACTTTCAATCCGTCCTGATGCCCCTAGGCATAACCGATCCTGAGCATTGGGATCACCTGACCCAACATGGAATACTGCGCGATGATAAGGGTGACTTTCGCCTGGCCTATGATCCAGCCATTGCAAAAACCCTGAATCGGTCTACCTCCAACCTTCATTTGGGAGCCTACTGGCAGGCCATAAAATGCCCCATTCTCGTTCTTCGAGGGGAAGATTCAGACTTTTTAGAGCCCGAGGTTGTGACAAAGATGAAGTATTTTCAGCCCCACGCAGAATTTGTCACAATTCCCGGCTGCGGTCACTCCCCTTCCCTTATGGCACCCAATCAAATTCAAATCATTGAGGATTGGCTAGGGAAGGTAATTGTTTAGCGTTTGACCTTTTCTCTTCCACAAGGTCAACACCTTTAATCACAACAAGAACAATAGCAACGGGAAAAAAGAGTAGGGTCCAAAAAATAAGCCATCCATAACTACCGTTATAAGAGAAGGAATAATAGGAATTATTTTTTAAAAATATCCCATTTTTCATTGCCAAGACGATGGCTAAGGGAAAGAAAAGAATCAATGAGAGAACAAAAATCACTAAATTCCCTTCATACTTCAGAGGGTATTTTTTTCTCGTCACAACATGCTTTTTAGTAACCATAAGTCATTCCTTAAAGAATAAATTTTGAAAGATCTGAATTTTTTGCCAAATCGCCTACAGACCTTTGAACATGTTTAGCTGTAATCACAACTTTCTCCCCACGCTTTTCAGGAGCCTCAAAGCTAATTTCTTCTAAAAGTTTTTCGATAACTGTATGCAAACGGCGCGCACCAATATTTTCCACATTTTGATTCACTTGCGCTGCTAAATCAGCCATTTCCCGAATAGCATCATCTTTAAAGGTCAACTCTACACCTTCTGTCTTAAGGAGAGCTTGATATTGACGAATAAGGTTCGTTTCTGGCTCTACAAGAATTCGGACAAAATCATCGGCACTGAGTGCTTTTAATTCAACCCGATTTGGCAATCTTCCCTGAAGTTCTGGCAGTAGATCGGAAGGCTTTGCCGTATGAAAAGCCCCTGAAGCTATAAATAAAATATGGTCTGTGTTAATTGTGCCATGTTTTGTAGAAACCATGGTACCTTCAATAAGAGGTAAAAGATCTCGTTGCACTCCCTCACGACTAACATCAGGACCGCCAGCTTCACCACGTGCTGAAATTTTATCAATCTCATCAATAAAGACGATCCCATTTTCTTCAACGCTCCGGAGGGCTTCACTTACGACCTTATCCTGATCTAAGAGTTTATCTCCCTCTTCTCCAATCAAAAGCCCATAGGCCTCTTTAACGGATACTTTCCTTTCAATGGTCCGCGGCGGCCCGGAACGCCCTAAAATATCTGCGAGATTGATCATGCCCATTTGAGCTCCTGGCAAGCCAGGAATATCAATAGTTGGCATTTGAGAGTTGCTTGTATCCTGAAGTTCGATAGAAACCTCGCGGTCATCTAATTGATTTTTTCTTAGCTTCTCTCTAAATTTTTGGCGGGTTTCTTCCCCTGCATTTTCTCCCACAAGGACATCTAAAAGTCGCTCTTCTGCAAGAATTTCTGCCTTTGCATGCACCTCAGTCCTCAAACGTACGCGCGTCATATTTATAGAGATCTCAACCAAATCTCGAATCATTTGTTCCACATCACGGCCCACATAGCCAACTTCCGTAAATTTTGTGGCTTCAACTTTGATAAAGGGAGCATCTGCAAGACGAGCAAGACGGCGGGCAATTTCAGTTTTTCCAACGCCTGTAGGTCCAATCATAAGGATATTTTTAGGCAAAACTTCTTCACGCAGCTGCCCCTCCAACTGTAAGCGCCGCCACCGATTGCGAAGAGCTATGGCAACGGCCCGTTTTGCTTCATTTTGACCAACAATGAAGCGGTCCAATTCTGATACGATTTCCCGAGGGGTAAAGTGAGCTAATTTCATGTCAAAACCTTAAACAGATTCAATAATAATATTTTTATTTGAATAGATGCACAAGTCGGCAGCCACATTCATCGCTTTCTCTGCAATAGTCAACGCGGTCATTCCCTTTGTATCCAACAAAGCTCTTGCTGCTGCCAAGGCATAGGGACCACCGGAGCCAATACCGATTAATCCATCCTCCGGCTCTAACACATCCCCTGTTCCCGTAAGAATAAGGGAATGGGTAGAATTTACAACCGCCATCATGGCTTCTAAACGGCGCAAATAGCGATCTTTGCGCCAATCCTTAGCTAAATCGACACAAGCGCGAATAAGTTGATGAGGATTTTGTTCAAGTTTGGCTTCTAAACGCTCAAAAAGCGCCAAAGCATCGGCCGTCGAGCCAGCAAAACCAGCCACCACATCTCCCTTCCCTAAGCGACGCACCTTACGGACATTGGACTTTAAGATTAAGTTCCCCATTGTCACCTGGCCATCACCGGCAACGACCACTTCATTTCCTTTTCGAACGGAAAGGATTGTAGTTCCACGCCATGAATTAGAATTAGACTCATTTTGCATCATTGGCCATTTTCCTAAAATATGTTAATACTCCTAGAAAAGTAACATAAGAATGATAGACTTGTCATCTTGAGATAAGGGAGAACCCATGAAGTACGATGAAAACAACATTTTTGCGCGTATTTTACGCAAAGAGCTTCCTGCTCAAGTCGTTTATGAAGATGAGTATGCTTTAGCCTTTCATGATATCGCTCCCAAGGCCCCTGTTCATATTCTCGTGATTCCAAAGGGTGCCTATATTTCTTTTTTTGATTTCTCAGAAAAAGCCTCTCCTGCTGAAATCACAGGCTTTACAAAAGCTATTCATAACGTCATTGCCTCCCTTAATTTAGAAGACAAAGGTTTTTGGACTCTCTCCAGCCATGGAGAAGAAGGAGGACAAGTTGTTTTCCACTATCATGTCCATATTTTTTCTGGACGGCGTTCTAATCAAATACCCCCCCTCCATTCATGAAGCTTAAACTTAAAAAAACAAAGCTTGTGGTAGGTTGGCGTGAATGGGCACAACTTCCAGAATTAGGTATTGATCATATTAAAGTGAAAGTTGACACAGGGGCAAAAACATCAAGTCTTCACGCCTTCCAACTTTCAACCGTTATGCATAGCGGGCAAGACTATGTTAAATTTGACATTCACCCCATTCAAGACAACGATATCATGATTTATACTTGCATCAGTCCTATTGTGGATTATCGCTGGATTACAAGTTCTACAGGCCACCGGCAAAGACGCTTTATTATTGAGACTCGCCTTAAAATTGGGGAGTATTCCACTCTAGTTCAACTCTCACTTGCCAACCGTGATGAAATGGGGTTTCGTATGCTTATTGGTCGTGCCGCTTTAAAAAAAGAAGTTCTTGTAGACCCTGCACACTCTTTTCTGCTAAGTCACAAGACTCGTTAACGAAAAAGTAAATTTCTTTTGAGATAATTATGAACATGAAAATTTTAATGATGGCCCGAAATCCTAAATTATACTCACATCAACGTCTGCAAACTGTTGCAACATCTCGTGGACATCAGTTTGATATTATCGACGCTCTTCAAGTGTATATGAATATAGCCCCACATAATCCTCAAATTAAATACAAGGGGGAATCTATCAAGGGCTATGACGCTGTTATTCCTCGGATTGGTGCGTCTATCACCATGTATGGCCTTGCTGTCTTAAGACAACTGGAGATTATGGGAGTTTGGTCTTTAAATGATTCCGTGGCCATCGGCCGTTCGCGCGATAAGCTACGATGTATGCAGATTTTAGCTCGCCGTGGCATTGGGCTGCCTTTGACAGGTTTTGCCCATTCTACAGCCTATACAGATGACATGATTGAGATGGTGGGTGGCGCTCCTCTTGTCATCAAGCTTTTAGAAGGTACTCAAGGTTTGGGTGTTGTTTTAGGCGAAACTCGCAGTTCTGCTCGAAGCGTAATCGAAGCTTTTCGAAAGGTGAATGTGAATATTTTACTTCAAGAATATATTAAAGAAGCTGGCGCTTCTGACATTCGCTGTATCGTTGTGGGGGGCAAAGTTGTTGCAAGCATGATGCGCACAGGTGCTTCAGGTGAGTTCCGCTCAAACCTTCACCGCGGCGGCACAGCCAAAAAAGTAAAAATTTCCCCTGAAGAACGCTCAGTTGCTGTACGCAGTGCCAGCCTAATGGGGCTCAATGTCTGTGGCGTTGATATGTTGCGTACCAATCACGGCCCCGTTGTAATGGAAGTGAATTCCTCTCCCGGTCTTGAAGGCATTGAAACGTCAACGGGCATAGACGTTGCCACAAAAATAGTAGAATATATAGAAACCCATGCCGGAAAAAAGAGCAATGATCAAAAGGGATAAAGTCATGAAACTATTTTTAAATATACTTCTTTTATTAGCAAGTATCTTCCCTCTTCAGGCCAATCAGTATTGCGAGTGCATCTCAACAACAACCTCTCCTGCCCCTAACAATAAATGGATGTATATCGCAAGTTGTTTTGTTAACGGAAAAAAACAACCAGGTTTACTGGAAAGCACAACTGTTGACAGTCAAGCACAGGCTGACAAAATAACAGCTAGTTTTATGCAAACCTATAATATTAAAGAGGGTGATTGCATCCAACGCCTCGATGGATCAATGATACGTGTCTATAAAAAAGGCCTATAAGAACCACATGACAAAGAAAAAAGCCATAGAACTTGCTGAAGGCCATGGAAACGTTAAAGACTTAGAAGAATTTTGGGATGCAGATGCGGCTGTTGAGCGTATTACAGCAATCTATAACAAGAATGTTTCTCTTATTCGTGAAGCCTTTTTAAACCTCGCTGACTTAAAAAAAATGCCTACAAAGTTTCCCAATCTTTCTAAGGCAACCTATCCTTACCTAGGCATAAAAATTTCCAGCCGGAATCTTAACGTTGATCACCGAGTAGCCTTTGGCGCGGTTCTAGAGGCGGGGACCTATGGAATCACCCTCACGCGTCCGGATCTTTTTGATTCCTATTATCGCAAACAAATCGAGCTTCTTATCAGCCATCATAAAACGTCCGTTGTGGTTGGAGAAAGTGATTGGCCCATTCCATTGCCTTTTGTAGATGAATGGGATTCGGAAACCTTTCAGCCAGAAAAGCTATGGCAAAGCTCGATAGAGTTTGCCCTTCCTAACCTAACTGCCGTCGATGACAGTATTGTCAATGGAACCTTTAAAGTTTGCAAAGGCCAGCCTCTACCGCTGGCTCTTTTTACAGCAGAGCGTGTAGATTTTTCTGTCGGACGCCTTCACCATTATTGTGGAACATCCGCAAGGCATTTCCAACACTTCATCCTCCTTACCAATTATCAGCGCTATATCGATGAATTTATTGAATACGCCCATCAATCTCTAGAGGAAAGTGACGAATACTGTGAGTTTGTCGAACCAGGGGACATTATTACTCATAACCCTCGCAATAAGTGTAACCATGTTAAGTCTCATGAAATGCAATCTCTTCCGCAGATGCCGGCTTATCACCTTAAAAGAAAAGATAATCAAGGCATTACTTTTATTAACATTGGTGTTGGACCAACAAATGCGAAAACAATTACGGACCACCTAGCCGTTTTAAGACCTCACTGTTGGCTTATGTTGGGCCATTGCGCGGGTCTCCGGCGCAGCCAACGCTTGGGAGATTATGTTCTTGCTCATGCTTACGTGCGCGAAGACCATGTTTTGAATGAAGATCTTCCTATCTGGGTTCCGGTTCCCCCTATTGCAGAAATTCAAACAGCTCTTGAAAAAGCCGTGGAAAATGTCACAGGAGAGTTGGGAATCAACTTAAAAGACCGCATGCGCACGGGAACAATTGTTTCAACCGATAACCGCAATTGGGAATTACGCTCTCAAGAAATGATGGAACGTTTTCGTAAGAGCCGAGCTATCGCTCTTGATATGGAATCGGCCACCATCTCAGCCAATGGTTTTCGCATGCGTATTCCCTATGGTACTCTTCTTTGCGTATCCGATAAACCTATTCATGGAGAACTAAAACTTAGAGGCATGGCCCAGACTTTTTATAAAAAGAGTGTCTCTGAGCACTTGCGCATTGGCATTGAAACCATACGTATCTTACAAGAAGAACTTCATAAGGGTGATGCAGTCATTCATTCGCGTAAATTACGCAACTTTGACGAGCCGCCTTTTAGGTAGATATTGAATTATGTTTGCAAATACTATATTCTCTTGACAACAGTACTAAATATGATACTATAAAATATGAGTAAGATCGATAAAAAATTAAAAGCCATGAAAACCAATCCAAAAAATGATTGGCAAATTAGTGACTTGAAATCTATAGCCAAGCAATACAGCATTGAATACAGACAACCTGGCACAAGTCATGTAACTTTTAGTTCTAATCATGGTCTATATTTAACCGTTCCTGCTCATAAACCAATAAAGCCAATTTATATAAAGAGGTTTGTTGAGTTAATTGAGTCTTTAAATGAGGAGAACATATTATGATCGACTATCCTTTTACAGTTCGTCATCTTTCTAAAGAGGAAGGGGGCGGTTACCTCGCTGAATCCTTAGATCTTAATGGGTGCATGGCTGATGGAGAAACAATTGAAGAAGCAGTTCATAATTTAGAAGATGCTGTTAATTCTTGGATTAAAACAGCGCAAGAGCTTGGTCATTTTATTCCATCACCTTCTGATGATTCAAAATTCAGTGGAAAGTGGGTTGTGAGAACTCCCAAGAGCATCCATCATAGGCTAGTTGATATGGCTAAAAGAGAAGGAGTGAGTTTAAACACTCTTACAGTTAGTTTATTGGCAGAAGGCTTAGGAAGCAAAGCAATTCACCACTCTTAAGCACGGAAGAACTATACACAAAGCATTTCAAGTTACCGATCAGGCGTTCAAGATAAAACAGCTTTCGTCAATGCAGGTTTCATGACTATTTTTGGCGACTTCTGCGCAAGAATAATCACATTGCCAAGGAGAATCAGCCCTACACCTATAAAGATATGGAGCTCCCACATAAAGTCTTCCAAGAAAGTTGAAAGCATCAAGGCTACCACCGGAGTTAAAACATGCACATAAGCTGCGCGCGACGCTCCAATGCGTCCTAAAAGGGTTAGGTAACACCAAAAAGCAACGATAGTGCCGAAAACGGAGAGATAGACAAGGGAGCTGATATATCCGAGAGACATATCAAATTGGAAGATATCTCCCGAAAGGAAGATCATCAATAAAAGCCATAAGGCGCCATATCCCATGCCATAAGCATTACTTTCCATCACAGGAATGTTTCGTTTCTGGTTATAGGCCGAAATCATATTACCAAAGGATGCAAAAACAGCACATAAAAGGCTAAACATAATCCCCAAAATGCCTGAATTTGATAGATCAAAGGACATAATAGAAGGCCAGAAAATGATAATGATTCCTAAGAGCCCACTTAAGGCTCCTAGGAAAACTGTTGTTGTTAGGCGCGTTCCCAAAAAGAGAGCAGTATTCATAATATTAAAGACAAGAATCATGGAAAATCCAACCGCATTTAAGCCGCTTGAGATATGACATGCGGCCTCATAAGCTGCCAAGTAATTCATAGAGAACTGAAAAAATCCTTGAAAAACAAATAACACATGATCTTTCCATGAGAATTTCATGTTACTCTTTTTCACAAAACACCATGCGAACAGAAGAACGGCAGCTAAAGCAAAGCGGTAAAAAACAGAGATATCAATGGGTACGGTCCCCAGCTGACAAGCAACCGCATACCAGGTCGAGCCCCATACCAATACCGTTGTGAAATATAAAAAGTAAGTCATCAAAGCACCTAAATCATTCGAATACTTCGACAGAAGAAGATTTTAAAACAAAACTCAACTTATTCATTAAATTATTTTATGCTCATTTGATATAAGACCCCCTTACACCGGCTTCTCGCTCGTGTCATCCCTGCGCATGCGGGGATCCACAAAACAACTAGATTCCCGTGCTCCCCGCCTTCGCGAGGACGGGAATGACAATTGAGAACGCTTAAACACAGTATTTTCGGATACGATGAGTATATTTTATTTAATCTTAGTTTCTTTAAACTCAACGTGCTTACGTACCTTTGGGTCGTACTTACGCATCACTAATTTTTCCGTAAGTTTACGCGGATTTTTGGTTTTTACATAAAAAAAACCTGTTCCTGCAGTGCTTTCCATCTTAATTGAAATCGTATTTTGCTTTGCCATAGCTATAAATCCATATTGAAAACTACGAGAATAATACTTTTTTCCTGGATTCTGTCAAGAGCTAACACCCTTCTTTTGGTAAAACTTCAACACGATCAAGAACGCCGCGAATTTTAATTGTTCCATCATCAATCACATATTGCTTGATAATGCC
This sequence comes from Alphaproteobacteria bacterium, assembly GCA_019749915.1. GTDB lineage: Bacteria > Pseudomonadota > Alphaproteobacteria > UBA9655 > UBA9655 > UBA9655. The sequence continues at coordinate 7,292 of JAIEPE010000042.1, read as the reverse complement.
ATTGGGGAGAAGTTCTTGGGTTGTCGTATATTCAGCTTCATACTGACCGCCCCCCTCTCCATAAACGGAAAACCGAACGGGCCAAAAGGGCTGTGCTGCAAATTGATGCGTCCCTTCTGTCGCTAAATTTTCGGCCATTATCTTTTTTTCCCCTACAAAGGCATCAATTTCCGAGGGACCTTCCGTATTGCTGCCATCAAAAACAACATGAGGATACATATGCTCCCCTTCCTCTGCGATTTTAAGTAATCCTTGCGTGTATTCTAAGGGAAATAGGATACCTTCAGGCAACTTCAACATCTGCTTATTCGGTTTTTGATAACTAACTTCAATTCCTTTTGTGCTTTTGGTAGCTTGGCCTCGAATATCTTCTACAAGCTCGTCATCTACTTTGCGAAAGGTATTAAACTTGAAAAAATGACTATCTGCGGATTCAAAGGTTACATTGCCCCACCGGACATGTTCTACCTCGTCTTCTCCTGAATAACGCCAAATATCGGAAACCTGCTGAGAAGCCCATCCATCACAGGTTTTAGAAAGCTCAAGCATCATGGTTCCCCGCACATCGGTGACCGTACTTTTAATGGAAGGTCGACTTATCATGGAAATCGTATAATAGGCCCGATGAGGCTGAAGCTCCTCAGCTCTGCTTAAGGAGATATTCGTCCAAATTCCAAGTAAAACTATAAAAAACAAGTGGTGACGGGACACCCTCTCCTCCAATGACAACAATTAATGTTCTTATATCATAATTGAGCTCGGTTAAAGAAAATATTAAAATGCATAATATTTTTCAAGGACCATTGACTATGAGCTGCAGGAAGATTTTAATACTCTTTTGGAAAAAGGATAAGAAGTATCATGTCAGTCAAAATTGCATTTCAAAAACCAACCGCTGCAAATGTACTTTGCTTAGGTGTCTATGAAGAAAACAAACTCCCCGAGCCGACTCAAAAGTGGGATAAAACATTAAAGGGCCTTCTGAGCGAGTCCCTTAAGAAATCACGCTTTAAGGGAAAACTCAACCAATCATTATCCGTGTTTTCTCCCGAAGGCACCCAATTTATCTTGATAGGCCTCGGAAAAAATTCAGACCAGAATGAAATGCAATCTATAAAAATCGGCGGATCCATTGCCCAAGCCCTCACTGCATCCCCTTCGGGCGAAGGAGCCGTTGAGATATATGACCTTAAAGGCTGCAAAGATGAGGAATTAGTGGCTAACCTTGCCTATGGAGCTCTTCTTAAATCCTGGCGTTTTGAAAAATATTTCACCACAAAAACGCCTGATGAACTTTACAATGTCAAGAAAATCACCTTTATGGCGCCCGACGTTGCAGCAACGGAAAAGCATTTTGAACCCTTGTCTTCTATTGCGGAAGGCGTCTTTTTTACACGAACAGTCGTCTCTGAACCAGGTAACGTGATTATCCCTGAAACTCTGGCTAAAGCTGCAGAAACCCTTAAAAAGGACGGCGTCAAAGTTGAAGTTCTTAATACCAAAGAAATGAAAAAACTGGGCATGGACGCCCTCCTTGGCGTAGCTCAAGGAAGTGTGCATGAGCCAAAATTTGTTGTGATGCAGTGGGAGGGTGGGGCTAAAAATGAAGCTCCCATCGCCTTTGTAGGCAAAGGAGTCACCTTCGATTCGGGCGGCATTTCCATTAAACCTTCCGCCAATATGGAAGAAATGAAATACGATATGGCCGGCGCTGGCGTGGTGATTGGCCTTATGAAGGCTCTCGCCAATCGAAAGGCTAAAGCTAATGTAGTGGGCGTTGTGGGGCTTGTTGAAAATATGCCCTCTGGCTCAGCTCAGCGTCCTGGAGATGTGGTTAAATCCATGTCAGGCCAGACCATTGAAGTGATCAATACGGATGCTGAGGGCCGCCTGGTGCTGGCCGATGCTCTTTGGTATACTCAAGAGCGTTTCAAGCCCAAATTTATGGTGGATCTTGCGACCCTCACGGGCGCTATGGTCATTTGCCTTGGCAGCGAGAGAGCTGGTCTCTTTTCTTCTGATGAAAAACTCAGCAAAAATTTGTTAGCCGCCGGGGAAAAAGTGGGCGAGCTTTTGTGGGAATTTCCGATGGATGAAGCCTATGACAAAGACATCAATAGCGATATCGCTGACGTGAGGAACACCTCAACCGGAAGAGGTGCGGGCAGCATCACAGCCGCCAAGTTCCTCCAGCGCTTTACCAACAAACTCCCTTGGGCTCACCTTGATATTGCAGGTGTGGCCTGGGCATCAAAAGACCTGCCTTTCTGTGCCAAGGGAGCGACAGCCTTTGGGGTACGCCTTCTGGATCGCCTGGTTGCAGACAACTATGAGAAATGAACCTTGTCCTTAAAAAACGCAGCCACTTGTGGTGGGGGGAAACCCTTCTCCCCTGCACTTGGGGCCGTGGAGGCATTCGGGAAGATAAAAAGGAAGGAGACGGTGCAACACCCATCGGTACTTTTCCTTTTCGCAAGGTTTTCTACCGCGCTGATCGCCTAATCACTCCAAAAACCTGTCTTCCCCTAAGCCCCCTCAGCTCTCAGGATGGCTGGTGCGATGATGTTGCGGATCCGGCTTACAACAAGCATATTCAAAAACCTTATAAGGGCCGCCACGAAGATTTATGGCGCACCGATCATGTTTATGATATGATCCTTGTTGTGGGTCATAATGATGATCCAGTCGTTAAGGGTGGAGGAAGTGCTATTTTTGTGCATCTTCGCCGCCCAAAAAGTACCCCAACCGACGGATGTGTTGCATTAGACCTACCCGATCTGTTAAAGATACTGACAGAAGCGACGCCTGAAAGTTGTCTTATTGTTGAAAATTAAGGATACCCAATGATTCCAGAACCCTATCCTCGCAAATTGCCCCAGGCCATTCTTTTTGATTGGGATAACACCCTCGTCGACAGCTGGCGCGTTGCCTATGACAGCATTAACGTTGCGCGGCGCTCTCTAGAGTTGCCTGAGATGACCGTGGATGAATTCTGGAGCAAGCCGCACCATTCCATGCGAGATGCGGCCAAAGACCTTTTTGGCGAGTATTATGAGGAGGGTGAGCGCATTTTCTACGAATCCGTTCTTCAACTCCACTTGCTTGAGCTTAAAATGCTAGAGGGTGCCGACGTTCTTCTTGAAACCCTGAAAAAGCGAGGCATTTATTTAGGGGTTGTTAGCAATAAAGTTGGCCATCTTCTCCGCAAAGAAGTCAGTCATCTTGGTTGGGACAACCATTTTCATAAGATCATTGGCGCCCGCGACACAGCTGAAGACAAACCCTCCGCCATTCCCGTTCATGCAGCTTTAAAAGACAGTCCCATTCAAGCCAGCCATGATGTTTGGTTTGTCGGTGATTCCATCGTGGACGTTTATTGTGCACGCGCCAGCGGCTGTGTTCCTGTCGTCGTGGGCACTACTGGCGAAGCTTCTCAGCAAAAGGATATTATCCTCGCAAAAGACTGTATGGGCCTTGCGAAATTGATTAAAAATCTGTAAACTATCCCTAAATTTTGGCTAAATGTGTAATTTATTTTGGGTTGGTAACCAATTTTTAAGACACTCCTGATATTAATAAGATATAGAGCAAAAATGGAATTGAAAGCGCATAACCTTTCAATGTTTAATTGAGATAAAATACAAAGAAAAAAGGGGTAAAATCATGGCCGCAGCTGAAAAACCAAATAACTTACAGGATATCTTTTTAAATCAACTCAGAAAGACAAAAGCTCCTGTAACGCTTTTTCTCGTCAATGGCGTGAAATTACAAGGAATCGTGACATGGTTTGACAGTTTTTCTGTTTTGCTGCGGCGCGATAATCATTCCCAACTTGTGTACAAACATGCTATTTCTACGGTCATGCCCGTTGACCCCATCAAACTTTATGATGAAGATGAAGACGGTACAAAAAACGAAGAGAATTAAAATTTGTGACCAAAAACAGTGATTGGGCTGCCCCAGGACGCAAGTCCTCCGGGGCTGTTTTCATTATTTGCCCCTATATCGTCCAAGGTGCCCATCGCATTATTGATCCTGAGGCACGCCTTGAAGAAGCCAAGGGCCTGGCCGAAGCCATTCAGCTCGATATCAAGGGCACTGAGTTTTTCAAACAGCACACTATCCGTCCTGCAACTTATATCAGCAAGGGTCATGTGGAAGCTCTTCAAGGCCCCCTGAAAGGACTCGAGGTCAACCTTGTCTTCATTGATGCGCCTATTTCCCCCGTCCAGCAACGCAACCTTGAAAAGGCTTGGGACTGCAAAGTCATTGATAGAACAGGCTTGATTCTTGAAATCTTTGGCGCCCGCGCCCGCACAGCTGAAGGCCGCCTTCAGGTCGAGCTTGCCGCCCTGACCTATCAACGCAGCCGTCTTGTCCGCTCCTGGAGCCATTTGGAACGCCAGCGCGGCGGCTTGAGCTTTGTGGGGGGGCCTGGTGAAACCCAGCTTGAACTTGACCGCCGCATGATTGATGAACGCATCATCCGCATTAAAAAAGAGCTTCTCAAAGTTCAGCAAACCCGTGGCCTCCACCGCAAAGCCCGCAAGCGCGTCCCCTACCCTGTCGTGGCGTTGGTGGGTTATACAAACGCTGGGAAATCCACCCTCTTTAATCGCCTTACCCGCGCCGACGTCATGGCAGAAAATCTTCTTTTTGCCACCCTTGACCCCACCATGCGGCGGGTGACCCTGCCCTCAAGGCGCGAGATCATCCTCTCCGATACGGTGGGATTTATTTCTGACCTCCCTACTCTCCTCGTGGCCGCCTTCCGGGCGACCCTTGAGGAAGTCATGGAAGCAGACCTTATCCTTCACGTCCGCGACATCTCCCATCCAGAAAATGAAGCCCAAAAGAAAGATGTCCTGAAAGTCATTGAGGAGCTAGGGCTTGAGAAAGCCTATGAAGCCCATGGCATTGAGGTTTTAAACAAAACCGATCTTTTAACGCGCCAACAGCTGAAGTTTTTCACTGCCCAAGCCAATCGTGCTGTTAATCCCGCTCAATGTGTAGTCTCGGCCCTGGATGGAGCAGGGATTGAAACTCTTTTAGAGAAAGTTGACGCCTTTTTGGCAAGACAAGATAAACCCTATTCCTTTTCTCTACCCCTTTCCGAGGGTAAAAAAATCGCCTGGCTTTATGCCCATGGGGAAGTTGTCTCCCGCAAGGATGATGAAGATAAGGCTCACCTCACGGTCAAACTCTCTTCAGAAAACAAGGAAAAATTTGACCGGGTTTGAGGGGTAATTTGACTATTTTTAATTGTCATCCCCGCGAAGGCGGGGATCCATAACTTATTGAAATATCTGGATTCCCGCCTTCGCGGGAATGACATTTTTTATAAATGTCACTATTATCAGTGGTCTCGATAATCCTGAGCCCCCGAGTAAAACGAGGGGGACTCAGGATCTCTTGAAAGATACAAAAAAGCCAGATGGGTTTGACTTGTCCATCTGGCTCTTAAGTAGAAAGGAGGGTTTAGGTTAAATTTCCTGACCTGAATTTTCTACTCTTGACCTGGGATTTCTACAAGAATTACCTCTCCCAAATTTCTCTGAACACTGAACAAAATTTTTTCATTAGCTTTATCCTGTAAAAACCTTATTTGGACAGAAGGCTCTTCATTTAATAAAATTGATGTTTCTATCTCTTTTATAAGTTGGCTCATCCTTGCTTCAATAAGCTGGCTGAACGCACTAGCCGTACCATCTTTTTTTTGCGCTTTACCCCTCTTAGTAAGATAAAATTTTGCCCATTTTACTCCATTGTTAAGCTGAGCAATATCTATTTCAGGTTTTTGTTCATATAATTTACGTATAGAAACGTTTCTTGCAGCCTCACTAAAGCTTCTCCACTCAATCAAAGTACAAAGCAAAGACACTTTTGCTACTTTATGATTCTCCTTTTGAGCTATGGTAATCCCACTTGAAGTAAAGAAAGCTACCGTATTATCATTCTTAAAGAAAGAAGAAGAACTTGGAGAAGATGTATGCAATTGTTCAGTCTCTTCCAGCACTAGCGAAGAGGAGGTTGGTAAAGGAGTAGGGCTTGAAGAAGGTATACTTAATTGTTCAGCTCTTTCTCCTCCCTCTAGCCCATGCACTGAGGAAACAGTTGGTTGCAAAGATGGTAAAGGAGTAGCATAAGAAGAAGGCATGGTTAACCTTGATAGTTCTTCACCTCTTCCTGCCTCAACTGGCTTGCTGGCTGTGGGGACAGTTGGTTGCGAAGAAGCAGGTTGAATTAGAGCTATCCCCGGAACTTTTCCCTCTTTTACCCATTGTGCATACAAGGCTAATTCACCTTCTGACAGAATTCTTTCCTCTTTTACCCATTGTGCATACAAGGCTGATTCAGCTTCTGACATCTCAGTAGCTGTAGATTTAGAAGAAGTGATTGCACCAACATCGTCAAAAGTACCCTCAAACTGAGGTATCTGAGAATCATATGGACCTGGCTTTGGCTGTGTAGATGGTATAGCGCCTCTACCTGCACCTTGTCCTACTGACGTAGGTGATTGAGCCGGCACACTGCCCCTACTTGCACCTCGTCCTGCTGACATAGGTGGTTGAGCCGGCACACTGCCCCTACCTGCACCTCGGCCTGCCGGCGGAGATGACTTAGGTTGTATCCCTTTAGAACGACCATCGTCAACAGGCTCGTCCGGTTTTCCAAAGAGATTTCCTGCATAACAACAGGAAAGATTCGCTGTTCCCGCTAAAAAGCATGTTAACACCGTAAAAACACTTACTTTTTTCATAATATAACTCCTTTAACTTTAAACTTGGGAAATTCTATTGATCTTCCCTTAAATACGCATATTATTTTTATGCGATCTCTTAATTACAACCTAACAGATATACTCTTTTTTTAGCACATACATATTTAACTTGTAAGTTAATTTTCTTTAATCAACACAGATACTTCTCATAATATTTTATGGGGTGGAGCATTTTCCCTTTTACACTTCATTTTATACCTTACATTTCCTTTTCTTATTTTAATAGGTTGCTGAAAAAATTTTTCAGCCCCGTCCATCTATCAGGTTGAATCTGTGATGTTGCCGAAGGTTGGCTTGTATCTCCCATAGGTAATTTGTGAGGTTGTGATGTCGAAGCTCGCAGTGGTGAGGATGGCAGATGGGTACGTCTCTTAGTTCCCGATCCATCAAATTGCGGCGTCGAAGGTGGTGGACTGCTTGTCAGAGCGTTAAATCCATCAGCAGGCGACTGAGGTGGTGGTGGACTGCTTGTCAGAGCGTTAAATCCATCAGCAGGCGACTGAGGTGGTGG
>JAIEPE010000060.1 GCA_019749915.1 Alphaproteobacteria bacterium | reverse complement strand
TAAGGCTCCTGTAAGTTTAAACTTAAAAAAAATCTACTAAATATTTTTGTAGAAAAATCAAATAAAAATTATTTTATACGCGCATAAAACCATGGGGCTTGCCCCGTGGCTGTAGCGCACCCCATGTCTTCCTGATATAGATGTAGAATGGATATAAGGAAGCAAGGTCACTGCGCATATCAATGTGAATATCATTTAGTAATCGTCAGTAAGTACAGGCGACAAATCTTGAACGATGGAAGCTTTGAGTATTTTAAAAAGATAATGGGACAAGTTCGAGAGAGTCTCCCAGAAATAAGAATACTAACAATGAATCACGACAAAGATCACATACACCTGCACCTCTCAATTCCACCAAAGATGAGAGTTAGCGATGTTGTGAGAACAATTAAATCAATAAGCGGAAGAATGCTGAAGAAAAAATTTGAGTATATGAGGAAAGCTTATTGGGGAATTGATGGGATATGGTCAGATGGATATTTTGTATCAACGGTTGGAATTAACGAATACGCGCTTAAGAAATATATAGAGCAGCAAGGAAAAGAAGACATGGGGCAAGCGCAGCTTGAACTCGGCCTTTAGGCCGACAAGATACCACGGGGCTTGCCCCGTGGAGGTTCATCATATTATTCAAGAAATTACTAAATATAATCGCGATGAAATCAAAAAAATACCTTAAAATCTACTTTGCTACTCTCTATATGAAAAAAGCAATCATACAAACAAAGGTTTATTCCCTATGTCGAAAGATCTTTCAAGCTTTGAAGATTTAGAAAAGCAACTCGCCAAAGATGCTTTGGAGGCGACTCTTAAGGAGCTCCATGGAGAGATCACGAAGGACATTGAAAAGAATAAAGCCACCTTTTCCAAGGAAATCGAGAAAACTCTCAATGCTTTTAAGCGTGATCTTGAAGAAACCTTCTCAAAGGAATTGGATCAGCGAATCTCAGCTCACTTGAAAAACAACTTTTTGGATATTAGCACCAAAGTCACTACGAGCTTTTATGAAACCTCATCTCCTTTCTTAAAACGAGCAGAAGAAGATCTCCAGCGTCTCCATAGGCAAGGAGAGGAGACTTTAAGTTCTTGGAAAGCCATGATGCTGCAATATACAAGTTTATGGACAAAACCTTTTATGATTGCATTTTTTGCAGCTGCCTTTGCAGGAATGGTTGTTTTCTTTGTTTGCACTTACCTTTTATGGGGTAAGTACACTCAAGAGATCCAAAATTACGAAAAAAGACTCACTGCCAATGAAAGCATGCTCCTCTGGTATTTTGAAAAATATAAAGAGCGTCCTGAAGCCCTAAAAAATGGAAAGCAGGGTTCGCTAAGCAGGTCTAATACTCAAACGCTGAGTAAGAAAAAAAGAAGTCAATAAGCTTACATAGAGAATCCCCCTCGCCCCCGATCCATTTCTTTTATTTTTTGCTGGAGTTGTTTTTCTTGGGCTAGCTGTTGAATGCTTTTGCTGATTTCAGGATCTATATTTTTGATATGCTCATATACTTCCTTGTTTTTGTATAGAGATTTGCTGAGGTCGGCCCGTTCTTTTTCGAGATCAGAATTGTATTCCTTCTCCAGCTCACGGCTGAGGTCCTTAAACCGATGGTAATGAGATAAGCCATTGTTAAAAGCTTCTTTCCGACTACGTTCTTGCTCCTGTTGCAATTTAAAGACCGCCTCCTTAGCTTGCAGAGCCTGAGCGCGGGCATCATGCTCAGCCTGTTTGATGTCTTTAAGATCATCTAAAAACTTTATGGCCTTGTCGGGATCTTCAAAGGCCGCTTTACGGGCAAGATCCTTTGATTTATCGGACATATAGCTTAACAAAGTAGAAGCAAGTAACTGATTAACGTTTTCAATCTTTTGCTCGTATTGCTTAGCGTAAGGCTCCCGCTTTTCTTTCCAGTAGTCAATGGAGGCGATTTCTCCTTGAGTTTCGAGGCCTTTTGTAAAGACGCGCTTGTAAAAGTCAGCCTCATTAAAGGCAGGGTGCTTCATATCTTCATGAACGTCGTGGACGGTATTGATCTCGGTACGTAGAGAAACGGGCCCCTTTTGAAGAATCTCCTGCGCTCTTGCTTCTTCTCTAACAGTTTCGGGTTTTAAAAGAATGGACTTCTCTGAAGTCCGACCTAAAAAATGATCCGCAACGTTTTTGAAGGCTTGTTTAGAGACGGCTCCCATGGCGTGAAGCTCATCCCCCAGACGGGCAAAGAGTTTCGTGAGAATCCGATCTTCTTCTTTCATAAGTTTTGCAAGAGAATTGGCATCCAAATAGTCAGCTGCTCCCAGCTTTTCTCCTGATTTAGAAAGAACTTGAGGAAGTTTTTCGTCTCTCCAGAAGTCTAAGGTGCTTCCATAAACTTGCACATCTTCCCGGTGCCGGGTCATGGCCACATAGGTCAGGTTTTGCGTCATTTCATGAGAGGCCAGAAGAAAGCTTTTATCCACCGTTGTTCCTTGGGATTTATGAATGGTTACGGCCCAACCTTGATCAAAATAAGGATTCAGATTAGGCGCAAAGGATACCTGTTTGTCTTCTGAAACTTTGACCTCAATTTTTTGCGCATTAATCTCCATAATAGTGCCGATGGTGCCATTCTTAACCCCTAAGCCAGTATTGTTTCGCGTAAAGACCAGCTTATCTCCCTTGGAGAACATCCGCTCTTCCGTAAAGGTTTTCTTGCGGCCAAAGTCGTCTTCCACTTCTCGGTGAACGGTGTAAGCAAAATCTTGACTATCAAGGATACCTACTTCCTTTAAGTGATTTCGTGCCTGAGTGTTAAGATCTCGCACATCCCGATTGCTGTAAGCCATCATGAGGAGATTCTTCCCCGGAGAATCTTGAAGATTTTGCTTCCAATCTTCAATCATGGCTGTTTTAGCACCGCTTCTAACCTCAACAGTTTGACCGGGTAGTTTCTCGAGGCCTATCAAGTGATTGAGCCCTTTATCCTTAAGAAGGGAGGCAGCCTCATCGTATTGTGGCTTTTTGTCCTGCTTTTTGCTGACAAAAAGTCGGGCCATTTCCAGTGGATCAATGTTCCTGGATTCAAGGATTGATTTATAAACCTCAGGATTTTCTAAAATTTCTTTGGCAGCTGTTTTTTGACACTCTTTCCATTTCAAAAATAAGCTGTAATCTTCATGCTTTGAAGCATGAGATAATTCCTTAACCTCCCGCATGATCTCCCGGAAGATCAGCCCTGACGTACGGGCAGCCATCTCATAACGAGAGACGATGTCAGTAGGAAGAGATTCACCCACAAGATGAATATGTCCTCTTTTCTGATAGGCCCCAATGGCTTTTTGAGATTCTTGCTGTCCAAACAAGACGGTTGCTTTTTTTTGCCACTCTTCCTTTTGGCGAACGATTTCCTCAAGGCGAGAAACACCCACCCTTTCTGTAACTAAACGAAAGGCAGGACCGGCTTCTACCGGCTGGATCTGGGCTCCGTCACCTACCACAACGGCTTTGACTCCTAAGGTTTGAACAGCGCCTAAAAACTTATCAAATCGCTCCACATCCACCATGCCCGCTTCATCAAGGATAAGAACGCTGTTCTCATTATACTGACACCTTCCTTCCTCAAGGGACTTTAGAAACTTATGTAAGGTTTGAGACTTAATTCCACTGCCTTCAAGATTTTGAGCTGCCCTTCCTGTTGGCGCCAGGCCATAAACTCGATATCCGGCATCCTCCCAAATATCTCGGCAGGCCTCTAAGGCCGTTGTTTTACCTGCTCCTGCATAACCTACTATGCATTTGAGCTGCCCATCATCCACCAAATGACGAATAGCTTGTTCTTGCCCATTACTTAGCGTATGTCCTTTTTGGGCTAATCCCATCTTTAAACGCTCTAAACCGCCTTCAAGAGAGATTGAAGAAACGGAATGAGATGCATGACCTGCCAACATCTCAGCTGTTCCAACGAGTTTTTTTTCAGCTTTGAGCATGGTATGGATGGTATAGATCGCTTGCTCCCCATTTCCTTTTAATAGAAGAAGCTCTTTTGAATTCTGAAGTCGGGTATCTAACCTTTGAAAAAGCGTCTCATCATCAACGTACCGACCCAAAATCTTCTGCACATCCGCCCACATAAAAGTCGCATGATGACGAGTGACAATGTCAAAGACCGTCTCTGGGTTCCGGACGATGCGATAAAGATTACGGAGCTGTACGTCATGAAAGGCTTTGGCTTTGTCAAGGATTGGAGAAGTTTTTTCTGTTTTTTCAACATTTCCTTCAAAACGTTGAAGCCTTTCTTCACATTCCCTCACCCCGCGTCCCAATTTGGGCTGTGGCTCCATCTCGATGCCCCGCTCTATATTAGAACGATGGTCAATTTGAATCTCATGGCCATGGAGTTTGAGATGAAAGTTGGAATATTCCTCCCACTTCACCCGCAGATCACAAAGAAAAGATTTTGCATTCCATTCTCTCTCCTTTTTAGGGCTCAGGCCATTTTCTTCCAAACGTCGTGTTGTAACGAGTACATGGCAATGAGGTTTTTCTTCTCCTGTCTTTTTGTCTACATCGAAATGGAAATTCAACTGAGCGGCCATGCCATGAAAGCAAATCTGTTCTTCCACAAACTCCCGAGCGAGAGCTATGTTTTGCTCATCATTAAGTTCACGATGGAGAGCAAACTCAAATTCCCTCCAGACTTGAGCATCAATTCGCTTTTCAGCGCCTTCAACTATATTGCAAAAGGCCTGAACGCCCTTCTGGCGATCTTCAGCAATCAGTTTTTGAATCTCCATTGCCCACTCAGGCGCATCCTTGGGCAATACCAGCTCCACATGCTGAACTTCCTTCTTTTGGTAATTGAAAGTTTGCCCTGTGCGCTCATCATAAAGTTTGCACCCAGAACGGTAGGCAATAGCATTTACCGTATTCCGGCTACTCCGAGAAAAAACCTTAGCGCTGAAGTGATAGAGAGCCATTTTTTTATCTCACAAAATAGTCGTTGGTGCTTGCACCGAAGCGCCTTTTGTCGCCAGACGTATAAGCGCGCTTGTTTCGCTTTTAAAAAAGCTCACCAAGAAGGACTTATCATCCTCAAAAAGAGGATTATGAGTGTTAAAACGATTCATGATTATCTGAATTTATATTTAGCTGTATCTAGTTATATTATTTAGCATCAATAACTTAAATTGTAATATAATAACAAATTTGTTGTATTAAATCATTATAAAAAATGATCAGAAGTCTCTCATGGATAAACTAAAGGCCCTTGAAGAAAAAATTCAAAAGCTTAAAGAAAAACGAGAGCAGATCCAAACGTGGCATACTGCTCCTTATTCAGCAAAAATAAAAACCCTCAAGCGGCTGAACAAACAGATCACCAAAGCAGAAGAACAAAGATACAGAAGGATGCATAGATTAGAGATCACCTCGCCCACAGCCAAAAAGGCAAGAACAAGGACCTTAATCGAAGTTGGCTCTCTTTGTGAGAACGCAGGAGTTCTCAAATCCTTTGGAATCATTTTAGGGAAAAACCTTCAAAAAGATCCCGAAATGCAAAAGCCAACGGCTGCCTTGTTTAAAGAGTTTGTGCGGCTATCGGAGACGAGGTGAAATCGTTATAAATCTAAAAGTTGGCCGGAAGATATTGAAACAAAAAATTTCCCATTAGAATTCAAATGGACAAAAAAGCATCTCGCAATTTTTACATTTCTTCCTCTTCTATAAAAAAATGCTTAAACTGCTCTGGGGTGGGCAAAGCATTTTCTAACTCTAAAGGAAGTTTATTTGCTGAAAGAATGTATTTGGAAACGCCCATGGGTTGACTCTTGGTTTTTAACGCATATTCAACAACCAACTGATTGGCCTCACGACATAAAAGAAGGCCGATGCTTGATTTATCAGAGGGTAGCTTTATTTGAGAGTCAACAATCGTTAAATAGAATTCCAATTGTCCTAAATAAGAAGGCTGAAACTTTCCAGATTTTAGCTCTAAAACAATATAGCATTGGAGCTTGGTCTGATAGAAAAGAAGGTCTATCAAAAACTCATCACCTGCAACTGTTAATTTATATTGGCTGCCTATAAATGCAAATCCTGTTCCCAACTCCAGAAGAAAATCACGGATACGGTCTATTAGCTTATTTTCCAGTTCTCGCTCATGGATTTTTTCTTTTATGTCTAAGAATTCCAAATTATATTCACTCTTAAATATACTTTGAGCTAAGTCTGACGTACTCGAGGGAAGAGTATTTTTAAAATTTGTGAGAGCTTTCCCCATGCGATCATGTAAACGATTTTCTATTTGTAGAGCTAAGACATTTCTAGACCATCCATTTTCAATCGTTTTTTTAATATACCAAATGCGTTGTTCTGGATCCGAAACCTTATCCAAAATGGCTTGATTATGACCCCAGGGAATTTGCGCAGCAGCTTGCTGCGTAAATTCATAATCAGGATAAGCTAGGGCAAACGTCTGCATATAAATTAGGTTTCGAGTTGATAATCCCTTCATTTCTGGAAACTCGTGGCGCAAATCCTGAGAGAGTAAATCTACCACTTTTGAGCCCCACCCGAGCTCTTTTTTTCGGTCAACAATTTCTTTGCCAATTTTCCAGTAAAGCAAGGTTAATTCTTGGTTGATAGTCAGATGAGCACGTACCCTGGCCTTATAAATTTCGTCTTTAAGTGCCTTAAGAGTTTTAAAATAGGCAGAATCGTTAGGTATATCTGACATACTATCCTCTAAAATTTCTCATTCTCCGCGCTAATTGCGGCACAGTCGGCCCCGCAAATTCATCCATCAACTTGAACTGCATAAAAAAGGGGGAAAGATTAAAAGTTCATGCTCCCTCCACCCTTTTATCACTAAAAAACCAAGATTAACACACCTCTTCCATTTTTAAAGCGCAGCCCAAAAACTCAAAGTTCTTTAAAGGCTTTAAAAATGACGAGAGGAAGATTGTTATTCCTTGGATCTGCGCTTTTGTTCCAGGTCTTTCTCTTCTAACCACTCATCATAAAGCATTTCAAGGCATCTTAAATTTCCCCGGGCAGAGTCTAGTTCCAGCCAGGACTTAGAAAGAAGATCACTTGAATTTTTATATTGATAAGATATTGCTTGAGAAAGGCGCAGAATTCGCGCTAATTTAGGCTCAGTCATGATGGATACCTCGATATCTATTATGATTAGCGACGTATGGGCATGTCCGTGCTTCATGCGTCGCGCTATTTCACAGCGAAACAGCCAAGTTTAGAATAAGGTTTTCTTTTATCTCACGCAAGCGAAAAACTGTTTAGTGTTTTCAACTCACTATCCGTTAATTTCATCCCAATATGATACTTATTTCGGCTGCTGTAATCCCTCAAGCGAAAGCCAACGTTGAGTGGCCTTTACTCGGCGGGTCAACCAATCTTCATCATAATAACCGTCCTCCTCCTCATAAGGAAGGGCACTCAGAACAGCCATGAAGGCATCTAGATAGGCAATACGCTGGGCTTGGAGGTGTGTTTGCTGCCCATCATATTCCGCAATGGCCAGACGTTCTTCAAAACTCTCATGAAGAGGACCCGACAAACCCGACAACACTGACACATTCGTTTTCAGATTGAATCTGTCGGGTTTGTCAGGTTGTGGCTCAGATAATTTTCTCAGATTTTGTTCCAAAAGTTCTCCAGAAGGACCCGACATTACCGACAATACTGACACATTCGTTTTTGGACTGAATCTGTCGGGTTTGTCGGGTTGGATTTCAGACTTTTTTTCTAAAAATTTTGTTAACCACCTACTCATAACACTCAGCTCCTTTTGTGAGCTTGGGATTGATGGAATAGCACATTTTTGTTTTTCTCCCCTCAGATAGAATTGTTTCTCTGAGCCAACCATTCTCTATAAGAATATAACAAGCTGATTCAACCTCTTCCTTGGTTTTAAGAAGAGCCCATTCTTTTCGATAGATATCTCTTGTATCAAATTGACTCTTAAATTCACCCTTCTGAATCTTTCGAGCAAGGTGTCTTGCGGCTTGATAAGCAGGATTGATGCCACTTCCATAAATACGTCGGGCATGGGATTCTAAATAGTCACACCATCCCGCAGCCCGCTCAACACAATCGGCTGTTACGGCGCCTACGGATTTGTTTGAGACAATGTTGATAAGATGAAAGATCAAAGCTAGTGAGGGCATCAGTTTTCTATATTTTGTGAGATGCTCTATCATAATGGGCTCATCAGGACTATTGCGTAATTTATGTTCTAACTCCGTCAGCCATTCGTAGAAAATGGCCTGAGCTTCATGGTCAAAGTGGAAATAAGGAATTTCTGATTTTTCATCCAGATAAGCGCCGTAATGACAAAAATCAAGGCGGATAAGTTTCATCATCAAGGCAAAGGCCCGTTCTCGCGCTTGGTCATTCGGTTTTCGATCGATGTTGCTCCACCTCTGCAATTCATCAGGATAAACAAGAAGCTGAAACCTCTGGAGAAGCCCATCATTTTCAATTCCTGAGAGCGACTGTTGAAAATAGGAAAGAAGTTTGCTGGGTTGGGTACTCCCAAGAATAGAAATACAAAGGTTTTTTGTACGGATTGTTCCTCGTCCAATACGATCTGTTGTTTTTGAACCATACCCATTCCAGGCTTCCAGATAAAAGGCTCGGTCCGTTTCATGGCCTTGCTTGTCCCAATTAACCAAAAGTCCCATTAACTCATCACGGAAGAGGAGTAACCCTCGCTCATTCTTCGATAAAAGCTCATGCATTTTTTCAATGGTGACATCGTTGGTGCTATAGCGTTTACAATGGGGTTCCTGAGGCTCTATAAGCTTTCTAAGTTTCTCCCTGGCCATGTCCATTCCTAGCATGTTGGAATCAGTGGCAGCTTTAGCCATGTCTTTTTTAATGACTTCCTTGGAGGCCTTATAGACTTCGCTCTCAACAGAGTAGTTTTTCTGATCCTTCTCATAAAGCTCAAAGGACTCATTTTCTAAAGTTTCCAAGGGCCTTAAAATTTCTTTTAACGCAGGACTCTTCATGGTACTGGGAGCTCCAATAACCCCTCCCCACAGGTTAGGAATAACCGTCCAAGAGTCCAGAGCTTTAGGTCTGATACCGCAGCCTGCCCCGACGATAGAAGCGGTGACAATCAAAGACCCTACAGCCACATAATCCAAGGGGCATTGCATCCGCTCCGCAATATCAACAAGCCAGGGTTGATAAGGCTCAGGAATAAGTTCAGGAGGTAAAGGAATAACGGGAGAGAGTTCATTTTTGATCGCATTAAGAGGGGTAGGCTCAGGCCACTCTGTTTGGTGAAGGACTTTATCAATTTGCCGTTTTACCTCTTCAATGCCTTCCAATCCATGAAGGTCATTAAAGTCCGTGGGCTGGGTTTCAGTATTTTTAAATGTTGGAAACACAAGAGAGCAGTCATGCTTTTGAGCGGCTTCTTCTGCGGCCATTCTTCCAACGTTTTTTTCTTTCCACAGGTCATCATCACCGGCAATGACGAGTGGACTTTTGGGATAAGCTTTTTTCAACGCCTCAATAACAGGATCAAGATTTCCCGCATCAAAGGCAATTACGGTTGGTTTTTCCGTTGCCATATAAAGACTAGCTCCTGTGGCATAACCTTCGACAATGAGAATGGGCTTTCCATCTTCAAGTTGTCCGATGGTGTGGAAACACCCTTTTTTTCGTCCGCCTGTAAGGAAACGTTTTGTACCATCAGGTGAGATATATTGAAGACCCCAGAGTTTTCCCTTCACATCCCTTAAAGGAATAATAAGCTGATCTCCTTTAAACCGGACACCAAAGAGGTCAACCTTCTTTCTTTCCAAATAGGGAGAATGTCCTGTCTCTGAGGCAATATTCCACTCATCAAGAGCCACTATGGCTGACTCCTCTTGTTTTCGAAGCCTTTCCTCTTCCGCAGTTTCCTTAACCTTTTTGATTTGCTCAAAAAGTTGTTCCTTATCCAGCCCTGGAACATGAGCGTTACTTAAGTTCCAGGTTTTAGAGAGCCCCTGGCGCCAGTCGCCAAAAGCTCCCGCTAATCCATAAAAGACATACCATCCATCTTTTTGGCTTTTGTTTCCGGTAGAAAAACGATGAATGGTGCCATCTCCTATGATGGTCTCCTTAAAAGGCACACCGGCTTGCCCCATGGCTTCTATAAAGTTCTGGGTATAGTTTCCTGACAAAATCGAGTTGAAAGAGGTGGAGGGTGCCCCAGGCACCCTCTCTTGATATAAAGTTTGATCCATGGTGTTTCCTTTTTCGTTTCCTTTTAACCTCTTGTGGAATTATCGTTGGCAACGTTTTCTTTATTCACTGTTCGCCTTTCAATGAAATCCAACAGATCTCCATAACGGTACTTCGCCAGCCTTCCCATCTTCACAACAGGAAGATTATAGCGTTTCGTTGACTTCCAAAGCCCAAGGGTAATCGGACTTACCCCTAAGAACTTAGCGGCCTCGTCTCTGGTTAAAAGGTGGTTTTTGTTGAATTCGTCCATAGGTTTATCCTTTCTTCTATAAGTTAAGCATTGGTTGAGATCATTCACAAAAATTCATAATGAATTCGAGTAATGTGAACAAAATCATCCGCGTTAAGACAATTATAGGTAGAAAAATATAAAATAAAAGTTTGGCAACTAAATTACTAAAGTATAGTGTACGAAAGTGTATTAAAGTGGTTGTCTGAGACGCACATAGATGCGTGTAGACATCACTTGCGCAAAAAATTTGCCAAGGTTCAGTTGTTTTAGAAGGGGTAGGGAGCCGGCGTTACGGTATTGGCTTCGGGATCAATGATTACAGCTTTTGCCCACATCTCTCTCACTTTTTCTTCAAATGTCTCTATCGGAAAATCGATATCATCACTTGAACCCATGAAGGAAGAGGGCAAACATCTTCCTCACGAAGAAAAATGTTTTCTTTGACATTAGGTCTTTTAAGAGAAAGCAGCTGTTTTCTAAACCAGTGCGCAAGGCTTAAGAATCTTTCGACGAGCTGGAGAGGAAGGTATAGGCTTCCCTTTAAATAGCTTTCCAATTTTGGCTCTTCTTTTTTCCACATCTCGAAAGCAGCTATAAAATGACAAACGGATTTATAGTATTTGAATTGCTTCTCATACTCTTTCTTTCCGCAACGACGTTCATCTTGTTTAAGATCAGCGAGTTTGGTGTTTTGAGGGGCTTTTTTCAAGAGGGTAAAAGCTTCATTAACGCTTGCCTCTGGTCCTCTAATATAAGCCTCTGATGTTTTCCCTACCCGCAAAAGTGTCCATGCCAGTTGATCAATAATCTTAAAGTGATCCGCTTCTTCTCGTGCTTTCAGCTCCTTCTCTACAAGCCATATGGGATAAGCATCCGGATATAGCCCCCTGAAAGAATGAGAGTCAGGGATTCCCCAAAGAGCTTTCATGGCACGACGCCGTTCTGATGTCTCATAAGTCTTCAAAGCCTTATTATAAAGCCTTGTATTCAAAGCGAGAATAATCTTTTCTCGCCATTTTGCACACCGGCAGTTTTTACGACAGGAACAGTTTAAGGGAAAAAGCAAGAGCGCTTTAATATGATGGTATACGTCGTAGACAACAAATTCATGGTGTTCAGCTAAAAACTCTGGGGAGAATTCCTTATGTTGTTTCCATATCATGATGGCTATTCCCTTTTTTTATCGTCTCTAGCATGGCTTGGGTTGCCTTCTCAACCGAATCCCTGACAGGGTCGATATTGAGTCTTGCATAAATGGCTGTCGATTGGGAAGACCTATGACCCAGGGCACGACCAATCATAAAACTATTAGATCCTGTTGCGGCTTGCCAGCTGCCCAAGGTTCGCCTTAAATCGTGAATTCTTAGGTTTGGAGTGCCGGCCCTTTTTAATATCCTTGCCCACCCTGCTTTTGGCTCTACCAAGTGACCCGTTTTACCACTCCCTTCAAAGACCCATTCTCGCCGACCATATCTATCAAGACGAGCTTTCAGGATATCAATAACAGTGTCAATCAGATGAACTCGTAAAGGGTCATCATTTTTTGTATCGGGAAGGAGCCATTCTCGGCGTTCAAGATAAATGTCTTCCCATCTCATAGCCAAGACATTTGATTTTCTGACCCCTGTGAAGAGAGAGACATAAATATAATCCCGAATAGTATCATTCTGTTCCGCGTCTAAACTCTCAAAGAAGCGAGGCAGTTCATCGGGATGCAAAAATCGATCCCGTGACTTTTCCTTAAACTTCTTCACTCCGTGGGCAGGATTAGCTCCCTCCCATCCCCATTCAATGGCTTTATTGTAGATAGTATGAATCTTTGATAACAGCCGGTTGGCTTGATAAAAGCCGTTTTCTCTGCCTATCTTCTCATGAAGAACTTGAACTTCTTGTTTGGTAATACCAGAGAGCTTCCTCCGAAACCAATGACCTAAAAACCGAGGGACATCGCGTTCATTAGATTTCCAAGTTTTATTATTGGGCTTACTGTGACGGTTCATGAACAGGGTAAACATCTCCCCTAATGAAGTCTCAGCCCTCAGTTTTTTCTTCTCATCATTGGGGTTTTTGCCCTTGATCATCTCTGTAATTATCCGTTGAGCTTCATGGCGAGCTTGCTCGATGGTCATTTCAGGATATTTACCTAAAGTTACGCGTACCGGCTTATTGTTCACCTTCCGGTATACCTTGAAAGATTTAGCGCCGTTCTCAGTCACCATCATTTCAAGGCCCCTCACCCGCGTATCATAAACATAAAGCCGCTTGCTCTCCCCCGGAGAACGCAGAGCATCAAGGCTTTTCTTAGTAAAATTCAAGCTATTATCTTGTTTTTTCATTCTAGCTCCTTTCTTATTTTACTGACCTACTGATCACGATCAGTGGGTTTTTTGATGTTTCTGGGTATACGCCGGGTATACCAGAGAGCGCTATTTTGAGATAAAATAGCATAGGTTCACAAAGATGCAATCCTCTAAAAATATAGCATTTATATGATATTATATAGTTTTATATAAAATGACAAAGCATGAACCGTATGATTTGTAATCAGTAGGTCGTTGGTTCGATTCCGACATCCGGCACCAGGACACTGGATTTTTTGAAAGCAGAAGTCAAAAGAAAAAATCTGGGGGAGCATATGGGGAGCAAGTTTAATTACTACTTTCTAAATACGGAATCTTACTCTCCATAATTCTTTTAATTTGATCTAAAGTTACTTGAAACCAGAATTCATCACCTTTTTCATTATAATAGCTAAAGCAAAATGCATTTTCAGTCGCATCATAGCCTCCACAATAATGTTCTGTTTGGAACATATCGCTTGATTCAATAAGGGTCCATTCGTGCTCAGCTTTATGCTCGTCGATAATTTGTTTGCAAATTTCTTTAAATTCTTGATCGATATCTATTTTCATTTCTCTTCCTTATAACTCATTCCTTATATTTTACTAAGGGAAGATAATTTACTCTGTATTCATCCATTAGCAATCCTCCAAATTGATAGACCTCTTTGGTCGTGGCATTAGGGTTAGCATCGATCCATTGCTTCCACCTTGTAGTCCAATTATTATTGGCTGTATGAATTTTATTTTTATGAAAGGCCTTTGTTACTTCTATCGTATATAAATCCACGTCAATCCCATGCTTTTTGAAAAAATCTCTATATTTTTGTGATTGGAGACTTTGCCCTCGAAATTTATTAAAAACATGGTGCCTATCTATTTTAGGCGCAGGTAAAGCAAGATGTAGTTTTTGCTCAATGTTAGTGGCGATTTTTTTGGGCGCCTTAACGTCAACAGCCAAATCCAAAGCTTCGAAAGAAATCTTCCCTTTTCTTGCTCGTTCTAATTTCATGAGATCAGAAGAGGTAGAAGTCATTTGTCCAATTTTTGAGATTTTTCCCGTCCCAATGATCTGTGATATAAGGAACCCACCCTCAAGAATGTCCGAGAAATCCTGAGCAACATCTGGATTACCTGTAATGAGACGATGTGTTCGGCGAAAGACCGTTGGAACAGTTTGTGTGACCTTATTAATAACTTCTGAGGCTTCTGAAAGAAATTCAATTGGATCAGAAATCCCAGAAGATAAACCGCGTTCAACAAGCACCTTGTTCGTCAGTTGCGTAACTTGAGAAAGGGTGTTGATTCCTTCTTTGATAGCATTTGTTGCGGATATAAGTGCTTTTCCTCCCTCCAAACCATACGCTTCCACAACTCGTATTAAATTTGTCTG
The DNA here is from genome assembly GCA_019749915.1 of Alphaproteobacteria bacterium. Taxonomy (GTDB): domain Bacteria; phylum Pseudomonadota; class Alphaproteobacteria; order UBA9655; family UBA9655; genus UBA9655. The sequence continues at coordinate 24,264 of JAIEPE010000060.1, read as the reverse complement.
AGCTAAACATTGAAGAGTAAAGCCTCCACACTTTTCAAATTCTTCTTTAGTTTGACAGGCTTTTTGAATTTCTGACTGAACTACTTGAGTAACAGGAATAATAAATTCTTCTTTGACTTTCTGTAACCCCTTCTCAATATGAGCCTCATCACGACGCGGGCTTGGGGGGCTTGTAAAAAAGTCCACTATGTTTGCAACAGGGTTTAATGTTATGGATAATGTATCTTCTTCTAAGGATTTTTTCTCCTCCTTACTGGGAGTTTTTTCTATACTCTCAAAACTTGATTTTTTGAATTTTGCTCGCAGTACAGGTGCAGGCGGGATCTCATGGATACGAGGCAAAACAGGAATAACCTTTTCTTCAAATAATCTCTTTCTAAGGTCACGTGAATCATATTCCTCATGTTTATATATTTCATTCCTTGAAGCGCTTGAAGCGACCTTAAGCACCAATCGAGTAGAAGGCGCCTCTTTCGTTGAAACCCAATATATCCATTGAACATCTTCCTGACATCCACCCCAGAAATCATCGTTTTTTTCTTCAACATAATTTTGTAAGCTTAATATATTGTTTTCTTTTTGAGGAAAATAAAACAATAAAAATTCAATAAAACTTCCTTTATACTCTGGAACAACCTTTACTCTCTTAAAGGCAGCGAGTTCGCTTGAAAAATCATCTGTGAAATGAAACTTAGATAATTTAGCTTGAGCAGGAGGATATTCTTCTTTAGCTGCTTCTATAAGCAACTTAAGCGCTTTTTGATTTTCTGAGAATACAGTTGGATCAGGAGCAAAAATATCGGTTATTTCCTGTTTGTCTTCTGTATGGAATCTCCTTATGAATACTCTTTGTGTATTTGAAAGAGTATCATTTTCGTATTCAAAATAAAAATCATGATTCCATGCCCAAGATGGGACTCGTTGCCATGAAGGAAATTTTTCTGGATCATGTTTTCTGAATTCGGAGCCATAATAATAAATATCGGATAATAAGGACTTAGCTCGAGCTGAACCTCTTTGTGAAGCTTCATCTAGCAATGCAAAGTAAGCTCTATAATTCTTTAGGCCACTTTGGTTAATGGCCTCATCAGTGAGAGCTTCAGGATATTTAAATGTAAGGGCACGCTGTCGGTAATGTTCGCTGTTTATTATATATTCGTACTTGCTAGATCCTTTAGATAATTTATACAAATAATAATTAGCAGAAGGAATACCACCATCTGCTGCTTCCATTAACCAAATTAAGTTAAAAGCGTGGCATGCAAGAGGGTGCCCATAAATTCCTGCGCGATAAAACCATTTTTTTGCTAGAGTAGGTTTAAAATGAGGAGTTTTAGATTCTTCATTAAATAAAGCACATCCTGCCATGTAAATATTATCAAGAAGGACTTGCGGCAAAACAGGAATTAAATTCACTCCACAGTCATAGAGAAATGACCAGTCTTTCCCAATTGGAGACCATATCGATCCAATAGGTTCTTTCGAACCGCGGCAAGTTAAAACATCTTCATTTAGTTCGTTGAATAAAGACTCTGACGCCAGAAAAGGAAAGCTAAAGGGAGGAATACACCCATCTTTAATCTGATAATCATGCTTCAAACTTAGATAAGTTTTATAGCCTTCTTCATCGCTATAGGGTTCCAAATTAATCTTATTATTTTCAAACAACCGATTCAGAAGTTCAGGGGCCTCCTCTTCATTATTCCAATACATTGCTTGAGAAATGTTAATTGTAAATAGAGCAAAAAAAGCAAAGAAGATCCACCGCCACATAACTTATTTCCTAATCATTATAATCTGAAGATGTACTGCGGTATGGATTTTTCTTTCAATTTCATGTCTCTCCCTTTTTAATTTAAATTCTGTAAATATGAATGATTTTTGGTCAAGCATCCATTTGTATATTCTCTCTCGGAATTCCGTCATGAATTATCTTCTCATTTCTTGTAACTTGAAGTAATGTTTTTTGCAAAGCTGTAATTAGATTTAGCTTTAATCCCATTTAATTTTGCTTCAACTCATTCGTTGGCTCGTTAGTAATTTTATCAGTTGAATTCTTATCCTTATTTTCTGGAAAACCACACTTTATACCGAACACCAAGAAAAAATCCTCTTTGCTTTTAGTTTAATATCACTGTCTTTTTTGCTTATATTCAGTGCATTTAGACAATATTTCAGGCGATAGAACGAGCCCTTGTAAGGCTCTTATGATGCCCATCCAGTTGACCTATAAATCCAAAAAAGGCCGGCAAGTCATGCATATTTGCTTAAATGCGGCGTTCAAAAAGTATGCCGTATTGCAATTGACACAGAACAACCTGACAGCTATAAAAGTCTTGTTTTGTTGAATACAAAATAAATATTTTTGCAAAATAACAACTGTTAAGTTTTATTGAAAAAGCTCGAGGTGCTACCTCCTAAAAGAGGTCGAATTTTAATGAATAAAACCATACTAATTACAGGCGCAACGAAGGGAATTGGCTTAGCCACGGCTCAGCGACTCAAGAATACGGGGTATCAAGTTGTGGGAATTGCCAGAAATGGGACAGAGAATTTCCCGGGTCACCTCTTCTTAGCGGACTTAGCTGATAGCCAAGCCACGCAAGAAATTCTTCAAACAATTGCTCAGCATCGTGAAATTGATGGCGTTATTAATAATGTTGGCAATGCGCTTCCTCAGCCCTTGGATCAAATCAATCTCGAATCCCTTCAGGCCGTCTATGATTTGAACGTCCGTACAGCCGTTCAAGTGACGCAAGCTTTTATTGCTCGAATGAAGAAGCAGCGTTGGGGGAGAATTATTAATATTTCGAGTCGCAGCATTTTCGGGAAAAAAGATCGCACAAGTTATGCAGCTGCAAAGAGTGCTTTAATCGGATGCACACGCACATGGGCGTTAGAATTTGCCCATCTTGGCATACGGTTAATGCCATTGCCCCAGGGCCGATTGAAACAGAGCTTTTTAGAAAAGCAAGGCCAATTGGAAGCGAAGCAGAAAAGATGACTTTAGTAGACGTTCCTGTGGGAAGAATAGGAAAACCAAGTGAAGTTGCCGCCGCCGTCGAATTCTTACTCTCAGAGGATGCGGGATTTATTACCGGGCACACCCTCTGCATAGATGGAGGCGGAAGCTTATGATGTGTCGAATTATTCACTTTCAAGAATAGGCTAGATATTCCTAGCTGGATCCATAATCTTATACACAGGTTGAAGTAGTTGAAGTATATAATCATGCACACCAAAAATCAAATTACCTCGCTCAAACACAACACAAATAGGGCAGCAAAGATCAACTGCACCAGGTTAATGTTTTGCAATTCCTTCGCTATAGATGTCAGGAAACTTTTAAAACCCAAACATGTGGTCAAGGCTAAAACTACCATCCTTTTGACGCAGGCCATGATATCCAAAAAGGCGGCAGGTTTTATCTTGAATGATAACATACCCGCCACGCGCCTTTTCTCGATCCGCAGCACCGAAGGTTTCTTGGTAAACCCATAGACGCGAGCCACTTTGCGGAATCTTCAAAACCGCTTCGGCAACTGCTTCTCCATCCTTTGTATAAAGGATCAATTTAGTATCGGATACGGAATGCCAAGGCGTTGAAGTAGGGTAAATCAGGTGACAAAAGGTATCAATGTCATCATCAACACGCAAGAAAAGCCCTGTAGTCAACCCAGGAGCGGCTCCTTTATAGGATTGAGGCTCACTCTTATAGGTCACAGCCGTATTGAAAATATGGCTGCCAAAACTGGTCTCTGCTTGAGCCGGCAGGATTTTATGCTCATAGCGGACAATAGCATGAAGCCATCCATCCGTCCCTTCACCAACATCAAAGTCATTCACAAGCTCAACATGCCCATAGTCTTGACCCAATTGAACCAAATCGCTGACCACGACCTCCACTTGATGACTCCGGGGAAGATTACCAAGAGATTTTTCCGCCTTTAGATTTCCTTCCTTATCATACACCAAAACCTTCAATGGCAAGGAGGGAAGCTCACGGCTCATTGGCGTTGGAAGAAGTGTTGTTTTAAAGGAGTCCGTTGCAAAAAATGGAGCCGGCAAAATATAGCCTTTTCCAAATACCGCCTTCAAATCCTTGAATTTCAGATCTGGTTTTAAATCAACTCGCTCCACATTGACATGAGCTATGCAGCGATAGCCCCTATCGTTAATGACTTCATAGCGGGGACGCACAAAGTAATGTTTAGCATGAAGTTCGATTTGCTGCGGCCACTTTGCATTTGGAAAAAGAGAGGCTACATCCAATGCAAAAGTACCAAAAGGAGGAATTTCTTCATCTAAGAAAACATCCGTTTTATCGCCCATAAGGTTCAAACTTATCCCTTTAGCAGGAATGGTAACTGGATGACTATTTTGAAGCCAGAGGATAACCTTCTCACCTTCACGAGGCGCTGGAAGGCCAGAAAAAAATTCTGGGGGCCAAGCGTTGGCATCATGGGTGACTGAGAGCATGCCTGAGTCGTGGAAAGTATCCAGAGCATATTTCACAATGCTATGTCCCTTGGTCTGGGTGATATGAAGAAAAAGTTGTCCTGTAAAATCTGATAAATTGAAACGCTTTTTGACTTCCGCGCTTTCAATCACAATCGAATGAACGGAGGGTGAAATATTTTCTTCCCACGCCGCCAGTTTTTTCCCCTGTTCGTCAAAAAGAATAGCGTAAAGCTTGGAGCCTTTTGATTCGTATTTAGCCCAGCAGTTAGCACTTTTCACCCGTGTATGCCAGCCTCCTTCTTCTCGAAAAAAGGCAAAGTTGGTGGAAAAATTAAGATCTGATAAATAGTTTGTTGGATCTGTTAACATCGCATCAGGAAGCCGCAAGTCCTTCAGGCTTGTAACCTCACAACCAGCAGGAAGCCAATGGCCCATTTGGTTTAAATGCTTTTCCGGATCAAAGGAGAGGATAAATAATTTTGAAGGTTTATCTTCCTTGATATGGGATAGAAGTTTTGTCTGAGGACTTAAGGCCTCAATTGCTTGAACGTAGACTGTCTCTGGACGCTTCAGTCCAGTCATAGCAAGAAAATCTTCTAAATGGCCTTCGGGATCATAAGTTGCAGGAAGAGGTTTTGTTTTTATTGCCTCGAGCTGATCTACGATCGTCGGGTGACCAAGAGCTTTGAAAAAAGTACATGGTTTTTGATTGGCAAACGTTTTGATCTTCATAACCAGCTCCTCTTATAGATTCATTGCTTTGCGGACAAGAACCGCAATTTTTTCAGTATCATTAAAGGGTTCATATGTCCAGGAATTAACTTCTCCTTCAAACATACGAACCGTTTTTCCTTGGACCAACTCCTCAATAAATTTTTTACATTTTGAGTTTTTATGGCCAAGAAGGGGTAAGATGTGCACGGGCTTTCCTGTGAAACAAGCCTCGCATAACATATTGACTGAATCATCGGTAACAAAAAGGGTGTCTGCAACTCCCAGCATTGCAAAATAGGGGTTCACTTTCTCAAAGTCAGCAAGAAAGACATTGGGCTCATTTTCAAGAGTCTTTCTTAGCACATCTCTAAAAGGTGTGCGAAAAGAAGGGGTCACCAAAACACTGCCTTGGGTTATATCCCGGATCTGTAAGATACTTTGAATCAGTGCCTCAAGAACTTTCAAGGGCATATTATAATGGTTTGTTTTTCCCCCAATTAAAACGACATTATAGGGCCTTGGAAAATCTTTAAATAAGGAGCCATGGGCCTGAACTCCTTCTTGAATTTTTTCCTTTGTAACCTTATGCAAAGCACCTTTTGTGGAGATAACATTAGGACCCTTCAGATGATCATGCTCAGGGGCAATAATCAAATCAAATGCCTTTAGATTAAACAAAGGATTTTGAATATGAACACAAAAGGTCTTCTTAGGGTTTTGTTTTTTAATGGCAAGCCCGAAAGGCGCTGAGCGCCGTCCACAAGTAATCACTAAATCCGGCCACGGCGGGGTCAGGGGATCACTGCCCGGAGTCAGTTGGTTCAGAGGATTTCCCCAAGGGAGACTCAACCATCCCCAGGGCCAGCGTCTTTTGCAGGTTTTATGAACTGTTTCCAAGCCAATGGCTTCAGCAAGACCAATAACTTGACTCTTCATACCGGGAAATTCATCAGTAATAGTCCAACAGATTTTATTAGATTTTTTCATATTACTCTTCGCCTTTCAAGTTACGGGTGCGTTGCCCTGCAGGATTTGCCCTCTGTCACGTAGTTAACTACGCTCATCGGGCTCACCCTTGGGCGCCTGCCCAGCAACTTGAAATCCTTTGAGTATAGCTCTTTATGCAACATATTCAATGTAAAGGCGGTCCCACACGCTTTTAAGAGCGTCAATGAGTTCATCAATCATCTGGTCTGTATGAACAGGAGATGGAGTGATGCGCAGTCTTTCTGTACCTCGTGGAACGGTTGGATAATTAATGGGCTGTACATACACATTATGTTCTTTCAAAAGCATATCGGAGGCCAGTTTACACTGATGGGCCTCCCGCACCATAATTGGAATAATGTGAGAGTTCGTTGGCATAAAAGGAATTCCTGCCTGAATTAAGCGCTTTTTCACCTTTGCCACCCTCTCTCGATGCTTTTCTCGCTCCACTTGACTTGTCTTTAAGTGTTGAATACTCGCCAGAGCTCCCGCGGCAACAGCTGGCGGCATAGAAGTTGTAAAGATAAACCCTGAAGCAAAGCTCCTCACAAAATCCACGAGATCTGAGGAAGAAGCTATATACCCTCCCACAACACCATAAGCCTTACCAAGGGTGCCCTCAATGACATCTAGCCGATGACTCTGCCCTTCTCTTTGAGCAATCCCGCCCCCTTTATGGCCATACATCCCCACGGCATGAACTTCATCAATATAAGTGAGGGCATTAAATTCTTCTGCCAAATCGCAAAACGCTTCAATAGGCGCAATATCGCCATCCATGGAATAAACCGACTCAAAAATAATGAGTTTAGCTCTCTCTTTAGGATAACGTGATAAAAGTTCTTTAAGATGAGCAGGACTATTATGACGGAAAATTTCCTTATGGGCCCGACTATTGCGAATCCCTTGAATGATAGAAGCATGGTTATGGGAGTCAGAAAAGACCACGCAGTCTGGCAAATGGGAAGCAAGAGAGCTAACAGAAGCCTCATTAGACACATACCCTGAGGAGAAAATCAGTCCTGCTTCTTTATCATGAAGATCAGCAACTTCCTTTTCCAGCAACACATGGTAATGGTTTGTACCCGAAATATTGCGCGTCCCCCCTGCCCCGGCGCCAACACGGCCAATGGCACTTTGCATGGCCTCCAGGACCTTCTCATTTTGTCCCATGGCCAGGTAATCATTAGCGCACCACACGACAACTCGACGGGGATTTCCATCATTGTAATAAAAGGCATAAGGGAAATCCTTAGCACAACGTTCCAAATCCGCAAAAACCCTGTAACGGCCTTCCGTCTTGATGTCTTGGAGTTTTTCCTTAAAAAACGATGGATAATCCATTCCGAATCACTTGCCCAGGCTTGTTTGGGATTAACCTAATAAGGTTAGCTGTGAGATGCAAGAAATTTCAAAAAAGAATTAGTTATCTATCCCGTTTCGAATTTTGAAACAATTGAACCACAACGGAAACCACAAAAAGGACAAGGAAAATATAAAAGAGAATTTTCGCAATGCCAGCCGCTGTTGCCATAATGCCCGTAAAGCCTAAAAGGCCCGCTATAATGGCCACAATGAAAAAGGTAAAGATCCAAGCAAGCATATTCGTTCCTCCCTTTAAGGTATAGAAAATCGCCTCGCCCATTTTTCGCAAGATAAAAAGCACAAGTGAAAAGACAAACAGAACAAGAAAAATAAAGAATAATATTTGCGCTATCTGGGTGGAGGCTACCATTACATCCGTAAAGCCCAAAAGGCCCGCAATAAGAGCTAAAACAAAGAATAAAAGCGCAAAGAACAGCATCCTCTTCTCTCCTCATTTTTAATTATTTTAACAGAGAAAAGTTAACTTAAGGTAAAACCCAATTTATCCGTGTTCATCCTAATAATGTTTCTAGAGGGGTAAGCAAGAATTCTTCAATGGAGAGCCCTTGCCCCCCAACCAGTAACTTTTTTAGGGGATGAAACCTCTCTGAGAAAGCTGTTATTCCAGGGAGACTGGTTGATTTTTGGCTACTTTTCACTTCAAGGGCAAGTACTTTTTCCCCGCGACGTACTACAAAATCCACCTCCTTGTTCCCCTCCCTCCAATAGAAGAGCTCTGTGGATGTTCCGAGTGTTGAATTGACCAAGTGCGCCCCTATGGCTGATTCGACAAGTCGACCCCACTCTTCACGATCGAGTTGTGCTTCTTGAAACGTGGAGGTTTCTTGGGCTGACATAAGAGCCGTATTCAAGACTTGAAGCTTCGGACTGGAGGCTTTTTGACGCACGTGCTCAATAGAAAATTTAGATAATCCTGTTAGAAGCCCCGCTCCAGACAAAAGAGCTAAGTAATGAGCTAAGGTACTCGCATTTCCAGCTTCCTGAAGCTGTCCCATCATTTTCTGAAAGGAAAGAATCTGCCCTGAATAGCGACATCCCAACTCAAAAACCTGCCTTAAGAGTGCTGGTTTATGAATACGTTCCATCATCATGATATCTTTGAGAATACTTGTCTCTATCAGAGAATCAACAATATAACGAGTCCATCTTTGTTCATCATGAATCAACTTGGCTCCTCCAGGGTATCCCCCAAAGAAAATATATTGATCCAAGGACCATCCAAAAGCATCGCGGCATTCTTTAAAAAACCAATGGGTAATGGGAGTGACTTCAAATCGCCCCGCAAGGCTCTCTGTTAAACCTGATTGGATAAGGAGCGTGGATGAACCCAAGATCATAACTTTTAAATTCACCTTATGAAGGCTATCCTCATCCCAAAGTTTTTTAACCACACTTGACCACTGTGGAATTTTTTGCACCTCATCTAAAATGAGCAAAGCACCTTCATTATTCTTGCCCTCCCGAGCTCGCAAGCGTCCAACTTCCCATTGTTGTTCGATCCAAGAAAAGCCCTGGGAAACAGGTTCATCAGCAGAAGCATAGTGAGAAGGATAAGGCAAAGTTTCTTTCAACTGCACAGCCAAAGTTGTCTTTCCAACTTGACGTGGTCCTAACAACACTTGAATGAAGTTACGAGGCTCCTGCAACCGCTTGAATAGGGTTTCAAAAATAGGCCGTTGATACATTTACGCTCCATTTTTTTCACTAAATTGAACAAATTTATTCATTATACTGAACAAATTTATTCAATTTGACAATCATATTCTCTCAAGCGCAGGAGGATCAAGGGATTTTCAAGAGTTTACTATACTTAAAGGATTTCAAGTTATAGGACAACACTGCTGAAACATAAAAGGCGAAGACTATAGAGATTAATTCCCTGTCTGAATACGCTCAACCAGTTGTTTTACAGTAGGAATAAAGCCGCCAGCGTAAAAAGGATCATCGGAGAAATGGTAAGCTGCATGGCCTGCAAACATCAATTGCGTGTCCACTTCCTCACTATGACTAATGGCCTGAAGTGTTTTTTGAATACAAAAAGAGCGAGGATCTGCTTTACGGCCCGTTGAGCTGGATTCATTTTGAGCCCAGTTACTAAAAAGGCAAGCGCTCAAGCAGCCCATGCAATTGATTTGATCCGTTAAAATTTCATTGGATTTTTCAGGGGTTACAAAAATCAAGGTAGAATCGGGCGTCCGCATGGCTTCTGTAAAGCCTTGGGCTGTCCAAGCTTGTGCCATTTCTTTCTCATGAGCCGTTAAGTAAACGAGTCTTCCACGAGCACCTACGGGGAAACCTTCCGTATGATCTCCCACAGGAGTCACGGAATAAGCGACTTGACGCACTGCGCGCTCTTTCAATTCATCCAAGAAAGGGTTGGAGACAGCTGAAGAATAAAAGCCTGTCGGACTAAAGCGATTGAGGTAAATATCCCCGGGCTTCAGGGTCAAAAGACGTTTTTTCCAAGCATCTGATATGGGACTTTCTTGCGTCAATAGAGGCCGCGTTCCAAATTGAAAAGCAATAGGTCCGAGCTCTGGATTATCAATCCAATCCTCCCATTCCCTTAAATACCACACGCCCCCTGCCATGATGATAGGTACATTATCTAGGCCAAATTCACGCATGACACGACGCAGTTCTAAAACCCGTGGATAAGGATCTTCAGGAACTTCAGGATCTTCACTGTTGCTCAGTCCATTATGGCCACCGGCACGCCAAGGATCCTCGTAAACAACAGCCCCCAGCCATTCAGGAAACTTGTGATAGGCGCGCTTCCACAAGGCCCGAAAGGCACGACCGGAAGAGACAATGGGATAATAATAAATGCCATAACTTGCAGTAATTTGGGCGATTTTATAGGGCATTCCTGCCCCACAAGTGACCCCATGAATCAGAGGGCTCACTTCCTCCAAAATACCGTGAAGAATTTCTTCAACCGCTGCCATCTCCCAAAGAACATTCATATGGAGACGACCTTCTCCATTGGACCGCTCCGAGGCAATCTTGGCTTGAGTGATGCCGCCTTGAATAGAATATTGAACAAGTTCAATATGGCGTTCTTTTCGGGTTTTCCCCTCATAAATAACGGGAATCAAATTTCCATTCTTATCCAAAGCATCCGCATTCACAGCAGAAAAAGTCCCAACACCTCCTGCTGCTGACCATGCACCTGAGCTTTCGCCATTAGAGATGGAAATGCCCTTCCCTCCTTCAACAAAGGGAAGAACTTCTCGACCAGAAATACGTATAGAGTTAAGCGACTTCAACGCTTTTTATCTCCTATTAGATATAGCTTAGACTTCAACTGATGGGTTTTTCGCGTCAGCAGTAATTTCATTTCCTGTCTTTTGATCGACACTCTTCATGCTAAGGCGAATTTTTCCACGACTATCCATTTCTAAGACTTTGACAAAAACCTCGTCATCCTCTTTCACGACATCTGTGACTTTTTCAACGCGCCGTGGAGCAAGCTCACTGACATGCACAAGGCCATCTTGACTCCCGAAGAAGTTCACGAAAGCACCAAAGTCAACGACGCGAACAACCTTCCCTTTGTAGATTTTACCAATCTCAGGTTCATCCGTAATACTACGAACACGCTTTTCAGCAGCCTGAATCACTTCTGCATTAGGCCCTGAAATATTTAAAGTGCCATCATCGGAAATATCAAGCTTAGCTCCAGTTGTCTCACAAATCTCACGAATGACTTTTCCACCAGTACCAATAACCTCACGAATTTTCTCCTTTGGAATGGTAAAGGTAACCATACGGGGAGCATATTCTCCCACCTCTTCTCGAGCCCCTTCAAGGGCCTCCGCCATCTTTCCAAGAATGTGAAGGCGTCCCTGATGGGCTTGCTCAAGAGCCGTTTCCATAATCTTGCGATCAATGCTGGTAATTTTAAGGTCCATTTGCAAAGCCGTAATCCCTACTTCACTTCCTGCAACCTTAAAGTCCATATCCCCTAAGTGATCTTCATCACCAATAATGTCAGACAAGATGGCATAATCTTTGCCTTCTTTAATGAGTCCCATAGCAATACCCGCAACAGGACGAGCTAATGGCACACCTGCATCCATCAACGCCAATGAAGATCCACAAACAGACGCCATAGAGGAAGAACCATCCGATTCCGTAATTTCAGAAACAATTCTTATGGCATAAGGAAAAGTCTCTTTAGATGGCAACAAAGGATGGATCGCGCGCCAAGCAAGCTTTCCATGACCAATTTCACGGCGTCCTGGACCCGACATGCGACCTGTTTCTCCAACAGAATAAGGAGGGAAGTTATAATGAAGCATAAAGCTTTCTTTATACTCCCCTTCGAGGGCATCAATGATTTGCTCATCTTGACCCGTTCCTAAGGTGGCCACAACAAAAGCTTGGGTAGCACCGCGTGTAAATAAAGCACTGCCATGGGCGCGAGGAAGAACCCCTACCTCAGACACAATCGGACGAATAGTTTTTGTATCTCGTCCATCAATACGCCTTCCGGTTTGAAGAACTTCATTACGCACCAGGTCTTTTTCCAGTTCTTTGAATTCAGTCACAGAGAGTGTCTCAGGAAAACCTTCTTCAATCAAAGCTTCCACCGTCTGTCGCTTAATGGTTGCAACTTTCTCATTACGGGGAGTTTTTTCTCTAATTTGATAAGCCGCCTTTAAATCATCGGCAGCAAGCTCCTGCAAGCGCTCAATTAACTTAGGTTTTTGAGGATCATCAGCAGGAAGCTCCCAAGGCTCTTTAGCACATTCTTCTGCCAAATCAACAATAGCTTGAAGGACGGGTTTAAAGTGCTCATGCCCAAACATCACAGCTTCCAGCATTTGGGCTTCAGAAAGCTCTTGAGCCTCTGATTCTACCATCAAAACGCCATCCGCAGTTCCTGCAACAATAAGGTTTAACTGAGAGGAAGGAATCTCTTCTACCATGGGATTAAGAACAAGCTTACCATCAATAAGGCCTACACGCGCGCCGGCAATGGGGCCTAAGAAAGGAAGGCCTGATATTGTAAGCGCCGCTGAGGCGCCAATCATCGCTGGAATATCGGGAGCATTTTCCATGTCATGACTTAAAACGGTGCAAATGACTTGCGTATCATTACGGAAATTTGGCGCAAAGAGGGGACGAATCGGACGGTCAATTAACCGAGAAACAAGGGTCTCGTTTTCACTGAGTCTTCCTTCACGCTTGAAAAATCCTCCAGGAATGCGGCCTGCAGCAAAGGCTTTTTCTTGATAGAGAACGGTCAACGGGAAAAAATCCACATCAGGCATGGCGGTTTTTTTAGCCACAACCGTACACAAGACAACAGTTTCTCCATAGGTTACGACAACAGCGCCATCAGCTTGGCGGGCAATTTTCCCTGTCTCTAAAGTGAGTTTTTTCCCACCCCATTCTATTTCTTTTCGGTAAATTTTAAACATTCGATTCCTATTCCTTTTGTAATCCTAGCGGCGAATTCCGAGTCTTTCGATAAGCTTTGTATAACGACTCTCTTCAACACGCTTTAAATAATCTAAAAGCCGACGCCTACGGCTCACTAACATTAGAAGTCCACGGCGGGAGTGAAAATCTTTTTTATGATCGGACAAGTGAGTTGTAAGGTTGCTAATTCTTTCAGTGAGGACCGCGACCTGAACTTCAGGGGACCCTGTATCTTGTGCTTTTGTTGCATATTCTTTAATAAGCTCTTGCTTACGTACATCTGTTATCGACATCTTGTTCTCCTATCTTAATCTAAGTTAAACACACGTACGGGAACTATTTTCCCGACCCTTACCTTTGCAAGGGCTTGCGGATTTCCATCTGAGAGAACTAACACCACCTCTTCATCACTTATATGGGATGTAGAAATGATTTGTCCCTGACGAAGTTTTTCCGCGTCATTGCCTTGAATCTCAAGAGCCAGGATGTCGGCCAGCGCATCTTGAAGAGGCAAGACATATGCCTTTAACTCCGTGTTATGCCCTATCTCGAGAAGAGAATCTAGTAAAATCGCACTTTTTTCTTGAAAGGGCCCCGCCATCAAGCGTCTTAAGGACAAAATATAACCAACCGTTCCCAAAGCAATGGCCAAATCTCGCCCCAAACTACGCACATAAGTACCTTTGCTACACGTCACCTCAAAAAGAGCTGAATCGTACGAGGCTTGCAGTAGCGTTAGAGATTCAATTTCAACTTCTCTTGCTTCTAGGACAACTTCCTTGCCTTCTCTCGCTAAAGCGTAAGCTCTCTTTCCATCAATCTTAAGCGCTGAGTAAGGGGGGGGAATTTGCTGAATTTTTCCCTTAAAAAGGGGGAGCACCTTTTGAATTTCCTCTTCAGTAGGTCTTTTGTCTGAGGTGGCGATCACCTCCCCTTCTCTATCATCGGTTGTGCGCGCTTCCCCCCATTTTACTTCAAAACGATATGCCTTACGGCCATTTAATACATAGGAAAGAGTTTTTGTGGCCTCACCCAGGGCGATCGGCAAAACGCCGGTTGCCAGCGGATCTAGCGTTCCTCCATGCCCCACTTTTTTTATCTTAAAGAGACGCCTGATTTTTGCGACAACCATAGCGGAAGACATCCCCAAAGGTTTGTCCACCACAACCCACCCATGAACCATGTCATTTACCTCAGTAAGCTAAGTGCTTGGGAAATACGATGACATCCTTCAAGGAGAAGTTTTGTATCCGTTGCATAAGAAATTCGAAAATAAGGGGACAAGCCAAAAGAAATCCCGGGCACAACAGCCACTCCAACCGAGTCCAAAAGGTAAGTCGCTACATCCGTGTCACTGGAAATGATTGCCCCCGCAGGCGTCTTTTTCCCCATTAATTCAACGCAAGAGGGATAAAGGTAAAAGGCCCCATGGGGCATAAAACAATAGAGCCCTGGTGTTTGACTTAAAATCTCATGAGCTGCATTGCGTCTTTCCGTATAAATCTTTGACCACTCTTTGATAAAGTCCTGAGGTCCTTTAAGGGCAGCCACAGCGGCGGCCTGAGAGAGAGTACATGCATTGGATGTAGATTGAGATTGTAGGGTGGCCATCACATCGATAAGTTCCACAGGACCGGCTCCATACCCAATCCGCCATCCTGTCATGGCATAGGTTTTTGACACCCCATTGACGGTCAAAATGCGATCTTTCAGGTCAGGGGCCACTTGAGCAAGGGTGGCAAATTTTAATCCATCAAAAATCAACCGTTCATAAATATCATCACTTATAACGTTTAAATGAGGCGCGCCTCGGATAACTTCCGCAAGAGCTTCAAGCTCCTTTCGGCTATACGCCATACCCGACGGATTATTAGGTGAGTTCAAAACAAGCCATTTGGATTTCGGCGTAATAGCCTCACTTAAAAGATCCGGCGTTAATTTTAACTCCCCCTCAGGCAAACACCTGACAATAACAGGGACTCCTTCCGCAATTTCGACCATATCGGGATAAGAAACCCAGTAGGGAGCAGGGATAATAACCTCATCTTCTGGATTGAGAGAGGCAAGAAAGGCATTAAAGATGACTTGCTTCGCCCCTGCACTAACAATGATTTGGTTTAAATCATAGTCAAGATCATCTTCTTTTTTAAACTTTTCCACAATCGCTTGACGTAAAGCCACCGTGCCTTCAACGGCGGTGTACTTTGTTTTTCCTTCAGAAAGAGCTGTTGTAGCTGCAAGCTTAATATGATCGGGCGTATCAAAGTCTGGCTCTCCTGCCCCAAGACTAATAATATCCTGTCCTTGAGCCTTCAGTTCAGCTGCCCGCGCAGACACAGCAAGAGTGGGAGATGGTTTTATACGCGACATACGTTGACTGACAAACACGAAAGGCCCCTCTTTCTTGCATTTAAACTACTATTCTTTATAATAAGGAAAATTGGAAAAAAATCAACTTTTGTGGACACCTTATGACATCCCAACTCCAGCTCAACTTGATATCAAAGGATTTGTTTTTAAAAACTTATCCAACTCTGATTTATGGGGAAGATCAAACGTGGTTTGCCGTTAAAACGCCTGACGGCCAAGTCTGCGCTTTGACTTTAAAGTCCGTCCCCTCCCCCCAAATTATTTTAAAGCGCTTTCAAAAGCATACCTTGATTAAAAAACCTCTTGAATTAGGGGCCATCCTTCCCTGCCTCCTTGTGGGAACACCGCTGCAGCAAGAGGTCTGGAGAGCTCTTTTAGACGTCCCAAAAGGACAAACCTGGAGTTATCAACAATTGGCCACTCATCTTGGACGTCCTAAAGCCGTGCGAGCTGTGGCCAATGCAGTGGGCGCAAACCCTATTTCTCCTCTTATCCCTTGTCATCGGATTCTGCGCAGCAACAATCAATTGGGAGGTTATTTTTGGGGGCTTGACGAAAAAATACGCCTTCTTCAGGAAGAGGGTTCCCTTCCACGCCATTTAGCGTTATAGAAAGACGACTTTTAAACTTGGAGTATTATCAATGGAACGTACATTATCTATCTTAAAACCTGACGTAACACGCCGTAATTTAACGGGCGCTGTGAATGAGAAAATTGAAAAAAGCGGCCTTCGCATTATTGCTCAAAGACGCCTTCATCTTAGTCTTGAGGAAGCCCAAAGGTTCTACGCCGTTCACAAGGAGCGCTCTTTTTTCAATGATCTTTGCACTTTTATGACTACAGGACCTATCGTGGCTCAAGTCCTTGAAGGAGAGAATGCTGTTGAGCACTATCGCAGCGTCATGGGCGCCACCAACCCCGCCAATGCAGACGAAGGCACTATACGCCGTGAGTTCGCAGAATCCATTGAAGCCAACTCTGTCCATGGATCTGACAGCCTAGAAAATGCGGCCATTGAAATTGCCTTTTTCTTCAGTAAACTAGATATCGTCGGGTAATTTTTGTATTTTAACCCCATTTGACGTCCCGCGACTTGATCGCGGGATCCAGGAAAACGCACCTTAGATTTGCGATTAAACCACGAGATCCTGAGTCCCCCTCGTGTTACTCGGGGTCTCAGGATGACATATTTTTTCTAACAAAAACAAAGTACTGTCATCCTGAGGAGCCCTTTAGGGCGAGCTCAGCAACTATTCAATAACATGGTTGATCTAGGGTTACAGTAATGCAACCCAAAAAAATATCTTCAAGTACAAGGAGTATACAAAAATATTAGTGGGGGTGGTTGGTATGACCTTTCCAAATTCCTGCAGAATTTCTTAAGCAGCCCCCTGCTACTTTTTTTCTGTGAGCCAAAAATATAGCAACATAATTCTTAAAAAAGAGTTAATAGTTCACAATTTTTTTATGCCTCGAAGTCCTTAAATGTTGCTTGCGATGATACTTCATTTTCATTTCTTTACAGGTAGATACCTTCTTTCATTACAGCACGCTTTAGATCAGGAACATCATTATGGATCTCCAGAGCCTCTCTTAGATATTTTACAGGATTCTGGCAAAAAGATCATTTACGCCATAGGTTTCAGTGTACTACGCGAATGGCTTATGGGTAAATTATTTTAGAAAATCAATTTTTCTGCTATACTAAAGAAAAGGGAGGACTAGCAATGATACTACTTAGCTCAGCTTTCAATACACGCGAACCTATTCCTACTCGATACACGGGTGAAGGGGAAAATATAAACCCACCGCTTAGGTGGCAAGATATCCCGGAGAGAACCCGATCCCTTGCGCTTATCTGTGATGACCCCGATGCCCCTCATAAAACCTGGGATCACTGGATTATTTATAATATTCCCCTTTCTATTGCCACCATTGCGGAAGATTTAAAGAATCTCCCCTCTGAGGTTCGCACTGGCCTCAACAGCTGGGGAAATGCAGGCTATGGTGGCCCTATGCCACCTGTTGGCCATGGCCCTCACCGCTATTTCTTTACCCTTTATGCATTAGATACGGTTATTCAATTGCCCGATAATGCCACAAAGGAAGATCTTTTACGAGAAATGAAACATCATGAACTGGCCAAAGCCATCCTCGTAGGTATTTATGAACGGAAATAGCTTGCGCTAACTTTAAGAACAGCCCGACGTACCACCACAAGTATCACACTTCAAGCAGGTTCCGTTGCGTACAAGGGTAAAGTTACCACATTCACCACAAGCGTCTCCTGCATATCCCTTCAAGCGCGCTTGAAAGCGGCGGTCTTCTACCTCTGTAATTGTCGCGCCAGATCCCATAACCGGCTTTGTGGCCTCCGTCCCTGTAGCCGCTTCATGCAACAGATAAGAATCTTGATCCTTGTTAGCAGGAGACATGACAAAAACATTATTCCGTACATACCCATTGCTCATAAGACTGTTGACGATTTCGCTCACCTTTTTACTTTTATTCGTAACATTTCCTGTTTCTGCATCAACGCGGCCAATAGTATCAGGACGCAAATCAACAGGTTCCGCATGGGCCAAATCGGTTCGACCAAGATAGGAGATAGCAACTTCTCGGAAAATATAATCCAAAATAGACGTTGCCATCTTAATAGTGTCATTGCCAGCAACAGGTCCTGAAGGCTCAAAGCGCGTAAAGACAAAGGCATCTACGAATTCTTCCAAAGGCACGCCATACTGCAACCCAATGGAAATTGCCATTGCAAAGTTATGCATCAAACTGCGGAAGGACGCACCTTCCTTATGCATATCGATAAAGATCTCACCCAAGTGACCATCATCATATTCGCCTGTACGCAAGTAAACCTTGTGCCCCCCAATGGAGGCTTTTTGGGTATACCCCTTGCGACGATTGGGAAGTTTTTGCCGCTGAGTTCTATGAAGGAAACGCTCTACCACCTTCTCAACAACTCTCTCTGAAACGACCTTGACTTTTTCAGGAGCGGGCATGTCAAAAAGCTCTTCCACAACCTCATCACCCAAGAGAGATGAACTCAACGGTTGGGATAGTTTTGATCCATCTCGATATAAGGCATTGGCCTTAAGCCCCAATTTCCATGATAGAAGATAAGCATCCTTACATTCTTCAATGGTAGCAGAATTAGGCATGTTAATGGTTTTTGATATAGCGCCCGAGATAAAAGGTTGAACAGACGCCATCATCCGAATATGATTTTCAACAGAAAGGTAACGCTTTCCAATACGGCCACAAGGACTCGCACAATCAAAGACAGATAAATGTTCTTCTCTGAGATGAGGCGCCCCTTCGACGGTCATAGTACCACAACAATAAGCATTGGCAGCGTCAATCTCTTCTGCCTTAAATCCTAAATGAACGAGAAGATCAAATCGCACATCATTAAGTTGAGCGTCAGTAAGCTTCAACGTTTTTCGGCAAAATTCATCACCCAAGGTCCACCGGTTAAAGACAAATTTAATGTCAAAAGCAGCCTTCAAATTTTCCTTCAAGAGGTCGATTTCCCGATCCGTAAATCCTTTGGCACGCAAGGTTTTAAAATTAACTCCCGACGCCCCCTCAAGAGTTCCATACCCTACGGCATACAGAATAATGTCATTAATCTGAGCCTTTGAATATCCCAAGACCTCAAGAGCTTGGGGTACAAGACGGTTTATAATTTTGAAATAACCTCCTCCCGCAAGCTTTTTAAATTTAACCAAGGCAAAATCCGGTTCAATGCCTGTTGTATCACAATCCATGACGAGCCCAATAGTGCCTGTAGGGGCAATACAGGTGGTTTGCGCATTTCGATAACCATGTTTTTTACCAAGCTCTAGTGCCCGGTCCCAGGCATGACGCAACGCCTTTAAAAGGGCGGGACACGGACAATCTTTTTCTTCTAAGGGAACGGGAGCAATCTCAAGCCCCTCATAGCCTTCGTGTTCTCCATGGGCGGCACGACGGTGGTTACGCATCACCCGCAACATTTCTTTTTCATTTAACTTATAGTGCTTGAAAGCCCCAAGCTCTCTCGCAATCTCTGCAGAGGTAGCATAGGACACACCTGTCATCAGCGCTGCAATGGCTCCAGCTACGGCTCGCCCTTCTGGACTCCCATAAGGAATGCCAGAGGCCATTAAAAGGCCACCGATATTAGCATAACCTAGACCCAAGGTTCGGAATTCATAGGAAAGGATAGCAATTTCTTTGGAAGGAAATTGAGCCATCATGACGGAAAGTTCAAGAGCCAAGGTCCACAAACGTACCGCATGCTCAAAAGCTTTGGTATCAAAATGAAGATCACCTGCTTTAGCGGATTTCCCTTGATGATTCATAAAAGCTACAAGGTTAAGGGAGGCAAGGTTACACGCCGTATCATCCAAAAACATATATTCAGAGCAAGGATTGGAAGCCCGGATCCGACCTGATTCCGGACAGGTATGCCATTCATTAATAGTCGTATCATATTGAAGCCCGGGATCAGCGGAAGCCCATGCTGCATGGCCGATTTCATTCCATAAATCACGAGCATGGAGTGTTTTTTGAACACTTCCGTCTGTTCTCGACAAAAGATCCCAGTCTTTGCCTTCAATAACCGCATGGAGGAACTTATTCGTCACCCGCACAGAGTTATTGGAGTTTTGGCCTGATACAGTCCGATAGGCTTCCGAATCCCAATCCGTATCATATTCAGGGAAATCCATATGAGTATAGCCCTGACGGGCAAATTGTATAACGCGTTGGCAGTAATTTTCAGGAATCTGCATAGCGCGAGCATTTTTTATGGCTTGGAAAAGAGAAGGATTTTCTCGCGGATTAAACCGTTCATCTCCTTGACCTTCTTGGCACGCAGCAAGAATGGCTGAGAGATATTTTTTAGCAATCTTTGAACCCACAACCAGATCGAGAACCTTTTGCTCTTCTAAAACTTTCCAATTTACAAATTCTTCAATGTCCGGATGATCCACATCCACCACAACCATTTTAGCAGCCCGGCGTGTTGTACCGCCTGATTTAATAGCTCCTGCGGCTCTATCGCCAATCTTTAAAAAACTCATCATTCCCGAGGAAATGCCACCTCCAGATAGAGGTTCACCTGAGCCTCTTAGAGTGGAGAAGTTAGAACCCGTTCCTGAGCCATATTTGAACAGGCGCGCTTCCCGCACCCACAAGTCCATAATTCCCCCTTCATTCACCAAATCATCACCAATGCTTTGAATAAAGCAAGCATGGGGTTGAGGATGTTCATAAGAAGAAGTGGACTCTTTTAATTTACCGGTTTTATAATCAACATAAAAATGACCTTGGGCTGGGCCATTGATTCCATAAGCCCAAAAAAGCCCTGTATTAAACCATTGAGGAGAATTTGGAGCACACAGCTGCGCACAGAGCATATAACGCATTTCATCATAATAGGCCTTAGCATCCGTTTCGCTATCAAAATAGCCGCCCTTATAGCCCCAATAAGTCCAGCAGCCAGCAAGACGATCAAAAACTTGAATTGCCGTCATTTCGCTACCATAGCGCTCCTTTTCAGGAAGCTTAGAGAGAGCAGCTGTATCCACTTCTTTACGCCAAAGCCAAGAAGGAATACCCTCCTCTTTTACCACCTTTAATGCCCGAGGAACGCCGGCTTTACGAAAATATTTCTGAGCTAAAACGTCACTTGCCACTTGAGACCAAGAGGTAGGAACCTCAATTCCTTCAAGGTGAAAAACAATCGATCCATCAGGATTGCGAATTTCACTATCGATTTTCCTAAAGTCAAAGGAGCTGTAAGGATTGGTACCTTCAGTAGTAAAGTGACGCGTAATTTTCATGAAAGAGCCCTCTTCTCACGTAGGTATTAACTAATATAACGAATTTTTGGGTGCTAATGCTAAGCCTTTATAACTATAGAAATTTCCCTCCCCAGGTCAATTTTATTTTTTTCTTAAATCCGAACTTTTACACTTGACATCACTTAAGACCTTGAGAGTGGACAAAACCTTTTGAAAATGCCATAGTATGCATCGAAAATGGAGCCAATATTTATGTTATGGATAAAGCTGTTGACCTGGTTTAAAGGCGAGCTTGTTGGTGAAGATTCTTTTGGGAATCGTTATTACCGAGAAAAAGGCCCTGAAAGCCTTCATGAACGTCGCTGGGTTATTTATAAAGGTCTGGCTGAAGCCTCAAAAGTCCCTGCTGCATGGCATGGCTGGCTTCATCATATGTTAAAAATACCTGCCCCCATTAATACTGAAGAAAGGTGGTCTTGGGAAAAAAAACATCTTCCCAACCTTTCAGGAACTCCCTATGCTTACCGCCCTAAAGGACACTTTTTTTCTAGAGGGAAACGAAACCCAGCCACGGGCGATTATCAAGCGTGGTCCCCTCAGGAGGTAAAAAAATGAAAACGAACGTACTCGAAGTTACGATGGGCGCTGTTATCCTGGTTGTTTTTGCCTTTTGTATTATTTTTGCTTATTCAACCAGCCAGTGGCAGCCCTCTAAGGGATATGAAGTGATTGCAAAGTTTGATCGTATCGATGGGATCGTACGTGGCAGCGATGTGCGCTTAAGTGGCGTCAAGGTAGGCACTATTAAAGATTTGCATCTGGACCCTAAAACTTACCTTGCCGTTGTTCATTTAACCTTGGAGCCTCATGTGAATCTTCCCATAGATAGTGCCGCTGAAATTGTCAGCGATGGCCTTTTGGGAGGAAAATATCTCGCCCTTGTTCCTGGTGGAGAAGACGCTAATATCGTTCCAGGGGGTGAGATTGTTCATACCCAATCTGCGGTGAGCCTTGAGTCTCTCATTGGGAAATTTATCTTTAATGCTCAGGAGAAGAAGGAAGAGGCGGTCCAGTGAGTAAGGGGCAGAAATTTTTTCTCTTCCTTCTCCTTCAAAGCCTTAGCCTTCCCCTTTATGGACAAACCATGGATGCCCTTTTAGATGAGCTTGCGGTGTCTGATGCCGACCAAAAGGAAAGCGAGCTGCAAGATCATAAAAAAGACAACATTGCTTCCCTTTCTTCAACAGACATCACGGGCCCTCCTGAAGAAGATGCCTTTGCTCAAGAAAAAAACATCATCACCAATGGAGTAACACTTCAAGGCTTGGATAAACAAACAGGACGCGTCTTTATCATTGACGCTCCTCTCAATAAATCTATTGAATTTGGCACCTTAAAAATCGTTGTAAAGCATTGTGAAAAGACCCCTCTTGATGACCGTCAGGAATCCATGGCCTTTGTAGTCATTTCTGAGGAAAAACCTGTTGGTACGTTACAGAATCTTTTTTCAGGGTGGATGTTCGCAACCTCTCCAGCACTTTCTGCCATAGATCACCCCATCTATGACGTGTGGGTTAAAGAATGTAAGGCACTTCCAGAGATTTAATGAAGCAACTGGCTGAAATCAATAATATGGGTAA
Organism: Alphaproteobacteria bacterium; assembly: GCA_019749915.1. GTDB lineage: Bacteria > Pseudomonadota > Alphaproteobacteria > UBA9655 > UBA9655 > UBA9655. Next base: position 1,471 of record JAIEPE010000060.1, on the reverse strand, counting down.
AGTAATTACTTTCAACAACAGCGTCCTCAACGCCATTAACATGTATAAGCACAGGACAGCTTGCAAACCCTTTTAAAATATTTAACCGGTTCAGTTTTTCTTTCATCTCTGGAATGATATCTGACTTAATTTCTCGTTTAGAAAATTTAACCTCACAAACAAAACATTAAAACGTGTCTGAATAAGGTAATCAACTTGACATCCTTGCTGTGTGGATTTTTTTCGCTGAAAAAAAGGATTATCGGCAACCAGATCCTCTGGTTTGACATCTAAAATATTCTTAATGAGATTACGGTTTTTCAAAACCAAATTTTCAAATTGCAACTCCATAATCGTATCCCACCCAGGTAAACTGGACATAGATATTTCATTAAACTCATCTCGAGAAATTTTGCTCCTATTGTGAGAAACGTACTTAAGGTAAAACCTCAGATAATTATCACTTAATCGGAAATGACTCAGGCGCGAGTCCTTCCCTGTTTTAAGGTGCCACGTAAAATCGCGTGAAATAAAGCCCGCACTTATTAAATCGGCAAGGTACTCACTTAAAACGCCACTCTTAGGATAATTCAAATTTTCATGAATTTTATTGAATTCCAAAGGGCCTTTTGTAAGGACTTCTATAATCTTTTTATAGATCTCGCTTCGACGCGTAAAAAGATCGTGGAATATAAGGTCAAACTCATTCACGAGAATTCCATCTTTTTTAAAACAAAGATTTTTGATATTTTCATCAGCATTTAATTTTGGCTTTATTTGTTCAAGATACCAGGGAATACCTCCTGTCACGGAAAGAAGTTTAAACTTTTCGTATTCAGATCCTCGAAATCCTTGAACTTCAAGGAGTCCATTGCAATCGCTCAAGGGAAGTTCTTCTAAGGTCAAATAAAGAGAGATGCGCCCGAAGAAAGCCGTGCTACGAATAATATTTCGCTCAATCCAAGTAGAAACTGACCCGCATAAGACAAGGATGAGTTCGGAATTTTTTTTGAATTCCATATCCCAGGCATTCTTAAGTTTTCCTATAAAAGTAGGATCCTTGGACCCCATCCAAGAAATTTCATCGAAGAGAATAATAACGCGTCCTTCTCGAATTTGACTTGCAAGAAGTGTAAAAAGATCCGCCCAATCTGCAGCTTGAAGCCCTGGAAGTCCCAACTGTTGGCCGAGTTGTTGAGCAAAAACATCACGCTGAGCTTGAGCTGTTACATGGTCTGTCGGAGGAATTCCTGAAAACCGAAGAAATTTTTTACCTTTGGCAAACTCTTCTATCAGACGACTTTTTCCAATCCGCCGCCGCCCTCTGACAACAACGAGACTCGCGCTCTTTTTGCTGATAAGTAAATTCAGATCTTTAAGTTCTTTTTTTCTACCAACAAAGGGAGTTTCAAGCATGTCAATAGCACTTTAAAATGTCCGAACTAAATAGCACAAGGATTGTCCGAATTAGAGGTCTCATGAGGGCGTCGTT
>JAIEPE010000028.1 GCA_019749915.1 Alphaproteobacteria bacterium | reverse complement strand
TGTTTTCTCCTAGAAACCGCCTCAGCTATGCTATCTACATAAGCTTTAGCAACATACTCATCAACAGCCCATACTCCACTTGTTACAAGCATAATACGATCAGCATGTGTTTCCGTAACGCATTTGAGAAGAGCTTTTTTCTTTAAGAAAGACTCCCCCCCTCCTGAAATCTGTAAATATCCCACATTAGAATCATTCGCAAATTGAATAAAACGATCAACTCCTTCCTCCGTAAAACTATCTCTAATGTCGGTAGTTCCTTTGTTTGGAGGAGATTTAAAAAAGCAAAAAGGGCAGCCTACCCCACAAAATCGCGTTAAAAAAAGACAAATAAAGGACTTTCCTGAGTATAAATTAACATCAGAGTAAACTAGACTCCTAGAATCCAGAATATGTTGTCTATACTTATTGGGGGTCTCAAAAATATTTTTCATATTTTAGGCCTTTTTATTTCTTCTTGTTTACACTATGCATATTTAAAAATGATTTTCAATCATTGTCTTTAAACCTTCTTTAAAATGAAGACAATTTAAAAATAATCTATTTTTTTTTATTATGTTTTTATTCATTCATAAAACCCTCAAAGTCTTTCAGCTTTTTATCCATCCTTTGCGATTGAGGCGAGTCTTCTGAAAAATATTTTTTCATGATATGACGAGCTTGATTTAAATAATCAAGGGCCTTTTCCTTGAGAAGGTTTGCTTCTTTATCTTGGCCCTTTTTAAAGGCTTGAGAAGACTTTGTAAAGTAAAGGTCAGCTAAAGCCTCTAAAGAGAGATAACTCCCTGGATGTTGAGCTTTTAAAGAAATATCAAGCGCTCGATTTAAAAGCTCTTCTCCCTGATCAACTTGCCCTTTCAAAAGATAGACTTCCGCTAATTTTGCCAAGACTTTGGTATTTTCTTGATGATCCTTCCCATAATTCTTCTCATAAATGGCCAGACTTTTTAGGAAATAGCTTTCTGCAACGTCATAATCTTTTAAATCTTTATAAACTTCCCCCAACAGAAACAGAACCCAAGCCGTTCGAGTATGATTTTCAGAAAAGTATTTTCTATAAATATCTAAACTTAATTCAAGAAAAGTCTTTGCTTTTTCAAAATCTCCGAGTTTTCTATAGACGCTTCCTATATGGGCAAGGATCCATGCTTCTCGTAAGCAATTATCGGGAGACTTCTCCTTATAAATCTTTAAACTTTCTTCAAGAAGATCTTTTGCCTTATCATAATTTCCTAACTCTTTATAGGCCTGTCCTAAATGTGCTAAGGTCCAGGCATAATTAATAGAATTTTTTGAATCATGCTGCTTGTAAAGTTCAAGGCTTTGTTGACACAACTCTTTTGCTTTTTCATAATTTCCTAATCGCCGATAAACGTTTCCCAAGTAAGTTAAAGCTTTTGCTGTTCCTAAATAATTTTTTGATAGATGTTTTTGATAAATCTCCAGGCTTTCCTCAGAAAGCTTCCGTGCTTGTTCATAATTAGACAAAACACTGTAAACATCACCTAAATACATCAACGTTTCTGCTATTTTTTCATATTCATTACTGTTCTGTTCTCTAAGCTCATGAAGAGTTCTTTCTAAAAGATCTTTTGCTTTGGCATATTCATTCAAATAATAGTAAATATGACCCAACTTTCCTTGAAGAGCTTCTCGCATGGGTAAGTCCATAAGCGGTTGACGCACCATACGCTCCATGTGAGATGCTAAAAACTTCATTTTCAAGGTGTCTTCTTGATTGATCGCCCCGTCAATGTAATTTTCCATGGTTGTAACAATCCCGTTTAAAATCACCCGATTATTTTTGAGATCTAGTTTTTTTTGTAAATAATCTAAGCTTACTTCTTGCGTACTCGGGTGAATGGAAAATAAGGGAGATGCTAGTGAAGGGCTTGTTGATTCTCGGGTAATTAGAGAATACTTTTTTAAATGATAGATAAACTTATCAACAATAATGTCGTTTTTATATGCGTTGAGTAAATCTCTTGGGATATTTTGATCATTGAGGAGGCTAACAAATAACAATAGTGAAACAAAGTCCGGATTTATTTCAATGATATTGTCTAAAGATAGAGTGATAATTCCATAACGAGTTTTTGTATAATCACTCGCTTCCTTAATGACATTTTCTTGAATGGCTGCAAAATCCTGATGATGAACTTTAACATGCTCTAAATACTTTTCATAAGGAACTTTTGTCATTTTAAGATAATAGGCAGCAATAGATACATCCAAAGGAAAAGGAGGAATCGCTTTTAAAAAAGAGTTCGCTTGCTCACGTTGGTGAGAGGTATACTTTTCTAATATCCCACTTTCCATGATTTTAATAAAAAGATCTAACTTTTCCTGAGGAGTTAGCTCTGTAACCTCAATCATAGAACTTATATAACTATTATTTTGAATGTTTTTATCACGAGTAATCACAATGATTCTGCCATTCCCCCACGCTCCAGAATCATAAGGAAAATACTCATGAATGTCCTTAAAGTGCTTCACGTTATCGTAAATTAAAAGCCAATTTGGATTCTTCTTTAGCTTCTCTTTAACAAAAAAGAGAATTTGTTTATCTCTTTCTTTCACAAATCCTATATCTTGAATTCTCCTCAAACTCTTTTTATCTTCTTCTGTAATTGAAAGAATTTTAGCAAGACTTTCAAAAGATTCGGAAAGTCCCTCATTTGTTTCTGCATCAACTTCTGCAACTACAGACGCTTTTTGCTGGCGTGCATAATAGCGAGCAAGTGTTGTCTTTCCCGAACCTCCAATACCCACAAGTGCAATCGTTTTAATTCCATTGGCTCCTGCATTTTGAGGAGAAGTTTTCAGACCCTCTTCGATTGTTTTAATAAGCTGAGGCCGATTTAACAAAACAGAATCAGTAGGAAGAATTAAATCCGAACGAAGTGATTCCTCTTGAAAATGGACAACTGGAACATTGACTGTTCTTCCAACATAAAAAATAAAAAGGTAAAGAATAACAATGCCCACAATACCAATAGATACACCTTCATAAAGAAACTTTCTCTTTTGAAGAAGGGACATAGCCCAAGAAAGAGTTTGTTTAACCAAATGCGTCGAGGAGAAGGTCAATATATCAAAAGACTTTTCTCTAAAAGAAGATCCAGCAATAAGCTGAACTTGTTTTTTAAACTCAGCATACTTATCCTCGAGTTGAATCGTTGGACAGATCTCTTTTAAGATTTCAAAGGTACCTCCATAATAATCCATTTCCTCTTCAAAATTAACACTTTTCATTCCTTCAAAGGATTCATAAACTTCCGGAGCGAAATTCTTATGGGGGAGGAGAATAAAAACTGCCTCTGAGATTTTTTTTATTTCTTCAATAAATTGAGAAAGCCTTTTATTCTTCTTAGGCACACCTAGTTTTTTTATTAATGTCTCTGAACAATAAAACAAGGTTATCTCTTTTGAAGAGCCTTGATGTCCCTGGGGATCGAAAATCTCTCTCTGCTCCACACTAATCTGAACACCTGCCTGTTTTAAATGATCTGCTAGAGAACAGATCAAAGCCGTTTTGGCATCAGAATCCGTCCAACACACAAGACGCACGGAGAGCTTAAGAAAATTTTCTGATATCTGTTTAGACAACAACTCTAATTGTTTTCGAAAAGCTCCCTCAATTAAAAGACTTTGATAATAGGTTTTAAGAGCTTCAATCTTATCTGACTGTTCTATAAAATTTATAATTCCATCGCGAGAGTTAGATCCTATCTTTACCATAATATTATGAACGTGAGATTCAACCGTCTTGGGAGACACTCCCAAAGATATCGCAATTGTTTTGGCTGACTTTCCGCTTAAAAGATAGGCGATGGTATCAATTTCTCGGCGTGTAAACTTAATACTGTTTACCTCTTTTAAATGTGTATTATATAGATCTTGGGGCAAGAGACTGTTTTTGTTCTTCATATAAGAGGTCCTATCCTTGGTTCATCTATAACATTAAATAGGGGTTTAAAGAAACTCTATTTTTCTCTATTTCACTTAAAGAAATCCTCTATAAAAATATTCTAAGTTCTCTCTAAGAACCTCGTAATGGAATTTTCTGGATAGTGGATTACGGATGAAACATATAAGTTTTTTTCAACAAGAAAGGAAAGTTTTTTATGTTTCTTGAAATTCCTCCCGTTTTACAAGGCAAACATGAGAGTCTTTTACGCCCTGTTTTTGAATGGTTTGATGATAAGCCTCTTTTGCAAAATGTGTTTGATGGTATCTCAAAGGAGACCTTTTCAAAGAGGTCCCCTTTAAAGGGCACCTTTCTTGTTTTTCCTCACAACGAAAAAAAACTCCTCGGTGGAGCCTACCTTCTCAATCAACAGTTTAGTTCTATCTATCCTCGAATTGATCCTTTGACCAGAAAAGTTTTATCTCCTCATTCGAAACTTTGGGTAGGAACTGTCTTTTTATGCGCAGAAGAGCATGGGTTTTCTAAAGAATATGAATTTATCTGCAAAACATTTTACAAAACTCTCTACCAAAAACTTCAGGAGTTTGGACAGAGAGAAAACATCAATTACCTCTATATGATACTTGAGCCAGGTGAGTCTCTGTGCACAGAAGTGCTTGGAGGATGGCCTTATGTTCATCAAGTTACACTTGATGAAACCTCTAAAGGACTCTCTCATCACGTACTCTCTCTGACCAAATCACCCCTAAGAGAACCAATTCTCCAAAAACCTATACAAAATTTAGACTGGCTGAATTTGGCGGCCTGTGTTTCTAAAGTAATCCCCCGCCAAGTGGGAGAGGGTTCCTATTATTTTCATTAATTTTTCCGGATCCCTCTCTTCTCAAAAAATCATTGATTGTGCTCTTGTTTTAAAAGTCCTCTTTATTTTGTGTTTTTAGTTTATTTACCTGTGCTCCGTACTCCTAATTTTCCATCCTTAGCAAGCTGAGAACGATGCTTAGAATAATTAGGAGCAACCATAGGATAATTGTCTGGCAAATTCCAGCGAAGGCGATATTGCTCCGGACTCATATTATAAGCTGTTCTTAAATGACGTCTCAGCATCTGCAATCGTCTTCCATCTTCAAGACAAACAAGATAATCAGGATGAATTGAATCTTTAATTGGAACCGCAGGTTCTGAAGTGGAAGTTAACAACCCTCCTTTTCTATATGTTAAAGATGATAAACTTTGAAAAACCATCTGAAAAAGTTCTGGAATTTCATCCTTATCAATTTGATTATTAGCAACATAATTCGACACAATCTCGGCAACTAAATCTTTCAAATCAACAGACGAAGATGGTTTAGATGAAGAAGATTCATTAAAAGAAGAAATAGTTTTTGTCATACTCTTAACTCCATGAAGATTGTTTCTTTTCCCTTCTTTTATTAAGCAAAAAGGAAGAATTGTCCTCTCTTGCTTCTTTGATTTTATTTCACTCGCCTTTTTATAAAAATTTTCCCTCAGAAAAGGCTCAACCTTTTATAACTTAACAAGAAGCAAGTCAAATTTTTTAGAAAACAACTCCCTACATTCCACTGAATATGGTGATTTTTAAAAACATTCCCTTCCTTATTTTAGCTCAATAAAAAGTCATGAGAAATTGAGGGGATTCTGAAAACTGAGGATACTGCAGCGAAAAACTTAAGAGTTCACTCATAACGATTAAGCCAATAGTCATTAAAAATACAATAAAAGTAATAAGCTCTTCATACCCAAAAGAAAAGCTGAAGGGAACCCTCCAAAAATGAAGGATTTTAAAATTTAAAACAGTATAAATTTGACCGATCATTGGGGAGAAAAAGGCTTTTAATTTATGAAAGAGAGACTTTTGCTGAAACATGTGGAATTGAGTATCTAAGGCCTTTTTAATTTCCTGCTCTAAAGTTTTCTCAATCATATGAAACTTTTTCCGAATATAGGACATTTGATAGCCCATTTGATAATGATGAAGCTGAGTAATATATTTTCTGATTTCTCTTTGATGAATAACAAAACTTTTCTGAAATGAATCTTTCTCAACATCAGATTTGTTTTGATTTGCATGGGGACGATGTTTCATGGCTAGGTTCCTCTTCTTAATAAAGTTTTGCAGGATTTGTTCACTACGATAAAGGTCAAAGCAATCTTTCATTTGGAAAAACTCCTCAAAAGAGCTTTAACTTTCTTTTCTTGGAGAATTCTAAAAAGTTTTCTTAAAGTTAAAATTCCTGAATTTAAGGCTTTTGAAGAAACAACGTCCTCTTTAAAATTTAAACATAAAATTGATTTTGAATTTTTAAGGCATAAAATTAGCATGATAGAACTTCCCCTATTACTTATTACAAATTATTATTATAAAACAGGTTTGCCCTACAAAGGGGCATTAAATAAAATAATAAACTAGATCTTAAAAATAGGAATCTCAACTAAGAGCATAATAAAAAAATTTACAGCTCATGTCTAGATGATATATTTTTATGCTTATCCGCTATGTAAATTAAGGGTGATCGTGATATTCTCTCCACAGAAAGGAATATCTTAATATGGATATACAACAACGCTTTTCTAACTTTGCAAAGTATAGCGCTCGTCTTTCAGGTCACCCGGATTGCTTTCTCCTGGCATGTGGGGTTGTTCTTGTGTGGCTTGTTTTGGGACATTTTTTCTCCTTTTCTGATACCTGGCAGCTTGTTATCAATACGGGAACGACAATTGTGACATTTCTTATGGTTTTTCTGATTCAAAATGTCCAAAATCGTGATGGAGAGGCGATTCATATCAAGCTTGATGAGCTTATTCGTGTACAAAGGGGGGCGCACAATTCCCTTCTCGATCTTGAAGAGTTAACAGAAAGACAGCTGGATCATATTAAAAACAAGTACGAAGAACTCGCCCGCATCTCTCGTGATGAACTTATCAAAGGAAAGAAAGACACGAGAAAAGTTGGGAGCTAAGAAATCTTAATTTTCAACGCTTATTCAAAGAGCCAAAAACGACAATGATGCTTCTTCTCTTGATAGGAGAGATTCCAAAACCATATCAGCACATGAAGTTCAGTTAACTCTTGAAAGAACTCTATTCAAAGAAAAAAAACAAGAACCTTAAGTTGTGGCCTCAGATCAAAAGATACTGGATCATTGGCTTCTCTGGATTCACAAATTCATTTCTGCGAAAGCGTGGATTGCTCGAATATATCATAGTGTTGAATCCAAATATTTGGGGCAATATTTGACTGAATCCCTCTACAGGTAGACGTCATAACTCAAATTCTCTCTTCTTTAGGGCTCTTTCAGATAAAGATCCATTTTCTCAAAAAAATCATAAAAAACAAAAATCACGAAAAGTGGGGATTGAAATTCTCAAATCGCATTCTTACATCAATGGTGAAGGCATTAGTTAATAACAACAAATATATAGGAGAATAATATGTCAATAAACTTAACCCCTATTTCTCGACGTACTCTTGTTGCTGATCCTTTTCATTCATTACGAGAAGAAATCGATCGTATTTTTGATAAGAATCATGACCTCCCAGGAATTAGTCCAGAACTCGAAGTGCTAGAAACTCCGAAAGGATTAAAATTAACTGCAGAGTTGCCTGGTTTAAAAGAAGAAGATATAGATGTCACGTTGGTTGAAGGAATCTTGACTCTCCGCGGTGAAAAAAAGTCAGAGAAAACAACAGAAGATCAAACATACCATATGACTGAACGCAAATATGGGTCCTTTTTACGTTCTATAAAACTTCCCTATACTCCCAAACAAGAAGATGTCACAGCTTCATTAGAGGATGGAATTTTAACACTTGTAATTCCTCGCCCTGAAACTGTAAACCCCAATGTTCATAAAATTCCTATCCTATACACCAACAATAAAAGAGATAAAAAAGAAAACAATTCAAAAGAAGCCTAAAAAATAATCCTGAGGGGCGAAGCCAACTTTTCGCTCCTTAGGATTAACAAATAATATAACTCATTAAAATCTCATATAAAAAATATATATGCATTTAAAAAGTATTTTGCTAGGATTTGATCATTACGTGTGGGAGGGGGCCGCACAAGACTTCATTCATAACAGAGAGGCTTGAGATCGTAAGATCACCCCCACTAAACTCAATGTATTTTTGCATAATATAGATATTATATGGAGTGTGAAAAACGAACAGTTTTAGGTTATCTTTAAGCAGCTTCTTAATCTCTAAAATTAGCACGACTACCCCCTATACAGTGATCTTAATATGAAGTTTATTCATAAATACATTCAAGATGTAAAAAGTTGGCTTAGCAATTTTGATGCTAAAAAAGAAGGGACAGGACAACCCAACCTCGTCCGTGAAAAAACAATCTTATCCCCTTCAAATAGTTCCCTTGCTTCTCACGTCCCCTCCCCTCTTTCTTCTGATGAAAAAATCTCCCTTTTTATGGATCTTTTTCAGGGTCGTCGTGACGTCTTTCCCAAACGATGGGAAAATCAAAAAACAGGAAAGTCGGGCTATTCTCCAGCCTGTCAGAATGAATGGGTGCGAGGAGTTTGCAAGAAACCGCAAATCAAATGTAGTGACTGCCTTAATCAGGCCTTTATACCCGTCACAGAACAAGTTATCCGCAAGCACTTTACGGGGGAAAAAGCCGGTGACTCTAGGCGCGATTATACCATCGGAGTTTACCCTATGCTTAAAGATGAAACTTGTTGCTTCTTAAGCGTCGACTTTGATAAAGAGCGCTGGAAAAGGGATGCAAATGCTTATCTTGAAACCTGTCGTATAAGAAGTGTTCCAGCCACTTTGGAGCGCTCTCGCTCTGGCAATGGAGGACATATTTGGATCTTTTTTAGTGAGCCGATTCCCGCAGCTGAGGCACGAAAAATGGGCGCGGCACTCCTCACGGAAACCATGGAGCAGTGCCCAGAGATGGGATTTGAATCTTATGATCGCTTCTTTCCAAATCAAGACAAAATGCCTGCTGGAGGTTTTGGCAATTTGATTGCCTTGCCCTTACAAGCTCACCCTCGTCAAAAGGGAAACAGTGTCTTTCTGAATGAAAACTTTGAACCCTATGCTGATCCATGGGACTATCTTTCTTCCTTGAGACGGATGAGTGCAGAAGAAGTTAAAGCTATTGTAGAAGAAGCCTCAGCTAAAGGCAGAATCCTCAATGTACGAATGCCCCTTTCTGAAGAAGAAGAAAAGCCATGGGAAATGCCCCCTTCACGTATCAAGCCAGAGATTCCTATTGATCAAAAACTACCTGAGTCTATGGAGGTTATCCTTAGTAACCAGCTCTTCATTTCTAAAAAAGATATGCCCCCAGCTCTTATGAATAAACTCATCCGCTTGGCTGCCTTCCAAAACCCTGAATTTTATAGCGCTCAAGCGATGCGGCTTTCGACGTTTGGAAAACCACGTATTATTGCTTGCGCTGAGAACTTTCCTCAACATTTAGGACTTCCAAGAGGATGTCTTGATGATATGGTAAGCTTGCTGACCTCTCTCAGCATCAAATTGGAAATTGTTGATAAAAGAAATGAGGGAACATCACTTAAAACAAAATTCCTCGGAGAACTTACTCTCCCACAAAAACGAGCTCTTAAAGAATTAGAGAAACATGATACAGGCGTATTGGCTGCAACGACGGCTTTTGGGAAAACTGTCATTGCTGCCAAGCTCATCGCTGCAAGAAAAACGAATACGTTGATTTTGGTCCATCGCAAACAATTATTGGATCAATGGGTTGAAAGGTTACAAGCCTTCTTGGATATTCCAGAAAAACAAATAGGGATCATTGGAGCTGGAAAACGAAGGCCATCGGGTATCATTGATGTCGCTCTTATCCAAAGCCTAGTAAGGAAAAATGTTGTTGATGACCTTGTCGCTAATTATGGTCAATTGATCGTCGATGAATGTCATCATCTCTCAGCAGTTAGTTTTGAGGCCGTTGCACGGGCGACCAAAGCAAAATACGTCCTTGGGCTAACCGCAACAGCCACCCGAAAAGACGGCCATCATCCTATTATCTTTATGCAGTGTGGCCCTATCCGTTATAAGGTAAATGCTAAACATCAAGCGACACTGCGTCCTTTTACCCACAAAGTCATCATTCGAAATACAACCTTTCAAGGACCAGCCTTTCATGATTTGAAGCCAACGATTCAACAGCTTTATGCAGAAATCATTATAGATGAACCCAGAAATCAAATGATCTTTGACGATGTGCTAAATGCCGTACAAGAGGGCCGCAGTCCCTTATTGCTTACAGAACGTAAAGATCATGCTGCAAACTTGGCAGCTCGATTTTCAAAATTCTGTAAAAATGTGGTCGTGATGGTCGGCGGACAATCCGCAAAACAGTTAGAGTTGGTTAAAGCTCAACTCGAATCGATTCCCGAAGAAGAAGAACGTCTCCTCATCGCTACAGGGCGTTATATTGGTGAAGGGTTTGATGATTCTCGTCTTGATACTTTATTTTTGACTATGCCCTTTTCTTGGCATGGAACCCTCGCACAATACGCCGGCCGGCTTCATCGCCTTCATCACAGCAAGAAAGAAGTGATCATTTATGATTATGTAGATTCATCTCAGCCCATGTTTTCAAAAATGGCTGATAAAAGAATGAAGGGTTATGGAAAATTGGGATATAGCTTGGGGTGAATGGAAGAATTTGAATTACCGGGAAAAGGTTGATCTTCAAATTCACTTCAGTTATTTATTTGTCTATCAATTTAAAAGAATAGAGGGGAAATCTTATGTCAGAATACGTGTTTCAAGCTGAAGTCAGTAAGCTTTTACAACTGGTCACTCATCATCTTTATTCAAATAAAGAAATCTTCTTAAGAGAACTTATTTCTAATGCTTCTGACGCTTGTGATAAGTTGCGGCATCTTCAATTGACAAACCCAGATCTTACTGAAAAAAATATCGAATATAAAATTATCCTCTCCACTGACGACCAAAATAAGACTCTGACGATTGAGGATAATGGTATCGGTATGTCCCGCCAAGAACTTATCGATAATCTTGGAACAATTGCAAAATCAGGAACCTCTCAATTCCTCAAAAAATTAACTGGAGATGCTAAAAAAGATAGCAACCTTATTGGCCAATATGGCATTGGCTTCTATACGTGCTTTATGGTCGCCTCAGAGGTTGAAGTTACAAGTCGAAAGGCTGGGAAAAAAGAAGCTTACAAGTGGACATCCAATGGAGTTGATTCTTTTACCGTTGAAAAAACTGAGCTACCTCTTCCCGGAACAAAAATTGTTCTCCATCTTAAGGAAGAAGCAAAAGACTATCTCGTGCCTTTACGAATAAAGACATTAGTTGAAAAGTATTCTGAAAACATTGATTTTCCAATCGTTCTCAAAAAGACAGATTCCGAAGAGGTGTTAAACGAAGATCGGGCGCTTTGGTTAAAGCCTAAAAACAAAATTACTCCCGAACAGTATAAATCTTTTTATCAACATATTAGCCACGCCTTTGATGATCCTTGGTGCACATTACATACAAAAGCTGAAGGAATTATCGAGTATATAGCACTTCTTTTTATTCCTTCCACTAGATCCTATGATTTAATGAGTGCCGATCGAAAAAATAGACTGAAACTTTATATTAAGCGCGTTTTTATCACGGATGATTGCGAACACCTTCTTCCTTCCTACTTAAGGTTTGTCAAAGGTATTGTGGATACAGAAGATCTTCCTCTGAATATAAGTCGTGAAACTCTGCAGTTTGATCCTCGTATCTCAAAAATTAAGAGCACGCTTGCAAAAAAGATTTTAGAAACCTTAACTCAAAAGGCTAAAGATGAGCCTGAAGAATATCTGAAGTTCTGGCAGAACTTTGGAGCCATAATAAAGGAAGGCTTTTATGAAGAACCTGCAAAGCAGGATGAGCTTCTTTCTTTAATCCGTGTCAAGACAACCCTAAAAGAAAAACCCATTTCTCTTGAAGAATATGTTGCTCATATGAATGAGGATCAGAAGGAGATCTATTACTTAGTTGGAGAAGATAACGCAAAGATACTCAAAAGCCCACAGCTAGAAGGCTTTCAGAATCGTAAGCTCAATGTCCTATTATTAACCGATCCTATAGACCAACTTTGGGTTTCTCGTGTCAGATCTTATAAAGACCATCCTCTTAAATCAATTACAGAAGCAGACCTCAATTTTGATACTGAGGAGTCTGACGATACCCACTTAGATACACTTGTTGAATTTTTAGAAAAGCAATATCAAGGGAAAGTAAAGAAGGTAAGGGTCTCTACGCGCCTTAAAGAAAGTCCTGTTTGTTTTGTAACATCAAATCAAGACATGAGCCCTCACCTTTCAGGAATGTTTCAAGGCCATCAAAGTCCAGCATCACAGATTTTTGAAATTAATCCCAATCACTCCCTAATTCAGAATTTATCTTCACTTGTTGAGCAGCAAGATAAGAAGGAAACACTGGAAGAAATGGCTGCCCTTCTGTATGATCAGGCTCTTATCCTTGAAGGAGAACCTGTTTCAGATTCTCAACTTTTTACCCATCGCCTTACAACACTCATGAATAGTCAACTTCAAGTGGGTTCTTAACGCTGGACAATTTTTAGATAAACTCACAACTTGGAGATAGTTATTAGAGAAAGAGCGGTTTGTAGAACAAAAAACAAACAATAGAGAAAAAATATGAAAGCAATTACAATAAAACACTTAACTTTTTTATCCATAAGCTTTTTTGTGGATTCTCACTGTTCTGCAGATAAGGTACTTGATTATTCGAATAGAAATATCACAGACGATGAAATCTCAGCCTCACTTATACCTCCACGACCTATAAGTGTGAGCCAAATATGTAAAGAGATAGGTGACAAAATTGAGAAATATTCCAAAGACCCAAAGCGTTCTCACAAATCATCAACTTTAAGTGTGAAGATCAACCTTAGGGATAACACAATATGTGATAATGGAGCCTTATTTATCTCTACATATTTCGAAAACAATCCCTTCGTAGAATCTATTGATTTATCCTCTAACCATATTACAGACCGAGGTGTAAAATATTTGGAGCCTTTGCTTTTGAAAGATAATATTAAAGAGATTGATATTACAAGTAATTATGGAGCTAACCTTGCTAGCCTTCAAAAAATAAGAGACGAAATACGTCACAAGTTGAGAATTGATAATTTTGACGATTCAGAGTCTTAAGAATTTATAGAAATATGAAGTTTTATCATTGAAAAAACTGTTTTCCAGAAAACACTAACATGTTACACTTCTTTTAACGCCGCACATGGGCGCTAGAAACACCCATGTGCAGCTAACCACAATAACCCCTTACGCAAGAAGGAGTACATCATGGCTAGAGCCAATCTACATGCATCACCCGATTTTTTCAAGCAATTGTCCCTTGAATTTCAGCAACTCAAACTCACAGTTCAAATCCTAGAGACCTTTATATTTCGTGCATCGGTCCGCGGGTACGTGCTAGGAGACAACCGATTGCTGCTCATTCTCGATCAGTTGGAAATCTTTGTCTCAAAGGCTAAGCACCTCCTTGAGGGGCTTGAAAAACTCTTATATTGCAGCAGTATGGATTAAGCTTGGATTGTGGTTTTGAGGGTTTCTGAGAATTGGTTTCAAAGAACCCTCATTTTCTCATATTTCCATACTTCGAACTTTAGTGCGTTGCTGCTCTTGAAACATCTTTTGAACTTCTTTGATGAGGTCTTGATCATGATCTTTGAGAGCCTGCAAAAGAGTGTCGTTCTTTTGCAGGGTTACAAGACAATTCCGGAGCTCATCCTTGGCCTCACGGGCAAGGGATGCACCTTCGTAGGCCTTAATATCTCTTACCTTTGATTCGATATAATCAGCAATCACCTCCATCGATTGAGATGTGCTTGCTGAATGAGAGGCCGTGCTTCTTGAAGCCTCAGTGAGGGAGTGTTTTCCAAGATCACTGTTTTGAGTCTCTATCCTTTGTTGAACCTTCATTTGCTTTTCAGGATCGAGGTAGGGCTTTAAATAGGCTCGCACGCCTTGTACGTTGTCCTTTTTGAGCACATCGTTAAAATCATCACCTGGATGGGAGGGCTTTATAATCAGCACAGACTTCGATTGAGGCTCAAAATTCTCTTTTGTTGCTTCAAGGATGCTGTGGGTTTTGGAATTTTCTTTATGATCATCATTGTCTCCGCAAAGGATTATTTCTTTTTGAGGGCCTTTGTAATTGGTAATATTATGAATGCCCAAGCTTGCCACGATTGTGCCTTTAAGACCTGCTTCCTTAAGGGAAAGGGCCGTTTCAACCCCTTCGGCAATAAAGACGCGGTCGTGGGTTTTGTCTTCTTGCAGAGTCACAAAAGATCCTTTGGCCACCCCATACTGAATCTTGGTGAGTTTTTTTCCCTCAGAGGTGCGGGCGCGGTTTCCTTGATCATCTAATTTTGTGAGCTGAACGGAACTCAAGGATCCAGTTTCCGTGCGTCCAAAGGCGGCCAAACAATCATGGGCTAAGGTTTTGCGCTCCCCTTGGTAGATGAATGTGCTTCCCTTGGGCAGATAACACAGATTGGAGGAAAGTCCAGCTTGAATCCCTCGTTCCTTGCTCAGGTAGGTTTCTGCAAGGGTTCCCTGAATTTGCTTTGACTTCATCTGAAGCTCAGAAACCGAATTTAAACGAGAAGCTCTTTCCTTGGCGTCTTCAATAGAGGGAGGTTGTTGAATCGGCGCCTTAAGTGAAGGCTTGTGCGTGCCTTCAGGCGTTACCTCTAGTCGCTCCCCCAGATAACTCAGAGACTCTTTAAATGTAAGATTTTTCTCTCTCTGGACGAGCTGAATAATATTACCCCCCTCCCCTGATTCAAAGTCCTTCCAAAGGCCCTCATGAGTTCCCGAAACATTCACAACAAGAGAACCCTTTTTTCCAAACCGTAGGGTCGTTTTGTTGGACATGTGCCGATTTGGCTCTCCCAAGAGCTCTGAGGCGATGGAGAGAGTTTGGCCCTTGGTCACTTGTAGAACTTGTTCCATAGAATATCCAGCTTTTACAAAATCTTGTGGCGCAGCCGTATCTCTCTCCCACCAGTTGGGTTGCTTGCTTATTCTTGCAGAAAATTCAGGCCTCATGCTTGAGATAATGGCCAGAGCCACGGGGTTATTCACAAGCTGAGACGCATTTTCATTCCGGGCTTGAAAAGCCGCCCCCCATTGCTTTTGAACTTGAGGATCTTGAACTTTGCTGCTCAACACTTTCCATAGTTGGGCCGATTCTTTGGAAGCTTTCAGATAACTCTGTATAGGTTTATATATATCCTCAGGATTGAGAGTCTCAGGGATTTCTCCTGTTTTGAGTTTGTCATAAAAAGCAATATCAAAAGCAAGACGGTTTGCATCGATCCCGCCTTCTTTGAGGAATCGGTAGTCTTTTGAAGTTGCAAGAATTCTTTTAAGCTCAATAGCTTGTTGAGAGCGTTTTTCAGGATTTATCTCCTGACCATAAAAAGCTACCTTCTCCCGTAGTTCTCCCGCAACTGCATGGATTAAGAGCTTGTCTTCCTTGATGTTTAGGGTATTAAAGAAAGGCTGATACTTTTCTGGAGAGTCCACAATCTTAAGAGCTAATTTATCACGCCTCTTTTGAAGGTCATGGAATTTCTCAAGGGCAAGCATGGGCTGAGGTGATGTTTCCGGAACAGGATTATCCTGAACAGAGATGTCTTTTTGTTTTTGTATATGACCGTAAATAGCCGCTGCCTCATTGCGTGTCTGCACATATTCTTTTACCACATCAAAGTGAGGTTTTTGGTCGTCGGGAATTCGCTCATAGGTGAGTTTTTCCTTTTGGGATTTAAAATGAGCTTCTGCATGGGATTTAACTCCCGCCCAGTACACCCGGGAGTTATTGGTAATAGTTTCACCCCAGAAATCTTTTATCTCACCTGAGCTCTCATCTCTAGAGATTCTAAAGAAAGGCGCATAAAGACGCTGATTTTCTTGAAATACATACGCCAAGGAATCCCGCTCTACTTTGAGGGACTTATAGTCTTCATAAAGAGCATGGGAATGAGCTAAGGATATAGGATGAGTTGTAGAGATTTCCTTCCAAAGCGCTCGTGTTTGAAGCACAAGGTCCATATACCCCTGAACTTGAATAGAGGCTCGATACTCAATGTCAGATAATAAGCGAGGTCTTAGTCCTGCTTCTACCTCAAGCACATCCTTACGAAGACCTGCAAGGCGCGTATAAGGGGCATGAACTTTCCAGTCCTCAAGGATGCTACTAGCAACCCGTTTCTTCTCCTCAAAACACAGTTGATAGGCAAGATAGGAAGGATGCTTATAAAAAGGCGTCTTTGGGTCAAGAGTTCCTTCCATCTCTTCCCGTAGATTTACCCCTTCTACAAGTAAATCCTTATATTGTTGAACGCGATTGAAGTAAGACTTTTGCTCTTCAGTAATCTGATAATCTTGAATTGTTTCTTTAAGAGCAGTACGAGAAATTTGATCCACCACATCTTTAAAATCAACAAACTGTTCCCGATTAATATAAACCTGAACATCCTGGCGATGACGAGTCATGGCGACAAGACAGGTGTGAGGATCAAGGAGAGGATCGAGCGATAAAAAGCTCTTGTCAAAAGTGCTTCCCTCTGACTTATGAACTCCCATGGCATATCCATGGGTGATTTTTGTATATGCCGTCGTGTTGAAAGAGACGTGTCTGTTACAGGCGAGTCTGTTATTCTCGAGCCTTACGGTAAGCGTTGCAGATCTTTCGTCATAGGCTTCAATAGTTCCAAAAGTCCCGTTTTTAACTCCCTTGAGGTGCTCTCCTCCATCAATATTTTTAATATATTGTCCATGGTTGTCATTTTGGGTAAAGCGAATCCGATCCCCAATGGCGTACTCTTGTCCATGAAGTTGAAAGGTCTGTTGAAGCTGGCCGTGTTCTTGAAGAACATGGCGGATGGCTTGGTTAAGGTCATGAACTTCCGTATTCCGATAGGCAAGGACAATGCGGGTTTGGTCGGGGTTTTCGAGTTGGTCTTTAACATAAGATTGAGCAAGAGCAGTAATGACTTTCTCTCTATTATCAAACCAGGTCAAATGACCCTTATCATAATAAGGCTTAAGACCATCCAGGACCTCATGGTCATTGAGGTATTTTGAGCACTCCCGCTGCCACCCCACTCTCTGACGCACGACTTCAGTTGTTTCAGCAACGCCAAACCGTTCTGCAAAAAGACGGCCATAATCCCCAGGATCACGAGACTTAATCTGGGCAGGGTCTTGCACAATAAGGACCTTGGCACCTTTCTCTACAGCTTCCTTTAAGAAAGGCTCCCAGAGCCTCCCTCCAATCATGTTGGCTTCGTCAACAATGATTACATTTTTCTCGGTGAACCGAGATTTCTCCATTTCCTTCATGCTATTAAAGGCATAGATGTAAGGCCGTCCCCAGAGCTTACCACTTTCAACTAATTCCCTTTGTGTTTGATGCTTGTTCCAGGCATAAATAAAGCTGTCAAGAGTTCGACAAGAAATGCCGATTTCTTCTTCCATGATATCAACAACTTTTCCTTGAAAAGAGGTGCCCAAAACCTCATAACCAGCCTCTTGATACGCTTCAGCGACGACCTTCAACAGAGTTGTTTTACCCGTGCCGGCCTTACCATTTAAAATGCTGATATCAGAACCAGAACAGAGATGGGAGATGACCCCACGTTGTTCCTCAGACAAAGCAAAACCAAGCTCTTCTTCGCGATGTTCAATGGCTTTTAAAACCAGATTCTCAGAAACAGTTTTGTTCTGTCGTTGTGATAAGATCTCTCCAAAACAGAGGAGTTGTTCTTCTTGTTGTTGATAAGAAGCGGACGTAAAAATCTTCTCGCGGTTAAGGTTCTCGCCAACAACAGCAACCATGTTTGTGTTTTCTAATAGCTTCTCCATAAACTTGGCAGCTATGTTGTTAATCCCCCCTTCAAATACAGCATTCTGATTGTGATTAGCCGTTTTCAGGATGAGCTCTGGGGGTATTTCAACACCCTCTACCTTCACTTGCAAAAGGGCAAAAAGTTTTTCATCACCGCCTACCCAGCGAATAATTTCTTCTTCAAGATGTTTGCGGGTAAAGACGGTGCGTTTAATGGACACCTCGTGAATTAAAGCTCCCGGATTCTTACAAAGACTCTCAATATTCTTTTGACGAATGTTGTCATTCTCAGAAACAATGCGTGAATATTCATCTCGTTCTGCAAGCCTCTGAGCATACCATCCTTCATGGCGGGTAGGGAGCAAATCAAGCCCCTGATCTGCGTAAGATCGGCAATCAATGCGAACTTCATGGCCTCCTAAAGCCAGATGTTTATTGGCAACGCTTTCCCAGGCTTTGCGTGTGATACGAAGCTCGGATTTAGTAACAATGTCTCGATCTTTTCGGAAAGCGAATGCATCACCTTCAAGAGCCCGCCGGGTGATTAATCCATGAAAATGGGGGTTCCCTTTATCCCAGTGAATGGCGTATTGCACCACAAGACCCCGAGAGACAAATCGCTCCCTAAGAAATTCCTCCACACAGGCTTCAGCCTCCATCTGTGTAAACTCAAGAGGTAACGCCCCCATGATTGTTTGAGCGGTTTGGGTTGTGTTTAAAAAGCGCTCTCTTGCTTCTAAACTCTTCTGGTTTTTATCAGGATTGCGGGTGTCTCCTCTGAACCTTAAGGTCGCAAAGTGATCTTCAAAAGCCTCAACGTGATTCCATAAGGTTGCTGCATTCTTTGCCCAAGCCGGAGCCCCCTCAGTGGCTAGAATGCGGCTGACAATAACGTCTTCCTTACATACATAATCATGACGAATGCCAGTACGTTCATCCAGATGATGACCCGCTGAAATATACGCACTAAAGCCCACCGCAGAGCGACCTTCACTGCGGGAAATAAAGCCAAGATTGAGCGAGTAAATCGCCATGGACACCTAACTCTAGGCGTCAATCCATTGTGTTGTTGTGATGCGAAGTCTCTAAAAAAGGTCTGCCGCTGACCTTGAATTATCATCTCGCCTGTGGCCGTTAAGCACAGAGGACTGCCGGTCCCCGACTGGCAAGTCCGCATAAGTGCGCATCTAAAGATGACTGCCTAATGAGGAGTGTATAATTTTTATATTTTTGTATCAATGTATATTTTTATACTTGTGTCGTTTATGCAAGTTTGCTATACTACAACCGTAAAGAGGCAAAAATGTGAACCATGCTCTTAGGCGAGAAACCTAAGCGCTTGAACAAAGGAGAAAAACACATGAGTGTCTCATTAAAATTACGCCAACTTGAATCCAAAATCTCAACTCTCCAATCCCACCATCAGACTCTTCTGAAAGAGCGCCACCAGGAAA
Organism: Alphaproteobacteria bacterium; assembly: GCA_019749915.1. Lineage (GTDB taxonomy): Bacteria > Pseudomonadota > Alphaproteobacteria > UBA9655 > UBA9655 > UBA9655. The sequence goes on along the minus strand of JAIEPE010000028.1, from coordinate 13,465 downwards.
TTGCAGCCCTCATGACATCCCTTGATCTTGCCCAAGTTGAGGACAATATCCTCCTTGGAGCCCTGCTCTTTCTAAAGAACAAAATCTCCACCAAAGACCCAACAGGGCTCGCCCTGGTGGAGGCCTGGCGAGATGCAGGTGATCGATTTCTGCGGCGCTCAAAATCTAAAAAGCAGCCCCCTACCCTCCCGCTTGAAACGGCTACAGCAAAATCTAAACCATCTCAGAAATCTTCTTAATCGAGAGAAACAGAAAATGAAACAGCAACACAATGTCGACCGTAAAAATCGTACTCGAACTTTAATAATGCTGGGCGGCCTTTTACAGAAATCCGGCCTCATGGATGCCTTCCACATCACCCCGGGAGATGAGCTTCAAGCCTATGAAAACCGCCCTAAGGCCCTCCAGCTTCTGGGCTTTCTCATAACTTGTTTTGAAGAAAATGAGTTCGATGAAGATAACTTTGAAAGATGGAGGTCTGTTGGGGAGAGGCGTTTCTGATTCTTATACTTTTGATTCTTATTTCCTTTCCTTAAAATTTTTGCTATGGTATCTCCGAAATGCAGGAGGGGGCTGCAGCGCATTTCCAATAGAACAGGGTAAGGCAAAAGGTTAACTTAACCACCCCCACAAATGATCAAAACTTAAAATGAGTTTCAAACCTGTCTTAATGTTTACTCAATCCCGCAAGAACACTGTTACAAAAACAGCAAACGATGCCTGGTCGCAATGAATATTACTTTTAATCCTGCCATTAATGAGACTCTGGACCTCATGGAGAATACCTCTCAGAATCTTTTTATCACAGGGAAAGCGGGAACCGGAAAATCAACTCTCTTCACTTATTTTAGGCATCATACAAAGAAGAAGATTGTTGTATTAGCCCCCACAGGGGTTGCGGCAATCAATGTGCAGGGACAAACGATTCATTCCTTCTTTAAGTTCAAACATAGCGTCACCTTAAACTCCATTAAAACGATTAAAGGCAAAGAAAAGAAAAATATTTATAAAAAGTTAGATGCCATTGTTATTGATGAAATTTCTATGGTGAGAGCTGACTTATTGGACTGCGTGGATAGATTTCTACGTTTGAATGGAAAAAATCCTTCCCAGCCCTTTGGGGGAATCCAAATAATTTTTATTGGAGACCTTTATCAATTGCCTCCCGTTGTCACCTCTCAAGAAAAGGACATTTTTGGAGCCCACTATAAAAGCCCTTATTTTTTCAGTGCTCTATTTTTTGAAAAATACGAGATGACCTTTATAGAGTTGGAGAAAATATTTCGTCAGCAAGAGGATCATTTCATTCGCCTTTTAAACGCCATTCGTAACGAGACAATGACAGAAGAGGATATGGCTCTCTTAAACCAACGGGTGAAACCAGATTTTGAATCGGAGTGGTATATTTACCTTACTCCAAAAAACGGCAACGCGGATACTATTAATGCAGACAAACTGGATGCTTTAAAGGGCAAACCTTTTACCGCAGAGGCACAGATCAAGGGAACTTTTGGACAAGAATATTATCCAACACGCCAGACTTTAACCCTTAAGGAAGGCGCCAAAATTATGATGGTAAATAATGATCTTGAAGGGAACTGGATCAATGGCACGATGGGAAAAATTCTAGCCTTTGAAAAAGATGAAGAGGAAAATATCACTATTGTTGTATGCCTCGAAAAGGGGACAGTTGTTCATGTCTCCCCTCACAAATGGGAAATCAACCGCTTTTTTCTTGAAGAAAATGCGATTCAATCAGAGATAATAGGCTCTTTCAGCCAATACCCCCTCGCCCTCGCCTGGGCCCTCACGATTCATAAAAGTCAGGGGAAAACCTTTCAAAAAGTTATCCTTGATATTGGAAGTGGTGCTTTTATGTCCGGACAAGTTTATGTGGCCTTAAGTCGATGTACATCTCTTGAAGGGTTGATCTTAAAAAAGCAGATTCACCCACGACACATCTGGAGTGATGAAGAGGTTGTTACTTTCATAAGTCATCTTAAAAGGCACACACCGTCCCTGCACTTTTCTCCTGAAGAAACCAGTGAACTTATCAAAACTGCCCTTGTAAATCAGCAACTCCTTGAGATTATTTACCTCAATGCAAGCAATGAAAAATCCACTCGTCGTATAACACCAACTTACGTTAGGTTGATGAAGTATCAAAACATCTCTTACATGGGAATTAAAGCTTTTTGCCACACAAGTCAGGAGGATAAAGTTTTTCGAATGGATCGAATTATGGCGATCAAAACAATCACAGAAAGGGAGGCATTATCCTGTGTCTCTTAAAAGGACCTTTCCGCAATCAGGTTTTTTAATGTACGAGATTGTATTGAAGTTTCACCTAATTTTTCTTTTCTTTGTTATCATTCAGGTAAAATTCTTGATTTCCTCTTGGAGAGAACGAAGTCCTTCCTTTATTGCTGCATCTAAAGAATGTATTTTGAACACAGCCTCTATCTTTTGATGTAGTTTCTGTCGTTTCTTATCTATGTTTTTTCGTTTTATCATGCCCTTCTTTTTAAATTCTTCCTGGCAATCAGATTTTAATCTGGCAAATTCTTCCTCTAAAAAATGGAGGATTTTATTTTGAGCTTCTTTAGAAGTCCCCATCATTTGATTCATATTTATTATCTCTCCCTCTTGAGCTAAAATTTAGGCAGCTTTTCTTATCTTTTCTTTATTATTTGTTTTTGCATTTTTTCTCCCCTAAACCTCGCTCTCTATAAGTTTATACTCTCTTTGTTCAGATGCTAAATAACCCTTCCCCATACGAACAGAAATAAGCCCTATCAAACAAATAAACATCATATAGAGGAAAGGAGCGCGAGGCGTTCCTAGCCAGTTTATAAGAGATAAAGAAATATAAGGAGCTGTCCCACCAAACAAAGCCATACCCATGCAATATCCAAAAGCTGCCCCCGTATATCGGGCACGTACAGGAAAAAGCTGGGACATGAAAGCATTGAGCGGCGCTACAAACAGTTGTGAAAGGGCTAGAAAGAGCAGCTCCGCAAAAACGATAGTAAAAAAGGAGTCCGTGTAAACAATGCAGAAAAATGGATAGGCGTACATTAAAGAAAGAAGAGCAGACAAGACCATAATTTTTACGTGACCTACCTTATCTGCCAAATAGCCTACAAATGGCATCGTAAGAACACAGAATAGCAAGAGGATAAAATTCAAACTCTCACTATGTTGGATGGTTATGATATTTAAAAAAACTAAGTAGCTGTTAAGAAACCCTATGGTTAGATAAAAGGGAACAGTCCCAAGAGCCCCTATACCGACGGCACATAATAAGGGGATAAAATGATGGCGAAAGACTTCTTTTATAGGACTGTAATTGGTTTTAGAAAAAGAATTCTTAAAAGAAGAGCTCTCCTCTAACGTACTCCTTAGATATAACCCAACGCCTCCAATAAAAATTGAGACGATGAAGGGAATTCTCCACGCCCAAGAAGGCATTATTGATGAAACAAAAATGACACTTACAATAGAAGCATAAAGAGCGCCAAAAGTCCCTGAGGCAGCAACTAATGAGCCAAAAAATCCAGAGTTTTTTGCTGAGGTAGACTCAATAAGAAAGATTCCACTTCCCATGCACTCTCCTCCTGCACAAATTCCTTGAATAAGGCGAAAACAAGCTAAGAGTAAGGGAGAAATAATACCGAGTGTTGCATAAGAAGGTAACAACCCTATACAGAAAGTACTCAGTGCCATCCCCAGGAGGGATAGGGATAAAGCAAATCGCCGACCATATCTGTCTCCCATATATCCAAAGAGAAGTGCGCCTAAAGGATAGGCGAGGAATCCAACAGAAAAAACACTATAAGCTAGAAAAAGCGCAGCCAAAGGGTCTGATAAAGGGAAAAATAGGGGTGTGAGCGTTGGGAGAAGCAACGCAAAAAGTGAGAAAGAGTACATTTCGAGCAAGTTTCCCAAAGAGGAGGCAACGATAACTCTTTTTTCTACAAGGAGGGATTTCTTTAGGTTCATAAGTTTTCTTCTGATTTTACTTTTTTTGTATTTTTCGGAGATTTTTTTCATTATCTACCCAGGGAAGTAAAGCACCTCTTCATTAATTTGGTTTATCGAGGTATACCCGCATAGGGCCATCGCTAAATCTAACTCTGCCTTTAAGATGGCCAAAACTTTTTTTACGCCGTCTTCTCCTCCCACGGCTAGTCCCCAAAGAATAGGCCGTCCGACCATCACAGCTTTAGCCCCCAGAGCGAGAGCTTTTAAAATATCGACGCCTTTTCTGACTCCTCCATCGAGGATGAACTCCATCTTCCCTTTATCCAAGCCTCTCATGAGCTTTAAGGTCTCAAGTGCCGAAAGACTTGTGTCTAATTGTCTTCCTCCATGATTCGAGATTATGAGTGTTTCAATATCATGTACTTGAGCAATCTGAATATCTTTAGGGTTCATAATTCCTTTAAGAATAAGGGGAAGTCCCGTTATGGAACGGAGCCAATCTATATCATTCCAAGTTAAAGAGGGATCAAGCAAGGACGCTAAGGTACTGGCTAGCTTGCTTGAAGGTATGTCTTTTAAATTTAAGCCCGCATTTTGTAAGTTTTTTATCTCAAAATCTAAAGGAAGTGTGAGAGGATGATGAAGCTCGTTAATTCTTTTGCCGTATAGAGGAGCATCGACAGTTAAAACAATCCCCTTATAGCCAGAAGCTTCGGCCAGCTGAATTAAATTCTTTGTAATTTCTCGATCCTTATAGATATACAGCTGTAGCCAAGGGGCTATTGTTGTTTGTACCTTTATCTCTTCAAAAGAGCACGTGGAGCAGGTACTCACAACCATGGGAATATTATGTTCCTGAGCTGCTTTGGTCGTTGCTACTTCTCCTTCAGGATGGGCAAGGCACTGAAAAGCCATAGGAGCTATCAGAAGAGGGAAATCTATTCGTTCATTGAGGAGTGTCGTAGATAAAGAACGTTCTTGCACGTCTCTTAAAATCCTTGGTAAGAGCTTCAGATCGTCAAAGGCAGAAACATTCTCATTCAGAGTTATTCCCTCTCCTGCCCCTCCTGCAAAAAAAGCATGAGTTGCTTTTGAGAGTTTATTGTGAGCCGCAAGTTCAAATCCTTTAAGATCAAAAAGGTTGTTGAGCAAATCGTCTTCTCTTATGGTTGAGGGGACTTTAAGCTGCATAAGACTTCTTATGAGCCTCTTCTTGAGCCCTCCACAATGAAGCATAGCCCCCCTCTTCCTTTAAGAGAGACAGGTGGGTGCCCCGTTCTTGTATAACCCCATTGTGAAGGACGAGGATTTCATCCGCATTAATTACTGTAAATAAGCGATGAGCAATAATAAGGGATGTAGATTTTTTTAAGAGGGGGGCTATATTATTCATAATGGTTTCTTCTGTTTTAAGATCCAGAGATGAGGTGGCTTCATCAAAAACATATAAAGCTGGCCGCTTTAAAAGAACCCTTGCAATAGCTATCCGTTGTTTTTCTCCTCCAGAGAGCTTTAAACCTCTTTCTCCCACAATCGTATCATAATGATCAGGAAGCTTTTTTAAAAAAGGTTCAAGGTGAGCCAATTTTATAGCCTCCTCAACTTCTTCTTTTTGAGCCCTTGGGCGTCCATAAAGAATATTCTCATAAATGCTCATATTAAAGAGAGTTACGTCTTGAGGAACAATGCCGAGGAGTTTGTAGAGACTATTTGAGTCTAAACTTTGAATGTCCACATTGTTAATAAAAATCTTTCCTGAATTTACGTCATAGAATTTAAAAAGAAGACTTGAAATTGTTGATTTCCCTGAGCCCGTTTCTCCGACAATCCCAATGGTTTTGCCAGCTTCAAGAGTAAAACTCACGTCGTTGAGCACAAGGCGAGAGGGTTCATAGCCAAATGAAACATTTTTAAACTCTATGCTTTCTAACTTATCGGGTGAATAGGAATCTCCAGAAGGTAGAGAAGATGAATGGTTAGTTCTATAAATTTTCATGACGTCAGCAAGTTCATTAAATCCTCTCCTCACGTTTCTTGCAATAAACCCCATCTGACTTAAAGGAGCCACAAACTGTAGGACATATCCATTGATGAGAACGAAATCACTCACATCATATACGTTTAATAAGGTTTGTTTTCCTGCTGTGTAGGTCAGTAAGACAAGTCCACCTCCTATAATAAGGCTTTGCCCAATTTGAACAAGTTCCATACTTGATAATGATTTAACGAGGAGGTTTTCTCTCTTTTTAAGATGAGTATCGCACTTTAAGACCTCATGCTCTTTATTATTAAAGTACTTAACGCTCGCAAAGTTTAAGAGGCTATCAACGATATTTGCATTTGTGTTTGATTGTTGGTCGTTGCTCATTGTTTGAAAGTGAGATGCCCACTTTGCGGCATATAGGGTAAATATGATAAAAATAGTGGCTATAAAGAGTAAGAGAAATCCATAAATGGCTCCATAAAAATAACATAAGATGGCGGCTGCTAAAAATAACTCTATGATTGTTGGGATAATAAATAAAAATAGTCCCCAGAACACATCTGGAAACCCATGTTGGGCCCGTTCTAAAGCATTGGTAAGAGAGCCTGTTTTTCTATCCATATGAAATGTCATAGGCAAGGAATGCAAATGATCAAAAAACTTAGAACAAAAAAGTCGGATACAACTCTCCAGCGGCTTTACCATAATGATCTGTCTTACGTTTTGAATGACTTGAGAGAGCGTCCAAATAATTCCATAGGCCACTAAGAGCAAGGATAACTGATAGGTCATGCTTTTATCCGGAATCGCAAGGCAAGAGACAACTTCCTTTAAAACAAGGGGAATGCTGAGATCAAGCGCAATTGAGATAAAAATAAGCCCAAACGCAAACAGGAATAAGCTTCGGATTTTTTCTTCCTTCGTCCATAAGAAAGGGAGTAAATCTTTTATAATTAGGAGGTTCTTGAATCTTTCTTGCATATGCTCTAATTTTCTCATAGTTAACTTATCTAAAAATAGCCAAGAAACGGATCATTTTCAAAGAGACTTTAACTTCAGGCAAAGCAAAACTTACAAGAAATTAAACTCATTGGGAAGGAATAAGATGAAAATAAAAAAAGAAGGGAAGGCTACCTCAACTCAGATGATTTTAGTCTCTCGTATTGTCCAGATTGTAAGGTAAAAAAATGAATAATCATCCCTGGTTTCTAGAGTATGAAAAAAAACCTCAAGCAACTATTAGGCTTTTTTGCTTCCACCATTCTGGAGGCGGGGCATCAGCTTACTACCCTTGGAGAGAACTCCTCTCCCCTCATATTGAGATGGTTTCTATTCAACTCCCAGGAAGAGAAAATAGATTTACTGAACCTTTGAATAATAACCTCAAAGACATTACAACTCAGTTAAGGGAAGGGTTTCATCTCTATAAAGATAAGCCTTTCTTTGTGTTTGGGCACAGTCTTGGGGCTTTAATTTCGTTTGAGTTTGTAAAATCTGTGCATCAACACTACGGCATGTATCCTCATCATATGATCGTCTCTGCCACAAAAGCCCCTCATTTGCCTTTGCGAATGAAACATCTCAGCCAATTAGATGATAAGGCCTTAAAGGAAGAGTTAAAAGTCTACAATGGAATCGATGAACGGATTCTTCATAATGATGAGCTTCTTGAGTTGTTTTTGCCAATCATCAAAAATGATTTTAGTATTTATGAAACACATTTCTTTTCAGAGTCACAGCCGCTTCCTTGTGATATTCTGGCTCTTTCAGGCACCCATGACCAAACAGTTACAGAAGAAGAGATCCTTGCCTGGTCGGCCTATACATCAGGAAAGTTCGAACATCTCTCTTTTCCAGGAGAACACTTCTTTATAAAGGATAATCAAAAAAACATCTTAGCCCTCATTAATCAAATTGGAGAGCGGCACAGTCAGGAAAAAAGAGAAAGTGTAGAAGAGTAGAATAAGGTAAGGTAAGGGTAGCATTTAGCTTGATCTCTCTTCATTTTTGAAAGAGAACTCACGCCATAGCAACGGCTACCTTTCTTTCGCCTTTATAAGTTTCTCTTCCATGGGCCATAAGAATATTATCAAGAATCATGATGTCTCCTTTATGCCATTTAAACTTTATTTTCTCTTTCTCATAAGCATCGCGAATATGGTCTAAAATGTCAGTTTCAAAAGGCTCTCCATTGCCGTAGGAAGCATTACGCGGAATATTCTCTTCTCCCAACTCTTTAATAAGAGACAAACGGGACACTTCATCTAAAGAAGAAATATGAAAGAGGTGCGCTTGATTAAACCATACGGATTCTCCACTTGTGGGGTGAACAAGAGTCGCTTGACATGTTTGCCGTGTCGTTAATTCAGTAATTCCCTTTTTCCATTCAAACTCAATATCGTGATCCTTACAGTATTGGTTAACCGCCTCTTGACTTTCCGTTTGAAAGACTTCTTGCCAGCTTAGGTCAATTTCCTTACTGTAATTACGTGTATACATAACCCCATATTCTTCAAACTTACTTCTAACTTCAGGATCTATTTGTTTATAAACATCTCGACTATCTGCAATAGGCGTTTCTCCCCCTTCAGAAGCAATAATGACACTGAAAAAGAAGATTTTTTGGGGCCAAGATTTGGAATATGCATTCTCATTATGCAAAGGGATAACCCTATCGGCAGGATATTCTGTTGCCGTATATATTTTTCCGCCTAATTTTGTTCTTGGCGTTGATCGATAGACATAGTCGAGAAGGTCAGGTGATAAACTTTGCACAATGCGATTAAACTCGGAGACAGAATGAATGTTAAAGTTCCTGAGGAGAATTCCTCCATGTTTTACTAAGCAGCTCTCAAGAGAAGATTTGTGTTCTTTAACCCACTCAAAAGGATTAAAGGTTTTTCCTTGAGCTTCTAATACAAGAGGCCCAGAACTCCCTAAGGGAAGCCCAGGGATGAGTCCGGGGACAAGTCCCTTTTCTTCTTCTTTTAAAAACCAAGATTTTATATTAGAATCTGACAGCATTTGGTTGTATCCTTTGCAAACTTGAATGACTAAGATAAATTTAATAGAAAATGAGTTTCATTACCATCAGGAATTGCATCTGCTGACATCACATTAACAAGAGGCCACTGCTTTATGACCCAAACTCCCTTAACAGCTATTGATCATATAGAAATATACGTTTTCAATGCCTTTCAAGCAGCAAACTTTTATAGATCTGTGTTTGGTTTTGATATTATTGCTTACGCAGGCCCAGAAACAGGACTCAAAGATCAAATCTCGTATTTCCTTCGTCAAGAATCTATTAGGTTGGTAATTAGCTCCTCTCTAAATCGAGACTCTTCTCTTTTAAAGCATGTTATAAATCACGATGAAAGCATCAAAGATATCGCCTTTACGACAAACAACGTCTCCCAACTTTATGAAGTTACCCTAAAAGCAGGAGCTGTCTCTATTTTAGAACCCACTGAAATAGATGACGGCAAGAGCAAAATCATAAAAGCAACCATTGCAACTTTTGGAAATACAGTTCATTCATTTATTGAGAGAGAAGCCCCTTCTTCCCATGAACTACCGTTTTACACACCTTTAAACTATCCTCTCAAAAAGAACCCTTTTAACTTGGAGACTATAGATCATATTGCTATTGCCGTTGAAAAAGGAAGTCTTAGGAAATGGAGACAGTTTTATGAAGATGTGCTGGGGTTTTACCTTTTTTCTGCAGAAAACATTACGACAAATGAGAGTGGAATGAACTCGGTCGTTATTAGTAACCCCACTGAAACCATTAAGTTTGTCTTAGTTGAAGGGGTTTCAAATAAAAAGCCCTCTCAAGTCGAGAACTTCATCTCCTACCATGGTTGTGCTGGTGTTCAACATCTCGCCTTTTCATCAAAGAATATTATTAGCATGGCACAATATTTAAAAAATAATGGCATCAAGTTTCTTGAAATTCCAGAAACTTATTATGAAAATATCCCTCCTGCCCTCAAAAAAATTCTCCAGGAGAACATGGAAGAGATAAGACGCTTAAACATCCTTGTAGATTTAGAAAAACATGGATATCTCATGCAAATGTTTACGCGCCCTCTCCAAAACCTTCCTACTTTTTTTATTGAAATCATCCAAAGAGAAAACTCAACTGGATTTGGGAGCAATAACATCAAAGCTCTGTATGCAGCCGTTGAAAAAGACCAACAGAGAGCCCTGATCGATGTTTAAAGAGCTTCTTCCTCTATGGATTAAAAATTTAGAAAAATCAGGTGTCCAAAAAGCTTTGGAAACAACAGCAAACCCAGATATCATTTCTTTTTCTCTTGGAAGGCCAGATAATAATCTTCTAAGACTTCCAGAGCTTAAAGATTGTTATGAGGAACTGTTCTCTCCTCATAACTTACAATATTCACCTCCCTCATATGAATTAAAAGCTCACATTGCAGAGTTTATGAAAGAGAAACAGGTAGTTTGTACTCCCAAAGAAATCTTATTAACCACCGGCGCTCAACAAGCAATGACTCTACTTACGAAGCTATTTGCTAATGAAGGAGCGGATATTCTTGTTGACCAATTAACCTATCCTGGGTTCATCCAAGTTGCTCAAGCGATGCACCTAAATCTTATTCCCAGTCCTCTTTGTTTTCAAAGTGGACTCCATATGAAAGAACTAAGACAGATTTTAGAGAAAAATACCCGGCCCAGCTTAATGTATACAATATCAGAGGGACATAATCCCTTAGGAACAAGTTTAAGCAAGAAACAACGTATTGAGCTTACGACATTAGCTAAACAATATAAAATCCCTATTATAGAAGATGATGCCTATGGATTCTTAAATTACGACCCTGTGGATCCTCCCCTAAAGTCCTTTTGGAAGGAAGGAGTTTTTTATATTGGATCCTTTTCCAAGATTCTGGCTCCTTCTCTGAGAACAGGATGGATTATTGCTTCTGAACCCATCATAGAAAAATTGGAAATCTTAAAGGAAGGTCTCGATATTAACACAAGTTCCTTCAGTCAAAAGCTTATAACCTCCTATTTTGAAAAGGACATTCTAACAGAACGCATTTTAAAGCTTAGAGGGACTTACAAAGAAAAAAGAGATGTCATGGTTTACTCTCTTCATAAATACATTCCTGAGATGGAATTCACAATTCCAAAAAGCGGCTTTTTTATATGGGGAAAATTACCCCCCTCGATTAACACAAAGAGATTATTTAAGTTTGCTCTTGAAGAAGAAAAAGTCTCCTTTATCCCAGGAAATGCCTTCTTAGTTGGCGAAAGAGACGATGTTCAAAGCTGTCTCCGCCTTAGCTTTGCCTTTTGTCCTATAGAGCTTATAGAGCTGGGGATTAAAAGACTCGCACTCGCCATCCAGGACTATAAGTGGCAAAATGAAGATCAATATCTTCGCCTTGCTTAAAGGATAGATGGATCTGCAGGAGTTTAAGCCTCCCTACAGCAAACCAAAACCTCTTAGCTGAGGGCCTAGCTACTTTTAGGCGACTTCAGACTCGAGTTGCTTCGTATCCATCTGTTCCTTTAAGCTTCGAGGTCTCATATCAACCCAAACCTCTTTAATATGGGCAAGGCATTCATCTTTTGTCCCGGCCTTCCCTTCTTCTCTCCATCCTGGAGGAATCTCTTTGGAAGTCGGCCAAATAGAATATTGATCCTCTATGTTAATCACCACTCTCCATGATTCACAATGCTCAAACATACTTTCTCCTTTTAATGCAGTTTCTATATGTGGACAAAAAATACTCTTACACATTCAAAAATGATTTGCAACTCACAGTTAAGGCAGTATGTCACAGTATGGCAGTTTCAAGGGTGAAGTGTGAATTTCCTATCCGGATTTTATCAGTAATACAGTTTAATATGCATAAATCACTTGCACTAAAAGAATGGGCGACAAGAAAAATCTTTTTCCCAGATATAATGAAGCGGCTTCAAAGAAGGTCCTTCAACGAATAAGGCACTTGCATAACCAAGTATAGATTCAAAACAATAGGGATAAATTATTTTGGCTTCCTCTCGTAAATCGCTTTTGAGCTCTTGTTTGAAATCGCTTGTCTTAGTTAACGTGAGTGCATGTCTGTTTTCTAAGCACCCCTTTCCTGAAGCCTTTAAGAAAGCTTCTTTTGAAACCCAGTGCTTAAAAAAGGAATGTATTTTTTCTTGTGCATTGAGTGCTTTCCAATGAGAAAATTCTGCTGTGGAAAAAACACTCTTTGCCATGTCTTCTAACTCAAGAGATACATCGATATACTCCACATCAATACCGACCTCATAACCTTGTGTGAACGCATATAAAGCATAGTCTCCTGAATGAGAGAGATTAAAGGATAGAGCCTTTTCTTCTGGCAAACAGGGTTTTCCCCAAAGACCGTATAAAATTTCTATTTTCTGGAGAGGTTCCCTTAAATATCCCGCTAAAAGACTTCTTAAAATACCTCGAGAAATAGTATATCTCTTCTGATCTCTGGAAAACTTAAAGTGGCTCGCCCTCTCCTGCTCATCCTGAGAAAGGAGGCTAGTAAAATAAGGGAGACTGGTTTCATTCTCTGACAAACAAGCAGACCAGATATGCACTTCATTAAATTTAAGAGAAAAACAGTCCTTTGATTCCATTTTAAGCTAAGCTCATATTAATAAACGAGGGAAGAGTTGGTTCTATTCTAAAATTGCGTATTCCGGTGAAAGCGGTGGGTGATTCTGGATTTAACCGGTCGGCCGTTCTGGTTTAATCCGGGCGCGTGTTCCGATTTTATCCGGTCATCTTTTCTGGTTCAATCCGGTCGTGGGTTTCTCTTTAATCAAACCACACTCCCAAGAGAAGCAATGTTCTCTATTAAATTACCTTATTGTGCCCTCCTTCGTCAAAGATTTTACTTGTTGTAAATGTAGCCTTTAAGGATTTTGTATCTTGATTAATCCTCATCGCTCTTCTTCACCAACAATGGATTGAGGGTTTTCTCTTTCTTTAAGCTATTTTTATCTTTTCCAATATGACTCCGAGCCTTTCTCATCGACTCTCCTTTAATCTCGACCCGATAGGAGTTATGAACGAGCCTATCAAGAATGGCATCTGCAAGCGTTTCATTCCCTATGCAGTCATGCCATAACTTGACGGGCACTTGGCTTGTAACAATTGTTGAGCGCTTGTCGTGGCGATCATCTAAAATCTCCAATAAATCACGTTGGTGATCCTCTGTAAGGGGAGAGAGGCCAAAGTCGTCCAAGATGAGAACATCTGTCTTAGCGAGCTCCGTCATACGCTTACTGTATTGTCCGTCCCCTTTTCCCAGTTGTAGTTCAGATAAGAGACGTCCCACACGACAGTAAAGAGAGGTGTATCCAGAAAGACAGGATTTGTGAGCAAGGGCACAGGCTAAAAATGTCTTCCCCGTCCCGCAGGGTGCATAATCCGATCGAAATCGAACGGTGAATCCGGCCCAAATCGAACATTAAATCCAGTTTAATTCGAACACTAAT
>JAIEPE010000072.1 GCA_019749915.1 Alphaproteobacteria bacterium | reverse complement strand
AATTAGTGTTCGAATTAAACTGGATTTAATGTTCGATTTGGGCCGGATTCACCGTTCGATTTCGATCGGATTATGCATTACAAGCCGTTAAAGGATTGTCGGAGAATGGAGAAATCTTAGATTTGTCTGATATTTGTATTACCGTTCACAAAGGAGAAAAGGCTCTCAGCCCTGGGGGATGGAAGAGACCAGGACGATCTGCATATGAAATCATAGATGAGTATATTGAGCCAAATAGAGATCGGCTTTCTAAAATTAAGGTTATCGACCTATCATCGAATAATTTAACGGAAGATGTTCTTGATTTTTTTGTTCTTTCTCTTCAAAACAAAAGCTTATGGGAGTTATTTAAAAGTGTGCAGTTGGTTTGTTTAGAAAATAACAGTTTTAATGCAGTGGTAGCTCCTACTTTGACAAAGTTTTTAAGCCTCTATAGTGAAGAAGGAGAAGGTAAAACCTTTCCATACATATCTATTGTTAATACGCCTGTTTCTCTATCAAACGTGAATAAGCTCGCGCGTAAACTAAAAGAAGCTTCACCTCCCCATCTTCCACCATTGATGGCGCATCTTATTTTTATGAAAAAATCTTATGTGAGTCAGGCGGAGAGAAAAGTCCAAACTTACCATACGATGGTAAAGTCACGGGAACTGCCGTTAAGATGGAGTGCTATTCAAAGGAGCTATTACAATTCTCCTCCTTATCACTGCTTGGCCTCTTATCGCAGTCAACAAAGGGATAAAGAGTGGGTTGAATTCGTGAGCCATTCTTTATCTCAATCACCATCAGGACAAGAAGCTTCAAGTTCTACAGGCGATGTAAAGCCGATAGAAGCATCAGAAATAGAAGCCTTGGCTAAGATTGTAGGAGCGTTTTCATTTGCTCCCCGCAAAGAAAGAGACTCTGATTAATGATCAAATACTTAGCCTATTTCCTCATCATTATTGGATGGAGCTTTCACACGAATCGTGTGGAAGCTGTAAGGACAACACTCCATGTGGGTAGCTTTGGGGGGGGTGTCGAGATAAAAGGATATTGCGTTTTTCAATTGATTGTAATGAGTTTTTATTTTAAAATTAATAAATAATTAATTTATGAGAATGAGGATATAAATGAAAAATATAATAAGATATCTTGTCATGTTTATAGTGTCGTTTTCTTTTTATCCGGCATATTCAGATTATGTTGATTGTTCTGAATGGGATTTATCAATAAACCCTGATTCAAAAATCCAAAAGATAAGACATGTGTTGGAAGGAAAGGAAGCTGAAATAGAAGGTCTTGGCTTTAGTCAAAACCGAATGACGAGTACTCAATTTCAAGAGATTACAGCAAGTTTAGATCTGACAAAATATCTACATCTGAGAATTCTTAATTTAAACGATAATCTGATAGGTGTGGATGCCGCTTCCTCTCTTCTAAGATGGTTAAGTTTACCTTCAGCTCCTTGGATAAACATAACGGGCAATGCTTCTATAAGTCTTAAAAATATTTCAAAACTTTATGAGGCTTTTGGACTTTTGATTGATGATCCTTCAGACCTTAAAGAAAAAATGGCGAGAGTTATTTTTATGTCTCATCAGTATGTACCAAAGGCTAAAAGATCTGTTGAAATTTATAGTATGCATGTGGATGCAGGAATTATTCCTGGGGATTGGGATCAACAACATAAGTATTTTTATACTTCAGAATTTTTTAAAAAATTACAAGTCCAAAGAGCTGTAGATCGCCTTACTAAATGTATGGAGGGCATGAAAATATTAGCCGCATCACCTCCTTCTATAATTGTACCTTCTACCAGTCTACCTTCAATGCCAGCAACATCGGATGCTTCTTATCATCAACAAGAGGACCCTGATGAATTAAGTTTTGAACAAGCTATTGCTGCTTTAACATTTAATCCTAACGCAGATGAATAATATAATATGAATACCTATAGAAAAAGGAACTTCTTATCTTTCCTTATCCTCATTTGTTGTACTTTCTTTTCAATCACTCCAAGTTATGGGGGGCTGGAAGAGGATGATTATGATATATATAGAGGTAAAAGAAAATTTGGCACTTTACATGGTCAAGATTTAGATGCAATTCATGAAGAACTTGCAACGTGTGAAACAATTGTTTCTAACAAAACATCTTCTCAAGCAAAAAATAATATTGTTTTCGGGGCCTTAAGCTTAGTTCTTAAAAATGGAGACTCTTCTAGAGTCGTAACTATCAATCTATCTATTGATTCACCGGATGGACAGTCTTCAAAAAGAAAGGTTTTTGAAAGTACCAGCACTTACACACTTTATAAAGACAATACACTTTCCCAATCGTTTTCATTTGATAAGGAAGCGCCTTCTATAGCTATTCTTTCTGACCATGTTGGTGAAATATGGGGTGATAGAGGAGAAGATGGCCACGATTGGATAATGAAGCCTAGTCTCTTAGTTCGAGAGAGATATATTTGGGATGATTTTGAATATCTGAGAAGAAATCTTGAAATCTCTAAGGAAAATTTAAGAAGTTCTCTTACAAAAACAGCCTTAGAAATTTCATCAATGTGTTTCCCTTTGTCTTCCTTAGCTCTAACACTCGAAATAAAAGACCGTCCTTTTTTCACACAACTCAGTATTTTTCAACAACAGCAAGGAAAAGATGGAAGCCCATCTGGTGTCTTAAATAGCTTACAAGAAATGGCTGAGAGAAAGAAAAAAGAATTAAAAAAGGCAGAAGACGATCTCAAACAAAAAACTAATAAATTTTATGTTTACTTTGGTCATAGTGAGCAAAAAATGCTTAATTTTCTACTAGATGATGAGTGCGGCGTATTTGATGAGCTTATAGGGTTGATAAGAGAGGAAACGGTTGAAGGAGCTCTCCTGCATGTCCATTCCCGCTATAACTTTTGTCAAACTTGTAGGCGTGCCTTGATTCGTACATCAGCGTTCGGAGGGGCTCTGAGGACAAAGTTAGAGGATAGAATTGGAGCTCTTAAAAGCGCCTCATTTTACTGTAAGGTTCTGGCCTCCTTTCGAGTAATGTATAATCCGGGTGTATGGATGTCCTACAAGGTTACAGATGATGATGCAGGTGAATTATCCCCAGAAGATCTAACTTCAAATGTGCCTCATTTATTCTTAAGTAAAATAACCAGAGGCACGTCAGATGAAATTCTAAAAGACAAAGAATATGAAGCTAGCAAAGGAGATCAAGCGATACATACACCTTATACTTTTCAATCAGGTGTACTCGTGCCCCCAATAGCAGCTTCATCTTCAACTTCAGTACAAGTTCTTCCCTTCTCCTCTTCATCCTCTTCCCAGAACTAATACGTAATGGTTTATGAGCTAAAAAAGGAGAAATTTTTAAATTCTTTTTTCATCTTAATCGGGGAAAAAGAAATTAAGGGTGAAACGAGCTGTCCATTTCGTGCGTACAGTAGAGGGAACGGCAGCATTGTAAAAGAACTGGAAGGTACCACTCACAAACTGTTCATTGACTTTAAATATATATCCGCCTCCCCCCCCTACAGGAACGGTCCATTTCTGGGTGTGTTTTAGGGTCCAATCGGCAGTAATGAGGGGCAAATAGGCAAGATACCATCCATTTGAAAGGTTATAATAAGAAAAAGCTTCTAGAGTGAATGAATTCACACGAGGTTGATTCTTGACTCCTGCAAAAGACCAAACGTTATACGCATAAAACCCCAAGACCCACCTTGAAGGGGTAGCTGCAAAAACCATCCCAGGGCCGGCACTTACTTTTCCTGATCCTAGTTGAGAGTTTTTTGCAGTGGGGAGGTTAAATACGGGACCAAAGCCTGCTGCAGTTTTCCCTATATGGACGGGTGAAAGATAAAATTGTGGGTTTAAATCGCCTATTCCGGAAATGTGGCCCCTTTTAGTCACATTATTGACTTGATATTGAACAGGAATGATAGTCCTTGTAATGACTTTTATATTTTTGTGAACTCTTATAGGTATTTGAGGGGCTATCTTAAGAATGTATTGAGGTTGGTCCTTACCCGCATATCCAAAGTTTAAATCATTTTGAAAAGGAAGCGATATAACATTAGAAAGTGGGTTTTCAAGATCCTGTAGTAATTCAAGGTCACTGGTATTTTTAGCATGGGCAGTTGAAAAACAAAGAAAACCTAAAAAAAGATAGAGTGATAAATGCCATTTTTTAAGTAATATCTCACCATCAGACGGATTTTTATATACCAAGGAATACCACGTTTTTTCGTCATTGCGAGAAGGGTCGAAGACCCGACGAAGCAATCTATCTTTCCAATGAATCCATGGATTGCCGCGCCCACTGCGTGGGCTCGCAATGACGACGAAAAAAATTTTTCCGGTGTTAAGAAGTAACATGAAAAACTTCCCTGATTCATATTTTATATACTTCAATATCATAAAAATTTACGATTCTCAAATTATTGCTTATCTTCTTAAAGTTTTTCTTGCGCCTTTAGAAGGGTGAATTTACAGTAGACCCACAAGGGTATTCTGGGAAATTCACCCTCTTATAACAAAAAGAGTAAAGAAGAAAAATATGGCAGATTCAGCTGTGAACATTTTTTTAAACGTCAGTGCTCCCGGAGAATATGCTTTTGAACTCAATCAGTTCCGAGGTGTTGAAAGGCTTTCAAGCCTTTTTGAATATACACTGATTATGACCGCACAAAGTAATTCCATTGAATTTAATACTCTTATGGGTCAGTCGGCAACGGTTTCCTTATCAGTGGGCTCTGAACAACGAACCTTTAACGGGATAATTGGATGCTTTGAACAACAAGCAACGCCGTTTGAGCCCTTGAATATGTCGAATGTTTATCGTGCAGTCTTGTATCCACAAGTTTGGCTTCTCACTTTTTCTGCCCACTGTCAAATTTTTCAAAACATGTCAACGGTGGCCATTATTCAACAGATTTTGGATACCAATTCGATTTCCTATTCAAACCAAGTGGTATCCGCGGGTATGACCCAGAGGGAATTTTGTGTTCAATATAATGAAACAGATTTTGCTTTTATTTCCCGCCTGATGGAAGAGGTTGGAATATTTTATTACTTCCAACAATCAGAGGTGGGGCATACGCTTGTCCTTGCTGACTCTTCTCAAACGACCCCCCCGTGCGACAATGCAGCAACCGTCAGCTTTATGGAATCAGCACCTCATGAACCATTTATGATGTCCGTGAGTTCATGCTTTATTACGCAAAAAATTGTCCCAAAAAGTAATTCACTCATCAGTTATAATTACCTTACGCCTCAGACCCCCTTGAGGGGTTCGGCAATTGGCCCCATTGATGCAGGGGGAGGAAGCCTCACCAGCTATCGTGAAGTTTTTGGTGAACAAACTTTGGGAGATTCATTAACGAGCGTAAAGTTACAATCGGAAGACGCTCCTCAAAAAAGGGTGCAAGGGGTCTCTTATGTACCCTTCTTTTTAGCGGGATATTCCTTTACTTTAGAAAATCATCCTCGGGCTGACGCAAATATTAATTATGTCCTTTATGAAGTGATTCATGAAGCTCGTCTTACTGAAAAAAAAGGAAAATTTATTTATAAAAACCAATATACAGCTTTTCCTTCGACGGAAACTTTTAACACCCCTCAGATTACTCCTCGCCCCTCTATTTATGGCACACAAACAGCCATAGTTACGGGACAAGAAGGAACGGATATTTATACGGAACAGTATGGTCGAATTAAGGTCAAATTTCATTGGGATTCTTCCCTACAAGAAGATGATACTACTTCTTGCTGGATTCGCGTGGCCACTCTTTGGGCAGGACAGAATTGGGGCACTTTATTCACGCCGCGGGTCGGTCAAGAAGTTGTGGTCTCTTTTATTGATGGAGATCCCGATAATCCCTTAGTTATTGGAACAGTTTATAATGGCGAGAATACCCCTCCCTATCTACCTGATGACCCGACAAAATCGACAATAAAAAGTCAAACGAGTCCTTCTGAAGGAGAAACGACTCCAGGATATAATGAGTTTCGTTTTGAAGATAAGCAATATTCAGAAGAAATTTATATCCATGCCCAGAAAGATTTTAACATTGATATTCAAAACAACCAAAATATTATCCTTGTGGGGGGAAGTCGAACGATTGTTTTGCAGGCTCAAGCTGAAGAAAATGAGGAGAGTGAGGGTGAAAATCAAGGTAACGACAGTCTTACGTTGAATAATGGAAACAAATCCTTGGAGATTATCAAAGGTAACTATTCCATTCAGTTGAATGAGGGCAGCATACTGGTCACTTGTTTGCAAGGAGATGTTGCTTTCAAGGTTACAGGAGACGTTTCTTTTGATGTTACAGGGAATGTTAATTACACTTGTACGGGATCTTTTGGCGTCAGCGCAGATGGAGGAATCAACTTGAAATCTGGGGCAGAAACCACTTTGGTCTCGGCTTCAGATACAACTCTTGATGCAGGAGCGGAAGTTGGCATTTCAGCAGGAGGATCTGTGAATATTAAAGCTACAGCTGCCGTTGATGTGACGGGTGTAACAATTTTACTTAATGGATAAATTCAATGAATGAAGAAGATGAAAACGAAAATGAAATTTTAGAAGCTGAAGAGTCCCAAAATCAACTGCTTGAAAAGAAAAAAGAAATAAAATCAGCGACAAAAAAAGTTTTGGGTGAAAAGATTGAGGGCAAGTTTCATGGGATTGAAGAACATTATAATGAGGAAGGCAAGCTCGTAGCCCACTTGCCCTTTGAAGCGGGGGTGCTGCATGGTGAAGCACGGCGGTATGATAGCTCTCAAAAATTGAAGGAAAATCTTCGCTATCAAAAAGGAACGGCCCATGGTCTTGCCGAGTTTTATAAAAATGGAACTTTGGCAATGCATACAACCTTTAATGAGGGAAAGCAGCATGGTGAAAGTGTTATTTACGATGATGCAGGGATGTTACATGCCCGCATTCAATATGAAAATGGTAAGAAGAATGGGACGTCCATTGCCTATGATTCTCAAGGCCGTGTGAAACGGATTTTTCATTATCAAAACGGTGTCCTAGAGGGACCAACGCTTGCTTATTATCCTAGCGGGACTCTTTTGGAAACGGGTCTCTATAGAGAAGGAAAGAAGGAAGGAGAGTTCCGCATCTTTCATGAAAATGGGCGCATCCATCAACTTATGGTCTTTGATCGTGGAAGGCTTGTTCGTAAACCACAATTTTTTGACCCAAACGGAAATTCTATGTCGACAGGCATTGAAAGATGAGTCTTGCGGTCGTTGGGGAAACTTCTCTTATCAAATGTATTTTTGGAATGATTCCAACACCTTTAACAGTTCTTCCTGATCGGACAGTGAGTGCGGAAGCTATGCTGATGGGAAATATTACAGACATGGCTCCCCTTGTAAATATTCTTCCTTTCGGCATGTGTACTTCCCTTGCAAATCCCGAGGTTTTAGCGGCTACCATTGCAGCTCTTGGCATACTCACACCTATGCCATGTATTCCGGTAATCGTAGATCCGTGGATTACGGAAGCGCTAGATGTGATTGTAACAGAAGGGCCCGCTCTCGATCAAACAGCAATGATTATGTGTGCATGGGCGGGTTTAATCCATATTGAGGAGCCAGGGAACTTTACGGTTATGGTCCCTTAAAGGAGAAAAAATGATACCAACTTTTGCTGATATTCAAAGGGCTCAAGCTCTTCTTCAAGGTGTCATTCTTAAAACGCCCACTCTTTATTCGCCGACCATTTCACGCCTTTTTAATACAAAGGTCTTTTTGAAGTTGGAGAATTTTCAAGAAACAGGTTCCTTTAAGGAAAGAGGGGCTTATGTAAAGTTAAAAGGACTCTCAAGCCAAGAAAGGCGCCAAGGGGTTATTGCTGCCTCAAAAGGTAACCATGCTCAAGCCGTCGCTTTTTACGCTCAAGCTTTACATATCCCTGCAACCATTGTGATGCCAATCAACACACCTCCCACTAAAGTTGGACATACGGAAGAATGGGGTGCGCGCATTGTCCTTGCCGGGAGAACGTTTGAAGAGGCCAATTCGGCGGCTCAAGAAATTGCGCGCAAGGAAAAATTAACTCTCATTCATCCCTACGATGATCCAGAGCTTATTGCAGGCCAAGGCACAATTGCCATTGAAATGTTAGAAGATCAACCAGAATTAGACGTTCTTATCGTCCCGATTGGAGGGGGAGGACTTTGTGCAGGGATTGCCCTTGCTGCAAAATCTTTAAAACCATCTCTTCAGGTTTATGGAGTTGAGGTAGAAGGCTATGCTTCTATGTCTCAAGCTCTTTATAAAACAAAGGACAAAAAAGAAAGTGAGGCCACTCTCGCTGATGGCATTGCTGTTAAGCATCCTGGAAAGCTTCCTCAGGAGATTTTAAAAGGTTTGCTTCAAGGGATTGAAGTTGTCACAGAAGAAGAGATTGAACATGCGGTAGATATCCTTGCCCGCAAAGCTAACCTTGTTGTTGAGGGAGCGGGGGCTGTTGGAATTGCGGCCCTTTTACATAATTTAGCTGATTTTAAACGGAAAAATGTGGGTATTATCATTACGGGCGGTAACATTGATGGCCGGATTCTTTCTTCTGTTATGGTGCGGGGACAACTTCGTGAAGGGAGCTTAACCCTTTTGCGTTTAGATGTAGAAGATGTTCCTGGTGTTTTGGAAAAGATTGCCGGCGCCATTGCAAAACATCAAGGAAATATTTTAGAGGTTAAACATCAGCGTTTTCTGTATGAAATTCCCATAAAAATGGCCGAAATTGAAATCATGTTGGAGACACGCGGAAAATCCCACCTTGAGCGCATTATGAGAGAGTTAGAATCACTCGGTTTTACTGCCCGCATCTCATCAAATGCCGACATCGACCTTCTTTAAGTTAAGATTCTGCTTGATATAATAGTAAAAAAACAAGAAAACAGCGATAAAACATGGAACGATTGAAAGACTCAAAAAGAACGTTCGATAATGGGTTAAGGAAGGTTCATTTACTGGACACGTACAGGGAATTTAAAGAATGTTAAGAATATTCTCCTTATTGAGAATCTTTCCCTTGCTCAAATCTACAAGAAAAACTGGGAAAATAGAGTGGAGAGGACAAAAGAGATATTTAATTAATTGAATATTAAGGAATTATAAAAAGTGAATAAACGGCAAGTTCTTCTTATGATTGATCATGGAAAGGTATATTTAAGATTTAATCTAGTGAAATAAGCTGAAAGGATTTATAAGAAATTATGATACGTAGGTCGAATTGGCTAAGAATAAATTAAAAAACTGAAGTAAAAAAGGAATTTTTATGAAAAAAAGTAAAAAGTTAATTTTTACAGCAATGATAGGAAATGCTTTAGAATACTATGACTTTACCCTTTATGGTTTCTTTGCAGCCTATTTATCTTCTTTTTATTTCCCTGCTGAAGATCCTCTCACCTCAAAAATAGCTAGTTTTGGAGCTTTTGCTGCAGGTTTTCTGATGCGTCCTATAGGAGCTCTTATTTTTGGCCATTTGGGAGATCGCTACGGACGTAAGACAGCGTTGCTTATTTCTATTTTTCTTATGACGCTTCCTACGCTAACAATTGGTTTTTTGCCTACATATGCAACAATAGGATTCTGGGCACCTCTTATAATTGTACTTTGTAGGCTTATGCAAGGCATCTGTACTGCAGGAGAGTATACAGGGGCTATCGTTCTCATTGCTGAATTTAACGAACGTTACAGACCTGGATTTGCCTGTAGCTTATTACCAGCTTCAAGTCTTATTGGGGCTGTTGTTGGAACAGGATTAGGAGCTGTGAGCCTTATTGATACAATGCCAGCATGGGCATGGCGCATTCCTTTTATTATGGGATTTGTTTTTGGTTTATTGGGGCTGTATCTTAGAACTCAGTTAGAAGAAAGTCCGGCATTTACGAATCTTGCTAAGCATCATAAAATTAGTGATTCTCCCATATTTGACGTTCTTAAGTATCAAAAACGTAATTTTCTCTGCTCAATGGGAGTCGGAGCTGCAGCTCTTGCCCCTTTTTATGTTATATCTGTTTATATTAATAGCTTAGCTCTTCAAGTAGGACTTTCTCCCGCTCAGAGCATGCTTCTGAATGTAGCGGCATTACTTATGTGGATGATGTTCATCCCTATTATTGGTTATTTTTCAGATAGAATTGGTTTGGGAAAGGTAATGAGCTGGGGATCTTTCCTGCTTATGTTTGTATCTGTACCCGTGTTTCTGTTTGTTAATTATAATGTAACACTTGAAAAAATCTTGCTTGCCCAAGTTATCTTTAGTTTTTGCGGAGCATTTTACGTAGCACCTTTTGGAGCTTTTTTAGCAACAAAAGTTTTTCCAACTTCTCATCGTTATAGTGGTATGGCTTTGGGTGTTTCCTGTGGAGAAGCCTTGTTTGGAGGAACCTCCCCCCTTATAGCTGCAGGACTTGTAGCTTTGACGGGTGCATCTTTTGCTCCTGGGTTTTACCTTATGTTTTGTGGGTTAATAGGGTGGGCTGCCGTAAATTTCTATAAGCCGCTTTCCTCATCAAAGAGCTATGAAAGAAGAACGCCTGTTATTCCTTTTACTAACAAAGCTGCGTAAGATTCTTTGAAGATTATAATTATGGAAAACATTTCTTCGATTCACTTGGCATGGAGTCAAAAAGATATTTTCCAAATGCTTGAACACGCTTTGAGTTTTTAAGGGCTGAGGGATAAACATAGTATAAATCAATAACAGGTCCTTGAACATCAGGTAATATATTCACAAGGTTGGTCTTCTCAATTCCGGGAAATTCTTTAGATAAAGCAACAATACCTAAGCCCAATTCAGCGAGTCGGCAAGCTCCTTGGGAGGAATTAATACTAATATAAGGCTTTCTTATATGTTCTGGTTTTGCACCTATTTGTAATGGCCAGTCAACATCATTATAAAGCTTCATATTATATTCTCCAAAAGAAATTATCTTATGATTATCTAAATCTTTAACGGATTGAGGATCCCCATACTTCTTAAGATATTCTGGACTTGCATATAATGTTAGAAAGCAGGAAAAAAGGTACTCTTGGATAAGATCAGAGTGACCTCCTATAAAGGGGCAAATAGACACATCTGCTTCACGTGCTCTCACATCAAGTTGTTCATCATACCCAATAATATCAAGCTCTATCTGAGGATAGAGTTCAAGAAATCCAGAAACTCGCTCTACTAACCATACACTTGCCAAAGCTACCGTTGTGGCTACTTTCAAGCTTCCAGATGGTTCAGAAGTTTCCACTTGGATGGCTGCCTTTGCATTTTCAAGAGAGGAGAACATTTCTTTAACTTTTTCATATAAAATTTCTCCTTGCTTAGTTAATATCAATCCCCTAGGAACACGATTAAAAAGTTGTACTTTAAGTAGGTGTTCAAGAAGTTGAACATGGCGACTAAGCGCGCTTTGAGAAATATTTAAATCTTTAGAAGCTCGATTAAAGCTTTTTGCTTTAGCTACAAAATAAAATACTTTTAGTTTGTCCCAATCTAGATTCATTTATTCTTTCGTTAAAAAAATTTGACAGGAGAATATTTTAACTTTCATCAATGTTTATTGCAAGAGAAAATAGATTTTTTATTTTATACTCATGTTTTAATATTTATAAATACAAAGTTTATCGAGATTTTGTCGAACCCTACATTGATAAACTAACCATTAGGAGAATCTTTACGAAAAAGAAGATATCTTCTCAAAAGGATATACCCCTTATGCCAAAATTGTGCTTTTAGATTTAAAAGATATAAGCAAAACTTAATGTGTCAGGAAGGCTTGTTGATTTGTTGTAGCTGACAGATAGTAAAAAACCGCAGAGCATAAATGATTGCCTCATAATAATGCTCTGCGGTGCCCCCAACGCCTAACAGCGTAATTGGTAATGTTTGTAGCTTAAACTATAAAGTGATTGTTTGCAATAAGAATATCTGAGGCACGTAGGAGTATTTTTATGTATACCGTTGAGCCATACTCTCAAAACACTCATGTTACTTTAAGTTCTTTCACAAAAGATAAGTTTTTTAAAAATAAAACTGATAAATTTTCGTTTGAAGACTCACATTCACAAGCTAAGTCCTATCTCTCTCGTATACAAGATCCTCTATGGAAGTCTGTGTGCACTGAAATGGTAGACATCATGGGTCCTTCTTCAGTGCAGAAGATATGGAATAGTAAATTAGGGTCCTATTGTACGAGAGGTAAAACAATGGAGTTTTGTTGTCCAACTGGGGAGGTTGCTCAATTTGTTAACCAGTATTCTTTCTTAATTCTAGGAAGTCTCCAACGCTACTTTCCGACCTTGAAACACTTAAGAGTTAAAGTTACGCAAGCTTCATGACTTCTCATAACGTCATCGATAGTTTTTTTAAATGGCTCTCTTAAATAAAGTCATTGCCCAATTGTAAAGTTTCTGGCATCTTTCCTTTCGTAAATTACAGTGCATAACCAGTAAAGGGATACACATGTCGACAATCTATTATTATATTTTAGGCTCTGCTCTTCTCGCACTTTTGTATGGAGCATATGCCGCACGCAAAGTTTTTGCCTGCTCTACAGGAACGCCGCGCATGCAAGAAATTGCTGCCGCCATTCAAGAAGGGGCGGGTGCCTATCTTAATCGCCAATATAGGGCCATTGGACTCGTAGGTGTATTTGTCGCTGTATTTCTATGGTGGGTTTTAGGAAAGCATTCAGCCATTGGTTTTATCATGGGAGCCTTTTTGTCCGGACTTGCGGGTTATATTGGGATGAATGTTTCGGTGCGGGCCAATGTGCGCACCACTGAAGCTGCCCGTACGGGTCTTGTGCCTGCCCTTGATATTGCTTTTAAATCCGGGGCGATCACAGGTATGCTTGTGGTGGGACTCGGGCTTTTAGGCGTTACCCTTTATTATATGTATCTTCGCCATGAGAGTGAATCCACGCGTCATATTATGGAAGCTCTTCTTTCTTTGAGTTTTGGAGCTTCTCTTATTTCTATTTTTGCTCGCCTTGGAGGCGGTATTTTTACAAAAGGTGCTGATGTTGGGGCCGATCTTGTTGGAAAAATTGAAGCGGGAATTCCTGAAGATGATCCTCGAAATGCGGCTGTGATTGCTGATAACGTTGGTGATAATGTCGGAGATTGTGCGGGTATGGCTGCCGATCTTTTTGAAACCTATGTGGTGACAATTGTAGCGACCATGCAGTTGGCTGCTCTTTTCTTTTCTGGCACGGCGCAGGAACTTCTGATGGTTTATCCATTGGCCATCGGTGGTGTATGTATTATCGGATCCGTTGTTGGGACGTTTTTTGTCCGTTTGGGATCCAGCCAAAACATCATGGGAGCCCTTTATAAAGGCTTAGTGATGGCAAGTATCATTTCAGCCGGCCTTATCGTTTGGGTGACGATGAGCTTAATTGGGCTTGATATTCCTCTTATGGCCGATGGACATATCTTTACAGGTATGAATGTTCTCTATAGTGCCCTTACCGGTCTTGTGGTTACGGGGCTTTTGGTGTGGATTACCGAGTACTACACATCGACAAGTTACCGCCCTGTTAAAAGTGTGGCCCAAGCCTCAGTGACGGGGCATGCTACTAACATTATTCAAGGACTTGCGATTTCTATGGAAGCGACAGCCCTTCCTGTTCTGGTGATTTGTGGAGGTATTTTAGTTTCCTATACGAATGCCGGCCTTTTTGGTATCGGAATTGCAGCGACAACCATGTTGGCGCTTGCCGGTATGGTTGTTGCTCTTGATGCCTATGGTCCAGTGACAGACAACGCAGGCGGAATTGCGGAAATGGCTGATTTGCCCGCTTCTGTACGGAAAATTACGGATGCCTTGGATGCCGTTGGGAATACAACGAAAGCTGTCACAAAAGGATACGCTATTGGATCTGCAGGATTGGCAGCCCTTGTCCTTTTTGCAGCTTACACAGAAGATCTTACCACCTTCTTCCCGAACCTTAACATTCATTTTGAACTTCAAAACCCTTATGTTGTTGTGGGACTCTTTATTGGTGGGCTTCTTCCATATTTGTTTGCGGCTCTCGGCATGATGGCCGTTGGTCGTGCAGGGGCTGAAGTTGTTATTGAGGTGCGGCGTCAATTCCGTGAAATTAAAGGCATCATGACAGGAAAGGCTAAACCTGAATATGGGCGTGCTGTGGATATTCTTACCAAGGCAGCCATTCGCGAGATGATTCTCCCCTCATTGCTGCCCGTTTTAGCGCCTCCTGTGGTATATTTCGTCATTCTATGGATGTCAGGACAAGCAGAAGCTTTCACGACTCTAGGGGCCATGCTGTTGGGAACCATCATTACCGGCCTTTTTGTCGCAATTTCGATGACTTCTGGTGGGGGAGCTTGGGACAATGCGAAGAAGTACATTGAGGATGGTCTTCATGGAGGTAAGGGATCAGACGCTCATAAGGCAGCTGTGACCGGTGACACGGTTGGGGATCCTTACAAAGATACCGCTGGTCCTGCGGTGAACCCCATGATTAAAATTATTAACATCGTGGCTCTCTTGCTTCTTGCGATATTAGCACGATAAAACCTCTAAAAAGAAATCCCCCCTCCGTAAGGAGTGGGGGATTTTTTTTGACTCTCATACCTGATTAATCGAGAAGCTTTTGCCACCATCCTCTACGTGCGGAGGCTTTTTTAGGAGGTGTAGCGGCTTGAGATTCTTTTGCAGAGGAACTTGCAACACTTATTTCTACATTATCATTATTTTTCTTAGGTGAGTCCACCTTAATGGGAGCAGGTGTGACTTCCTTATCAAGGGAAGAACTTGAAGCTGGGGCCGTTCCTGTAGAGGATTGTCCTTGTTTTGATCTATGACGGCGATCATATTTTCTAAATCGTCTTCTAGGTTTGTTTGTCTCATCCTTTTCAGAGGTTGATGCCTCTTGTAAAGGTGTTGCTTCTTCGGCAGTTTTTTTGATTTGTTCGGTGGCCTTAGACTCAAATTTTTGAGGTCGTTTTGCGTGCGCCTTTTCTTCCCGTACACTCTCTTTAGCAGTGGCATCTTTGCGCAATTGAAGACGCTCAATACGAAATTCAGGAGGAATGAGGGTGTCGTCCTTTGAGAACTGTATAGACACTGACCATTTACTCTCAATATTCTGGAGGACACTTCTCTTGTAATTGAGAATATAAAGGGCAATTGACGTTGGCACATAAACAGCTAGGGCACTTGCCTTTTGTTGAATAGCTTCTTCTTCAACGCCACGTAAAATATGGAGAGAAGAAGACTCAACTGACCTCACCATTCCGCTTCCATGACAGGCTACACAAGGAAGACTGGTTGACTCAATAATATTGGGCCTTAAGCGTTGACGGGAAAGTTCCAAAAGACCAAATGGACTCATTTTTCCCACCTGAACACGGGCTCTGTCATGGCGCATCGCATCCTTCAGACGGCGTTCAACGGATTCATTGTTTCGATCCTCTTCCATATCGATAAAGTCAATGACGATAAGCCCTGCAAGGTCTCTTAAACGCAGCTGGCGCGCAACTTCTTCAGCCGCTTCTAAGTTTGTTTTAAATGCCGTTTCTTCAATATGGCGTTCGCGTGTTGCTCTGCCTGAGTTCACATCAATAGCTACAAGAGCTTCGGTTGTCCCAAAAACAATGTAACCTCCTGATTTTAATTGGACTATGGGGCTATGCATTGCATCAATTTGTTTTTCTACGCCATAGCGATTGAAAAGCGGGATTTTTTCATCTTTGTATTCAATAATTTTTTTGACATGACTTGGCATAAGCTTTCGAATGAATTCTTTAGCTTCCTTGTAGCCAGCTTCCCCTTCAATTAAGACTTCATCAATGTCACGAGTATAATAATCACGAAGTGCACGTTTGATTAAATCGCCCTCTTCGTAAATAAGGGTTGGCGCAATCGAATGAAGTGTCTTTTCCCGAATATCATTCCAAAAACGCATGAGGTAATCGCAGTCGCGTTTGATTTCAATTTTGCTACGAGCCATTCCTGCGGTACGAATGATAAGGGACATGCTTTCTGGAAGTTCGATGGACTCAATAATTTCCCTCAAACGTTTGCGATCAGTCGCATTGGTGATTTTCCGAGAAATACCGCCACCTTTTGCCGCGTTGGGCATAAGGACACAATAGCGGCCAGGAAGGGAAAGGTAAGTTGTAAGAGCTGCGCCTTTTCCACCTCTTTCTTCTTTTGCAATTTGGACAAGCATAATTTGCCGTCTTTTGATGACTTCTTGTATTTTGTATTGACGGGAAGGACGAGAGCGAAGAGGACGTGCTTGAATCTCTTCAACGTCTTCACCGCCCATTGTTTCTACATCAGCATCTTCCGAAAGAGCCTCTTCAACTTCATCCGTAGGCTCAATAATCTCGCGTTCAGCCGCTAAGAGTGCTTCTCGATCTTCAACGGGAATACGGTAGTAATCGGGATGAATTTCATTGAATGCTAAAAATCCGTGACGATTACCTCCGAACTCAACGAAAGCTGCTTGAAGGGAGGGTTCAATGCGAATAATTTTCGCTAAATATATATTCCCTTTTAATTGTTTTTTTGTGCTGGTTTCAAAATCAAATTCTTCAAGTTTATCTTGATTTAAGATCGCCACCCGTGATTCTTCACTGTGAGCAGCGTCAATTAACATTTTTTTACCCATGGCCTAACTCCATATCTTATCCTCTTTCGAGGAAATTATTGGCAATTAGAAACCTGGACGTTCGATTAATTCTCTTAGCGCCTCATAAATCAATAAGAGGGCGAAAGGAATGATCTTTTATCTGTTGAAGAGAGATCTTTTTAATATCTATCATAATAATCTTTATCTCTTCATTTTATCCAGTTTGATCATTTTTTAAAATCAAATCATTCATTGGTTTCATCTTGCATTAACGTTCAAAATTTTCTCGGTATTTTAAAACTTAGGGCAGCATTTCATATTCATTATGACCCTAAAACTACATCCTTATACCAAGAAGAAACTTTATCCTCATTAGCATACCGTGCTTTAAGGTCCTGTACAACTTATTTCTTGCGTGTGATAAAAATGTCTCAGTTTGAGTAGGTTGTTTATTTACTTTAAGATTTAATTAACGCCGATTGAAACTTTCTTTATATTATCAAAGTAGTGAGAATCTTTAATTTTTTCAGGATTCTTTTCTCCATTTAGGTCAACTATTATCAGTTGCCCATATCCATAGCCATAATCATTGCGAAAATCATAAACAGCGCCCACAATGGCCAAATGACCAATTTTTACCTTATCCTTAAACTGATTTAAGGCTTTTTCCACCTGATAATGGACATTTTCAATGACCCCTTGTTTATCATCCTTTGCTGCTTTGACATCAATGGTTTCAACTTCCTTGCGAATACCTGCCGGAAGAGAGGTGACGTCACCCATAGCTGCCTTAACAGCGCCGCAATGGCTATGTCCTACAATCATAAGAACAGGTGTTTTTAAAACATTAACGCCATATTCGATTGAACCAGCTGTGGTAATAAATTGGTTGCCAATATTACGGGCTACAAAAATGTCGTTTTCTGCTCCTTGAGAAAAGTTGTCTGTTTGGACCCTTGAATCAGAACATAAAACCATTGTGACGCGTGGGTTTTGAATATCGAGGAATGCTTTGAAATCCTTTTCAGCTTTTTGATTTGCAAAAGCAGCATTATCTTCTACTAAATCCTTAATAACGCCTTTTATTGTTTCTGTAAGGGCCCTGTTTTCTTCTGCATGTCCGCTTATTATACACAAAAGAGAGCAAAGAATCAGAGATATAAAAAAGTTTTTTTTCATAAAAGACCTTTATACAATGAAGGTAAAATTTCCTTTATCTTATAAAGGATAGATTAAAAATAAGTTAATCGTTAGAAATGATTTGTTCTCGGAAATCCCGTTGGGGGGAGTTTACCACCTTGAGCTCGTTTGCCAAGCCAAGGAAGGAGGTTTGTTTCAAGCCGTGTTTTCTCTCCCATTTTCCAGGAAAGACCAGCCTCAAGAGCAAAGAATTTTACGTCCGACAGGCCGCCATTTTTATAACGCTGGAGGATAACACCCTTGCCGCGTGTCATCTCAGGAATTTCATCGATCTTATAAATTAACAGTTTTCGGTTTTCTCCAATGATAGCGACGTGATCTCCCACTACTTCTCTGCAAAGGAGAGCTTTTGTTCCTTCAACATTCAGAACTTGTTTACCGCCGCGGGTCTGGGCCAGAACGTCCTTATGGGTGGTAATAAAGCCGCGCCCATCAGCAGAAGCCACTAAAATATTGACTGTTTCTTGTCCAGGAGAATGAATAAGAAGCTCCACAACATCTTCCTCTTGAGCCATATCAACCACAAGACGTAACGGGTCGCCATGACCTCGGCCCCCGGGAAGTTTATCAATTGAAAGGGTGTAAAAACGACCCAAGGTGGTAAAGATCAAAAGCTTATCCGTTGTCTCTGCTTTTATAAGAAACAGCTCCCCATCTCCTTCTTTGTATTTGATATCATTAGCCGCAACGTTGTGTCCTTTAAGAGCACGAATCCACCCTTTTTGGGAACAAACAATAGTGATGGCCTCTCGCTCAACGATAGCTTCGATGGGGACAATGATGTCTTCAGGAGGCGCGGCCAAAATGGTTCGTCTTTGTCCAAGAGGAGTTTTTTTGTTAAACTTAGCTTGGATATTTTTTAAGCTTTCAATAATGCCTTCTTGTTGAAGGCTTGGGGTATTAAGAAGAGCTAAAAGATTTGTTTTCTCTTGAGAAAGTTCGTTAAGCTCATTTTTAATTTCGATTTCTTCCAACTTGCGTAAACTACGAAGGCGCATATTAAGGATTGCTTCTGCCTGTACTTCTGTAAGTCCCCATCTCTGTTGCATAACGGGGTTAGGATGATCTTCTTCCCGAATGAGACGAATGACTTCATCAATATTTAAATACGCGATGAGATACCCTTCAAGAACGGTAAGCCTATGTTCAATCTTGTCGAGGCGGAAGCGCGTCGTTCGCTCGAGGATATTCAAACGATGGAGGTAAAAAGCCTCCAGTGTTTGTTTAAGGTTCTTAACGCCGGGGACACCGTTCTTATCAATTACGTTCAGATTAAGGGGAATGCGGATATCAAGGTCCGAATGGCGGAAGAGGGATTCCATTAAAACTGCAGGATCAACAGTACGAGATTTTGGGGTGAAAATAAGGCGAACGTGTTCCGTAGATTCATCATGCATATCATCAAGTAGAGGGAGTTTTTTATCATTCAAAAGAGTTGCGATTTTCTCAATAAGTTTTGACTTGTGCACAAGATAAGGAATTTCAGTGACCACAAGCTGATATTGGCCAAACTCTAATTTTTCTACTTCCCATTTTGCACGTAAGCGAAAGCTGCCGCGTCCAGTTTCATAGGCTTTAAGAATGGAATCTGAACTTTCAACAAGTAAGCCTCCCGTAGGGAAATCAGGTCCTGGGATAAGTTTGATGAGTTGCTTGATTTCTATATCCGGCTTTCGGATAAGAGCTATAAGGCCGTCACAAACTTCGCTAAGATTATGAGGAGGAATACTGGTTGCCATGCCGACCGCAATCCCTGTAGATCCATTGACCAAGAGATTAGGAAAGGTCGCAGGCATCACCAAAGGTTCTTCATTTTCTCCATCATAGGTTGTTTTAAAATCTACAGCGTTTTGATCAAGACCTTCCATGAGGGCCTCTGCCGCTGCAGTAAGGCGGGCTTCTGTATATCGACTTGCTGCCGCTGAATCACCATCAATATTTCCAAAGTTTCCTTGGCCATCCACCAAAGGAATGCGGACGGCGAAATCTTGGGCGAGCCTGACCATGGCATCGTAAATTGCCATTTCTCCATGGGGGTGAAATTTTCCCATCACATCTCCCACCACACGGGCGCATTTTTTATAGCCTGATTTTGGATCGAGCTTAAGCTCTCTCATGGCATAAAGAAGCCGTCTGTGGACGGGCTTTAACCCATCCCTAACATCAGGAAGGGAGCGTTGCATAATGGTGGAAAGCGCATAGGATAAATAGCGCTCACCAAGAGCATCAACTAATTGAACGTCATGGACAGTCATGAGGCATTCCTTACTGTACTAAACCTTTGGATAAGTCGTTCCCTTGCCGCAGGCAAGGTACGCCCTAATAAATATCTTTCAAGAAAATACCCTGTTAGGCGCAGTCCGTCGAGGATTTCTTTATCATTTGGGCCTGTTTTTCTACTTTTTTCTGCTAAAAAAGGAGGAAGAGACAATAACTTTTCTTGGTAAGGAGCTGCTGTAGTTTCACAAACGGCTCTTCCCGTGCGGGGAGAGACCGCTACAAGGCCTTCTGTGCGTCCTGTGACAGCGCAAGAATGAAGCTCAAGACCATAGCCGAGTTCTTCAAGGAGTGTCATTTCAAAATTCACATAAGCTTCTGCCCAATCAGGAGAAGAGAGAGCCTCTAGGAAATGGGTAAATTGTTCATAAAGATAGGGATAAGTATGACGCTCGGGAAGGACAAGATGACAGAGGGATGTGGCGCTTGAAAGAGCTGCTAGAGGTCCAGGACGGTCTAAAAGAAGAACTAATTTTGTAGGGAGGGGTTCAAAGTTCCAATAACCGATGTGAGCCTCAAGACGAGCTCCCCAACGGGCATTAACTTTGGCTCCACATTGGATCCATGCTTTGTTTTTTTGAGTTAGACTAAAAACACCAGCCCATCTTCCATGAGCTTGGGTGAAGAGGCTGACAATTTGTTTTCGCTCTCCGAGCGGCTGGGTGTAAAGAATGAATCCTTCGTCTTGCCATTCCATACCTATACCTTGAAATTCAATCCAATACTGGCATAAAGCCGAGGATTGTCCATCCATCCTTTGACTTTGACGTGGAGAAATAGATGAACAGGTCGCTCGAGAATATAGGTTAGCTGCTTACGGGCGGCTTCCCCAATGGTTTTGATCTGCCCGCCACCTTTGCCAAGAACGATTGACCGTTGGCTTTCTCGTTGCACATAAATGGATTGAACTATTTTAACGCTTCCATTTTTAAATTCCTCCCATGAATCGGTTTCTACCCAAAGGGAGTAGGGAAGTTCTTCATGGAGACGATGGAAAAGCTCTTCGCGAGTAATTTCTGCAGCAAGAAGTCGTTCAGGAAGATCACTGAGTTGGTCTTTAGGAAAGAGCCAAGGACCTTCGGGAAGATTCTTAGTCCAATAGTTTTTGATATCTTGGATTCCATCTTTTTTAAGGGCAGAAATCATAAAGACATCGTCAATTTTAGGGCTGGAAAAATGTTGAGCAATGTTTAAAAGCTCGTCACGTTGAATAAGATCAATTTTATTCAGAACAACAACGACCTTTTTTTGATACTTTTGAAGATGACTTAAAATTCTATCCGTATCCATAAAGCTTTTGTGGCTTACGTCTACGAGCACCATAATACCATCTGCATCTCCTAAACTATCCCAGGCACTTTTTACCATGGCCTTTTCAAGGCGCCGTTTAGGATCCTCAAAGATTCCAGGCGTATCCACTAAGATGAGTTGGGTTTCTTCTATAAGAGCGATGCCTAAAATGCGATTACGGGTGGTTTGAACCTTGCGAGAAACGATGGTCACTTTACTGCCAACTAAAGCATTAATCAAGGTTGATTTGCCAACGTTGGGGGAGCCGATAACGGCAATAAATCCACATTTAGTCATGAGTAATCGCCTTTAACATTTCTTGAGCCGCATCTTTTTCTGCAAGTCTTTTTGATGAGCCTTTCCCACGGGCGGGGATTAAACCTTCCACCGATACTTCCACGATAAAATTAGGGGCGTGGGCTGGGCCGGTTGAAGAAATAAGCTCGTAATAAGGGTGTTTCTTCCCTTGGCTTTGAACCCATTCTTGGAGAGCAGATTTAGGATCTTGAGGAGGGGGAAGATTTTCTTCGAGGAAAGGTCCCCAAAAATGGTGAATAAAAACTTGTATAACTTCAAGGCCTCCATCAAGATAAAGGGCTCCTATAAGGGCTTCACAGCCATCAGCAAGCAAGGTTTCTAGTCGCTTTTTTTGTGAAGAGCTTGCTTCATGCTTCATTACCATGACACTTTCAAGTTTGATCGTTGAAGCTACTTTGAGAAGAGCTTCCTTTCGAACAAGATTTGCAAATCGAGCGGCCAGATCCCCTTCACTCTCTTTGGGGAATTTTTCAAAAAGCCATGTGGCAATTACAAGGCCTAAAACACGGTCGCCTAAAAATTCAAGGCGTTCGAAATTCATGCCTTGTCCGGGCGGAAGGGCGCTAGGATGGGTTAGGGCCTTTTTAAGTAAAGAAGGATTTTTAAATTGATAATTTAAATTCGCCTCAAAATTTTTCATACTATTCGATTAATCAGAACCATTAATGAATGGCATTAAAGATACGGTTGTAGTGGGCGGTGAAAGGCCAGCGCCAGATTTCCCAAAGCGCAATTTTTCCGCCTGTTGAGAAGAAAATAAAGCTGGCACGCCCAACCAAATATTCTAAAGGAATATATCCAACAACGCCTTGAGCACGGCTGTCATTTGAGCCATCTCGGTTATCTCCCATCATGAAATAGTGGCCAGGAGGGACTTGATAGACAGGGGTGTTATCATAAGTGCCCTCACCAAAGGGGACTTGTTTAATAATAAGATGTTTTAGTCCGTTAGGGAGAGTCTCAATGTATTGTGCAGCTTTTAAAAGCTCGCCGCTGTCATCAACGGTTTCAAATTCGCCATGAGGTTCAACAGGGCATACAACATCATTGATATAAAGAAGCCCTTCTTTCATTTGGATACGATCCCCGGGAACACCAACCACACGTTTGATAAAATCGGTATCAGGATCAACGACGGAGCGAAAAACAACTACCTCCCCTAGTTTAGGCTCTCCCCCCCAAATACGGCCATTAAAATAATTAATGTAAGCGCCAAAAGGAATAGAATAGCGGCTATAACCATAGGCAGTCTTTGAGACAAAAAGATTATCACCGATAAGAAGAGAGGGAATCATCGATCCAGAAGGAATATGAAAAGGTTGAAGCCAAAGAGTGCGAATCAGCACAGCCAAAAGAATGGCATAGGTAAGGGCTTTTACATTTTCCAAAAAGGTATCTTTTTGTTTTTCTTTTTTCATCTGCGTGCTTTCTTTAAACATATATTGAGCCTAAAATACGAGGAACTTGCCTTGGACGCAACAAAGAAAATGTTTTGTCATAGGCTTTGCCACCAATTAGCTCTATATATATTAATTCAGACTTTCTATGATAGTAATTATCCAGAAATGATCTCAAGGAACTTCTGATTTTGCTCTTCAGTTCCTATAGAAACCCGAATAGATTGAAGTAACTCAGAAGAACAATCAAGCACATGAATTTTTTCTTGTTTTAAGTTCCTCATCACTTCTTCAAAATTATGTAAGGCTAGCATTAAAAAATTTGTCTGACTTTCAAAGACCTTGATAACATTTCTCTTCTGTGAAAGCTCGGAGTATAGACTTCGTCTCATTTTTTCAATTTTTTTCCATGTTTCAAAGACTTTTTCCGGAGCCGTCAAGATTTCACGAACCGCTTGTTGTGAAGGAATGGAAACGGAAAAAGGATATTGGATATATCTTAAAGTATCGATTATTGTTTTATGAGCAATAATGGCGCCGCACCGCACGCCTGCAAGTCCCCATCCCTTTGAAAAAGTGCGTAAAATTATGAGGTTAGGGTATTCATTTAAATAAAAGAGTGAAGAATGTTGGTCGGAAAATTCAATATAGGCCTCATCAATAATAATAAATCCACTCAGGGATTGACAGAGCTTTTTTAAAGTTGCATGAGAAATTAATGTTCCTACGGGATTATTAGGATTACAGATAAAGAGCAATTTTGGATTCAGTTTAATAATGGATTCAATATCAACTTGATCGAGATTTTTTCCCAAGAGAGGTATTTTTTTCACCCGCAACTCATTGATAATGGACCAATGTGCATAAGCAGAAAAGGTTGGAGTGGGAATACAAACCAAATCTTGATTAGGATCAGGAAAGGCCCGCAGCAAAAGATCAATTCCTTCCATAGATCCTGCCGTAAAGAGGACATTATTCTCATCAACAACAACTTCGAAAGTGGGAGGAGGGTTGAGAGAGAGAATCCTTTTTAAATACAGCTTTTTCAAATCAAGTTGCATGACATCTGGATAATTAGAAAAATCTCCCCCAAAAGGATTTGTGTTACTCCCAAGGTCCATATCCCAATTCTGAGATGAAAAATATTTCTTTATGGGAGTTGGAAGAGAGAGTTTTTTCAAGGAAATTCTAACATTTTTATGCATTTTCATTTTTTTCACCTTAATTTATGAGGAGCTTAGATGAAAATTATTACATAATTTAATTTTTCATAACAAGATCAAATTTGATTCAATGTTTATTTTTTATCTCATGGGCTAACATCATGTACATGGCAGGTACCACGAAAAGCGTAAAAAATGTACCGATGGAAATACCGGAGGCGATCACCAAGCCAATGCAATACCGACTCACGGCTCCGGCACCTGTGGCTTTAATCAAAGGAACAACACCCAGCACCATGGCAGCTGTTGTCATAAGGATGGGGCGTAAACGAATGGCCGCGGCTTGTTCTATGGCTTCTCTTTTTGATTTTCCTTCCTTTTGAAGGTCATTAGCAAACTGGACAATCAAAATACCATGTTTACTAATCAAACCAATAAGCGTGACAAGGCCAACCTCAGTGTAGATATTGAGACTCGCACCTCCCACTCCCAAAGAAATGAAAATCATGGCGCCACAAATGGACATAGGGACACTAATTAGGACGATCAGGGGATCTCGAAAACTTTCAAATAAAGCCGCAAGTGAAAGAAATATAATAATAAGCGCAAAAAAGAAGGTGACAATAAGAGAGCTTCCCTCTTGCTCAAATTGGCGCGATTCTCCCGCATAATCTATCGAATATTCTGGAGGAAGCATTTCTGCAGCAATGTCTTTCAACACCTTTAAGGCATCTCCCTGGGTTACACCCGGGACAGGAATGGCAGAGATGATGGCAGAAGGTAACTGTTGGAAATGGTTTAAAGATTCAGGGACAACTTCTGTTTTAAGGTCGGCTACTGTGGAAAGAGGGATTGAGGTTCCATCTTCAGCTTTGATATAATAATTCAGAGGCTGATCATAATTCAAACGGGTGCTCTTCTCTACCTGAGGAATGACCTTATAGGAGCGTCCATAATAGGTGAAAAAATTAACATAGCCTTCACTTAAGGCTGACTGAAGAATACTGCCCAAATTCTTCATATTCAGTCCCATAAGAGCTGCCTTGTCACGATTCAATTTAAAGCTCGTTTGGAGTTTATCAATTTTAAGGTCTGAATCTAAATAGGCAAATCGCCCGCTTGCATATGCCTTATCAATCATTCCTTGAACAATATCATTTAAACGCTCATAGGATTCCGTCGTTTGAACAACAAACTGTACGGGCAATCCTTTCCCAGCACCTGGCAAAGAAGGGAGCTGGAAGGCGGCAATTTTACCTCCCGGAATTTGCGACAAAAGGTCTTGCACCTTCGGCTGTAATTGGTTTGCAGTTTGCACCCTTTCATCCCAGGGTTTTAAAACCATACCTCCAATACTGATATTTAATCCTCCCGACCCATCTAGCTGAAAGACATGATCTGTTTCGGAAAAAGTTGAAAATGCCTTAAAAACTTCCCGTGAATAAAGTTGAGTCTGGTTTAATGTTGCGTTGGGAGAAGCGGTCAATTGGGTAAGAACCACACCTTGGTCTTCTTGGGGCGCAAGCTCTGATTTCGAGCTATCATACAAGAAATAAATGCTGATCAGAACAATCACAGAGAAAACCGTTGTTACGGTAAGATAATTAAGAGATCCGTGTAAAAGCTGCTCATATTTGTGCTCAAGCTTTTTAAATTTCTCTTCAATAAATATTGAAAACCGATTAGGTGTATTGCGCTTTAAAAATTTTGAACACATCATGGGAGAGAGGGTCAGAGCAATAACTGCTGACACAGCAACAGCTCCTGCAAGCGTAAAAGCAAATTCGGTAAAGAGAACACCTGTCAGACCTCCCATAAACCCAATGGGCACATAAACGGCAATTAACACAACACTTATGGCAATAATGGGATTGGCCAACTCTCTTGCGCCTAAAATGGCGGCATCAAGTGGCTTTATCCCACTCTCAATATGCCGATGTACGTTCTCAACAACAATAATGGCATCATCCACCACAAGTCCAATAGACAGAACTAAAGCCAAAAGAGTGAGGAGATTAATAGAATAGCCAAAAAGATACATGATAAAAAAGGCACCAATAATGGAGAGGGGTATGGCAATGATAGGAATAACGACCGTTCTGAGGGACGCTAAAAATAAAAAAATCACAACAATGACAATAAAAATAGCCTCACCCAGAGATCTTTCTACTTCATGAATGGAGGCGTTAACATATTTAGTGGAATCGTAAACAATTTTTCCCGCAAGCCCTTTTGGAAGTTGAGCTTCAATGGAGGGAAAGATTTTATGAACAGCGTCTATAACTGTCAGCAAGTTCGCTGCAGGAGTTATTTTGATGCCAATATAAACAGCCTCCTTCCCATCAAATTTTACGGCCGTATCATAATTTTCAGCGCCTAAAGAAACGGTTGAAACATCCTTAAGTCTGACGATAGCCTTTCCCTCAGCTTTGAGAATTAGGTTACTAAATGCTTCAACGGATTCAAGCCCCGTATCCGCAGTCATATTGACAGTGATCAGCTCGCCGTCTGTACGTCCCACTGCAGAAATAAAATTGTTAGCTGCTAAAGCCAGAGAGACATCAGCTGCTGTAACCCCAAAAGCGGACATCTTTACAGGATCCAACCAGGCGCGCATAGCAAATTGTCGTCCTCCTAAAATTTCTGCCACTTGAACATCGGGTATGGCTTGAAGTTTGGGCTGGACAACACGAATCAAATAATCAGTAATTTGATTGCTGGGGAGAACGGGGCTTGAAAAGCCAATATACATGGCATCCAAGACATCCCCAATAGCGACGGTGATTACCGGAACGAGGGCATCAGGGGGTAATTGGTTCAAAACAGCATTTACCTTGGTATTAATGTCTGTCAGTGCTTTACCAGGGTCATAATTCAACCTTAAAGTGGCCTGGATTGTACTCACATTTTGGTTGCTTATGGATGTTAAATAATCAATCCCGTTAGCTTGAGCAATTGATTGTTCAAGGGGAGTTGTAATATACCCTGCAATCAGCTCAGGATCAGCCCCCGTATAAACCGTTGAGATAGTGACAACTGCGTTTTGAGTAAAAGGAAACTGACGAATAGGGAGGAGATCTAAAGAACGGAGACCTAAAACAAGGATAAGGAGGCTCACAACGATGGAAAGCACGGGACGATGGATATATAAATCCGTAAACTTAATCATTTTTTATTTTCGTTGAATTATTGATGATCGCAAGACTCTCATTTTTAAGCTTAAGTTGTCCCGCCGTGACAATAAGATCCCCTTCAACGAGTCCTTTTAAAATTTGAATCTGGTTATCTCGTATTTTTCCAACGGTCACAAATTGCTGAGAAGCACTATAGACAGTCTCTCCTTTGGCATTTTTTTCCTTTTCTTTCAGAATAAAAACAATAGCCCCATAGGAATTATAACTGATGGCTTCTTGAGGCACGGTTAAAAACACTTGGGGAGAGCCCGTATTGATTTCAACAAGACCAAACATCCCGGGGAATAATTTTTGATGGGGATTTTGAAGGGTCGCCTCAACTTCAACATTCCGCGTCACTGGATCAACTTTGGGATTGAGAGAGGTGATTTTTCCTTGAAAAGTAGCCCCCGGAAAGGCATCAGTTGTCAAAGAGACGGGTTGACCAGGCGTGAGTTGGGGAAGATCTTGCTGGGGAAAAGTAAAATCAACATAGATGGGATCAAGAGATTGGAGGGTCACAATTTTATCTCCCGGATTAAGGTACTGTCCTAAATTAACAGCAGAAATTCCAAGACGTCCTTTGAAAGGGGCACGGATAATTTTCTTATCAATCAACGCCTTTTGCTGTGCTACTTGCGCACGGGCACTTTTTAAAGTGGCCTCATCCGTATCGACGGTGGCTTTACTTACCGCGTGCACAGCGAATTGTTCTTTGTCCCGGTTATAGTTAATTTCAGCAAGTTCAGCTTGGGCTTCTGAAGATTTAAGAGCTGCCATTTCGGTCTCCCTATTGAGTTCAAGGATAAGGTCTCCCTTATTTACGGTTTGGCCCGGCGTAAACGAAATCGTGTGAATAAGACCTGCAATCTCAGAAGTGATATCGACACCATTAATGGCCCTTAAAGTTCCTGTTGCTGAGAGATGGGATTGCCAAGGAGAAAAGGTTACCTTTGCAGCAGATACCGTGACCGGTGGCTGGGGAGCACTCATATGCTTGCCTATCATATAGCCCTGAAAAGCTTTATAAAGAAAAATGCTTCCAAAAAGCGCAGCCACAATAAGAAGCATAATCTTCATTTGCTTTGACATGCTTACTCGTCCTTTTTAGTTACAGTTTCGCATTCCACGGTCATCCGATTCCACCATCCACCACCTAAAGCTTGGAACAGGGCCGCTGTATCCGCATAACGAAGGGCCTCTGCTTGAATCCGACCTATGCGGGCGAGATGAAATTGTCTTTCCGCATCTAATAAGTTTAAATACCCTACAGCTCCCATCTTATATTGGGCTTCCGTTAATTTTAAGGTTTGAGTAGCGGCTTTCTCTGCATCAGTTTGTATTTGTAATTGACGGGCATCAAGTTCAAGAGCTGTTAAAGTATCAGCAACATTTTGAAAGGCTGTGAGGACGGTTTGTTTATATTGCGCCACAGCTTGATCTAAGGCTGCAATGGCTC
The DNA here is from genome assembly GCA_019749915.1 of Alphaproteobacteria bacterium. Classification (GTDB taxonomy): domain Bacteria; phylum Pseudomonadota; class Alphaproteobacteria; order UBA9655; family UBA9655; genus UBA9655. Next base: position 2,917 of record JAIEPE010000072.1, on the reverse strand, counting down.
CTCTGCGTTGAGCTAACAAGGCTCCTCCTTGAAAAATAGGCTGCAAAACATTGCCTATCAATGTCCAAACTGAAGAACGATGAAGAAAAAGTGTGTCTAGATGGTCTGATGTCCACCCATAGTTCGCCGTTAAAGTTACTTGAGGTAGTAAATTAGCTGTGGCAACTCCAACTTGCGCTGTTGCTGCATGAAGAAAGGCTTCTGCTGCTTTAATATCAGGACGCTGTTCAACCAAACAAGAGGGCAAACTTACGGGGAGCTCTGTTGGCAAATGTAAGGTTTCTAAATTAAAGTTTGGAATATAGGTATCACTAGGAAATCCTCCTACAAGGACCACAAGTCCATGGCGAATTTTTGCAAGATTGTTTTCAAGAGGAGTAAGAGTGGCCCTCGTTTGTGCTACGGAGGTTTCTTGAGCCAATACATCAAGCTGAGAAATACCCCCTAGTATAAATTTCTTTTTTGTAATCTCTAAGATTTTTTCCTGGGATGCGATTAACTCATGAGTTGCTTGAATTTGTCCTCTTAAGGACCCCTCTGTGATTGCTGAGGTCACAATGTTAGACGTTAGAGTTAAGTAAGTGGCTTCCATTTGAAATCGCTGATATTCGAACTGCGCTTCAGCGGTTTCAATTTGTCGGCGAATAGCACCAAAAAGATCTAGAGTATAGGAAACATTTACCGCTGTATTATAGAGATTAAACGTAGTAGGAGGACTTTGCACATCAAAAATTGCGGGGCTAAAACGTTGTCTTTCAGGAGAGGCCTGCACATTAATGAAGGGATAAATCGCAGAGAGCGCTACCTGTAAATTGGCTTCTGACTGACGAAGTGCGGCATCTGCAGCCTGTAAAGTGGGATTGTTTCTTAAACCTTTTTCAATGAGCTCATTCAGAGGTTTCGAATGAAAAAGTTGCCACCAACACCCTGGAATGTCTTTTCCTTCAATGAAATGTTGAGCTTCTCCTCCTTTTCCCGCTGTTTCAACCGTTTGAGCTGGCAATTCAGTTTCGGTGTAAGAATCAACACCAGGGGCCTCTGGCGGCTCAAAATCAGGCCCAACGGTACAACCAGGAAGAATTAATGCTGCTAAAAGTATGAAAAAATGAAAGCGCAAACGAAGCATCCCGGATTGTATTATTTTGTGTATTTGATACAATGTTTCAAAGCAAAAAACAAGGCAATTATTGGCTAGAGTTCACTACTCACCTTATCTTAAAAAAAATTTAAATTTTTTTAATGACACACCTCTTGTGTATTTTTTAAGGGTTTATTATTGTCTTCTTATTAAACAAAAAGGGAGTCTAAAAAATATGAAAAAAATTACTCTTATAGTTGTATCAACCGTCAGTATTTGCTTTTCATCACCAGTTTTTGCAGATACTCCAACGAATACGCAACCTCCATCTGCTGTGGCAGCAGTTTCTAATTTTACGGCAGCACAGGTGGCAGAAATTGAGGCGCTCATTTCAAAATACATTATGGGTAATCCAAAAGTTGTATCTGAATCCTTGCAAGCCGCTATGGCACTAAAGCAACAAGAAGAAATGGCAAAGATGGAAAAAATTGTTGTGGCTAACAAAGACAAGATCTTTAAAAATGAGGCAGATCCTGTTGGCGGTAATCTCAAAGGAACTGAAACTTTAGTTGTTTTCACCGATCCCAATTGCCACTATTGTAAAAAATTTCACCCTGAATTGGCCTCCCTCTTAAATACAAATAAGAATGTGAAAATCATTTTTAAAGACCTTCCCGTCATGGGGAATAATTCCCTTTTGGCGATTAAGGCGATGCTTGCTGCTAAAAATCAAGGCAAGTACAGTGAAGTTCAGGATGCTGTTTATTCAGCAGATAAGCCATTGACGAAAAAGCAAATTATGAAACTTGCCGAGAAGCTTGGAATAGATATGAAAAAGTTTGAGGCAGATATGAAGAGCAAGGAGATTCAAGCTCAAATCGATCAAAATCTTGAACTCTCTAAAACCCTTGGCATCAATGGGACGCCGACTCTTATTTTGGGAGTCTCAACAGTTGTTCCTGGTTACCTCAGTGCTGACGCCCTTAATGAAAAGCTTAAGGAAGTAGGTACAGAGAAAAAATAAATCGCTTAACCAATTTCTTAATAATAGAAATAGGGGCCTTCGGGCCCTTTTTTCTGATTCCGATAATAAATTTGAGGGAAGATATGGTATGAGCTAAAGCAGGCATTTCTTCAGCTGTCATTACTTTATCTTTATGAATTTCTTTCGTGAGCGTAAAGATGTATTCTCCAAAAGATAGGAGAATAAGAAAACAAGAAAATCTGGTTATGCACCAGCCTGCCAAAATGAATGGGTGAAAGGCGTTTGTAAAAAGCCGCAAATTAAGTGTAGCGAATGTTTGCATCAGGCTTTTCTTCCGGTTACTAAACAGGTTATACGCAACCTCCTCTCTCAACTCAATTGTATTATGTGGATCTATCCTATTCATAAGGGAAACCTGTTGGTTTTTAGCCATTGATTTTGATAAGGAAAACTGGGAAAGAGATGTCAACACCTTTTTAGAAACATGCCAACTTCAGCATGTGCCTGTAAGACTTGAGCATTCCCGACGCCAGCCTTTGCTGAGAGACCAGTGTTTATATGACTCTCGATGAGTTGTTGGAGAGGGAAAGTGATTGGTCAAAAAGTATTGTCCGAAATAGCTGCAAGCTTTAAACTCAAACGTAAAGATAAGCAGCCTGCTCTTCTGTCCAATTCTTCTATGACAACCGCTGGCTTTGATCAGGTAGAGGAGGGATGCAAAATTATATGAAGGGATGATTTTTCCCCATATGTGGAGATGTTGGGATTTAAGGGATCTCCCGACTTCTGCCACTTAGTGTGACAAAAAGACTTTTGCGAGGGTCGTATTTTTAAAATCGTCCAAATTGGTTTGT
>JAIEPE010000024.1 GCA_019749915.1 Alphaproteobacteria bacterium | reverse complement strand
GAGGACGAACCTTATCTAATAAATGTTGTGCACTTGCCATGATAAATAACTCCTTTATTTATTTGTTTTTGCGGATATTTTTTTCACCTTATACTTATTATTAAAACTGAATGTTGTTAAAAAAGAGTAAACTTTTATTATTTATTTTAAAAATTACTCTCTATACCTTACAAAACCTACAATCTGAAAAAATAGAAAATATATAAAATTTTATTTATACAGAAATCTTTAAGCTTGATCCTTTGGAGTAATTTTTGCAAAGTGCTTACTTGTAAATAAATTATCTCTTAAAAAGGTCTAAGTATGTCCCGGAAGATTAAAGTTGTTTCCTATAATTCCACTTGGCCTCAGATGTTTGAGGAAGAAGCGACTCGTATTAAGCAAGCTTTAGGGGATGCTTGCCTTGCTATCCACCATGTGGGATCTACAGCTGTTCCAGGGCTTTGTGCGAAGCCTAAAATTGATATCATTGCCGTTGTAAAAGAAGGGGGCTTCTCAATCCCTTCCCTTGAAAAAATTGGTTATGAATATAGGGGAGAATTCAATATTCCTTTTCACCTTGGGTTTAGTAAAAGGCTTCCGCTCCCTAATATTAACCTCCACGTTTATGAGGAAGGAAATCCCGAGGTTGCGCTCAATCTATTGTTTCGAGATTATTTGCGCGCACACCCTAAAGCTCTTGAAGAATATGCGGCTTTAAAATTAGAGTTGGTGAAGCAAGGATTTGAACCTAAAGCAAACAATGCAAAAGTGAGTCAGTTTAACTTAGGAAAAGACGCCTTCATTAAAAAGATATTAAATCAGGCCGGCTTTGCTGGTCTTGGCATGCGGTTTTGCGCTCATCATGATGAATGGAAAGCCGCTCGTCATTTCAGGAATAAGTATTTTTTTGATAAGGTTCCTATGGCGGATCCCTATACCTGGACCTTTGATCATAAGGATCATGTTCATTTCGTTTTTTATCAGAGCACGAAAATCGTAGGTTATGCACACATCCAGCTTTGGCCAGAACAACGAGCTGCCTTACGAATTATTGTAATTGATGAGCTGCACAGGACCCAAGGTCTTGGGGGACACTTTTTAACCTTGTGTGAGCGTTGGCTGAAAGAAAAAGGGTGTAAAACCCTTCACACCCAATCTTCTCCCGATGCTTACAACTTTTACCGAAAGCAACTTTATACCGAAATGCCTTTCAACGATCCTGATGGTTATGAAAGTGACCCTCACGATATTGATATGGGGAAAGTGTTGTGAGGGGATGATGGATACTTTTAAAAGACTCACCGCCATTGAAAAACAAGCTGATGACTTTGGCTTTATGTGGAGTGATACGGCCCAAATCTTTGTGCAAATTCAAAGTGAGTGTGAGGAAATCAAAGATAACCTTGGAGATCGCTACCATCTTCAAGAAGAAATGGGAGACCTGATCCACGCCGTTTTTTCCTTATGTTTATTTATGAAATTTGATCCGGAAGAAACGTGTCTAAAAAGTGTTGAGAAGTTTGAAAAGCGTTTTGTAGAGCTCAAACGGCTTGCGCATGCTGCGGGTTTTGAAACCCTAAAAGGGCAGCCTGTTGATGTCCTCATGCACTTTTGGAGCCAAGCTAAAGAAAACGTGTTGTCGAGTTCTTATAGCGATACCGTTTAGAAAGTGTTTATAAAAAATGATCAAAAGCTTAGCCTTTAAAATATTTCACAAGATACGAAATTGTGTCTTTAGGACCCTTGGTTTAAAGACCGTTGGTGCGAGGGCTCTTGTTGTAAGTAATGATCAAGTCCTTCTCATCAAGCATACTTACCAGAAGGGTTGGTACACTATTGGGGGAGCGGTTGAAAAAAGTGAATCCATGCGGGATGCTATTTTTAGAGAACTTTTGGAGGAAGTTGGTTTAACGCCCTTAGAAGAACCAGAGTTATTTGGTGTTTACCACAGCAACTCTGAAAAAAGAGACGATTATGTGGCTTTTTATATCGTCAAAAAGTTTGAAATGAAAGAAGTCACTTCCCCCGAAATCCATGAAAAACAATGGTTTTCTTTGCATGATTTGCCTCTTGATACGACGCCTGCTACGAAAAGGCGCATAGAAGAGTTTTTGGGTCAAAGACAAAAAGCCGACACGTGGTAATTAGGGAAGGCTGCAGACCTCTTATAGAGATTCTTGAGACACTTTTCTTCCTAAAACATTTAGCCACAGTTTGTCTGGGCTATAAGCAAAATGACTACTACGATTTTCCGCTGTCCAGATATCAATAATCTTGAACTGGTCTGCAAGATAGGGGCGAAGAGATGCTTCCATCATATAGTAAAACGTTCTTTCTTCTTGAGTGAATTCTCCTTCGCCATGTTTAAAGTTGGCAAAGAATATTCCCTCCGGTTTAAGAGCTTTCCAGATTCGGGTGATAACATTTTTCAATTCATGGGGAGGGACATGAATGAGTGAGGCTGATGCCCAAATACCATCAAATTCTTCTGAAAAATTCATGTCTTGAAAACGCATTAAGAAGGGTGGTTTTCGAAGGATTTGGCTTGCGAGCTTTATCACTTCCACTGAGCCATCAAAAGCGGTGACATCGTATCCAAGCTCCTCAAAAAAACGTGCTTCCCGGCCAACGCCACAACCCACATCTAAAATTTTGGCTCCTGGCTTAAGCTGAGCAAGGAATCGCTCACGAAATTCGAGCCGACAGCCATCTACGGTCCGCTCAGAATATAATTGTGCATTTTTATTATAATAGGTGATGGATGACATGGTTTTTTGTCCCTTACATTTGATTGAGATCGATGATATTTTCTACTCTGCAATTCATCGCAATGGAGTTATATTTTATTTTATAACAAGCAGAGCTACAATATGAAACATAATGAATTTCACATAATATATGAGCCCAATCCCGCTCCTGAAGATATAAAGATATTAAATAATGGCCTTACTGATTACGCCCGGCAGCAAAAAGAAATGGATCCAATTGAACCCTTTGCCTTTTTTGTTAAAGATAAAGAGGTTCAAGTATTGGATGGTTGTAGTGGCGCCATTATATATGGTTGCGTTCATATAGGAAGTTTATGGGTTTCAGAGTCTCTTCGACACAAGGGCATAGGCACTCGACTATTAGAGGCTGCGGAACAGCTAGCCCGTGAAAAAGGCTGTGCATTGGCGACCCTTAATACCATGGATTGGGGAGCTTTAGAGCTTTATCAAAATTTGGGATATAAAGTTGACCATTCCCGTAGTGGGTATAAAAACAACTCGACATTTTATTTTTTGATGAAAGAATTGGTATGAAATGACCGCTCTTACAAAAAGGTTTTAAAATGAATGCTCTCTCTCAATCTCAAGACTATGGAAGGGATAGCCGTTGCATAACCCAATTCAGTTAAAGGAGTACACGTTCCTCGACCTGACTCATTCCTTAACGCCTGAGATGCCGTCTTGGAATGGGAGTTGTGGTTTTGAATCTACCCTTAGAGATGATTATGATCCTTCTGCTCCCTATCAATTTCGGACCTATGATATTCATATGCAAGCTGGGATGGGGACACATCTGGATGCACCCGCTCATTGTTTCTCCGGCGGGAGATCAATCACAGATCTGAATTTAAATGAATGTATAGTTCCCTGTATCGTCATTAATGTTTCTCCTCAAAGCCATGAGCGTTATTCCTTACGCCCCCAAGATGTTGAAGCTTTTGAAACCCAACATGGGGTCATTCCTTTTGGTTGCTTTGTCATTATTTATACGGGATGGGATCAATATTGGAGTATTTCTGAAAAATACCGCAATAACCATGTCTTCCCCAGCATTTCAAAAGAAGCCGCTTCTCTCTTATTAGACCGTCAAATTGTTGGTTTGGGGATTGATACCCTTTCTCCCGATCGTCCAGAGGATGGCTTTCCCGTTCATCATCTTATCTTAGGAGCAGATAAATACATTATTGAAAATATTGCGAATGCTTCAAAGTTTCCTCCCGTTGGAGCCTATACTTTAGCTCTTCCCATCAAAATACAGGGAGGAACGGAAGCCCCCTTAAGATTGCTTGGAATGTTTAGGAAAGAGAGTTAGAAGGGTTCATGACTGAAGGTGGTAAGTTCACTCTAAGATCCGCTGAAGAGAAAGATCTCTCGGAAATTATACGGCTTCTCATCGAAGATGACCTTGGGACTACGCGAGAGCATTTTTCTGATCCTTTATTGCCCAGTTATCGTGAAGCTTTTCGAGCGATTAGAAAGGATAACAATCAGCTCCTTCTCATCGTTGAATATCACAATCAAGTTATAGGAGCTTGCCACTTAACCTTTATGCCTTCTCTTTCTTTCAAAGGATCTTGGAGGCTTAATATAGAAAATGTTCACGTTGATAAAAAATTTCAAAATCAAGGTGTTGGAAAATGGATGCTGAAAAAAGCAATGGATCTAGGGAGAGAAAGAGGGTGTAAAATTGTTCAACTTACAACAAACAAAAAGCGTCTTCGTGCCAAAGCTTTTTATGAGAAATTAGGTTTTGAAGCGACTCACGAGGGGATGAAGCTATATTTATGAGGGCGGAGTGTGAGGCATTTTAAAAAACTTCTGCGGACGCAAGGCTTTTAGTATCCCATAAAGGCTAATGATAACCCAAGAAATTTCCATTAATACGGCAGATAAATTCCAGGAAAAAAGAAGTGAACTTAAAATCAAGATTGCTCCAACAATATTTAATAAGGAATAGGCCAAACTAGAAGATTCTAATTTTCCCATTTGAAGCAAAGCATATACAATCAATATAATAAGAGTCCCCAAACATCCGATAAAATCTGAGGCCCACGTTAAAAGGAAAATAGATGAAAGATCTTGATAAATCTGTAACATAATATTTTATTCTCGCATGTTTTTTTATTTTAATTCATTAAATAATCATTATACATATTTTATTTAGAATAGCGAGAGAAAATTTAAAGTTGTATGAATGTCATCTATTGTGAAATATGTGAATGTGAGTGATTTTCTCCTTTTTGCGTTCCCATATTCTCCATGTGCCCCATGTGTTCCATCATTTGTGGCATCATTTTTTTCATCATTTCCTGATGCATTTCCATAGGCCTACTTGTGGAGGTTTCAAAACTACCCTGAGTCCAATCCTTAAAACCATAATAAGCAATACAAAGCATAGATAAGAGAGAAAGGATGAAGATAAAGGATCCGACAAATTTGCCAAGGGTGCTGCCTACTCCTTCATGCCGCAGTGACCAAATGATAAGAGCCGTGCTCGCAAGAAGAACGCTATAGGCAAATAAGGCGCTAATATGCATGATGAACATAGTAAGGACCTCCATTTTTGTAAGTCATTTAATAATCATAAAGAAAAATTCATTAAAAATGAATTAATGGGGGGAAGGGGGTAAAAACTTAAATGAACAACTTGCAGAATATTTATCTTGTTGATATTAAAAAAAGATGTTGTTTTTTAATTTTCGAAAGGTGCTTGAAGTGAAAAAGTTAATCTATTATTTCTTGATCTGTGCAATAATGGTGAGTCATTCTAAAATTAGCAGGGCTATAGATGAAGATCCAGATGAACTAAATCAAAAAATTGTGTGCAAGACGTCAGCTGTCGGCGTTATTGAAGAAGGTGAGCATGGCGGCAAGCTTTATATAAAACAATCCCGTCTACGTAAGATAATTTTCTCTCCTCCTGGAGAGTATGAAACTGAGGAATTTGAAGATCCCTACTTGAATGGATTTAAATGTGTTACACTTAAAAATGGGGAAGGAAAAGAAGAAACATATCTATTACATTCTTTGCATTCTTTCTCTAATCAAAAGCATATATCTCGCTTTTCTAATGATGATCAACTGGTATCATTTCCTTTGACCTCGTTTACTCCCGGAATACCCGCTTGGGGAGTTGAGGTTAGGGTGCCCATTAAAAAGAAGCCTTCATGAAGAAACACACTCGTGGAAAGCATCGAAGCAGGAAAGTAAAGAAATACTCATTTCTTAAAGCAAAGACTGGGCGGTGCTTCCTTGCTAATATCTAGTCGACTATTCAACTATCTAAAAAACTTCAAGAACTTTACTAAGGATTGGATCCCGCGATCAAGTCGCGGGACGTCAAAATTAGTTTAAAGGCTACAAACACTATTGACGCCCCACGACTTGATCGAGAGGGAAAAAGTAATATAGTCAAAAAGGTATCTTCAAGTACGATGTATATATCTCATCTTTAAATTCTCCATTTATAATTTATTAATGAATTAGCTTTATCATATCAAAGCAGAAAATAATAAGTTATGAGAGGCTGAAAAGATTATGAAGCTTGAGACTTTTAACTATGCTCAAGATAAGGGATGGTCCGTTAAATCTTTTCCAAAGATGGACTCAGAAAACACATTGATTTTAGCTTTTATTTCTCCTTCTCTTGTTAAAAATCCTGCACCTTTAGAAGAATTATCTAAACAGTACCCAAAATCTAAAATGATTGGATGTTCCACTGCAGGTGAAATCTCAGGAACACACATTACCGATAATAGTATATCTGTTGCTGTTGCTCAATTTGATAAAACCAGAATTGATATTTTAAAGACGCCTGTAAATTCATCAGAAGATTCTTTTCAAGCTGGAGAAGAGATTTCTAAGAAATTAGATGCTCCAGACTTGCGAAGCATACTTGTCTTATCGGATGGCTTAAATGCTAACGGGACAGAACTTGTAAAAGGTTTAAATAAGATTAATAAGCTCAATGTTGTTATTACGGGTGGCCTTGCAGGTGATGGTGACCGATTTAAAGAAACTTGGGTTATTTATGATGGGAAAACCTATAAAAACACCGTTGCAGCTCTCGCCCTTTATGGAGAGGCTATTCAAATAGGATTTTCTTCTCGAGGCGGTTGGGACATTTTCGGGCCAGAACGTTATATTACGCGATCAAAAGGAAATGTTCTCTATGAACTCGATGGACAGCCTGCCCTCACTCTTTACAAAAAGTATCTTGGAGAGAGAGCTGAAGGACTCCCTTCAACAGGACTTCTCTTTCCTTTAGCTATTCGAAGTGATCAAAAAGACTCAAGACATCTTGTGCGCACAATTTTGGCTGTAGATGAAGAAAAGCAATCACTCACTTTCGCAGGGAACATGCCAACAGGGTACCTTGCTCAACTTATGAAAGCGAACTTCGATCGTTTAATTGCAAGTGCTGGTGAAGCAGGGGAAGAGGCGGCAAAAAAAATGAACATAGAAAACCCTGGCCCTATTCTTTCCATTGCCATCAGTTGTGTCGGCAGACGACTTCTTCTGGGAGAAAGGACTGAGGAAGAAACAGAGTATGTTCTTGAAACTCTCCCCAAAGGCACTCTACAAGTTGGATTTTACTCCTATGGAGAGCTGTCGCCACTTGTTTCAGGTTCTTGTGATCTTCACAATCAAACAATGACCCTCACTACCTTATATGAAAGTTAATCGGGTTCTTATAAGGATGAGAAAAGGTAACTTTTTTTATGGAATACCACAAAATCTTAATGCGACAACTTAAAAACCTGGGACTCGATGATGCTCCTCCTATCCTACAAGATTGGGAGAAAGTCAAAGAAATTGTAAGCAAAACATACACGGAAGCAGATCAAGAACGCTACCTTTTAGAAAGATCCATGGAAATTTCTTCAGAAGAAATGCTCGAAATTAACCAAAAGCTTGAGAGAGCTCAAGAAATAGCGGGTTTGGGATATTGGACTTATGACAAATCAAAAAATTTAATTACGATGTCTAAAGAACTTTATCGGATTTATGGATTAAATCCCTCTGAGCCAGCGCCATCTATTAAAGGGTTTATGGAGAGAATTCATGAGGAGAATCGTAAAGCTATTAAAGAGTTAATGGAAAAGGCCTTCTCTCAAGGGCAGGAGTATGAGTATGAATTTCAAATGAAACACAGCGATGGAAAGTACAGATGGTATCATGTTATTGGCCGGCCTACTTCTTTACAGAAACCCATTATGGCTTTAACAGGTATTGTGATGGATATTACCAAACGAAAAATAGCGGAAGAACAAATTGCTGATTTGCATGCTCAACTTGTCACCTCTGCACGACTTGCTGGCATGGCCGACATTGCTTCATCAACGTTACATAATGTTGGAAATGTTTTAAACAGTGCTAATGTTTCTGTGGAATTTTTAAAAGGGCGAAACTTCCAATCAGATATTAGAGAAATCGAAGATGTTCGTGAACTTTTAAAGACAAATTTATTAAGATTGCCAGAATACTTACAAACAGACCCGCGAGGAAAATTTGTTCCTGAATATCTTATTGAATTACTTAAGGATGTTAAACATAACTATGAAACATTTTCTACTGAACTAGAAAATTTGAGTAAATCTTTATCACATATCAAAGACATTATATTAACACAAAGTGATATGAGTCGGGGCACACGAGTAAATGAAAAAGTATTTATGCCTGAGATTTTAGATGCCGCTCTGGATATGACTGCAACTAGTTTTGATAAATATGACATTCATCTCCATAAAGACTATCAGGAGTCCTCATTTATCTTAATAGATAGGATTAAGCTTCTTCAAATACTGGTCAACCTTATAAGAAATGCTAAAGAAGCTCTTATGGAAGCTTCCTACAATAATGATAAAAAACTTGAAATTTTACTTGCTGAAGACTCTTCTAAAAAAAATATCATCATTATTAAAGTTAAGGATAACGGAGTTGGTATTCCTAAGAAAAATCTTAATAAAATTTTCTCTTTGGGATTCACAACTAAAACTGAGGGCCATGGCTTGGGGCTGCATATGAGCGCCATAAGTGCTCGAGAACTAGGGGGAGTCTTAAGTGTAGAAAGCAAAGGTGTGGCAAATGGAGCCACATTCACTCTTACATTGCCAAAGGTAGAGGCCAGTTTAGGCTTGTGAGGATTTTGTTAACTTTATAAAGAAAGGCACAAGAAGTGGAAGAAAATCAATACGATAATTTTAAAATTATGATTATTGATGATAATCCTGAGATTCATCATGATTTTGTAAAAATCTTGACGCCTGTGGAGGCAAGTACTCATTTACAAGATTTAAAATCAAAAGTTTTTGGTAGATCAGATGAAAAGAAATTTCCGCTTCCTCAATTTCAAATTGATACTGCAACCCAAGGGCAAGAAGGTTTTGAAAAAATTAAGAAAAGCTTCGAAGAAAAAAATCCCTATGCCCTCGCCTTTGTGGATATCCGTATGCCCCCAGGATGGGATGGCATTGAAACAATTAAACATATCTGGAAGATTGACCCTAATATTCAAATCGTGATTTGCACGGCTTTTTCTGACTACACTTGGGAAGAAACCGTTGAAGAACTGGGGACAACAGATAATCTTCTTGTTTTAAAGAAACCTTTTGATGTCATTGCTGTGCGTCAGCTTGCGGCGGCTCTGACTAAAAAATGGCGACTTATGCAGGAAGTAAAGGCCTATACTGAATATCTTGAAAAGAACATTGAAGAAAAAACAATGTCATTAAGATACTCTCTTTCCCTTACCCGCTCCACCCTTGAATCTTCAACGGATGGAATAGTTGTCGTCAATCATGAAGGTAATATCATCGACTTTAACAAACGCTTCGTGGAGCTATGGAAAATTCCTCCTTCAGTTCTTAATACCAAAGATTATAACCTTATTGTTGAATATGTTCTTGATCAAATCGAAGACTCAAGAACTTATGTTCAGAAATTAAAAAAAATAAACAAAAATCCAAAAGAAATATATTTGGGGCTCATTAATTTTAAAGATGATCGTGTTTATGAACAATACACTCAGCCTCATACTTTAGAAGGCCAAGTCATTGGCCGTGTGTGGAGTTTTCGTGATATTACAACCCGTGCACTACTTGAGAAAAAGTTGATTCTACAAGCAACTCATGATGCTCTGACAGGACTGCCTAATCGTATTTTACTTTTTGATCGTATTCAACACGCCATAATTGAAGCCAAAAGAAACAGCAAGATCGTTGGAATTCTCTTTTTTGATTTGGATCGATTCAAACTCGTCAATGATAGTTTAAGTCATCATGCTGGTGACAGACTTCTTAAAGCTGTTGCTGAAAGATTAAAAAAGACTCTTCGCGCTGAAGATACAATTGCAAGACAAGGAGGGGATGAATTCGTTGTTGTGGTGAAAAATTTAAAAAGAGAGACTGAGATCGAGAAAATTTCAAAAAAAATATTAAATGCTTTTAAAAAACCGTTCAACATTGCTAATAGAAAAATTACCGTTGGAGTCAGTGCTGGAATAACATTTTATCCCAATGATGGAAAAACAGCGGATACATTATTGAGAAATGCCGACCTTGCTATGTATCGATCTAAAGCTTTAGGAGGTAATCAAGCTCAACTTTACTCTCCTACTCTTAACCAAGAAAACCTATTAAGATTAGAAAGAGAAAATGAATTACAGGAAGCCTTAAAAAGGAAGGAGTTTTTTCTCTGTTATCAGCCGCAATTTGATGTTACTAACAATAAAATTATGGCCATTGAAGCTCTCATTCGGTGGCAGCACCCAAGGCATGGTATACTTCTTCCTATTGATTTTATTCCTATTGCAGAAGAGACGGGACTCATCATTCCTATTGGTGAGTGGGTGCTTAGAGAAGCCTGCAGGCAAAATAAAAAATGGCAACAACAGGGACTCCCAAGCTTTCGAATTGGCGTTAACGTTGCAAGTCAGCAGTTAAAACATAGGGACTTTCCAGAACTCATAAAAAATATTATCAGTGAATCCGGGCTTAAGCCAGAAAACCTCGAGGTGGAAGTTACAGAAAATGTAATTATCTCTAACCCCGAGGTCATATCTACAATCAATGAGATTAGTAAACTTGGTGTTAAAATTGCTCTCGATGATTTCGGCACAGGAAATTCAACCTTATCAAGCCTTAACAAAGTTCATGTGGATCGTTTGAAAATTGATCGCTCTTTTATTGAAAGCATTAATGTTAGTAATAGTGATGAAGTGATTATTCAGGCAATTATTGATATGTCTCGTAGTTTGAATTATGAGGTTTTGGCTGAAGGTGTTGAAACGCAAAAACAGCTTGATTTCTTAAAGAAGAATAAATGTGAAATTATTCAAGGATTTTATTTTGGATATCCACTCACCAGTGATGAGTTTGAAAAACTCGCCAGAAAACTTTGTGCGAAATAAGGTTCTTCTTGGTTTTTGTTAAGTTCGTCAACCTTTGAAAAAAATAAGGTTGACGAAAGCAGTCCATGTTCGGTATTTTTCCTTCATAACATAAAAAGGGAGGGAAACATGAACCTCAACATTAGAAAAATGATTGCACTTTTCTCTCTTCTTGCTGTGCTGATTCCAAGTCCCTGCCTCAGCTTTTTGGACGAAGATGAAGAAGTAATTAAATCTTTTGTCCCTGGGATGATCAGGCGTATTGCCGTTGTACCAGGTCAGCAGGTTAAAAGGGGGGATCTTCTTTATATTGTTGAGTTTATGAAAATGTTCGTTTCCATAAATGCTCCAAGGACTGGCTTTATTGGCGCGCTGTATTTTACGGTGGGTCAAAATATTGAAAAAGATATGTCTCTCATCACCATTTTACCTTTTATGCCTGTAGAAAAAGGTGGGGATCCGATGGAGGTGGATGAATTACCTCTTCCTACTGCCCAGGATAATGAGCCTTCCATTAAGGATCTCTCTCAAAACGACTTAGGAGAGGTTGTTTCTTTGCCTGCGTTCGTCATTGCGAGCGAAGCGAAGCAATCAATTCCAGAATCTCAACCGTCTCAACAAGTAATGACGCCCTCCTGGATTGCCGAGGACTCTATGAGTCCTCGCACTGACGAAGTTGAAGAAACTGAGATTGCTTCTTTCTCCGCGGTTGTTATGCCAATCCCTGTAGGGCAAGTCATCTCTGAGGTTGAGAATGAACCTCAAACGTCTTATCAAGAAGTGATGTTACCTTTGGTTGCTGCCCCTATTACAGAGATTCCCAATAATGAAGGCGGTGTTCCTGATGTTTCTTCCCCTGCATACGTCATTGTGAACGAAGAGAAGCAATCCATTCCAGAACATCAACCGCCTCAACAAGTATTGGCGTCCTCCTGGATTGCTGTGGATTTTATGAATCCTCGCAACATTTCCTCCTCATCTCAAAAGATTAAAATAGAAGAGTTCCAACAAGGGGTAAATGACCCCAAGCCTTCACCCCGTTTACTCTGGCTCACAAGATTACTCTTATTGGCTTTTCTTTCGTTCTGTAGATTGAGGGGTATCATGCCTTACCGTATCAAAAATATCTTACCCCCTAAAGCTGCAGAGAATTTGAACATCTCAGGATACCTTAAAGATGCGGCTTAATCTTTGAAAAGACTCGTATCCCCATAGGAAAACTGTTTTAGCCCTTGAGAAAGCTCGAGAATCAAATGTCCTTGAGGACTAATACCCTTGGCAATTCCTGAGTAAACTTCTTGTCCGGAAGTGAGAGTGACTTTTTTATTATCCAGAAAATCTAAACGTTTCCAATCAGGTAAAAAGGAAGCAAAACCCCTGTTCGCAAAAGTTTCCATTCCTTTGTAAAGGGAGTTTATCATCTTCCCCACCACCTTATTGCGATCCAATTTTTGATCCATCACCTCCTCAAGACAAGTCCACTTTTCTACGTTCTTTAAGGGAATGTCTTTCATATTTACATTAAGGCCAATGCCAAGAACGGCCTTGCAGGTGCCATTGGCTTCAGCAATTAAATCAATTAAGATGCCACCCACCTTTTTTTCCTCAAGGTAAATGTCGTTTGGCCACTTTAGGCTCGGCTTCAACCGCTGATCTAGAGTTTCTAGGGTTTTGACAGTAAGAATTCCCACCGCCAAGCTTAATCCTGCCATTTCACTGATGTCCTTTTGAAACACATAGCTCATGCTGCAATAAATATTCCGTCCGAAGGGGGAGCCCCAAGAACGTCCAAGGCGCCCACGGCCATTGATTTGATGCTCCGCCAAACAGATTTGAGGAAAAGTTATTGAAGCCAGATTCTTAAGATGATCATTGGTAGAAGAGAGACTTTCAAAGATATCAATGGTGACATCCTTATGAATATATTTTTGAATTTTTGATTTTTCTAAAAGGAATAGGGGACTCTCTAAACGATACCCAAGATGCTCAGATTTTATCCCAATATCATAATTCTTTAGGCGTTGAATCACTTTCCAAATAGCCATACGGGATACCCCTAAAGCTTTAGCAATTTCCGTCCCTGCATGACGCTGACCATCATTGAGGATATTAAGAAGGGCTAAGGTTGTTGTGGAAAGTTCATGAGTCATAAATTATTTTTATGATAAGAGTTAAATGTTTGTAAATAGCTAAGACCGATTAAAATCTTCCATTAATTTAACTTCCCTTTATTAAGGGGGATGGAGTACAGTTTATTTTTGATATAAAAGAGTTTTTATAAATCCTAATAGGGGCTTTAAATTTAGATCATGAGATTTCTAACCCTTCTTTTTACGGGTCTTCTTTTAGCCAGCCCAGGATGGTACTTCATCACGATTCAGTTGAAATATGTTTCCACGATTGAAAGCCTCTTTTATCGCTTTATTTTGGCAAGCCTTCTTTTAGAAATTATCCGACGATTTTCCAACGAGCCGCCTCCTATGCAAATGAATCTACGCTTGTGGATCCTTACTCTGACACAGGGAGTATTACTTTTTGGACTTAACTTTTGGTGTGTTTACGAAGCCTCAAAACAGATGATCTCAGGCTTGATTCCGGCTCTTCCCGCAATTATCTTTGTCCCCGCCCTATTGATCGAATGTTTTATAGAGCAACAAAAAATTCCCCCGATCAAGATTTGGGGATCGGCTTTCGCTCTTTTGGGGATTTTTTTCTTATTTTTTCATGAAATTACAACCTTCGATACGGCCCACCTTTTTGGACTTATGCTTGTCTTTTTTAGTATATTCTTCACTTTAGGGGGATCAGAAATTGCAAAACATCTGACGCAGGCCAAAAAAGTTCCCGTCCTATGGCTCACGTCAAGAACCTTGCTAATGGGTGGCCTTTTCTTTTTAATGATTATTATGGCCGGTCCTGGCTTTTCAATCCTGCCCAACGAAACGGAGTTTTTCTTTTCTTTGGTATATGTAGTTGTTTTTGTGACGTGTCTTCTCTACTTTCTTCATATCTATATGGTAAAAAATTTTGGAGTTTCCTCTGCCTCCTTTTTGTGGGTTTTGCTCCCCAGCACTTGTTTATTTGTTTCTACACTATTTGAAGGATATGTGTGGACAATCATGACAACGGCAGGATTATTATGCATTGTCGTGGGAGCTTTCCTGTTTCATTTTCAACAAATGAACTTGAAACAAAAACTTACGTAAGCTCAGATAAGACTATCGTTATCTCGTTGGGCCATAACCAATTTGGTTAAATGCATCCTATAAGTGCAAAATTCTTACATATGGCCAATTCAGAAAATTGCAGATTCGCTTTCATTTATGAAATCATAGCTCTTACAGGGGGTGAGCTATGGCATCATATCAAAGACGAGGGCGACTTAAACTAAATCACGAATTCATTGATAAGGGAACGGAGGCTTTGCAACAAAAGCGACAGGCGCTTTTAAAAAAGGGAAATTCTAAGGAGATGCTCCTTACAGCTTCTTTATTGGGGATTTTTTATGCGAAAGGTCTTATCTCTGAAACTCTTTATGAGGCGGGGCGCTCTTTTGCGGAAATTTCTTATCTTTATGAAGGCTGCCTGGGGCAACCGTTTCGATCACGACGTAGTTCTTTGCTTCTTGAACGTGCGGGCTATTCTGAATTTTTTTCCGAAAGGAAAGAGAAAAAACGGAGTAAAGCATGGCGTCAAGCCATAGAAGCTCTGAAACAAGCAGGCCAACGTCCTTACAGGACCGTAATGGGTGTTGTGTTTTATGACGCCGATCTCTATACCTCTGGCCTCCCTTCGCATCTGATGGAAAGAGCAAGGGAGCTCCGTTTGGGACTCGAATGTCTTGAGGCGCATTTTAACCAAAACCGAAGATAGATTCTTGCGAATTTAGTAAAGCGTATTTATGATTGTTAAAAAAATAAATGAAGCTTAAAAATGAATGGATTTGAAATGACTGAATGCTTGAAAAATATCCACCCTGGAGAGGTGCTGCTCGAGGAGTTTTTAAAACCTTTTGGTTTGTCTCAGAATAAGGTTGCTAAGGATATTGGCGTTGCCCCGCGGCGTATTAACGAAATCATTTTGGGTCGATGCAGTATTACGGCTGATACGGCCATTCGGCTTGCCTATTACTTTGGAACGTCGGAAGAATTTTGGATGGGGCTTCAAGATAAGTATGAGCTTGAAGAAGCCCATCTTCAACTCAATCACAAACTTAAAACCCTTGTTCATCCTCTGGTAGGATCATAAGAAAATAACTAATCTGGAAGAATTTTAATTTTATCAACAAATAATAGGTTCCGTGAAGAAAGTTTAAGAGAAGAAAAAAGGGGCTATTTTATAGGCGAGATTCTAACAGCAATCTACAATATACTAAAGAAGGCTCTTCAAATATTTAACGCACGCCTTTTTATCGGGAGCAAAGTCTTCAGAAATCCACCAGGTTTCAACGGTCTTCAAAAGCTCACCAAGAGTCTCTCCTGGCTTGATATGGAGGGCTAGTAGGTCGCGGCCCTTAAGAGGGAAATCAGGGATGGAGAAACCATTTAAGAGGATTTGCAGTTGTTTTAGGAAAGCCGTCCCGTCTTTTAAAGAGATTTCCTCAGAGACAAGGCAGTAGGAGGTTTGCAAGAGAGCAGCGTCAAAGGTACCCTCTTTGCCCCAAGAGTAGGCAAAACGCTTGTATGAGTCTATGGTTACTGGGTCGTGCTCTTTTAATAAGAAACTCAGCTTTATGATTTGAGTCTTTGAAAGGCGCAGGTGGGATTTGAGCTCACTTAAAAGGGGATGAAATGAAGCCAGTCTTAAGATGGGATCGGGAGAGATTTCCGTCGTTTTTTCCAGCGATAAAAGTGTTTTGAAATCCTCCCATACTTTGGGATGAAAGATATAAGGCAAAACGCCTGTTTCTTTCATAGCTTCCAAAGCATAGAGAGGGTTAGGAAGCTCTAAAATCTGTAAGAATTCATCGGTGACGCGTTCACGCGCGAGATGAGGTAAGTGGGAGGCAAACTCACGGCAAGCCTCCAAACCCTCTTGGCTGTATGGCTCCTTTCCAAAACGAGCAGAGAAGCGGAAAAACCTCAGAATACGTAAATAATCTTCCTTAATTCGCTGGGACGCATTTCCAATAAACCTTACCCGGTGCTCCTCGAGATCCTCAATTCCTCCCACAGGGTCAAAGAGGTTTCCTTCTTTATCTGCATAAAGGGCATTAATGGTGAAATCGCGCCTTTGGGCATCTTGGACCCAATCTTCTGTAAAAGCAACTTGTGCCTTGCGTCCAAAGGTTTTAATGTCAAGGCGTAAGGTCGTGATTTGATAGGGCCTCTTGTCTAAAACAGCGGTAATGGTGCCATGCTCAAAGCCGGTTGGGATGGCTTTAATGTGGTTTTTTATCAGAATATCGAGGACCCATTGAGGAGGGCGGTCAACAGCCAGGTCAATGTCGTTTGTCGGAAGGCCTAAGAGACCATCCCGTACGGATCCCCCCACAAGGCGAAGAGTTGCCCCTTCCTGGAGAAAAAGGGTAAAAAGTCGTTGAAGACCGGGCAATTTTAACCATCCAGCGGTCAGTTTTTTCATGAGAGGTGCAGGATTTGCCAAAGGGCAAGAGCAAAGGAGACTGCAAGAAAACTGTCCAGCCGGTCTAAAAAGCCGCCATGACCAGGAATGAGAGAGCTTGAATCTTTCACCTGGCTCCACCGCTTGGCTTGGGACTCAAGAAGATCGCCAACTTGGGCCACAAACACTAAAGCAATGATGGCAACAAATGAAAAAATACCAGGTAAAAGCCAAATGCCTGCACCGTACCCTACAAGAACTCCCCCCGCCATGCCAGCCATAAAACCAGACCAGGTTTTGTTAGGGCTGATAGAAGGGGCAAGTTTAGGACCTCCCATCATACGGCCTCCGAAGTACGCAAAACTATCAGTGCTCCACACAAGAAATAAAAGCCAGAAGATAAATTTCCAACCTTCGTTTAAGGTCAAGTAGGGGATAACCCAGTAGCTAGAGAAGCCCACGTAAAAGGTGCCCAAAATAATAAAGAGAAGTTTTCGAAAAAAAGGAAGAGGGCTTTTAAGGCATAAAAAACCCCATTCAATAAAAAGGCAAAAAATCACGATTCCGCCGAGGATTAAGCTGATAGGAGGCCCCATATAGATAAGACCAAGGGAGAGGGGAATAAGAAGGGCCGCAGAAAGAAGGCGGGTCTGAAAGTTTTTGTTTTTACGAAACTTAGGCCGCTGTGCCAAAACGTCTCTCTCTGTTTTGATAGGTTAAAAGGGATTCCATAAAGTCTTCGGGCGTAAAGTCAGGCCAGAACTTGTCCACAAAAACCAACTCTGTATAAGCCATTTGCCACAAAAGATAATTGCTAATACGTTGCTCGCCGCTGGTGCGAATCATAAGGTCAGGATCAGGAACCCCTGCGGTGTAAAGATGTTCTTCAAAGGTTTTCTCCGTAATCTCTTCTGCATCCAATCGTCG
Source organism: Alphaproteobacteria bacterium (assembly GCA_019749915.1). Lineage (GTDB taxonomy): Bacteria > Pseudomonadota > Alphaproteobacteria > UBA9655 > UBA9655 > UBA9655. The sequence continues at coordinate 13,401 of JAIEPE010000024.1, read as the reverse complement.
ATCGCGAACTTTTTGAGCAATTTCTTGAATGGCGTGTATAATTTCAGCTCGGCTTCCGTAGCTGATGGCCATTTGAAGGGTGAGGGTTTTGTTGTTTTTTGTGAGTTCTTCAACGTGGTTAATAAGGTTGAGAATGGTATTGGGAAGAAGGGTCCTCTCTCCAATGACCTTTAGGCGCACGCCTTCTTTGTGAAGTTCTTCAGCTTCTGTTTCAAGATAATGCTGTAAAAGAGCCATAAGCCCCGTTACTTCATTCGGATCCCGGCGCCAATTTTCGGAAGAAAAAGCATAGAGGGTAAGATAGGAAATACCAATGCGCGACGCTGCTGTCACAATTTCACGAGCAATTTCGCTCCCTTTTTTATGGCCTTCTAGGCGAGAAAGGGATTGCTGACGTGCCCACCTTCCATTGCCATCCATAATGATAGCCACATGTTGGGGAACTTTGGTGAGATGTTGGTCATTCATTGGAGGGGGCCTCATACTTGGAGAATTTCTTTTTCTTTATGGGAGAGAGCCTCATCTACCTTTTTAATAAACTCATCGGTAGCTTTTTGAATTTCATCGGAAAGGCGGTGGGAATCATCTTCGGAAATATGACTGTCGCGTTCCATGGTTTTGATTTGATCCATCCCATCGCGCCGAATATTGCGGATAGCGATACGTCCTTGTTCCGCATATTTTCCCGCCACTTTCACTAGTTCTTTCCGGCGCTCTTCGCTTAATTCAGGAAGGGGAACACGGATAACGGCGCCCGCTGCTGAAGGGTTAAGTCCAAGGCCTGCTTCGCGGATAGCTTTTTCCACAGCGGGGGCTAAAGATTCATCCCATACTTGGACGGTGAGAAGGCGGGGTTCAGGGATGTTAATATTGCCTACCTGATTGATATGCATGCGGCTTCCGTAAGCATCTACAGTCACGGACTCTAAAAGAGTAGGGGAGGCCCGCCCGGTTCTTAAACCGGTAAAGTCCTTATGGACGACGTCAAAGGCAGCTGTCATGCGCTTTTTTAATTCGGGAATAATGTTTTGACTCATTTTTTGACTCTCACGATCCTCATTTTATTCTTGATCCTCAGACTATACTCAATTGCGAGGAAAAGAGGAAAGTTTTTTTTCTAGGCCTGAAAACTAGTCTAAAAATTATTTAAGGTGCGCCTTTGAATCGAATAGGAAAAATCATGCAAATAAAGTACCTTCAAATATATATTTAAAAGTACTTTTAAACATGCTATTATAAGCATATTAGGAGGAGTAATCATGACTTATCAGATTTTAACGAATCAAGTTGCCAGCATCACGGATTTAAAAAAACACCCTATGCAAACCTTTAGAAGTGCCCATGGAAATCCTATTGCTATTTTAAGTCGTAATGAGCCTGTTTTTTATTGTGTGCCCGCTAAAATCTATGAGGCTATGATGGAGATTGTTGAAGATATTGAACTTGCCAAAATTGTTGAAGAACGATTAGGCGAGGAAGAAATTGAAGTCAGTCTCGATGACTTATAGACTCACCTTTTTAACGTCCGCTAAAAAAGAATGGGATAAGCTTGGGGAGACAGTTCAAAGGCAACTTAAAGCTAAATTAAAAAAGCGTTTGGATGGTCCTCACGTTCCAAAGGATGCCCTTCATGGGATGAAGGGGTGCTATAAGATAAAACTTCGCGCTTCTGGATATCGTTTGGTCTACCGCGTTTTTGATAAACGGGTTGTTGTGCAAGTAGTGGCCATTGGAAAACGTAATCGAGATGAAGTTTATCGTCTTGTATTGCAGCGGCTTAATTGACATGATTCTTCATATTTTTATTGACTTTTCTTATTTTTAAGGCACCATTCATGAGTTCGCATTTTAAGAATAATTCTTAACTGAGAGTACGGTGTGTTAAATGAGAAATTATGAAAGTCCAATATTGCAAGGGGCTTTTTTTCGGCTCTTAACAATGAGTCTCCTTTTAGCTGCCTTGTGGGCGGGCGTTTACTGGGCATTTTAATCAATGGAGCATGCCTCGTCTTCCTTTTGGAATATCTTTCAGAAAAAACATAAAGTCATTCATTGTGAGACAGGAGGTCCTCCCGAGATTGAAATTCGGGATTTAACAGTGGCTTATCCCCATAATACAGTTATTTCGGGGTTGACGTGTCATTTTAATATCCCCTCTCTTTGGGCCATTGTGGGCCCTAATGGTGGAGGAAAGAGTACTCTTTTAAGAACTCTTTTGGGCCTCCAAAAACCCACAACTGGCAAAGTCATCTTTCGGGGCTTTTGTCCTTGTGACGTGGCCTATTTGGCCCAGCAAAATCAACTCGATCGACGCTTTCCCCTGACCGTTGGGGACACCATTGCTATGGGGCTTTTTCGTGAGGTGGGGATTTTCAGGAGATACACCAAAGAACAGCGGGGCAAAATGCAAGCAGCTCTTGAGCAGGTGGGACTTGCTTCCTTCGCAAAAACGCCTCTTCAAGCCCTTTCAGGCGGTCAGTTTCAGCGTGTTTTATTTGCTCGACTTATTTTACAAGACGCCCCAGTGATCTTTTTAGATGAGCCTTTTACAGGGGTAGATACCCGAACCATTGCCGATTTAATGAAACTAGTGCATGTTTGGGTTGAGGAAAAACGGCTTGTGATTGCAGTTTTACACGATACAGCTTTGGTAAATGAGCATTTCCCTAATACATTGCTTCTGGCGCGTCAGTTTTATCGTGAAGGGGCGACAGAAAAAGTGCTTACAAAAACCAATATACAATCCATGATCGAAACGTCGCAAGCTTGGGAGGCAATGATAGGGGAGGGGCCTCATGGTTGATTTTTTTATTTCCCCCTTTGCAGATTATATGTTTTTAAGGCGCGCCTTGATGGCATGTATGGCATTGGCTTTAGGATGCGGTCCTGTGGGGGTTCTCTTAGTTTTGAGGCGGATGAGTTTGATGGGAGATGCTCTCTCTCACGCCATTCTTCCAGGAGCGGCTATTGGATTTTTGATTGGAGGGCTTTCTTTACCTGCCATGGGCCTGGGCGGCTTTGTCGTTGGTTTTATTGTGGCCTCCCTTTCGGGCGTGATCTCTCGTTTTACTATTTTGAATGAGGATGCCAGCTTTGCTGGATTTTATTTGATTTCTCTTGCCCTTGGCGTTCTTATTATCTCAACGCAAGGGAGCCAAGTTGACTTGATGCATATTCTCTTTGGCACCATTCTAGCTGTTGATAATACCTCCCTTTTTATGGTGACGGGCATTACAACTTTTACCTTATGTATCTTGGCCATCATTTATCGTCCCCTCTTGATTGAATGTTTTGACCCGGGTTTTTTGCGGGTTATTGGGGGTTGGGGAGGAATGTATCATTTCCTTTTTCTTGTTTTGGTAGCCTTAAATCTTGTGGCTGCCTTTCAAGCTTTAGGCACATTGATGGCCTTGGGGATGATGATGCTACCTGCAGTGTCCTCTCGTCTTTGGGCGCGTCATGTGTGGTCACTTTTCTTATTTTCTAGTTTTTTTGCTGTTCTCTCTGGCTATTTTGGATTATTGCTTTCCTATCATTTAGAATGGCCGTCAGGACCGTCAATTATTTTGATGGCAGGCTTAATTTATGCTCTATCTCTTCTTATAGCTCCCTTTGGAGCGCTTAAACGACAACAAGGACGTGACTGATGCGTTTTTTTCTTTTTCTCTCATTCCTCTTTTTCTCAAGCACTTGTATGGCTAAACCTCTTGTGGTGACGACTTTTAGCATTCTTCAAGATATGGTTCATGAAATTGGAGGAGATAAGATTGAGCTTAAAAATCTAGTGGGCCCTAATCAAGATACTCACGTGTTTGAACCCCGCCCTGAAAATGCAAAAGATCTGACTCATGCAAAGCTGGTGATCAAAAACGGACTGGGATTTGAAGGGTGGCTTGATCGTCTTATTCAGGCTTCTGGTTTTCAGGGGCAAGTTGTGGTGGCCTCCAAAGGCATTCGGTCCATTCTTCATGGAAGACCTCGTTTTCCTGACCCTCATGCTTGGCATAGTCTTAAAAATGCCCAGATTTACGTAGATAATATTGTTGAGGGGCTTTCCACTTTGCTACCAGAAGAGGCAAAATATTTTAAAGCTCGTGGGGAGGCTTATAAAAAGCAGCTAAAGACGTTGGAAGAAGAGACGCGGCATGAGCTGAAAGCCATTCCTGTAGAAAATCGAAAAGTGATTTCTAATCATAATGCTTTCGACTACTTGGGACGAGAGTTTGACATTACTTTCTTTGCCCCTTTGGGGATTAGTACTGATGCAGAACCCTCTGCAAAGGCCATTGCCAAGCTTATTGAGCGAATCAAAAAAGAGAAGATTCATGTTATGTTTGTGGAGAATATTTCTAATGTTCGTTTGCTTGAACAAATTTCGAAGGAAACAGGGGTTACAATTGCTGGCGTACTTTACTCTGATGCCCTTTCCGAACCTGGCACAGAGGCAGATACCTATCTCAAGATGATGGAGTTTAATCTATCGGCTTTGGTTAAAGCTTTTCAGGAAAAACAGTCTTAGAGGATATTATTCTTTTGCTTGAAAAGTTCTTCTTTTAATATGTATTTAAGAACTTTACCCATTCCATTTACAGGCAATTGATTACAAAATTTAATGTCGATGTGAATGGCTCCATATTTCTCTCTTAGAAAATTATTGATGTATTGGTTTACTTCATCAACCATCATGTGAACATTCTCATGTAATATCACATAAATACGAAGAATTGCATCTAGGTCTATATCCAACATGCTAATGGCTGCTGCTTTTTTTATTTTAGGATGTTGGTGCAATATTGTTTCAATTTCTAGCAAGGATATATATTTCCCTTTATAAGGAATAAAATCAGCTTGACGGCCTAATATCCAGACATAACCTTCCTCATTTTGATACGCCCAATCCCCAGTATTAAACCAATCCGATGGGAAAAAAGCCGTTTTATTTAACTCTGGTAATTGATACCCCGTAACATTTGGACCTTTTATGCATAAAAGGCCTGTTTCCATTGGTAAGCAATCCCGTAAAATGTTTCCGTTTTTATCTAATTTTACAACCTTTACTTGTTCATAAGGAAAGCGAGTGCCCGCGGATCCAAAATTTTTATTTTCTGGAAAGGAAGAAGAGTTAAAACATCCCACTATGACTTCAGTCTGACCCCATAAAGTTGCGATGCATACATTCGTGATGGCCTTAAATTGGTTGAAATCTTCTTTACTGATGGCCACATTGCCAGAAATAGCAGAATATAGGCTGCTGATATTTGCACCATTGAGTGGGATTTTTAGTAATGCTTTGTAAATAGGCGGAACGGCTATCATTGAAGTTCCTTGATATTTTTCAACAATTTTCCAAAAGTGAGAAATAATTAAAGGGTCAGACCACCCTAAAGGACTCATTATAATGACGGATGCACCATAAAAAAAAGCAGAAAGCGCTTCAACTATTGGCGCACCAACATGAAACATGGGAAGTCCAGATAAAAGAACAGAATTTGTCCTCTCATATTTTGCAAACATACCCGCAACCCACGCTATGTATACCATTCCCTCCTGAGTATGCTGTACAAGTTTAGGAGGGCCCATGGTACCGCTCGTATGAAAATAGGAAGAAATGGCCTTAGATTTAATTTTTTTTTCTTGAAATATGAAGGAAGAAGGTTGAGCGGATAATACCTCAAAAAAGTTGTAAGTATCTTTTTCAGGATCAGTTTTATCTCCCAACACGATAATTTTTTTTAACCCTGGATAAAGATTGCCTATGATTAAAATTTTTTTCTCTATTTCAGGATTTTTTTTAAAGTTACTTGTAATTAAAACTTCACTTCCCGCTGTTTGTAAGAGTTCTGCAATTTGCTCTGGAGGTAATCTAAAACTAATAGGATTCGCAATTCCAATGATTTGCGCAGAAAAGAATAAAAAATAATTTTCGGGAATGTTTGGTAGGATATAGGAAACGACATCACCTGGCTTAATACCAAATGTAACGAGGAGATTTGCCGCCTGTTTTACCAAATCAAAGAACTGTTGATAAGTGAAAGTTGTTGGGGCATTTAAAGGTGCATAAAAGGGCAGAAAGGTAAGTGCATTCCTATCAGGCCATTTTTTTGCCGCTGATTCAATAATATCATAAGTTGTTTGTTCTTTGAGGCGAATCTCTAAAGGTATCTTTTCAATTTCTTCTATATCACTAATATTATCAATCCGTAAGTCTTGAGATTGCATTTAGCGCTCCCCCACTTGTTTCCTTACAAGAGCTCAGAAAGATAAGTTTCTATCTTTCCCTACCTCAATAGAAATGGCATGAAATCCGTCGGGTGTTCCCCCTATAAACCCTGATTCACAATAGGGTGGAATGACAATACAATCTCCAGCAGAAAACTGTCGCTTATCTTCCAGAAGCAATTGCCCAGAGCCTTGACAAACGATTAAAATAGTTAAAGTGTCATGAGTATGCGCCGGAATTATTTCTCCTGCTTTCAAGGTTGCCCAAGCCAGTGAAAATTCTGATGGTGGTTGAAGAATATTTTGGAGTATTGCATTCGAATGAAAAATTCGTAATTCACCTGAATCATCCAATTTTCCATTCCTCTCTATCAAATGCACAGGGATATCTTTACGAGAGACGATGGAAACTTTTTTCGTGGGGTCAGGTATTGGCTTTTTGTGGGTTAGCATAAAGTTGACATCCCTTATTTTATGAAGCTCTTGCATATATAGAGTCGGTGTCTTTTTGAATGTGCCCATTTTGTGCAAAATACGCCATTCGAGAGAGTAAAAGATCAAACATCTCCCACCCTTGACTCAAAATGGTTCTTAATCGTTCAATGTCATAATCTCTTGAGGCTTCTAAAACACGACACCCCATTTCAAAGTGATCTTCATCAAGTTCGACGTGGGTTGTAAAGTGTGAGGTATTACCAAAGAGACGGAGGGCTTCTGTATGGAAAATATCCCCCGCGCCTTCTAATACAAAATGAACAAGAACTGTTTTTTCTTGAACTGTTGAAGAAAGCATTTTCTCAAAAAACCAGCTCGCAGTTGCCTCTAAAATAGGGTCATGTAATGAAATAGACTTATTTTCTCTTGACTCCAGTATTGATGTGTTATGTCCAATTTCTTCTAGAATATGTTGTTCAGCCAAATCCTGATAGACAGGAGGGGCCCCACAGGCTGCTCGAAGGCAAATAATCCTTTGAAACCAGTTCCCCCAAATATTAAGGGCTTCAAGTAATCGTTCCCGAGTCTCTATATCTTCAGTAGATGCAGAACGTATGAGTTGAATTAAAGGGTGAGTTTTAAATTTTTTTATAAATTTTTCTTGATCATTCAGAAGAATTGAAAAGTTATTGGCCTGAGAGTCTTTTTCTTGTTTAATAAAATTGACACGTGGCTTTTCAACATCTTCATAAAGACCATTCCCTTCGAATTGAATGGAGAGAGCCCAAAACCCATTTTTTCCTCGTCCAATAAAACCATGTTTATGATAAGGCGGAACGATTACAATATCTCCAGAAATTATCTTTCCCTCACAATCACCAAAAACTTCTCCTTCGCCTTCGCAAATAATAATCATACTTGAGGTTGGGTGTTCGTGAACAGCAAGTTCTTCATTGGATTTCAAATAAGTCCAACTGAAGGAGGGGCGGGTGTTTTCAGGAATAAAAGAGGCTAACTCAGGATGTTTGCGAAAATCTAAAAGTAGGCCAAGGTTGTGAGGAACATTGTCAACCATAATAGAGCTAATAGCGGGTATTTTGGACCGAGAGACAACGTGCATTTTATTAAAGTTTACGTGGTTTGATTGTGTTTTCATAGAATCTTTCCCTTTTTTTATAAGATTTTTTTAGAGAACAAACCCTTAGTAGAGTAAAAACCATCATTATTAGTTTTGTAAAGCAAAAATTTTTATTAAAATAGGTTGCCATATCAATGAGGTAAATTTTTATGGATTGATGAAAACTTTTGTAATTTTATTCATCAAAAAATAACGCACTGATGGAAAGTACCACGCAGTTAATTATATGGTTTAAATAAAAATAAAATTTAATATATTTATTTTTTTATTTTAAAAATTTTGAATTTCTGCTCATTTTTTATTATAATTTTAACTAAATATTAATATAAATATGCAAAAAATTTTATTATAATAAAATATGAAAGATTTATGAAAAAGAAAACACTAAACTTATTATTATGGATTTTTTTTGCGATCATCTTAATAAATTTAGGATATATATTATATTTTGTAGCGATTCATAATAATATACAAATTCTGTCTCATATAGTCAGTCGGCTGTTTCCCGATCCCCTTTTGCCTTTTTATATAAGAATACCGATATTTATTATAACAGTGATGATGTTGTTTTTTTTATATAGAAATCGTCAGAATTTAAAAAATGAAATTCGTTTGCGCCAACAGATTGAAAGTGAAAATCTTGAACAAGGGAAAAGTTTGGAGAAATCTTTAGCTCTTAGCAAAGCAACATTAGAAGCAACAGCTGATGGCATCTTAGTTGTGGATGAAAATAGAAAAATTGCAGGTCATAATCAAAAATTTGCCCAAATGTGGGGTATACCATCCTCTGTATTGGTGTCTGGAAATGATAAAGAAGCTGTAAACTTCGTATTAAATCAATTAAAGGATCCTCAGGGGTTTGTTAATAGCCTTGAGCGTCTTTACAACTCTGAACCTTGGTCTGAATACTTGGATGAACTTGAATTTAAAGATGGAAAATTTTTTGAGCGATATACAAAACCTCAAGTTCAAGGAGGCGAAATTATTGGCCGCGTCTTCAGTTTTCGTGATGTAACAAAACGTAAGGAGATGGAAAAACAGCTTATTTTCCAAGCCACTCATGATGCCCTTACGATGTTGCCAAATCGCGTCATTCTTCTTGATCGCATTAAGCAAGCCATTAAGGAAGAAAGACGTGCAAAGATCATGGCCGCTGTTTTGTTTTTCGATTTGGATCGCTTTAAACTTATTAATGATAGTCTTGGGCATAATCTAGGAGATGCGGTACTTCAAAGTGTCGCAAAGCGTCTCAATGAATGTATTCGTGAGAGTGACACGGTGGCTCGCTGGGGAGGAGATGAATTCGTTGTTTTGTTGCGGAATCTTAAACGAGAAGAAGATGTGAGCCCCATTGTTGAAAAATGTCTTGAGATGCTGGAGAGAGAATTTTCTATTAGTCGCTACAAGTTATCTGTGACCAGTAGTGTGGGTGTGGCTTTTTTTCCAAAAGATGGAAAAAATGCAGAAGATTTGCTCAAAAATGCTGACAGCGCTATGTATTATGCAAAATCTGAAGGACGTAATACTTATAAGTTTTATACGCCAAAAATGAATGCGCGAACTAAATACCTTCTCGAACTTTCAAATGAATTACATTTTTCGCTACAAAAGAATCAGCTTGAGCTTTACTATCAACCGATTGTTGATCTTAAAAAAGGGAATGTAATGGGAGCAGAAGCTTTGCTTCGGTGGAACCATCCTAAAAAAGGTATGATTTCTCCTCAAGAATTTATTCCCATTGCTGAAGATACAGGGCTTATTTTACCTATAGGAGAGTGGGTTTTACGGCGTGCATGCGTAGAGGCTAAAAAATGGCAGAGAAGCATCATGTCAGACTTCTGTATCTCTGTGAATTTATCAAGCCAACAATTTAAGCAGAGGGAAATTCTGCATATCTTAAAATCGATTTTGAAGGAAACAGAATTTGATCCCAACCGTTTGGATTTAGAACTCACAGAAAGCATTATTATGGAAAATGCACAAGTCTATTTAGATTTGATGAAGTCTATGAAAGATGTAGGGGTGGGCCTTGTGATTGATGATTTTGGAACAGGATATTCAAGTTTGAGTTACCTTAAGATGTTCCCTGTCGATAAAATTAAGATTGATAAGTCTTTTATTCAGGATATTTCAAGAGAAGATGAAGGAGAAGCTATTGTTCGTGCGATTTTAGCTATGGCAAAAGAATTAAGACTTAAAGTTATTGCTGAAGGAATAGAACAACGTACTCAACTCGATTTTTTGAAAACACAGGTTTGCGAATTTGGTCAAGGTTACTTCTTTAGTAGGGCTTTACCTAAAAGTGAATTTGAAAAATTATTAATAGAAAATATAAAACACCCCTATATTCTTTTATAAAGATTCCTTGGCATAAACAAATTACCCTACTCTCGTCTTTATTAGCCTTCTAAAGTTGCATTTCTTAAAAAGCAAAGGTAAGGTATCTCCTTCAATTTCTCCCACGCTTGAGACGTGAGAAAGCTTTGTGATGTATATAATTGATGCAATTTTTTGTGTTTTAAGGACGATAGAATCCTTTTACTGGGGATATGCTGGATTTACGATCGTTACGGCCGTTGGTCTTTATTTTTCCATTCGCTCAGGTTTTTATCAATTAAGCGTATTGGCCCATCCTCTGCGCACCATTCGGGCGGTACAACGTTCTTCAGAAGGAGGAGATGGTATCAATCCGTTCCGTGTTTATTTTGCCTCTGTTGGCGGTATGGTGGGACTCGGAAACATTGTTGCTGTCATTACTGCCATCAAACTTGGTGGGCCGGGAGCCCTTTTTTGGTTATGGATTGCGGCCTTTTCTGGAACGCTGATAAAGTATGCCGAAATTTATTTGGGCATGAAATTTCGCATTGATGATGGCCGTCAAGGCCATCATGGCGGTCCCATGATCTACCTTCAAAAAGCCTTTCGAACGCGTTTTTTTTCGAAAGTTGTTCCTATTGTTTACTGTGCTTTTTTGGCCATTTATGGCGTTGAAATCTTGCAATTTGTAACGGTCACCAATGCGCTAACAGCAGTATCGCCTTCTTATTATCCTCTGATTTTAATTGGAGTGTTAACTCTCACTCTTTACGGCGGGTTTGGGGGAATCCGCCGCCTTGCGAACATCTCAACGGCCCTGATGCCTCCTTTTATTATCGTTTACATCGGGCTTTGTCTTTATATCATTTTGCTCCATATCCCCGAGCTACCCCAGGTTTTTAAGGATGTATTTGTGTCTGCCTTCACAGGTCACGCAGCGGTGGGAGGGTTTGCAGGGAGCAGTATGATCGCAGCCCTTCAGTGGGGGACGGCAAGGGCGGTTTATTCTGGAGATTTGGGTGTGGGCTATGATTCCATTATTCAAAGTGAATCGAAGGCCCGTGATCCAGGAACCCAAGCTTGTCTTTCCATCTTTGGGGTGGCAACGGATGCATTGATTTGTACCTTGAGTGTTCTCGTGGTTCTTTTAACGGGTTACTGGAAGACGGATATCCATGAGTCGCAAGCTGTGTCCTCTGCCTTTTCTCATTATTTTCCCTATTCGGATGTTTTTATGGCAATCCTTATTTTTATTGCCGGCTACACGACAATCATTGCTTATTTGGCAGTGGGAGAAAAAGCCGCCCAGTGGCTTTTTCCGCGGGGAGGGCGCATTGGCTACTTTATTTTTGCAGCATCCGCTTTTACGAGTTTTTCCTTTTTAGACTCGGGTCATGCGGGCACAATCATGGGGCTTTCAGGGGGACTTTTGGTGCTGACAAACCTTTTAGGAATTTGGAAATTACGCCATGAAGTTGAATTCAAAAAGGAACTTGTTGGACGTTAAAATTATTTAAGGCAGGAAAGAGAGAGGGACGTGCCTGAGACCATCTCTTCCAATATAACCACATCTCCTAAATTTAAAAGAGCCGTCTGCGATGGATTTAAAGATGCTTCGTCCTCTCCCACTCTATGAGTGACTTTAAATTCACCACGAGTTCGAAAAGAGAATGCATGGGTGCCTTTGTGGTATTGGCTGATGAGAAAGTGCGCCTTCAAAGAAGGATTAACAAGAGAAAGCTTTTTCTCAAATGCTTCACAAGAAAGCTCGGGATTCTCTTGCAAAGATATGCGCAAAAGCCCATGAATTATGCTGGCGGCAAGCTCACTGGGTATAGGGGAGGGCAAAACCGAAACGCCAAAGGCAATCAGATGTTCCTTGTCCAGCTCAAAAGCATCCCACAAGACGATGGCTCGCTGGTGAGGGTAATTAAGATCCAAGCGGGGAGGGAATGCAGTCGCAAGGTGAAGTTGATAGGTGTAGAGAGACGTTTTGATATTTCTGCACAGCCCCAGAGTTGCTTCAATAAGAGTGCCCAACTCTGTAAAGTTAATAGGTTTGGTCACGAAATCATAAGCGCCCTTATTCATGGCGGCACGCAACATGTTTGTATCTCCATAGGCAGAGACAACGATGGTCTTAATAGCGGGATTGGCCTCTTTAAGCTTATCCAGAAGAACAAGGCCATCCATTTGCGGCATGTTGATGTCGGTGACCACCACCTCAAGGTCGGGATTTTCTTTAATGACTTGAAGGGCTTCTTCCCCATTCAAGGCAAATAAAACATCAAAAATACCCTCAGCAACTTGCTTACGATACTTTTGCTTGGTCAAAAGCTCTATATCGGGTTCATCATCAACGAATAGGACCTTGGTCATCACCCCTCTCATTTTATTTTAAGTATACACCTTTCAAAGAAAAGCAGCTAGGTTTGAATTGTCGTTTTGCTATTGAGGTAAGCTGCGGGAGGAAGAATAAGAACGCCCTCTATGCTCTCCCCATAGAACTTGCCAAAATCCTTTATATCGCCCGTGATGAGAAAGTTTGCTTTCGCTGAAATTGCGGCTTTGAGGATGGGTTCATCTTTTTCATTAATTTTTATAGCCTTTGGAAGGGTAATTCTTTCATAACAACAATCAATCTCTCTTACACCTTTGAGGATTTCTTTAAGTCGGTCTTGTTGGTGAGAGGCTAAGTTTCGCCTAGCTTCTTCTATGGCATATAAAGAAGAAATAAGCTCAATATGGGTAAGTTTCCAAAATCTTAAGAGGGCAGAGGCTTCACGGTAGGCTGTTGAAAAAAGAATGTTAGCATCTAAAAAGAGCACTTCTTTCTTCATCAGCCCTGCCTTAATGCTCGGGTTTATAATGTTTAACAGTTTTTGGATCAAGGCCAAGGTTGCGAACTTCCTCGCAAGCTGCATTATAATCCGTTTTATTGATCGCATTCGAGAGAAGAAATTCCGCTTTTCTTTCAAGGGAATACTTTTCTATGGGAACGGCAACAGCCGGTGTAAATAGAATTCCATTGCCATGCTCTGTTGAGATTAAAAGATCCCCTTCGTTGACGCCCAAACGTTTTCTTAAAGATGCAGGAATGACAATTGTTCCTCTTTTACCAACGGTAATAACTTCTGATTTCATCCTAAGTTCCTTTTGATATCTGTCCGTAAAACAGTATATCAGAAAATCAGAATAACACAACATTTTTGTATATTGTGTCGTTAGCACATGATATGTCCGAACTAAATAGCACTTCAATTGTCCGATAAGCGACTATCTCCAGAAGGAGG
>JAIEPE010000066.1 GCA_019749915.1 Alphaproteobacteria bacterium | reverse complement strand
CCACCTCCTTCTGGAGATAGTCGCTTATCGGACAATTGAAGTGCTATTTAGTTCGGACATATCATGTGCTAACGACAGTCGGTTGCTTGGTGTTGACATGTACTCCAAATGGATGTATTTTTAAGTTATGGAGGATTTTTACAAATGTATTCAAAATTATCGGAAGATCATTCAGCTAAGGGTAACCGTCTCCAGATTCGCATTGACGAGGAAACTTATCATCTTCTTGAAAGAGCTGCTCAATATAAGAAAGGTTCTCTGAGTCGGTTTGTCAGGGATGCTTCTTTGAAGGAAGCTGAAAAAGTCATTCATGAGCAAGAAAATTTGCCATTGCTAGATCAAGATTGGTCTCTTTTAATGGAAGCCTTGTCTGCGCCTCCAGAGCCCAATGAGGCTCTCCAAAGAGCTTATAAAAATTATATAGAAGATAGTGATTAATGAAGATCACCACCTTAAAGCAAGAGATACATAATCGGGATCTGTTTTCTTGTGGCAGTAAAGAACTGGATGTCTATCTTAAAAAATATGCCCTTCAAGATGTGAAACGAAATCTTACAAAAGTGTTTGTTTTAGAAGGAAAATCTCCTGAAGAAGTTGCGGGATATTATACTTTGAGCCCCTTATCTTTTTCTAAGATGGAAATGACCACACCGTTTTCCAAAAAATTACCTCATTACCCCATCCCAGCAATTCTATTAGGAAGATTAGCAGTTAGCCTTAATTTTCAAGGGCAAGGTATTGGAGCCAAACTTCTTATGGATGCCCTTTTACGTGTCCATAGGGTGAGCGAAGACTGCTTTGGAATTTATGCTGTGGTTGTTGATGCTAAAAATGAGAAGGCAAGTGCTTTCTATCAGCATTTTGGATTCATTCCCTTCCTGAGTAAGACAAATCGTCTATTTTTGCCTTTGGACGTCCTAAAATCCCTTGTGTGTCCTTTGTTCCCTACTCTGCACGAAAAAACTGAGAAGGGATTATTAGACATGGGGGTTAGGGCAGAATAAATTCCAACACTTTCCCCTTTCTTAACCTTTCTCATGACATGATAAAATTTATAAAATCTTGGAGGGAAACATGGAAAAGAATTCACAGCGTTTCATTGAGAAAATCTGGAAAAGTGAGCCTACCATTGAAGGAGCTGGTGTTCATCTCAAGCGGGCTTTTGGGTTTCATGAACTGCCGCTCTTGGATCCCTTTTTACTTTTGGATGATTTTCGCTCCGAAAATCCTGCAGACTACAAGGCTGGTTTTCCTTGGCACCCTCATCGCGGCATTGAAACTATTACCTATGTATTGGATGGTGACGTGGAACATGGGGATAGCATGGGCCACAAAGGGGATATCTCATCAGGAGACGTACAGTGGATGACGGCAGGGAGTGGGATTATTCATCAAGAAATGCCTAAAGGAAATAAGAAGGGGCAGATGTTTGGGTTTCAGCTGTGGGCGAATCTGCCAGCAAAATCAAAAATGATGGATCCGCGCTATCGCAGCATTAAGAAAAAGGAAATTCCTCTGATCACGACCCAAGAGGGAGTGAAGGTTCGTATCATTTCTGGAGAAGTTGAGGGAACGCAAGGGCCAGTCCAGGATATCATTGCAGGGCCTGAATATTTTGATGTTGAAATTCCCCAAGGCAAGTCCTTTACCCATATGGTTAAAGAGGGGCATAATGTCTTTGCTTATGTTATTGAGGGGGAGGCTTATTTTGATTCGCTGCGCGCTCCCTTTGCCCATGAGGCTGCCGGAAAAAATTATTTTGATATGTCGCCTTCATGCCCCTGTGGGGATGGCACTCTCGTCCTTTATAAAAGGGAAGGTAATTACTTGACGGTGATGACGGATAAGCGGCCAGTGCGTTTTTTGTTAGCCTCCGGCAAACCCCTGAATGAGCCGATTGCGTGGTACGGCCCCATTGTCATGAATACGCAAGCGGAATTACGGGAGGCCTTTCTTGAGTATAGGGAGGGAACCTTCGTGAAGGGGCGGTAGGTTTAAGGCTCTTATTTTACTTGCAAAGGATACTCTAAAGTTGTACAATGATACTGTACTTATGGAGAAATGTAATGCGCCATGAAATTTCCTACTCTGAGATGAGAAAAGGCCTGAAAAGTTATATGGATCAAGTCTGTTCAGAACATGAGCCACTTCTTGTAACCCGCCGTTCAGGTGACAATGTAATGCTTCTTTGTGAGGATGATTACCGCTCTCTCGAGGAGACAGCTTATCTTTCCCGCTCTCCAAAAAATCTTGAAAGACTTTTAGAAGCCTTCAGTAGAAAAGAAGGGAAAACCTTGGATGAAGTTCGTAAAGAGCTTGGAATTTGACCCTGCTGCTGTTGAGGATCTGCATTATTGGGTAAAAACAGATCGACGAAAGGCTGAAAAAATCTTGGATCTTATCCAAGAGATCGGAAAAGATCCTTTTTACGGTATTGGAAAGCCCGAGCCCCTAAAGTTTGATCTTTCGAAATGTTGGTCTCGTCGTATAGACCAGGAGCACCGCATCGTTTATTCGGTTGAAGATCAAAAAATCAGAATCCTTTCTTGCCGTTTTCATTATTGATTATGTTTGGAAATAATTTCTAAACCCATTTGACGAAGCTCAAGCAAAGTGGCACAAATAGAGGTCTGAATTTAAGAGTGATATAGCCCCATGACCCAAGACTATCGACCCACCATATTTTTGCCCCAAACCGACTTTCCTATGAAGGGGAACTTACCCGAGCGTGAGCCCGAGTTTTTAAAGCGCTGGGAGGAGATGGATCTTTATGGGCTGCTGCAGAAAAAGGCAGAAGGACGCGAGAAATTCATTTTGCATGATGGGCCTCCCTTTGCCAATGGGCATATCCATTTAGGGCATGCGCTGAATAAAATTCTGAAAGATATCGTTTTAAAATCTCAATACAAGCTGGGAAAGGCAACACCCTACATTCCAGGGTGGGATTGCCACGGGCTGCCGATTGAGGCCAAGATTATTGAAAAGTACAGCCAAGAGGGAAAAAACAACGAAGCGATTTCCCGCGTTCAATTTCGTGATGAGTGCCGGGCTTTTGCCCAAGGGTGGATTGACGTTCAGTTGCCTGAATTTAAGCGCCTCGGGGTCATCGCGGATTGGGCTCATCCTTATACTACCATGAGCCATGAGGCGGAGGCGGAAATTATTCGCCTTTTTAGTGTTTTCTTACTGAACGGCAGCCTTTATCAGGGTGTGAAGCCGGTGATGTGGTCTGTTGTGGAGAAAACAGCACTCGCCGAAATGGAAGTGGAATATTATGATGTGGAATCTCCGTCCATTTTTGTTCGCTTTCCCATTCACAAAACAAATATTGCCGTATTGAACGGTGCAAGTGCTGTCATTTGGACAACCACGCCGTGGACTCTGCCAGGAAACCGCGCCATTGCCTATGGGGCTGCCCTTGAATATGTGGTCATAAGAGTTGAGAAAGTTAAGGATGATTCTTTGGCCAAGCCAGGGGAAGTCATTTTGATTGCGAAGGGATTGAAAGAGTCTGTAGAAACAGAAACTGGCATTGAGAAAAGTACTCTTCTTGGCGAATTTAAAGGATCCGATTTGGAGGGCACCTGTGCCTATCATCCTTTCCATGGGGAAGGGTATGACTTTGATGTTCCTCTGCTGCCTGGTCTTCACGTCACCCTGGAGACAGGTACGGGGCTGGTGCATACAGCCCCGGGCCATGGTGTGGAAGACTTTGCCTTGGGTCAAGAATTTGAGTTGGAAGTTCCTGAAACCGTGGCTGAGGATGGTCTTTTTTATGACCATATCCCTCTGTTTGCAGGAAAGCATGTGTATAAGGTTGGACCTGAAGTCATTGCTAAATTGGAAGAAAAGGGACGTCTCTTACGACAAACTAAGTTGAAGCACAGTTATCCCCATTCCTGGCGCTCGAAAAAGCCGCTGATTTACCGGACAACGCCTCAGTGGTTTATTAGCCTTGATAAAAAAGGTCTCCGAGAAAAAGCCTTGGAAGCCATTAATACGGTTAAATGGATTCCCGAGACGGGTAAAAAGCGCATTCAGGCCATGATCGAAAATCGTCCAGATTGGTGTGTTTCTCGTCAGCGAGCCTGGGGGGTCCCCTTAACTCTGTTTGTTCACAAGGAGACGGGTGAAGTTTTGCGGGATTATGACGTTGTTGGGCGGATCGTAGCAGCCGTCAAAGAGGAAGGTTCAAACGTATGGTATACGGCTAATCCTTCCCGATTTCTGGGGGAGAAATATAACCCAGACGAGTATGAGCAAGCGCAAGATATTATTGATGTTTGGTTTGATTCCGCCTCGAGTCAAAGTTTTGTTCTGAAGCAAAGAGAAGGGATGAGCTGGCCTGCTGACTTGTATCTTGAAGGATCAGATCAACATCGCGGCTGGTTTCAGTCCTCCTTGACGGTGGGTTGTGGCGTCTTTCACGGGGCACCCTATAAGCAAGTCATGACTCACGGCTTCATCGTGGATGAAGAGGGCAAGAAGATGTCCAAATCCCGCGGCGATGCGGTGTCGCCTCAAACCATCACAAGTACCATCGGGGCAGACATTTTACGTTTGTGGGTTGTGAATAGTGACTATTATGAAGATTTGCGGGTAGGTGAAGAAATCCTCAAGCGTCAACAAGATTTATACCGGCGCTATCGTAATACGTTTCGCTATCTTCTGGGGGCGTTGGCAGGGTTTACGGATGAGGAAAAAATTCCCTATCCGGAAATGCCCGAGCTGGAAAAATGGATTTTGCATCGTCTTTATGAAATTGACCAACTGGTCAGGGAAGCTTCCAAGACCTATAATTTCCAAGGGCTCTACACGGAAATCCACAATTTCTGTGCTGTAGATCTTTCTGCCTTTTATTTTGATGTGCGGAAGGATTCCCTTTACTGCGATGATCCAAAAGATCCGAAACGCCGAGCGACGCGCACGGTGATGAATTTTATCTTTGAATGTTTGGCCAGTTGGCTTTCACCCGTTTTGTGTTTTACCGCAGAAGAAGCTTGGCTTGCGCGTTACCCAAACCATGAGGGGAGCATTCATGTCGAGCTCTTTCCTTCTCTGCCCTTTGAATGGAATTCTCCTGAGCTGGCTCAAAAATATGAAGGCCTTAGAGATGTGCGTAGGGTAATGACTGGTGCTCTTGAAGTGGCACGTGCATCAAAACAAATCGGCTCCAGCCTTCAAGCCCAGGTGGAAGTTTTCTTGAATCCTTCCTATCTTTCTTACCTGGAAGGCGTGGATCTGGCGGAACTTTCGATTACCTCGAAGGCAGTGGTTGTTGATACCCATACCTTGCCGGAAAATGGTTTTCGGCTCGAAGATGTTCCCAACGTTGTCGTTTTGGTTAATCCTGCCTTTGGTGAAAAATGTGCTCGCTGTTGGAAAGTTCTTCCTGAAGTGGGAGAGATGAAAGATTTTCCTAATCTTTGTGGACGTTGTGCAGAAGTGGTAAGGCCATTATGAAAAATCGACTCCTTCTTCCTCTTTTTATCGTAGCAATTGTTGTTTCCTTAGATCAACTCTCAAAAACTTGGGTTCTTTATGAGTTTGAAAATCCTGAAATTGTAAGGCATGTCCTTCCTTTTTTAGATATTGTTTTGACATGGAATAAAGGCATTGGGTTTGGCTTTTTAAAAGCCCATGAGGTTTGGCAAATGGCCGCCCTTATTATGATTGCTGTTGGAATTTCCGCCATATTGGGAGTTTGGATTTCAAAAACTATCGATAAACTCCAGATCATTTATTTAAGTATGATTATTGGCGGAGCCATTGGAAATATCATAGATCGTTTGCGCTTTGGCGCAGTGGTTGATTTTATTTTCGTTCCTGTTTACATTCTCGGCTACCGGTTTCCTGCGTTTAATATCGCTGATAGTGCTATTACCGTAGGTGTCTGTCTTTTACTTATAGAAAGTTATGTGAGGAAAAAAAAGTGATTCATTCTTCTCGATTGACCCTAATTGCTTTGTTATCAGGTTGTTGTTTGCTTCAGGCCTGCGGTTCTGTCAAAAAGACCTTGGGCATAGACAGGGCACCTCCTGATGAATTTGCTGTGACGCCTACTATGGAACCCTTAGATATGCCGCCAGACTTTTTTATTCTTCCAAAGCCTGATCCTGGAGCTCCCCGCCCTCAAGAGATCAAAGCTCTTGAAGAAAAAAGAAATCAAGTGCTTGGAATAAAACCGCAAAACCAAAAATCAAGTGAGGGAGAGAAAAATATTCTACAATTGGCTGGTGCTGAGCCAGGACAAAAAGAACTTCGTAAAGAAATTGATGACGAATCTAGAATAGAGGAGGCAAAAGGAGGCCACACTGTTTTGCAAAGCTTAGGAATTAAGAAAAAACAACTTCCTGGAGAAGTGGTTAATCCTTATGAAGAAGCTGCAGAGCTTCAAAAAAAGGGAATTCCTCAAAATCCGAACATAGTGTCTCAATAGATGCAGGATAAATTGAATGTTTAAAAAGCTTTTCCTTGCGATAATCTTTCTGACAACTTTATCTCAAGTTCATGCAGAGCCTCTTATTCAGGTGGAAACGTTTACCTTAAAAAATGGCCTGCAGTTTTTTCTTCTTCTCAACAAAAGGGCCCCCATTGTTTTTTATTCAACCTGGTTCAAAGTGGGGTCAGCGGATGAGGTTCCTGGAAAAACTGGTCTTGCCCATTATTTAGAGCACATGATGGAAACAGGGCTTCCTGAAGTACAAATGGGGCAATTTTTGGAGGACTTTCAATCTTCAGGATCTCATAGTAACGCCATTACAACCCGTGACCACACCTATTATTATAAAACTATGATGACGGATCATTTAGAGCTTTTGATGCGCTATGAAGCCGGAAGAATGCGTGGCGTTGCTTTTAATCAAACAAAGTTTGATACGGAAAAAAATGTGATTCTTGAAGAGCGCCTTATGCGCACGGAAACCAATCCAGATGAATATTTTAACGAGAAATTCAATAACGTTTTCTTTTCTGTTCATCCCTATAAAAATCCTATCATTGGGTGGGAAAAGGATATTCGCGGGTTGACTTTAGATGATGTGAAAGCTTTTCATAAAAAATGGTATCAACCCAATAACGCTTATATTATCGTGTCGGGGGATTTCAATCCTGCGCAAGTTAAAGCCTGGGCTGAAAAATATTATGGAGACTTGCCCGCCGGTGAAAAAGTCCAGCGCCAAAGACCACAAGAGCCTCTCAAGAAGTCTAAGGTCGCTCCTGTGGTGATTGAACACCCTAAAGTTGCTCAATTATCTATTAGTGAAAGTTATCCTCTTCCTGATCTTAAAAAATCAAATTACCAAGATATGCTGGCTTTAATCCTGTTGGCAGAATTTTTGGAAGGTGATTTTCAGGGGAGTTTATATGAAATCTTGGTGCATCAAAAAAAGTGGGTATCTTCTTTTGCGAGTTCATCGGCTTTTTTTTCTGAGAGAGATCCTTGGAGCTTTGCCTTTTACGTTAAACCTGCACCTTCCGCAAAATGGGAGGATATCGAAGCCATCATTCATAAAAAACTAAAGCAAATTGCTCGTGAAGGGGTCAAGCAAGATGATTTAAAGCGCGCTCGTCATTACGTTTATAATGAGCTTGTGATGTCTTTGGATGATATCTATCAAAAGGCTGTTTTATTAGGGGATGCACTTTCATCAGATGTGACGTTGGAGCAACTTAATGCTTTACCGGCGGATTTGAAAAAAGTCACATCAAAGGATATTCAGAGGGTTATAAAAACCTATTTACAGCCTGAAAAAGCAGTTGTTGGTATACTAAAGAAGGGACAGCCTGTAAGTCCTTCCAAGGAGAAGGCGCAATGAAAAGACTTATTTTTCTCGCTTTTTTCATTGCCTCTTTATTAAAGTCAGCATCTTTTGCAGATGTGCTTCCGATACAACCTTTTTCAACCCCTTCAGGGATTGACGTTTGGCTGGTAGAGGATCACTCATCGCCCGTTGTTTCTATGATTGCTAGCTTCCAAAAAGGCGATGTCACCACTCCCTATGCCCCAGTAACAATGCTTCTTCAAGCAGCTCTGTTAGCTGGTGGGGGAATATTAAACCCCCTTGAGATGGATCGTTTTAGAAAGGAAACACCTGCTGAATTTTCCTTAAACCTTGGTTTTTCAAATACAAATTTGAACATAAAGACGACGCGCGAAAGTTTTAAAACTGTCTTAAGTCTATGGGTGAAGTTACTTCAGAGTCCCGATTTTACGAAAGCAGATTTAGGTTTTGCAAAATCCCAAGCCCTTGAGCTTCTTTCTAGATTTGCAGAAGATGATGAGAGAGAAGCCTATCTCAACTTACTTCAGGGGATTTTTCCTCAAGTTGCTTTTAAAGCGAACTTTAAAGAGGGGATTGAAAAGATAAGTACGATTACCCCTGAAGATTTAAATGTGGAAGTGAAGAGTCTTTTTTTAAGCGCACGACCAAAAATCGTGGTTGTCGGGGATATCACCCAAAAAGACCTTTTACAACTTTTAGAAGAAACAATGGGGGCTCTTCCCCTTCCCGTAAAAACCCCCGCCAAAAGCGTGTTCAAACCGCAGTGGACGGCTAAGGAAGAAATTATTAAAAAAGTAGCGCCTCAAGCCATGGTTGCCTTTGGTCAACCCGGCATGTCTCCTTTAAACAAAGACTATTCAAAATACCTTCTTCTAGAGTATGTCATTCAAGGACGTCTTTATGACGAGCTTCGGGACAAGCGCGGCCTTATCTATGGTATTCAAGAGTTTTCGATGCATCTTCCTCAGACGGATGTCCTTTTGGGGGATTTTTCTTGTGACTGTGGGAATGCCCAGAAAATTGCCAAATTTATCCGCTCCGAATGGGAACGCTTGAAGGATTTTGGAATCACGGAGCGAGAGCTCACCTCTGCAAAACTGACATTTAAACGCGCTCAAATTCTGTCTCTGACAAGTACATCTGCTGTGGCTCATGAATATATCGATCCACTCATTTTTGATCTGGGGCCGCAGGCAGCTAAAAACCAACTTGAAGAAACAGAAAAAGTGACCCTTGAGGAAATGAATAACTTTGTTCAGGACTTTTTAAAGCCAGAGCTTCTCTCGTTTGTACTTATAGGCCCCGCAGATAAAAAACAATCAGAAAAGGAATCAAAAGATGCTACTTCAAAATCTTAACGGCTGCCAGTTAAAGGAAAAACTTTCTCCACGTATGGATGTGCTGGAGCGGTTTCGAAAGGCTTATAACGCTGGTGAATTAGCGCCCCTCAGTTTGGTTGAAAAAACTGATGATATCGCTCTCTATCAACAAGCGATCGACCCTTTCCTTAAATTTGAGGATGTCTTAATTTTAGGAACAGGGGGATCAAGCCTTGGCGGGCAAGCTCTCTATGCTTTAAGCACTCAAGCAAAACCGCGCCTTCATTTTCTAGACAATGTTGATCCCCATACCTTTGAAAGGCTTTTTAAAACGATTAACCCCAAGACAACGGGTCTTATAGCTATTTCGAAATCGGGCTCTACTGTTGAAACCTTGATGCAGCTTTTGACCTGTGTCCAACGGGGGATTACGGAGCAAGTCTTAGTGGTGACAGAACCTACGGATAATCTCTTGCGTAAGCTAGCCAATAAGCAGGGCTGGCCATGTCTTGATCATTCCACCACTGTGGGAGGACGTTATTCCTGTTTTTCAGTTGTGGGGCTTATTCCTATGCTTCTCTCCGGCCTTGATCCCTACGTCTATCGCAAGGGAGCTGCTTCTGTTCTTCACGCGCATTTGACGGAGTCAGAACCCGCAGCTTTGTTAAGCGCACAAACGGCTCATGCTCTCAAAGAGGCTGGAAAAACTCTTTCTGTAATGATGCCCTATGCTGATCAGTTGCGCTTGTTTGCCCTTTGGTATTGCCAATTGTGGGCAGAAAGTTTGGGTAAAGAAGGGAAGGGGACAACACCCATTGCAGCATTGGGGACTATTGACCAGCACAGTCAATTGCAGCTCTATCTTGCTGGTCCCAAGGATAAATTCTTTACCCTTATTGCTCCGCAGTGGGAGGGGAAAGGGGATAAAATTGAGTCAACCCTGGTTCCCGAATTTACTTATAAAACCATGGGGGATTTATTTTCAGCTGAATTGAAAGCGACCTATGAAACGCTCAAGCGAAACCACTGTCCTGTGCGTCTGATCACTTTGGATAAGATAGGAGAGGAATCGCTGGGAGCCCTTATGATGCACTTTATGATTGAAACCATTTTGACTTCTTACCTGGAAGAGGTGAATGCTTTTGATCAGCCGGCTGTTGAAGAAGGTAAGATCCTTGCACGGGAGTATTTGGCTGCATGAAGATTCGCAGGCTGGAGCCCCATCTTGTCAATCAAATAGCCGCCGGTGAAGTGGTTGAAAGGCCAGCCTCTGTTGTCAAAGAACTCGTTGAAAATGCCCTTGATGCGGGAGCAACGCAAGTCACGGTTCAGCTGAGGGACGGGGGGCGAAGTCTTATTGGGGTAACAGATAATGGATCCGGCATGGGGCGTGAGGATTTGGAATTGGCCATCGAACGCCATGCAACTTCAAAGCTACCCTCGAGTGATCTCTTTAATATTCAAACTCTTGGATTTCGCGGAGAAGCGTTACCTTCAATAGGCTCGGTTAGTCGCCTTCATATCACAAGCTGTCTTCAAGGCGCCGGCAACGCTTGGTGTTTGAAGGTAGAAGGGGGAGACAAAAAGGCCCCCATTCCTGCCTCTCACCCTCAAGGTACCCACATTGAAGTTAAAGATTTATTTTACGCAACACCAGCGCGGTTGAAGTTTTTAAAAACACCGCAGACGGAACTTTCCCATGCGATTGAGCTTTTGAATCGTTTGGCCATGAGCCACCCTTCAGTGGCCTTTAAACTCCTTGCCGACCAGCGGGTTGTCTTTTATCATAAATCTTGTGCGTCCTTAAAGGAACGACTTGCGCAAGTCATGGGGCAGGAGTTTGCCGACAATGCTTTGTCTCTTGAAATGAGTCGGGGTGACATTCACTTAAATGGCTTTATTTCTTTGCCCACTTTGAGCCGAGCTAATGGGGCTCACCAATATCTATTTGTGAAAGGGCGTCCTGTGAAGGACAAGCTCTTACAGGGGGCTATTCGAGCCGCTTATCAGGATTTTCTGGCCTCTGATCGCTATCCGCTTTTAGCTCTCTTTTTAGATCTCCCATCAGAAGATGTGGATGTGAACGTTCATCCTGCTAAAACAGAAGTGCGCTTTCGGGACAGTGGCCTTATTCGGGGCACGCTTGTCAGTGCCCTGAAGCAAACCTTAGCAGGGGCCAGCCACAAAACAGCTACGACTGTTAGTCAGCAAGCCATTTATGCTTTTCGTCCTGAACCCACAACGTACCGTCAACCTTCTCTTTCAAGTGGGTATGTGCCGCAAGCGCCACGTCCTAGCTATACTCCTCTTCAGGAGGCGCCAACTCCTATTTTAGAGGATAGGCCCTTAGAAACACCCCCTTTGGGATTTGCAAAAGCCCAGCTTCATGAAACCTATATTGTGGCTCAAACCGAGCAGGGCATGATTCTTGTGGATCAGCATGCCGCTCATGAACGTTTGGTTTATGAAAGGCTTAAAGCAGAAAAAGGGCATGTACGCCGCCAACCCTTACTCATTCCTGAAGTCGTTGAACTGACGGAAGATGAACTCGTGTCTTTGAGAGAGGTTCAAGAGGAGCTAGAGAGCTTTGGCCTGATCGTTGAGCCCTTTGGAGAGAAGGCCTTTCTCGTGCGTGAAATTCCTGCTCTTTTAGGAGAGATCAATCTTAAGGGGCTTCTTACAGATCTGGCGGATGAGCTTAAGGAGTTGGGCGGTGCTTTAAGTTTGAAAGAGCGTTTGGCTGAAGTTCTCTCCACCTGCGCCTGTCATAACAGTGTGCGTGCAGGGCGTCGGCTTTCCGTTGAGGAAATGAACGCTCTTTTGCGTCAAATGGAGCAAACGCCCCACTCCGGTCAATGCAACCATGGCCGTCCTACCTATGTGGAGCTAAGTCGCAGTGATATGGAAAAGCTCTTCGGGCGGCGGTGATACTATTACTAGAAGGTGACTCGACGTCCCGCTGCTTGACATTGGGATCCATTTTTTTGTAAAATTTATTAAAGTTTTTTAGATATATTTCCTGAGTAGAGAAATTATTTTATTAAATATAATATAATATTTTAACATAATAAAGCAGAACTTAGTCCCCCATGTGGGGTATATACCCTAAAAGAAAGGTTTTGTATGAATGTATCATAGAGTCATTAAGAAATTTTCCATGTGTTTATTAATATTAACCGTGTTTACTAGTTCATTTTCTCTTGCGAATGTTGATTCGTATCTTAAAGATTTAGATTTAGAAGGCGCAAGAGTTATTCTTCGCGCTTTAAATAATAAATTTAAAGTTGATTGGTCGCTTGTTAAGTCTAATCATCCTAAACGTAGGGAGGAAATGCAAAAAATCCTCAATTTTCTAACTTTTATTTTAGATGAGAGACTTAAAAAAATAGAGAGTTTACCTGCTATACAGAGGGAGAAGTTTGGCGATCCTAGATTTAATAAACTCTTAAATGACTGGTATCTTAGAAAAGTAAACACATGTAACGACACAAAAAAAGGACAATTAAGGGGCGAATGTGAAAACTCACACTCTGATGATCTATACACATATCAATGGCTCGGTTCTCTCCCTAATGAAAGTACAGATCCGATTACAGCGGATTTCGTTATGGTTGGAGAAGATTCTTGTGAAGTATATTTTCCACCTAAGCCTCGGCAAGGGCTATTTCCACCTGAGCTTCGAGGATCAGAGGATATAATTTCACCCCTACCAGTTACGTCACCAATGCCAGTAATTCGTTCTTCAAGGATGTCTTTAGGATTATTAAAAGGGCCTTTAAAATCAGAACATAGTTGTTCGAGACCAGTAGTTAGTTCTTTGCCAGAAGTAGGGAGTTCTTCAATGTCACTGAGAAGACCTCCAGAATTATCAAAAAAGTCTTTAAAATCAAAACGTAAACCTTCAAAACCGATAGTTAGTTCTTCAACATCAACACATACTGAAGAAGATTCAGAAAAATTGCGGTTACAGCAAGAGGTACAGAATCGAGAAGAGCTGCTCTTAAACCTAGATGAAGAAGGAGCGAAAATAGCTCTTCAAGCCATATTAAATAATTATCTTATCTCCATTGAAAAATTTTGTTTTAATAATGAAAGTGATAAAGACAATAAAGATAATAAAAACAGATATCAGCATGTACATAATTATTTAAATTGTATCTTGCAAAATAAGATGATAAAAGCAAAATATAAAAAAGATAACCCTTCTCGTACTGATGCAGAAAGCGTCGAATTTACCAATTACTGGTATGAGCAAAAACGCCTTGGGTATGAAGGTAGATTAGAAATAATCTGGGGACTTTTCCAAGAAGTGATTCAGTCCCAGGTTAACTAAACCTTGAGTGATAAAAAAAGAGGTGATAAACAAGCAAAAAACTAAAAAGGAAAGAAATCTCATGAAATTATTTTATGTCACCCTTAACACCGCTGAAGAGGCCAAAGTAATAAGTCTCGACCTTCTTGAACAACGTCTTGCGATTTGTACAAACTGGTTTCCCATTGAGTGTGCCTATAGGTGGGAAGGAGAAATCAAGCAAGAATCCGAATTTGTGATGATTGTTAAAACCCAGGAAGAGAAAAGGGAAGACATTGAAAAAGTGATTTCAAAACATATTGATTATATGAATTGCATCATGGAATTGAATGTTCACTCCGTTAATGAAAAATATTTAAATTGGCTCAATGCTGAAATTCCCGTTAAACAACACTATTGAATAATATAAAGTCTATAAAACAAACGAATAAATGAGGAACCAATTGTAAAATTCAAGTATTTGTCATCCCCGCGGAGGCGGGGATCCAGGGAAAAGTTGGGCTAAAAGATTATTTGTAGAGATAAAAAAACAAAAATCTAACGAAGGCAACATCTTAGCAAATGTGGAAAGAATTATTTTGTTTCAAATGCTTAGTGGATCCCCGCCTCCGCGGGGATGACCTCACTGGGGAAATTAGAGACTCATTATAAAAAATGTCCGGTATTAAGGCCACGGGGGAAAGATTTTTATCTTTCCCCGTATTAAGTTGACCTTTTTTAGATACGTTTACGATGTTGGAGCTCGCTACTCCGCCTTTTCTAAGAGAGTCTTTAATTGCTTCTTTTTGGCATATATCTCAACTAGTCGAGCGTTGGATTGTATTAAAGAATCACACCCTGCTGGAGCGGAAGCGTATTCGATGTCAACTCCGCCGCGTTCAGGAATATGATAGTGCTGTACGTATCCACGCTTATTAGTAAGCTCAGCATTTTTCTTCACCTCTTTTTCATGCTTTTTACCCAAGTCTGCGAGCTTTGCTAAAATCGTTGGTTTATCGTCCTCTTCCACGCACACAGCGTGATGGGTCGTTAAACTCAGTATAAGTGCCGATGAAAAAATAATTTTTTTTATCATAATAAATATCCTTATATGAAATTAAGATAATATAGAATTATAAAAAGACGTTTTAGATGTCAATAAATTTCCTCTCACAATCCACGGTAAATGTATCTAAATCATGAAGACTACCTTAAGGAACCTGTTTTGGATAAGAACTCTATTTTTATGTTTAGAAACAGAAAGTTATCGTCATTGCGAGGAGCATTAGCGACGAAGCAATCCACTATAAGAAACAAGATTTAAGAAGTCCAAAAATGGATTGCCACACCTTGCTTTGCAAGGTTCGCAATGACGATCAAAAAAAGCTAACCTTTTTTAGATACGTTTACGATGTTGGAGCTTGCTCCTCCACCTTTTTTAAGAGAGCTTCTAACTCCTGCTTTTGGATATATAACTCAGCCATTCGATCCTCGGCTTGCGCTAAAGGACTACGTTTTTCTCCTAGCCAAAAGCGATACTCCATTTGACTACCATCTATTATTAGCTCTGAACCGGAATCGTGTGAGAAGCCAGCTCTGCTAGAATAATACTTCTTATAAAGCTCAGCACATTCTTTCCTCCAGTATTCAAGCGCTGCATTACACATTGTGAGCTTTGCTGAAATCGTTGGTGCATCAAGTGATTCATCATCATCTTTGTCCATGCCCACAGCATGATGGTTCGTTAAACTCAGTGTAATCGCCAAAGGAAAAATAATTTTTTTAATCATAATAAATATTCCTTATATGAAATTAACCTAATCTTGAATTATAGAATGAAGTCTGGGGTGTCAATAAGCCTGACCTTACAATCCACTGTAAATGAATCTAGATCATAAGGCCGATTCTAAAATAAAAATACCTTATATTATTTCCTTTCCGGTGTCATCTCCGCGTAGGCGGAGATCCAGAAAATGACTGGATTCCCGCTTTCGCGGGAATGACAATTAAAAGCGTTTAAACACGCTATCTTCAAGTACAATGAGGTTAATTTTGAAAAAACCATAGCTATTTCTTAATCAATCCTAAAGATTTCCTATGCTATTATTCCCGAAATTGAAAAGCTTAGGGGGAGGATAATGAAAAATAAAAGTGAGCGCTCACCTGCCTCACGGTGGCAAACAGCTCTTGTGGTCATTCTTTTGCTGGCCATTTTCTTTTATTTTTTAATTGGGCTCAGCTCCTTTAATCCCATTTATTCTATTGCCGCCCAAGATATTCCTCTTTTGATTGTCATTGTGCTTTGCGGCATTCCTCTGGTCTTTCAAATCCTATGGAAACTCTATAACCGCACCTTTGGCGCGGATATTTTAGCGGCTCTTGCTATCGTCGTGGGCGTGTATTTAGGCCAATATTTAGCTGTAACCATTGTCATGCTGATGCTTGCCACAGGACAGATGCTTGAGAGCTATGCTTTAAGGCGAGCCTCATCGGTGTTACTGGCTTTGGCAGAACGTATGCCCTCAATGGTCCATCTTAAAAATGACACTCAAATTGAGGAATCGCCCTTAGAAAAAGTTAAAATTGGGGATCACATTGTTATCTACCCCCATGAAACATGTCCCGTGGATGGAGTTGTGATTCAAGGTCATGGCTCGATGGATGAATCTTACCTGACGGGAGAGCCGTATCTTGTTTCAAAAACCCCGGGAGCCTCCGTCATTTCAGGAGCTATTAATGGCGAGGAAATGCTTGTGATCCGCGCTGAAAAGCTGCCCCAAGATTCGCGCTATGCGCGGATTATGAAAGTGATGGAAGAGTCGGAACAAAGACGTCCCCATCTGCGCCGGTTGGGGGATCAGCTGGGAGCCATATTTGCGCCGTTGACCTTGATCATTGCGGGTTTGACATTCTATCTGACGGACGATCCGGTGCGTTTTCTGGCCGTTCTTGTCATTGCAACGCCCTGTCCACTGCTGATTGCCATCCCCATTACGCTTATTAGCGCTATTTCCTTGGCTGCCAGAAAGGGAATAATTATCAAAGATCCTGTGGTGTTGGAGCGCCTTCCTACCTGTAAAACAGCTATCTTTGATAAAACAGGAACCCTCACCTATGGTCAAGCAGAATTGACGGAGGTTGTTCCTTTGCCAGGTTTTAGTGAGGAGGGAGTCATTCAAGAAGTTGCGAGTATTGAACGGTTTTCGAAGCACCCCCTTGCAACGGCGGTTGTGAAAGCGGCTCAAAAATCTCATCTGGAACTCTTGGATGTGGAGAAGATTAATGAAGTCCCAGGAAAGGGGTTGATGGGCTATCTAGAAGGTAAAATTATACAAATTACCAGCCGACAAAAATTGACTCAAAAGCTGCAAGATCAAGTCGCGACATTACCGCCCCCAAGGCCCGGTATGGAATGTATTGTTCTGATTAACGACCAACTTGCCGCTGTTTTCTATTTCAGAGATACCCTGCGCCTTGAAGGGCAATATTTTATCGCCCATCTGGCTCCTATTCACTACTTTAAAAAGATCATGGTTGTGTCTGGGGATCGGGCATCAGAGGTGAACCACATCGCCAATGAGCTAGGGATTACGGAGGTTTATGCCAGTCAATCCCCCGAGCAAAAAGTTGATATTGTTGCAAGAGAAACAGCCAGAGCGCCTACTATTTTTATGGGAGATGGCATTAATGATGCGCCCGCCCTTGCGGTGGCAACCGTGGGGCTCGCCTTTGGTCAACATAACTTGGTGACGACAGAGGCGGCCGGTGCCGTCATTCTTGAAAGTTCCCTGGCGAAGGTGGATGAATTTCTTCACATCAGTATGCGCATGCGGCAAGTCGCCTTGGTCAGTGCAGTCGGGGGCATGCTTTTAAGCTTTGTGGGCATGTATTTTGCAGCCATTGGCATGGTCACGCCCGTGATGGGAGCCTTGTTGCAAGAAGGGATTGATGTTCTGGCTATTCTGAATGCTCTGCGTTTGACGTGGCAATCCAAAGTACGGGCGGATATTGAAGAGAATTATACTCCCTAGGACTTAACGTCAAACGGATTCAGCAGGATGAGTGATATTCCAAACATCAATAAATTAATGCCGATTAAAACCCCAAAGACCCATAAAGCACTTATAGGATAATTCACTAACAGAATGGTAGCTATACCTATGGATAAAAGACCGCTTATAAGTGACCAAACCCAATTGCGAGTCTCTTTGCGTTGTTGAAAGCCAAAGATAATCGTCAACATTCCTTGCGCATAAAAGAGAGCAATCAAGAGCATTGATAGGAAAAGAAGACCTATAAGGGGATGACTTAAGAGGTAAACACCTGCAAGAATGTACAATACCCCCACAATAAAATTCCAAATATAGCCATCGCGCTGTTTATCTTCAAAAGCCCCAAAGAGTTGAAAAATCCCACCAAAAAGGAAAAGGGCTCCTAAAAAAGCCTCAATTCCAAGTGAGCTATAAAACGGGTAAGCGATTGAAAGGGCTCCTAAAATAATAAAGAGAACCCCTGTAATATTTGCAATTTTTGCTTTTTTCATAACAGACTCCTTTGTCCTGATATCCTGTTAAAATATTACTATGAATATGGTTAATTTTTTGTAAAGTAAAACCGCTAAATACTTTTAATCCGCATAAATTATCCCCGCCCTCTGGACAAATCAGTTCTGATGTCCCATAAAATTAGCTTTGATAAATTTTGAAAAGAATGGCGGTCATGAATGACTTCAGTATTGGCAAAAGATGTAACCCAAAAAGCTCGCAAAGATTCCTTGTTATCGGATGTAAGGGCCTGGTTCATTTGGAGTTTTGCTGGACTATTTTATATGTATCAGTTTATCTTAAGAAATTCACCCGGTGTGATGACCGACGATTTAATGCGGGATTTTTCTGTTGAGGCCTGTTCCTTAGGGATTTTAAGCTCATTTTATTTAGTCTCCTACGTTTCCCTTCAGATTCCTGTGGGCTTAGGAATGGATAAATTTGGACCAACGCGCCTTTTAAAAGGCGCCATTCTTCTTTGTATGATAGGAACGATTGTTTTTGCCATTTCTGATTCCTTTTATCTTGCGTGCTTTGGGCGTTTGTTGATTGGGGCAGGGTCGACCTGTGCTTTTCTTGGTTCATTAAAGTTAGCAACAAATTGGTTTCATGCTGAACGGTTGGCTCTTGTTGTGGGCTTCACCTTGTTGGCAGGGAAGTTGGGGGCTTCTTTTGGACAAGCGCCTCTCGCTTTTGTGATTGATGCTTTGGGCTGGCGAGAAGCCTTGCTCTATGTTGTTGTTCCCATAGGGTTTCTTATTGGGGCAGGAATTTGGATTTTTGTTAAGGATACCCCTCCCGAAGGCCCCATTGAACCTGTGAAGTCTGTTGATACAAGTCTCAAAACACTTTTTTCTCGCTTAAAAGACTTTGTTATTGACTATCGTATTTGGGCTTTAGGGTTTTATGGGGCGTTGATGTATGTGCCCATGCTTGCTTTCGTCGATTTGTGGGGTATCCCCTTTTTAATGAAACTCTATGATATAGATCGTGTGACAGCAGGCTCTGTTACAACCATGTTTTATGTTGGAGCGGGAATAGGCTCGCCACTTGTTGCTCTTATTTCCGATTATTTAATGAATCGGAAGCTCCCCATGGCAGTAGGCGCTATACTGGCCATTATATGTAACATAGCCATTATTTATTTGGTGGATGTTCCTCTAATCGTAATGTACATGTTATTCATTTTATCGGGATTTTTCTTTGCGGCTCAGCCACTTATCTTCTCGTCAGTGTGTCAATTAACGCCTCATGGGAGTAATGGGACGGCCGTCAGTTTTACCAATATGATCGTTATGATTGTGGGAATGGTTTTGCAACCGTTAATTGGCTGGTTCCTCGATTGGATTTGGGATGGCGTGATGAACAACGGTATTCCTTTATACACCATTGCCGATTATCGCTTTGCTTTTCTCAGTGTTCCTATTTGTCTTTTGATTTCTCTCCTTTTAGTTCCACTCATTCCAGAAACTTTTCCCCGAGAGAAAAAGGTCGCAGAGTGATTGCATTCGTTAAGAAGATGTGATCAAAATAATTATAAAATAAGAATAAGGGAGTTGAAAATGCCTGTTTTTGGTGCCATTGATTTTGATGAACATGAACAAATTAGTTTTTTCCATGATAGAAAAACAGGTCTTAAAGCCATCATAGCGATCCATAATACCCGGCGAGGCCCCGCTCTTGGAGGCTGCCGCATGTGGCCCTATAAAGATGAACAGGATGCTCTTACGGATGTGTTGCGTCTTTCAAAAGGGATGACCTATAAAGCTGCTCTTGCTAATTTGCCCTACGGCGGTGGAAAAATGGTTATTATTGGTGATCCCCATCACGATAAGGCACCCGCCCTTTTTCGCGCTGTAGGTCGCTGTGTAAATCAGTTTCATGGTCAATTCATTACGGGTGAGGATATGGGGACATCACCAAAGGATATGGCTTATGTTCGAGAAACAACCACCCATGTGTTGGGGCTTCCCGGGGGAGTTGGCGATCCTTCCCCTTATACAGCGGTTGGGGTCTATGAAAGTATCCGGGCTGCTGTTGCTTACCGTTTGAAGAAAGAATCCCTGGAGGGGCTTAAAATTGCCGTTCAGGGACTAGGTCATGTGGGGTATCATCTCTGTAAACTTTTGCACAAGGCAGGCGTTGAGTTAGTCGTAACTGATATTGACGATACATTGGTTCAAAAGGCCGTTAAAGCTTTTGCAGCAACTGCTGTTGCCCCTGATGATATTTATAAAGCTGATGTGGATGTATTCTCCCCTTGTGCATTGGGAGCAATTATCAATGACCACACCATTCCCCAGTTCAAGTGTAAAATGATTGTGGGATCCGCCAATAATCAACTTGAAAACCATGAGCATGGCGAGATTCTAGCGCGCATGAAGATTCTTTATGGGCCTGACTATGTGGTGAATGCAGGGGGATTGATTGACCTCTCCTATGATGGCCCCAATTATAACCGTGATGTTGTTTTGAAGCATGCTCAAGGGATCTATGATACCCTTCTCGATATTTTTCACCGGGCTGAAAAGTTAAAACTTTCCACAAGTGAAGCTGCTGACCACCTGGCTGAAGAACGGTTTAAGATGTAAAAATGATCACCCTATGCTATTCCAAAGTTGCTCGCTACGGGATCCAATCTTTGTAAAACCTGTAACCTAATTCTGACGTCCCGCGACGTGATCGCGGGATTGATCCAGGGGGCTATTCCTAGACTCCGCGGTAAATCCGCGGAGCGTCAATGGTGTGTGTGGCTTGTAAACTGGCTTTGACCCCCCGAGGGTATCGCCACCCTGACATGTATAAGTATGAATCCCTGGTTCAACACCATCGTTGATGACATCTTTTTTTAATTTATCTCAAAAATCTGTTATTTTTGAGCTGATCCAGGGAATAAAACGAACTTTTTTAGTTTTACCTTTAAGTCGATGTATATTTTCTTTTGCCACCTCATGTCCTTGATCTGCAGCCTTTTGGAACCATTCACTAGCTATATCATTATCTTGGGGAACACCTTCACCTTTTGCATAGAGTAAACCAATATTGTTTTGCGCACTTGAATGATTTTGAGCGGCGGCTAATCGATACCAGTGCATAGCCTTTACAAAATCAGGTACACTTCCTTCGGTATTATCATAAAGCATGCCAATGCAGTATTGTGCTCCCGCATGATTTTGCTTTGCAGCTAAGAGATACCATTGCATAGCTTTAGTAAAGTCCTGTGAAACCCCTAGGGCATAATCATAGAGCATACCAATGCTATATTGTGCCTCTGCATCACCTTGATCTGCGGCCCTTCTAAACCATTTCATGGCTTCAGTAAAATTAAAATCCTTCGTGTTATTTAGAGCATTACAATAGAGTGTCCCAATGTTAGTTTGTACCCAGGCTCTTTTTTCTTGACTTGAAAACCTCATGGTTATAGGGGTCTCAAACGGATCACGTGGACTTCTCTTAGGAACAGAATGTCCGAAAAACTCAGCTTCAACGACGATCTTAATTTTTTCCTCCATAATAGATTCCAAACTGTCAGATCCAGTAGCTGCGGGGACTCTCCCTGCTTCATTTTCTTTTGGAGAAGGAGGTTGAGAAGAAGCAGATTCTCCCTCATCATCAATGGAACAGGGTAGAGCAGAAGAAGAAAATAAAAGAGAAAAGATTATGAAAAGAGACCTGCGCATTCAACACCCTTTTAAAAAACTATAGCACTTTTTTATGAAGAATCAATGGGGTAAGGGGATGCTCTTACCATCTGACAAATTTTTTCGTCATCATTGCGAGCCCCTAAAGGGGGCGGCGGCAATCCGCTGTTGTTACTAATCTAAACAAATCTTATGATTCTTTGCAAAATCAGCGAGGGATTTTCGTAAGGAGGGAGAGTAGGCGCTCAAGGCTTCTCTAAGAAAGTTTTTAGTTTCCTTTAAAGGAACGCTTAAAATCATTTTTTTCAGACGGCCTGCCGAAGGGCCAGGGACAGAAAAGGAGCGATAACCCATCCCCATTAGTGCGAGGGCTTCTAGAGGTTTGCCTGCCATTTCTCCACATATGCTGACAGGAACACCTGCTTCCTTGCAAGTTTGCCAAATTTTCCTCAAATAATTAAGAAATGTGGAAGATAAAGGATCATAACGACCAGAGACCGTGGGATTTGTTCTATCGCAGGCATAATAAAATTGGAAAAGATCATTGGTGCCTACGGAAACAAAATCAACTTCCTTCAAGAGTGTTTCCAGCTGATTTACAATGGAGGGAACCTCCAACATCACCCCATAAGAGAGGGAAGAGGGAAGGGGAGTTTTTCCCTCTTTGGCACGGCTCCATTCTTGCTCCGCATGACTCCGCGCTTGCCGATATTCATTGATATCAGAAATCATCGGAAAGAGTAGGCGCAGAGGCTGTCCAGAGCTGGCGTGAATCAAGGCGCGCACCTGCTGACGTAAAATCGCTGGTTTGTCCAGAGCGACTCGAATCGCTCGCCATCCTAAAACAGGATTTTCATCTTGAATGCGCCACATGTAAGGAACAATCTTATCCCCGCCAATATCCAGAGTGCGAAAGGTTATGGGCTGACCTTTGGCATGTTCAAAGATATCCTTATAGATTTCTGTTTGGGTTTTGACATCCGGGAAGGACGAACGCATCATAAAAGAAATTTCCGTACGGTAGAGGCCCACGCCTTCAAAAGATAATTCATCCAGATGATGAAGATCAATGGGAAGGCCCGCGTTCAAGGAGAGAGAAATGGGGGTGCCATCTAAGGCTTGGCAAGGGCGGGCGGCCATTTCTTTGTTTAAAATTTGCCCCTGTTTGTGGAGGCGCATCTTCTCGCGTGCGTTTTGGAAAGCTTTAGGATCTGGATTGACGATAACCGTCCCTTCCGTGCCATTGACAATAAGTTTGTCGCCGCCTTCAACATGGGTGAGGAGTAAAGGAATGCGTCCCACCACAGGAATATCAAGGGAGCGGGCCAGGATAGCCACATGGGCCGTGTGAACCCCTTCCTCGAGCACAAGGCCTTTAATAAAACGGCGATCATAATCCAAAAGCTCGGCTGGGCCTAGATTGTGGGCCACTAAAATGGTTGATTCGGGCAGCTCTTCCGTTGTGGAATCCTTGCCAGAAAGCTGCTTTAAAAGGCGGCTGGCCAGGTCTTCAAGATCCGTAAGGCGCCCTTTAAGGATTTGATCTCCAATTTCAGCAAAGCGCTCACGAGTCTGACGCCTTACTTTTTGGACGGCTGCTTCGGCTGTAAGTCCTTTTTGAATGTATTCCTGCATTTTCCGTACCCATCCCCGATCAGAGGCAATCATGCGATAGGAGGATAAAATATCTTGGGTACCTTTTCCTAATTCAGGCATTGACTCCACAAGGCGATCAATAGCCTCAATCACTTCACGAATGGCGAATTTGAGGCGAAGGCTCTCTTCCTTTATGTTTTGAGTAAAGTCTGTTTCTTTCCACCCATAGGGTTGATGTATAAAGGCTGTTCCTGTGGCGATTCCTGCGTTAAAAGGAATTCCTTGGAGGGTTTGGGTGCCAGAAACCTTTCCTTCTCCTAGATTAAAAACAGGAAAGCGTTGCAGTTCGGGAAGATTGGCAAAATAATTTCCAATTTCCATGAGGCTCTTCTCTCGCCATTGATCAAAGGGATTGGAAATGGGGTTTTGAAGAGTGAGAACGCCGATTAGCCCCTTGGGAGAAATTAGAGGCACTCCGAGAAGGGCTAAATTCAGATGTTCAGCAATGCCGGGCCAGAATAAGAAATTTGGATGGCGAGCGATGTTATCGCAAATTAAACTTTTTCCAAGGCCTGCAATAAAACCCACGACGCCTTCGCCTATTCGAAAACGAATTTTTTTGTGTTGAGCTGTGGTAGAGTCATAAACAGCGTAGACCTCTAAGTAGCGGTCAGGCGAAAGTAAGTATAAAATCGCTGTTGTGGCTCCCAATTCTTGGGCAACGGTTTTTAAAGCAATGGTTAATCGTGCTGGAAGGGTTTGGGGTTTAGCAAGGGTATCACTGACAGCTTTAAGAAGAGAGTGGAGAGGAGAAAGGGGAGAGGGTGTTGTTGCTAACATACGGAAGACGCTTTTTGATTTGTGCGGGATTTTAAGGCGGTCTCAGCTTGTGAGATAAGTTCATCAATAATACTTTGAGTGGGCTGCTCACTGGTGACCATGCCGACGCTTTGTCCTGCCATCACGGAGCCATTCTCAACATCTCCTTCAATGACAGCTCGCCTGAGGGCGCCTGCCCAAAAGTGCTCAATTTTTAGTTGAGCTTCTTTTAAATCAAGGGTGTCTTGGTCCACTTGATTAATAAGTTCTCTTTGATAGGCTAAGAAATCTTTTGTAGCTTGGTTGGCAAGGGCACGGACAGGGATGACAGGGAACCTTGAATCCAGTTGAGGAGAAATAATAGCATCTCGCGCTTGAGCTCTTAAAAAGGCTTTCTTAAATTCAGGATGAGCAATGCATTCGGTGGCGCAAACAAAGTGAGTACCCAGCTGACAGCCAGCAGCACCCATTTCAAGATAAGAAACAATGGCCTCGCCGCGTCCAATGCCGCCTGCGACAAATACAGGAATCTCTTTGACGTGAGGGAGGATCTCTTGAACAAGAACGCTGGTGGAAACAGGGCCAATGTGGCCGCCTGCCTCCATCCCCTCTATAATCAGGGCGTCAACGTCAAGCTTCATCAATTTTTTGGCAATAATCAGGGCCGGAGCAAAGCAAATAACTTTAACGCCGCTTGTCTTGAGGTGGGTAATCGCTTGAGTGGGGGGAAGGCCCCCTGCAAGGACAACATGGGTGACTTTTTCCTCGATACACACATCAATTAAATCCAAAAGTTGAGGATGAAGGGTAATCAGGTTCACCCCAAAAGGATTCTTTGTCAGGGCTTGTGTGGCTTTAATTTCAGTGCGTAAAAGATCGGG
Source organism: Alphaproteobacteria bacterium (assembly GCA_019749915.1). Lineage (GTDB taxonomy): Bacteria > Pseudomonadota > Alphaproteobacteria > UBA9655 > UBA9655 > UBA9655. The sequence goes on along the minus strand of JAIEPE010000066.1, from coordinate 2,730 downwards.
AGACATGGCCCCAGAAGCAATGACACCAAATCCCCCTGCATTGGAGATGGCAGAGACCAAGTTGCGTTCAGAGACCCATGTCATAGCGCCGCCCAAAAGAGCATAGCGTACACCAAGAAAGTCTTTCCCGCGTTTCCATAAATCTTCTAAATGTTTTGTTGCCAAACTTTTTCCTTCTCTTCGGCGTCTAATTGGTACATGGTATGCAAACTTGCAATGGCTCGTTCTGCATGTTGAGCTGGAATAAGCACACTTAATTTAATATCTGAAGATAGGACGGTATGCACGTCAATTTTTTCCTCTCGTAAAACTTGAAATAATTTATTCGAGGGAGAGTGCTGGGTCAACAGTCCCGTCCCTATAACGGATATCTTTGCTACACTAGAATCTCTTAACAAATCGTTAAATTGAAGTTTGTTTTTTGATTTATGTAAAACCGTAGAAGCCCGATCAGCCTCTGTTTCAGGGAGTGTGAATGAAAAATTAAGAGTACGGCCACAAAGAGAAAGGTTTTGTTGTATCATGTCGATCATGATGTGGTGGGACTCTAAAAGAGAGCGAATCTGATCAATAAGGGTTGGATTTTGAGGCAGATGGGTCAAGGTAAAGAGTTCTTCATTTAAGGAATGGGCAAGTCCTCGGATGGGAGAGTGGCGTACTTTGACTTCTTTTTCATGGGTAATAAGGGTTCCTGGCATCTCTGAAAGGCTGGAGAGGACACGAAGGCGCACCTGATGTGTCATGGCAAATTCAACGGATTCTTTTTGCAGGACTTTAGCTCCTTGGGCGGCCAGCTCAAGCATTTCCTGGTAAGCAATATGGTTTAATTTATCAGCAGCACTAACATAGCGGGGATCAGCTGTGTAAACGCCATCCACATCGGTGAAAATATCGCATCTCTCTGCTTTTAAAGCTGCGGCTAAGGCAACAGCCGTTGTGTCTGAGCCGCCTCGCCCTAAGGTTGTCACGCGCCCTTCGGGGCTGAGTCCTTGAAATCCAGCCACCACAGCCACCCACCCCTTCTTTAAATCTGCGAGCAAGCTGTCCGTTTCAATGTGTTTGATCTGAGCTCCCGCATATTGAGCAGAAGTATAGATGGGAATTTGCCATCCAAGCCATGATCGTGCGGAGAGGCCTATATTTTGAAGGGCAAGGGCCAAAAGGCCAGCTGTGACTTGTTCGCCAGAAGAAACGATAGTGTCATATTCCGCCCGATCATAAGTGGCGGAGAGATCACGGATTGAGGATACTAGAGAGTTCGTAGTGCCCGCCATGGCCGAGACGACGGCCACAACTTGATGACCGGCATCAACTTCGCTTTTGACCCGCAAAGCCGCTTTCTTAATTAAATCAAGAGAGGCAACAGACGTGCCTCCAAATTTTTGAACGATGCAGGTCATTTATCCGCAAAAAAGTTGGTTTGAGGAGGAGTTATATCCTGTTTTGAGGATCACAGCAAGGATGCGGGGTTTTTGTTAAAAATCAATAAGTTACATTTTTTGTAATTTATTGTTTAATTTTTTATTAATATTAAATTAACATTTAAAGTGATATAATAAACCTATTAAGGTTAATTGTTGTTTTTTATGGTGATGGTAATGAAAATAGTTACAAAAAAGAAAATTATTATACTTCTGTCTATTTTCCAACTTTTCCTTTTAGGGAGTGTGAGCGTTCATGCGAATCTTCGTAGTGAGGAAGAGGGATCAAGTTCAGGGATAAGTATGCAGCATAGTGTTAGTGGAATGAGCTCAGAAGAAGAGCTTGTGGCTGTACCACCGCCTGTACCACCGAGATCAAGTATCTTTTTCCTAGGAGCAGTAGGAGAAGAGACTTTTCAAGCGAAGCCTCTTACCATAGGAATGGATGTGATTGATGCGATGGTTGAACGTGCTGAATTTCAATCAACATTGTCTGGAAAACAGGAATTCTATTATTTGCCTGTGGTTCCTTTTGAAGACAGCTTTTCGTGGGGACAGAGTAGCACAAACATAACCCCAGAATATCTTGATGCCATGGGGGATTTTAGTAGTTTAATAGGTGAGACAGGAGGGGCAGGTGCTTTGCGGATGCTTGGCTCAGCAAAGTTTCTTTACATGGTTCTAGAAGCTATGGATGACCCTCACGTGAAAACACTTACAGGTCCTCAAATGGATGCAAAGGCAGAAGCTGCGATTGCTGACTTTGTGTTCAAAAGAGGCGGCAGGTCTGGAGCTATAACTCCGGCAGAACTCGCAGCTTTTGGCGATGGTGTTAAAGCTCAGATTTTGCAAAAATCTCAGCCGGTTGTCTCTTCACCGGTGCAGAGGGCTTTAAGAGAATTCAGGAGAACTTTTGTGGAGATCTTTTCGAAAGAAGGAGGAATCTAGTCATTTTTATGCTGAAATAGTCTTTAATAGGTTTTTCAAAAATCTCAAGAGGGCATCCTTCTTGAGATTTTTTTGCCTTTATTAACCCTCAAAAAATGTTTGTAAAAACTTAAAAAGGATGTATAACGAGGAAGAATTGAGTGATTTAGGGCGAAAATGCTGGGCCCTATGTCAGGAACATTTCTTGAGCGGGTGTAGCTCAATGGTAGAGCTCCAGCCTTCCAAGCTGGCTATGAGGGTTCGATTCCCTTCACCCGCTCCAACTTTGAACGATGGGAACTAGAGGAGAAGAGAGATGGCAAAAGAGAAATTTCAGAGAACGAAGCCGCACTGTAACATCGGGACGATAGGTCACGTAGAC
>JAIEPE010000073.1 GCA_019749915.1 Alphaproteobacteria bacterium | reverse complement strand
AGAAGAATCCATGGATGCGCTTTTCCATTCTTAAACTAATCAACTCTCTCAGGCTGAGATAATTCTCACATCACATTGAAAATCAAGCTCGGGCCCTCCTTATTCCTGTTGGTTTGTACAAAGAGGAGTAAGATCAACCCAAACCCTATATTCACTTGTATTCTTAGGAATCCATTCAAATTTATAAATTCCCGGTTTATCTAGCAACAGGGTGAATATGTTGGTAATCTCTTTAGTGTCGTTTGTTCACTAACACCCAGTGATCTTCATCACGACAATAACAAGCAACAATAGGAAGACAGCAGAGGTGGAACATTGTTACCAAGGGACAATAGAGAGTTCCAGTAATGGGATTGTCACACCACCCAGTGTCGGGGTCAACCAAAAAGCAATCAGAACTGTAAGAACTTGTGTGCCCATTTCGTGTGACATTGTGAATATACACTCCATCCGTTTTCGGGGCAATGCCACAGCACAGGCATCTTTCAAAGTATTCTCCTATGCCAGAAATCCAGTGAGAAAGACCCCAGTGTACCGTATGTTTATTACCTTCTATATCTTCCACATTTTTACGATTTTGTAAAAGACCCCACTTTTCATGAGGTTCTATATCTTCTGCTTCTATCATGCTTATGACAGGTGTCAAAGTGATAACGATTGCAGCATAAGTGATGATAAATGTTTGAAGAAACTTTTTTAGCATAATACAATTTTTTCCTGTTGTTTTTTGAATGAAATTTAGTACTTTTTACTCTCTATTTTTACAAAACATCAAAAATAGTTCCCATCATACCAAGTCCAGAGCCTTGCACATTCATCTCCATGCAAGCAGTGTCAATACCTGTTTCAGACCCAGAACTACTTAGACAATTTCCACTAGACTTAGTCTTAATTTTATATATTTGTCTTTCTTCAATGTCTGAAAGATCATCTATAGCCCAAGTTGTTGATGAAAAAATTGAACAAATAAAGACAAAAAATAATAAAAGTTTTTTTATAGACATGGAATTTATCCCTTATGCTCAGAGTTTATAAAAGGACTCTACACCATGGTCTTAGTCTAGGGTCAAGAGCTATTTTAGTTGAATTTTATTTATAGATGATTCTATTATTAGAGAATCAGATAAAACCTTGAAATTGTGTTGTTAGCTCTTGGTACTCATTTCAGATTTAGGATATAAAATATAAAAGAGAAGGGAGAAAACAATGAAAGAAGGATATACAATTGGACAGGTAGCATCTTGCTCTGGTGTTACCATAGATGCTGTAAGAGTTTATGAGCGTCGAGGGCTTATCGAAATACCAGAACGGCGATCTAATGGCTATCGTCAGTATTCAAAAAAATCTGTAAGACGTATTAATTTTATAAAATGGGCCCAGACTTTAGGTTTTACACTTAAAGAAATAAAGGAACTATTAGCCATCTCGTGTCCTTCAACCCATGCCTGTGAGGAAATACGGGATCGGCTTGACTCTAAGCTAAACGTTGTTGAAAGAGAGCTGAAAAAACTTCTACGTCTTAAAGGTGCTTTAGGGTCAGTCATTCAAACATGCAATATGACAATAGGTAAACACTGTCCGGTATTGGAAGCTTTAGAGCAAATAGAACAAAACTCATAAGATTTTAGATTAAAAAAGCTCTTCAATCAGGGGCCAAAGACCCATATCTTCTTTACATGACGCTATTGTTCTTTCGAGTTATGCCCGGATGATTTAGAAGGGTGACGTATCCTTTTAGTTGGAAAAGCTAAAAAAAGGAGATCCACCATGAATAATGATAATGTTATTGAACTAAGAAAGCCACCAGAAACTGCGGAAGAAGCACTCATTTGCGTTCTACGACGGGGAGTTCAAGAACTTTTAGCGCGAGCCATAGAAGAGGGAGTCAAGATTTTCTTGGAATCTTATACAGGGTTGATAGGAGAGAAGGGCTTGCGTCAAGTTGTACGCAACGGTCACCTTCCCCTCTGAGCCTAATCAGAATAAATGATGGAAAAAGGGTTGTTCCATATCCAAGACGGGCGCCTTGAGATTGATAGTAATCGTTCCTAAAGATGTATCAAAGGGATCGTTCTTGGGCTCAAAAACTATTTGTTCATGGGAAATTCTCAAGACGAAGAGGCCGCAGCAGTTATTTATAGTTTAATTGAGACCTGCAAGCAAAAAAATGTGGATCCTCTTGCTTACCTGAATGATGTGCTGGGTCGTCTCCCCATCCACCCCAATAAAAGAATTTGTGATCTGCTTCCTTACCATTGGAAGCCACCTCTCCTCAAAGAAGAACAAACGAAAAAAGTCGCCTGAAAAATGGTTGGGGAACATCCCAACAACACCATAGAACAAGATACTCTACGACAAAAAGAGTCCAATGGAAGGTACTTCCTCAACCGGTTACGTTACAAAAAAAGAGGCCAGCTTATAGATTTAGATCACACACCATTCAAACGTTAGCCAAAATTATAAAACCCAAAATTTAACAGTGTTACAGTGTGTTACTTAGATTGTCTTTGAAAAAATACCCATAAAGTACGGGGAGCACCAACAATGTTAAAGCAGTTGATGAGATCAATCCACCAACGACAACTGTAGCAAGAGGTCGCTGAATCTCCGCACCAACACCCTGAGCTAATAGCATGGGAATTAAACCGAGTGCTGTAATAAATGCGGTCATTAAGACAGGCCTTAATCGTGATAATGCCCCTATGAAAACTGCTTCTTCAGTAGGTAAGCCACCTTGTTTTTTTTGATTAATTGAATTTACCAATACAACACCATTCAAAACTGCTATACCAAACAACGCAATAAATCCGATCGAGCTTGGCACGGATAAGTATTGGCCAGATATAAATAATGCTATAATGCCACCAATAAGGGCAAGAAGCACATTGATCATAATAAGTAACGCTTGTCCTACGGAATGAAATGCAAAATACAAAAGGAGGAAAATTAAAGCAAGAGAGAGAGGAACCACAATCATTAATCGAGCTTGAGCACGTTGTTGATTTTCAAATTGACCACCAAACATAAGAGTATAACCAGAAGGTAGTTCTACTTTTTCTCCTATTTTTTGTTTGATTTCTGCAACTACACTACCCATATCACGTCCTTCAACGTTTGCTTGAACAACAACACGTCGCTGTACATCATCACGACGAATTTGCGGAGGCGCAGATTCAATCTGGAGGCTAACAACATCAGCCAAACGTACCCAAGCCCCTTTGGGAGATCTTAAAATAAGGCTGCTAATAGCTTCTACGCTATCACGATAAGGCTTAGCTAAACGCACATAAATATCATAACGTTCATTTCCATTAATGACTTGTCCCGCAGACTTACCACCAATAGCATCAGAAATCAAAGACATGACTTGTTCTACCGAAATACCATAGCGCATGAGCGCTTCGCGGTTGGGTTGAATGATAAGCTGAGCTTCGCCTGTAATCTGCTCCATTGACACATCACGTGTTCCTTTTACTGATTTTACGATAAATTCTATTGCACGTCCTTTTTCTGCGAGCTTCGCTAAATCTGAACCGAATAATTTGATTGCGAGTTGGGCTCGCACACCTGATAGCAACTCATCCACTCGGCTTGCAATGGGTTGAGAAAATCCAAAGATTAATCCTGGATAGACTGCCATTTTCTTTTCCATGAGTGTTTGGAGTTGTTGACGATTTTTTGCTGACACCCATTGGCTAGCAGGTTTTAAACCTATAATAAGTTCGATATTTGAAACAGGTTCCGGATCGCCGCCCAATTCTGGTCGCCCAATACGACTAGAGACATAGATTACTTCAGGAAACTCCATTACTTGCTGCTCAAGTTTGTTGGCAACTTTTAAGGATGTATCTAAACTAGCAGAGGGTGCTAACGTAACGCGAACATTCAACGTTCCTTCTTCTAATTCTGGCACAAATTCTGTCCCTAAAAACGGAAGCAATATGAGTGAAATCAACAGCAAACCTAAGGCTGAGATAATAGTTTGCTTGGGATACAATAATACTTTGTTTAATACTTTGCGATATCCTCCAAGGATAGGAACTAATATAAAGCTATCCCGATGCTTAAGGCCAAACTTAAAGAGATATGTTGAAAGCGCAGGAATGACCATCATTGCTACTAATAAAGATGCTAACATCGATAAAACAATGCTAATAGCCATCGGTTGAAATAATTTGCCTTCGACTCCCTGAAGGGTAAACAAAGGCGCAAAAACGACAATAATAATAAGCACAGCATAAAAGACCGGACGTGATACTTCACGTGCGGCTTCCTGAATTCTAAGCGGAATGGCATGTTCTGCCTGGGCTTCTTCTTCTGAGAACGATATTGGATGATGGTTTGAATCTGGCTCACTTAAATGCTTAAAAATGTTCTCCATCATCACAACAGAGCCATCCACCATCATTCCAATGGCAATTGCTAAGCCACCTAGCGACATTAAATTTGCTGAGATACCCCAATAGGCCATGACAATTAAAGCGAGGCCTACTGAAATTGGGACTGATATTAGTACTAGCAAGGCTGCTCGCAGATTCATCAAAAATAAAAATAATACAATTGCTATTAAGACAAAAGATTCAAGAAGTGCTTTGACGACTGTATGTACTGCTTGTTGAATAAGGCTTGCTTGATCATAAATAGGTTCGATTTTAACTTCTTGCGGTAAGGCTTTTTGAATAAGGGGAAGTTTAGCTTTAATGCCATCAATAGTGGCCTTTGTATTAGCACCTATACGCTTCAAAATTATTCCTGTAACGACCTCACCACGCGGTTGAGGCTGACCGTTGAGAGTGCGCTCAATCATGGTAACTGCACCTTGGCGAATTTCGCTACCGTATGCTACCTTTGCCACATCCCGCACACGGACGACGGCGCCATCTTTATCTTTTAAGGGAATTCGGGCAATATCTTCTAATCCTTTTTCATTACTTCTTACCCAGCCTATGCCTCGAATGACAAGTTGTTCTGCCCCTTGATCTAGATACCACCCACCTGCATTTCGATTGTTGGCTTCAATCGCAGTCACTACCTCATCTGCTGTTAATCCATAAGCAAGCAAACGCGCGGGATTGATTTGAACTTGGTATTGACGTACATCACCACCAAAAGATAAAATATTAGTGACGCCATCCACAGGAGCTAATAACAGCTTCACGACCCAGTCATGTAAGCTTCGTAAGGCCATTGCATCATATTTTTGAGAATTATCAGAACGTAAAACATACTGAAAGACTTGTCCTAACCCCGATGTGTTTGGACCCATTTCTGGCACACCGATACCAGGGGGTATTTCTTCCCGCGCCACTTGTAATCGTTCAAACACCTGCTGACGGGCAAAGTAAATATCAACGTTATCTTTAAAAACAACCGTTACAGCGGACAGCCCTACTTTGGAGATAGAGCGTACCTCAGCAACGTCAGGTAATGCATACATAACTGCTTCAATAGGATAAGTGATAAGCTGCTCAACTTCCTCGGCAGCTAACCCAGGTGCTTCAGTATTTACAACAACTTGTATATTAGTAACGTCTGGGAAAGCATCTAAATTAAGTTTGGGTAAGATTAAAACACCTGCAATAATTGCAACGAGCAAACCTAAAACAATTAAGAGACGATTGTTAACTGCAGCGTCAATAAGTTTATTTAACATAAGTTCTTGTGTTCCTTAATGATCATTTGCATCAAAACCCTGTTTATTCAATTCTGAATGCACAAAAAAGGCCCCTTTCGTTACCACACGCGTACCTTCAGAAATTCCTTTAATGACAGTTTGGCTACCAATTGTTTCAACCACTGTGACCTCCGTAGATTGGAATTTATCTTGTTTTTTCTCGATGTATACAGCTGAATCTCCATCAGCAGTACGCACTATAGCTTCAGTAGGCAAAGCAAGAACGGGGGCAGTTTTTCCTGCTTCGATCTGACAATTCACAAATTGACCAGGGTGCATTAAATCACCAGTGTTGGTAACTTCGACACGAATCGAACGAGTCCGGGTCGTTTCGTCTAATTGATGATGTACTTGAATTACACGTCCTGTAAGGGAGTCATTACCCATTTCAATTCGTACGGTGTCCCCCACTTTAACAGAGCCTGCAAGGTCGGGTTGTAACTTTGCATCTACCCACACTGTCGCTTCATCAACAATTTGAAGTATAACTCGACCTGGTTCAATCAATTCGCCTTCAGTGAAATTAATATTAAATACAGTTCCCTTACGAGGCGCTAAGAGATTAAATTCACCCTTAGCTTGAGAAGGTTTTTGAGTGCGGAGTAATTGCTCAATGTTAGCTTCAGTCATACCATAAGCAAGTGCGGTAGAATATGCACGTTGGTAGGCAACTTGAGCTTCCGAATACCTTTTACCCGATATAGCATCTTTACCTAAGTTTTTAACACGCTCCCAATCTTGAGCCGCAAGCAGTAAATCTCCTTGGGTTTGTGCCATATCAACACTTGACATTGTAACGAGTTGTTCACCCTCTTTAACGTGCTGTCCTTCTTGCACATGAGGTTGTATTACTTGTGCAGCTACACGTGTGGTAACTTTAGTAGTTGAATTAGCATTAGGAATTACTTCTCCAGGCGCTGGGATTAACGCAGTTAACACTTTAGGTTTTAAAGTAGTTATCTCAATTCCTGCCATTTTCTGGGAAGCAGCGTTTATGACTATAACGTTTTTATCTTTAATACTTTGATTGTTTGCTAAAATCTTTGAAGAAGATAAGATAAATCCTAGGTTTAAAAAGAAAATAATAAGTTTGTTTTTCATTATAAGACTTACTCCCGAATAAATGTAGAATCTAGCTTCTGGTCGCTTTGCCCTGATACCTTTAACCACTCAACCCATGCTTGCCATGCACGGCCTTTTAATTCCGCTCCAGCAATTTGACTATCCAGTCGTTGCTTAAGTTGAACTAAATAATCAGTCGTATTAATTTCACCAGCTTGCCACAGACGCTCGAGTAACACTATACCATCACTGAGTGGTTTTCCCGAAGCTTGTTGCCAGCTTTGAGTTGCTTGGTAAAAAATTTCATAGCGCTCTGCACTACTTTCAATCTCTGCATGTATTTGACGAACTAAATTGCGACGTTTTCGTGCAACTTCAAGTACATCAGCTCTTGCAGCATCAACTTCAGCGCTATAGGTATTTCGCACAAATAAGGGGATGCTCACTGTAACACCCATTAACCAATTATTTCCTTCTGAACCTTCTCCTCGACCGCCTTGTATACCAATTGTGGGATCGGGATAACGTTGTTTTTCTGCCAAGCTAATACGGGCTTGAGCGCTTAAATATTGATTATTGAGAATTTGTAAGGTAGGTAGCTTCTTAACCAGCTTTTCCACATCAATATTCTTTACTTTAATATTTGGTAATGTATCTGGGAATTGAGGCCAGTGTGCCTCCTTGAAGCCGGTAATTGATCGCAATATCTGTAACGCTTGATTAAGGTTGGTCTCTGCATTGGCTTGTTGTACTATAGCCTCTGATAATGCTAATTGAGCCAAATCCACGTCAATACGGGCTACATCGCCATTTGCATAGCGTTTTTGAGTAAGAGAAGCGAATTTTTGCAATAGTTGTGTACGTTCTTTTGCTAGCAAAACCACTTGTGCGTTTGATTGATATGTGACTAATGCGTTCAATGTTTCAGCAGCCAATTGCTGTCGTAAAGCTCTAAGCTGGACTTCAGCAACTTGAGCATCAGCAGACCCTACTTGAGTACGTGTTTCCTGTTTATCTATCCAATCTATTGTTTGATTTATGCCTGCTGTGCTTTCAATATTGCTTTGTACTTCAGCCGTAAATTGAGGATTGTAAAGAGGTTGTGCAGTTGCTCTTTGACGAGCCTTAGCTGCCAATACATTTGCTTGGGTAGCTTGAATAGCTGGGTTGTTTTCTAGAGTGTTTTGAACAAATGTGTCTAGTACACTCAACGAACTTAACAGATCGTTTAATGGGTGTCTCTGAGACTCAGTTGATGTTTTTGTATGGGCAAAAACTGATACAGAATTAATGGAAAGCACTACAAAAATAATGCAACAACCCATTAAAGTATCAGTTTGAGAGTTCATGTTTTTCCTTTTTTTGAGGAATATACCTTTTAACCTTATTAAGGTAAACTCTTATTAATATTAGAGCTGCTGCGAAAGTTTAAATTTTAGTAAAAATGTTGTAAAGTATGGGAGCCTCATTACAGAAAGGTATCCCCATGTCATTAAGATATTAACAAGATTAAAAATCATCCAATAACTTTTATAGATTATTTGGCCTTTCAGTTGACGAGTTTGAGCACATTGTCAAAGCCGTTGAACCTGAATGGAGCAAAAGGGTTACCCAACGCTACAAACGTCCTGGGAGAAACAACAAGCTTTCTTTGAGTAAGCAGATCTTAATACTGTTATTATACTACCGCAGCTATACCACTCAGATTTTTATTGGGTTCCTCTTTGATCTTGATGATTATCGAGTTTGTCGAAATATCAAAAGGTTAGAACCTATTTTAGCCAGAGTCATTGCCATCACAGAAACACGTCATCTTTCTCAAGAAGAGGTAGAAGAAATTATTATTGATGCGACAGAGCAACAAATTGAAAGACCTAAGAAGGGTCAAAGAGCTTTTTATTCGGGCAAGAAAAAGCGCCATACCAACAAAACAGAAGTACGCATACTCCCTAAAGGTCGGATTGTTCATGTCTCCAAAACAAAACCGGGAGCCGTTCATGATTTTGAGGTTTACAAAAAAGAAGACCCTATTCCTAGATATTCTACAGCTCTTGCAGACTCAGAGTATCAAGGACTCGATAAACTTCATGCAAGAACAGAGATTCCTTTTAAAGCCTCAAAAAAAAACCCTTAGATAAGGAGGATAAAGCTTACAACCGAGCGCTTTCTCGAATTCGTGTCAAAATTGAAAATGTATTGAGACAACTCAAAATCTTCAAAATCCTCTCGGATCGTTACCGAAATAAGAACAAACGATACAATTTAAAGTTTAATATTTGAAGTGACCCCCAAGGGCCGGACCACGATTGCTCAAAAAAATGATAGAGCGTAGACGTGGTTAAACATTAGCTCTTCTTAATTTAAAAAACAATATTGAATTGTGGTTGTTGAACCTGTGGGGATGTGGGGAACTTGCGGAGCAAGTTATCCACATATCCATAGGTCTGGGTTTCCGCCATTTTTAAGACCTCCAACGGCGTTTTGTACTTGAGGGAACTATGAAGCCTCTCTTCGTTGTACCACTTAATAAATGTGAAAAGCATTCTCTTTAGCTCTGCCATGGTTTCCGGAAAGTCCAAGTAAAATCCTTCAAACTTTAAGGTCCTCCAAAACCTCTCCGCGTAAGCATTATCCGTAGAGCCTCCCTTGTGGGACATGCTGCTTTCGATACCCTTGTCACGACAAAGCTTTTGCCATTCCTCGCTTGTAAATTGAACACCCTGATCCGAGTTGATTATATCAGGGGAACCATAACGCCAGAGAGCATCTTCCAAAGCCTCTAAGGTCGCTTCCTTGCACAAAGAATTGGACAGACGCCATCCAACAACAGCCCGGCTATACACATCAATTAAGCACGTTAAATATACAAATCCACCAGGAAGCCTTAGATAGGTGATATCCACCTGCCAAACCTGATGGGGCCTTTCTATTTTAAACCCACTAAGTAAATAAGGATGAACAATAGCTTGCTTGCCTCGGAGAGTTGTTTTTGGTTTAGGATAAATGGCTTGAAGCCCTAACTCTTTCATTAATCGGTAAACCTTTTTCCGATTGATTGTCTTTCCTTCACGAACCAGCTGGGCGTGAATGCGACGATAGCTATACTGAGGGGTCGCTTCATAAATCTCCCCGATTCGGTTGGCGAGCTCCGTATCTTCAGCCAACGGTTTGAGGAGAGCATAAAGCGTCGAGCGGTTTAAATCTAAAAGACGACATTGGGAACGGACACTTAAGTTCTTGTATTTTTTATCAATCATTTGCCTGCGCTCCTTTACTTTAGCTGCCCGAGCGCACGTGATAAAAAATCATTCTCAACCGTTAGTCTCCCAATATTAGCATGTAGCTTTTGGATTTCATTTTCATGAACTGTGTGGGAGGGTTTGTGAGCGCTCTCGAAGAGCTCCCCCCCATGTTCCAAAAGCTGGCGCTTCCAACGGTGAATTTGAGCAGAGGATACTTCATATCTTGAAGCCAGCTCTCCTATGGTCATATCCCCCTTAAAAGCTTCGAGGGTTATTTTTAATTTTAACGATGCACTGATCTTTTTCTTCATTTCTTTTTCCTTTCTGATTGAGTCCAAACTCTATCAAAATTTTTCGAAAAAATGGTCCATTTTTAGAGGGTCATTACAATTATTGCTGGAATCGTTAATTTCAAAAATGGATTCTCTACAATTTAAAAAACAATGCCTACTGGCATAATTCGTCTCTTCTTTTTTATCCCCTATTACCTACTTTCGCAGCAGCTCTATTGAGAGACAAACAAATTAAAAACTTATTCTTACAACTCTAGTTTTTTTCTTAAGAGTCTTGGAAATTTATTGTTGAATTGATGGTTTTGTATATCAAAACAAAGTCCCGATGTTAAAGAGTATCAAGCTAGTTTTAATTAAAGACCGCCTTATTACTATAGATGTTTTTTTACAACTGTAGTACTAGTTTAGCGTTACCTTGCAAAGATTATAATATAAAAACAGAAAGAGGAGACTGCCATGAAAACTTCTATAAAAACTTTACTGATGATCAGTGCCTTAACCTATTCATTTGATGCTTTTGCTCATTCAAGCGATGAGAGCAATAGCGTAAATCAAGGGAACAACTCTATGTCTCAGGAATCCACTGAGATGACGGGGATGAAGGAGAAAATGCAAGGTATGATGAGCATGATGCAACAAATGCATGGGAATATGGATGAAATGATGAAAAATATGTCAGATCCTAAAATGCAGGAACAAATGCAAAAAATGCATGAAAACATGGGACAGATGATAGAACAGATGCAAGGAATGAGGGGCAGTCAATCCAACATGGGGTCGATGTCTGGGGAAATGATGAAAGGTATGGATAAGCCAGAAATGATGAAGGGTCCTGGAGTAAATAGGGTATAAAGCAAAGACTAAACACAAGATGTTCTCTGGTATCAATGCCAAGGAGTCTCAATTTTAGTGTCAAAGAAGAAAGGAGCCTTTCGCCTTTTAGTTTCTATCTGTTTTATAATTAAAATTAGAGTGCTTCTAAGACTCGCTCTAGCCGTTTCCTTACTTCCTTTGCGATGAGGTCGATTTCGGGTTGATCCACAATGTTTAGAACTGCATTTGGATCCATAATTTCCACATTAACTTTATCATTATCATCTACCCGTAAAACTACATTACAAGGAAGTAAAAGGCCAATGGATGAGTCTATCTCTAAAGCATGATGGGCAAATTGCGGGTTACAGGCTCCTAAGATTAGATAAGGCGGCATCTCTTGATTAAGCTTCTTTTTCAAAGTTGCCGCTACGTCTATTTCTGTGAGTGTGCCAAATCCTTCCTTTGCAAGTTCTGTTTTCACTTTTTCAAGCGCATCCTCAAAAGAATATGGAACAATTTTTCCAAATCCATATTTACTTTTCATTTCTGATCTCCCTCTTATCCATTTTTGACTTTTGATAGCTCTTCTGATCTGGACGTTATATTGGCCACAATCGAATCTCACCATTATGCTATTGGAGAGTTAAGATATACTTAATGAGGCCCTAAAATAAAGTGATTAAATACCCTTATTGAGAGGAGACATTCAATAGGCTGGCAGGAGAACTCGAGCAATTTAGGTTCGCTTGCAGAAATGATTCTATTTTTCTATTTAAATAGGAAATTGTGTCGCTATCTGACTACTGAACATTCTCACATATAACCGGTTTTTTATATCCAAAAAGTTGATAAACCCAGGACTTTGCTTTAAGAGCCAGGGTGCTTCCCATATAACTTCCACCCACACCCAGTGCAACATCGACTATACAATCAAGAGCGGTTTCTTCACTAAAAATTAGTTTTTGGGTAAGAGTGGTGACAATAGCCACTGTGATTCCTGCAGTGTTGGAATCTTGCTGTGAAAAACCTAATTGTCTAAAGCCAATTCTTACTATGGTTCCTGTTACAACCGGCGCATAAGATGATGTATTATAAATGATCATTCCACTTTGAACTATCGTTGATACAATGTTTGAAGCTCGGGAATACCCTTTGAACTCTAGAGCATCCCTAATGAGTTCAGGTACTAAAGTATAAGCTGCTCCATTTATAAAACTTGAGGAGAATATTTTATATCTGCTGATTTCTTCGTCGTGTTCTCCTTGACTTGTTGGGTGTGTATTTACTTGTGTTGAACAGCCTCCTGAACAACACCTCCCATCATACCAAAGTCTGTTACTTGCATTTTTATCTTGAGAATCCTTCTTAGCAATGATGTTACCATCGGATTTATCCCCACAGTTATCTAGACATTTTTTACCGTTTTTATTTTTAGCTGTTTGTCTTTTTTCAATATCTGAGAGATCGTCCGTCATGGCCCAAACAGTCGATGAAAAAATTGATAAAATAACTGCAAATAATAGAAAACTATTTTTTAAACACAGCCATATGTTGTTTTTATTCATAAAATTTTCCTTACTTCTGTTTGACTGTATGAGCCAGTTGAAATAGTTTATGACTAGAATTTTACTACTATATGATGTTTTGAGGAAAAAAAGAAGGACTTAAACGCCCAAGAAATTAAACGTCTAACAGTTTTTTTATTCAAATTATCTAACTTAAACTCACGCTTTCAAGATATTCAGGGATCTTACATTTCCATTTATAGGTTTCTTCAATTTTTTGACGAAGTGAGTCTGAAGCAAGAGTTCTCCATAGGTCAAAAATACCTCTTTTGGAGGGTGACTGAAGTTTTTGAGCCACCTAGGATCTCTTGATAATCAGCATTGGCAGAAAGGACTTCTTGATTCACAATTTCAGCACGAACGGGAAAATATTCCCCATGGATTTTAATTCTCTCAATTCCTTGAACAAGCGTTTGACCGCGAGTTCCTACAGCCTGGAACACCCTGTGAAGAGTATTGTGTTTCGAGAATCAGAAATAAATGCCTTCATGTGATAAAGCACGCGCCCTCCCGTAGCCATTCCACTTGCTGAGATGATACTTTTGGGAGATTATTCATGATCTAAAGCCTTTGATTCATCCGGCGTATTGACGAATTTGACAGTTCGACGCATCAAGGCACATTCCTCATCAGAAAGACGATATTCTACACTTAATCTGCAGTAAAGGTCGGTAACGTCAGTTGCCATGGGGCTGTCGAGATATACCCATTTAACTTTCAGACCTTCAATAAGGTGTCTTCAAGTTAAAATGGGTATATGTGTGATAAAAACATCATGATTTTTCTCCTTTTTTAGCCGTTAAATTAATCTCAGAGCTCTGATGCCCGAGGAATAAACATAGGTGTATCTTTGGCATATTTTTTGTACTCTTTGCCAAACTTTAGAAGCATTTCTCTGTCTTCTCTGAAAGAAAGCTGAATATAAACTGTCACCAATATAGGAAAAAGAAGCAGGGTAATAACGGTTGGCCATTGAACAAAGAGCCCGAAGATGATGAGGATAAATCCCACATATTGAGGATGACGCACAAAAGCATAAGGACCTGTCGTTGCGAGCTCATCTTTCTTTTGAGCTTCATTAAGAATGCCCCAGGCATAGGCTACAGTACCAAGCCCGAAAAAAATAAAAAGAAGACTTAAAGCATGGAAAAACCCGAGATGGGGATCTCCCTTAAAGCCAAACAAAATATGAAATAAATGGCCATTGGTGTGAGAGAATAAATTTATACCAGGATAGAGCTTTGAAAGCCCTCCTGAGAACCAGTAAATTGTGAGAGGAAATCCGTACATTTCAGTAAAATGAACAATAACAAAAGTTGAAAAGAGAGAAAAGCTGAGCCAATTCCTTTTGGTCTTTAGCTGTGTAAAGCTGTAAGCAAATAAAATTAAGATGAAGGAATTAATAAAGACAAGAGCCCAGAGACCGTAACCACTTAAACTAAGGTTTTCCACAGCTCTCCCCTCACTCACATCTTATGCCCTTTATCATTATGCCCCCCATGGCCATGATGCATAAAAATATGCATGAGAGGACATAATAAAAAAATCAAAAAAGGAAGGATCCCAAAGAAATGGGCTGTATGTTCTGTGATAAGATAGAATCCAATCACGGCAATAAATAGGATTGCTACGATTCCCTGGGTGGAAAACCACCAAGAACCTGGTTGATCTTTATTATCTTTGTGATGAGATGGGAACTTTTCATCCATTTTTGTTCTCTTTATTGAGAGCCCGGATGGTGGATTTCACCCTTTTCCATCCCCATGTTGCCCATATTCTGCATATTCCCCATTTGCCCCATGTGTTCCATCATCATAGGCATCATTTGCTGCATCATCATCGGCATCATTTTTTGCATCATCTCATTACGCATTGGCATTTCCATGGACATGCCCGTAGGCGTTTCAAATTCACCTTGGGCCCAATATTTAAGGCCATAATAGCCAATGCAAAGTAAGCTTAGGATAGAAAAGACAAAAACAATGGAGCCGATGGCTTTACCAAGGGCACTACCTTCACCCTTATTCCGCAATGACCAAATCAACAGCAACGTACTTCCTAGCAAAACACTCAGGGCAAATAGTGCGCTGATATGCATGATGAACATCATAATAGCCTCCCTTTTTGTAAATTTAATTTCCCTATCTTTAATTATAATGATGATTCATTAAAAATGAATTAATGGATGTTCTCTTCTATTAAATATTCCATATAATTTATCATTATGTTTTCTTTATTTCTTTGTCTGTTCTCACTTACAATATGAGAATTCTCATAATCAGACAATTTTCAACACTCCCTGTCGGGAAGGCTTTTCATAAAGATGGCAGATTCTTTCCTCTCAATTTAATAAACTGAACCCTTAAAATCCAACTCTCCCATCTCCATATAGAAGGCAAGGATATAAAAAAGGATCCCTCCTATGCCAAAAGATAATTTAAGCTTTGAAGATTTAGAAAAACAACTCGCCAAAGATGCTTTAGAGGCGGCCCTTAAGGACCTCCATGGAGAGATTACGAAGGATATTGAGAAAAACAAAGCTACCTTTTCTAAAGAGATCCAGAAAACTCTCAATGCCTTTAAGGCAGATCTGGAAGATACCATCACAAAAGAATTGGATCAGAAAATTTCCGCCCACTTGAAAAACAACTTTTTAGACATTAGCACCAAGGTCACCACCAGTTTTTACGAAACCTCTTCTCCTTTCTTAAAACAAGCCGAAGAAGATCTCCAGCGCCTCCATAGGCAAGGAGAGGAGACCTTAAGCTCTTGGAAAGCCATGATGCTGCAGTATACAAATCTATGGACAAAACCCTTTGTTCTTTCTTTTTTTGCTGCTGCCTTTGCGGGGATGGTTATTTTCTTTGTTTGTGCTTCCTTTTTGTGGGTTAAACATAATCGGGAAATCCAAAACTACGAAAAGAGACTTGCTTCCAATGAAAACCTGCTTCTCTGGTATTTTGAAAAGTACAAAAAGAGTTCCGGAGCCACAAAGAAGGGAAATCAATCCACAAATAGCAGACCTAACTCAAGTTTCAACTAAGGAAACAAAGAAGCGAAGGAGGAAGTTTTTCATTTTCATGAGCCGTGTGTGATGGGTTACGAGAGCTCTCGAATAGCTTTATCCCATGATCTAAAAAGCTGGTGGTTCAAATGGTGAATTTGAGCAGAAGCTATCTCACTCTTGAGACTAGTTCCCCTATAATCATATCTCCATTGAAGACTTCAGTCGTTATTTTTAATTTTAACGACGACTGATATTTTTCTTTGTTTTTTCTTCCCTTCTGATTGATTTAAACTCTATCAAGATTTTCTTAAAAAATGAGCTTTTTTAAGTATCGTCACGCCATTCGATGTTATTACAGCCTAAAAAAAGTCGTACACTCCGTTCTCTATAAAAAATACTCTGTCCAAAAACGGCGAGCATAGATCAAACAAAGGTATTAGAGTTTTTATATGAAATTAAAAAATGACGTTGATAGGTTTATGCTACTTAATAAAGAACAATGCTATAAGGCCATCCGTTCGCACGATTTTAGATTTGATGGTCATTTCTTTTTTGGAGTTAATGCGACAGGAATTTACTGTCGCCCAATTTGTACGGCAAGACCCCCAAAATTTGAAAATTGCCGATTTTTTTCAAATGCTGCGGCAGCAGAAGCTGCGGGTTTTCGTCCTTGCCTTCGTTGCAGACCAGAACAAGCACCAGGAAATACTCGAAGCGCAAGAATCACCAAAATAACACAAAAAGCCATGGAATTAATTGAAGAAGGCTTTCTAAATGAAGCAAAAGTAAGGGGGTTATCTGAAAAACTAGGAGTTACAGATCGTTATTTACGGAGAAGCTTCAAAACAGAGTTAGGAGTGAGCCCAATCGAGTTTGCTCAAACTCAACGTCTACTTCTCTCTAAGCGCTTACTTACGGATACCTCACTCCCAATTACTGAAATAGCATTCGCAGCAGGATTCAATAGTCTACGCCGATTTAATGTATTATTTAAGCATCGTTATGGTCTTAATCCTACAAATTTTCGACGTACTATAATAAAACAGGAGTCCGTTGACTCGTTAATCTTTGATCTTAGTTATCAACCCCCTTTAGAATGGCAGTTACTTCTTAACTTCTTGAAAGAGAAATCTATTCCAAAAAGTGAGGAGATATACAAAGGAATTTATAGACGCATAGTACGTCAAGAACAAAAAGGCCATGATTATATTGGTTGGATAAAAGTTGAAAAAGTGCCGGATCAATCTACGCTGCGAATCACAATAGATATTAAACTTGCTCACGTAATTTTGCTAGTCCTTAAACACGTCAAGTTGCTCTTTGATTTAACTTGCTCCCCAGGAAAAATTATAGAAGCCTTAGGCCTACTAGCTGAGAATTGTCCAGGTTTACGAGTGCCAGGCGCATTTGAAGGTTTTGAGATAGCTATACAGGCAATTTTAAGTCAACACGTATCAATAAAAGAAGCACAAGTATTATCTCAGCGATTTGTTAATCATTTTGGTGCATTCTACTCTACTCCTTTTCCTGAATTGACCCATGCTTTTCCTAATCCTGAACGTATTGCAAGGGCATCGATTGAGGAAATATATGCCCTTAAGATTCCACAAATTAAAGCTCAAGCAATTATTCTCTTAGCACAAGCGATTGTAGATAAAAGCCTAACTCTTACACCAAATGCTGACGTATCTAAGACCATGGAACGACTTCGTTTGTTACCAAATATTGACGAAAGATCAATTCAATATATTGTAATGCGCTCTTTGTCGTGGCCTGATGCCTTTCCATATAATGACAAAGAATTAATAAAAGCTTTAGAAATTTCCAGCCCCAACATAGCTCAGGATCTCACTAAAACATGGCAACCTTGGCGTTCTTATGGCGCAATGTACTTGTGGTCTAAATTAATGGAGAAGAGCCAATGATTCAATTCAACATAAGTATAAACAGTTTGATTCCTGCCTTCACTAGGCTGCTATCTCTCTTGATTATAATCTCTCTTATTTTACCCGATTGCGCTCGGTGCATGTATAAAGAAGAATTGGAGTCTATTGGTATGAATCCTCCTTCTAGAATTTCAAAACCTATAATAATTTTAGATGAAGACACAGAAGAAGAAATAGCCCCACACGCTGAGATTCCTCTTAAAACATTTAATCAACAGATTGACCCTCTGCTTGAAGATGAGGAATTCAAGGAACATCTGAATAATTTATCTAATAATCCATTAGTAAAATTAGTAACAGACCATTTGGATGATATAAGTGGAAAACAAGTTAAGAAAAATTATGGAAAAAGAAAAGCTGCAATATTATTTACCCTTTTTGCAGGTGCAGTCATCTCATCTATTGGTTCCTTAACTTTCTTAATTGGAGAGCATTTCCCCGAGGAGTTTGCAAGATTTGCCGGCTTTAGTATTTCAGATGACGTTGCTAATGGAGTTGGCAAATACCTAGGGTGGAGCAACATGGCAGTTGAAGCGCTTTTTTATACTTGGACGATACATGGGATACTTCCTTCATTAACACCTAAGTCAGCTACTGATCAACCGCTGGAGACTGAAAAATCGGGCTTTTTTCGTCGATATTGTTCTAAATTCACATCCTGGCTCCCTAGTTTTGGAGAATGGGGATTAGCTATTGCTTCTACAATCCCCCTTACTCTTTTAAGTTTAATAGATCAAGAAAAAGAAGGTATAGAAGGTTTTAAATATGCGGTTATAGGCTGTATTGGTTTAGTAACACTCGTTTCAAACAAGTTCTTTTTATCGCTAACTCACGGACAACTTAAAAAAGTGTGGACATGGCTGAGGACCAGAAAAAAAATTGATAATTCTCATGCAGAGTCAGATGTCTTAGAGCAAGCTAAAAAGGCATTTATAGAATCAACAGGACGCGCAAACGAAAGGTTAAAACACTTATCTAAAAAAGGTTTGCGTACTGAGATTAGTTCTTTAAGGGAGCTAGCTCAAATTGAATCTGATGAGGAAAATCGAATACCTGATCACCGCTGGAGGCATTTAACAAACCACATGCTTCAAGATCTGTCTTTTTCTCCTCCAAAAGTTAATAAAAAAGCAGTCATACTTGTACCTGCACTTGCGGTTTTTACCGCACTTTCGTGGCTAGGATTAATTGCGACTGTACCGGGGGGAATAGAAGAGAAATTAAGTTCTTCTAAAGCCTTACAATATACTCTCATGGTAGTGGCTGGAATACCTCTTCTGGAAATTGGAGTATCAGTTGGAGGCTCTTTGGGATTGAAGCTTTCTAGAATAGGTAATGGAGCTCGTTCCTTAAGTGAGAACGTAACTCATTGGATAGAAAGATTTATTGGATATATCCCTATTACTTTAGCTGGAGTGGGCTCTTTTGCTACAACTGCAACTTTAACAATTCAACAGTTTAAGTCTGTGCCTGTTATTTGCTGGATGCTGTTGCCTTCTGCTACATTAGGAATGGATTTAATTAATATAGCGACCGGTTGTGAACTTTGGGATGCAATTTTAGTGACTGTAAAGAGTAAATGCAGCCGCGATAAAGCGCTGTTTGTTAACCATGTAAGCTTCCTTCAAGATTTTCATCGAAAATTAGAAGGGATTTCTGCAGAAGAAGTAACAGCTATTGTACTAAAATTAGACCCTGCTATACAAAAAAGTATCATGCGGTATATACCAGGTATGGAAGAAACTGAGGAACTTCAGGAATGGCGAGCTACATTAATAGGAACCCTAAAAGAAAAAATGGATGAGAGGTTATAAGCTGCTTAGGTTCATCTAATTTTGATAAAATTTCTTTATGAAAAAGATAAGATAGTACTACACAACTAAGAAGCAGAATCACAAAGACATTCCACCACGGTCCATTTCTTTTATTTTTTGTTGCAGTTGCTTTTCTTGAGCGAGCTGCTTAATGGCCTGGCTCATTTCGGGGTCGATTTGTTTGATGTGCTCATACACTTCCTTGTTTTTGTAAAGGGATTTGCTGAGGTCGGAGCATTCCTTTTCGAGATCAGAGTCGTATTGCTTCTCCAGCTCATGGCTGAGGTCTTTAAAGCGGTAATAATGGGACAAACCTTTTTTCAAGGCCTCTTGGCGCCTTTGCTCTTGTTGGGCTTGCTCTTTAAAAGCGGCCTCTTTAGCTTGCAAGGCCTGGGCGTGAGCATCGTGCTCAGCCTGCTTGATGTCTTTGAGGTCGCCTAAAAACTTTATGGCCTTGTCGGGATCTTCAAAGGCAGCTTTACGGGCAAGGTCCTTTGATTTATCGGACATATAACCTAATAAAGGAGAGGCGAGCAACTGATTGACATTTTCCATCTTTTGATTGAATTGTTTGACATAAGGCTCTCTCTTTTCTTTCCAGTATTCAATAGAAGCAGCTTCTCCTTGAGTTTTGAGGCCTTTTGTAAAAACGCGTTTATAAAAGTCAGCCTCCTGAAAGGCCGGATGCTTCATATCTTCATGAACATCTTGGACAGCGTTTATCTCTGCAGGAGAAGTGGGATGGAAAGAGCGAACAGACTCCTTTTGCAGAATCTCATGCGCTCGGGTTTCTTCTCGAATGGTTTCAGGTTTTAAAAGAATGGATTTCTCTGAAGTCCGCCCTAGAAAATGATCCGCAACGTTTTTAAAGACTTGTTTAGAAACAGCTCCCATGGCGTGAAGCTCATCGCCGAGGCGGGTGAAGAGTTTGGTGAGAAACCGGTCTTCCTCTTTCATGAGTTTGGCAAGAGAGATTGCATCCAAATAATCAGCTGCGCCCAGCTTTTCTCCTGACTTCGAGAGAACTTGAGGGAGTTTTTTGTCTCTCCAGAAATCTAAAGTGCTTCCATAAACTTGCACAGAGTCCCGGTGACGGGTCATGGCCACATAGGTCAGGTTTTGCGTCATCTCATGGGAGGCCAGAAGGAAGCTTTTATCGACCGTTGTTCCTTGGGATTTATGAATGGTTACGGCCCAGCCTTGATCGAAATAGGGATTTAGTTTAGGCGCAAAGGATACCTTTTGGTCTTCCATAACTTTGACCTCAATTTTTTGCGCGCTAATGTCTGTAATAGTGCCGATGGTGCCATTTTTAACGCCAAGGCCAGTGTTGTTGCGGGTAAAAACGAGCTTATCTCCTTTAGAGAACACCCGCTCTTCCTTAAAGATTTTCTTACGGCCAAAGTCGTCTTCCACCTCTCGGTGAATGGTGTATGCAAAATCTTTTTTATCAAGGATTCCTACTTCCTTTAAGTGAGTGCGCGCCCCAGCATTGAGATTTCGCACATCCCGGTTACTATACGCCATCATGAGGAGACTTTTATCGGGATCCTCTTGAAACGTCTTTTTCCAGTCTTCAATTAAAGCCGCTTTAGCACCGCCTCTGACCTCAACGGTTTGACCAGGCGGTTTCTCAAGACCTATCAAATGACCTAGTCCCTTATCCTTTAGAAGGGAAGCGGCTTCATCATATTGTAATTTCTTATTTTGTTTTTTGTTCACAAAAAGCCGGGCCATTTCCAGAGGGTCAATGTTTCGAGACTCAAGAACAGGCTTATACATTTCAGGGTTGTCTAAAATCTCTTTGCCAGCTGTTCTTTGAATATTTTTCCAATGCAAAAACAGCCCATAATCCTCATGCTTGGAAGCAAGAGATAACTCCTTCACTTCCTGCATGATCTCGCGGAAGATCAGACCTGACGTTCTTGCAGCCATCTCGTAGCGAGAAATTACATCTGTAGTAGGATGCTCCTCAATAAGATGAACATGGCCTTTGTCCTGATAGGCCTGAATGGCCTTTTGCGATTCTTGCTGTCCAAACAAGACTGTTGCTTCTTTTTGCCAGTCTTCCTTTTGACGGACGATTTCCTCAAGGCGAGAAACACCTACCCTTTCTGTAACCAAACGAAAGGCGGGGCCCGCTTCTACCGGTTGAAGCTGAGCCCCATCTCCCACCACAACCGCTTTGACTCCTAAGGTTTGAACTGCTCCTAAAAACTTATCAAACCGTTCCACATCCACCATGCCTGCTTCATCAAGCACAAGAATGCTACGCTCATTATACTGACATCTTCCCTCGTTAAAGGACTTGAGAAACTTATGCAAGGTTTGGGATTTGATCCCACTGCCTTCAAGATTCTGCGCCGCCCTTCCTGTAGGTGCCAGACCATACACCCGATATCCGGCATCTTCCCAAATATCGCGACAAACCTCCAGAGCTGTTGTTTTACCGGCGCCTGCATAGCCCACAATACACTTGAGCTGCCCGTCATTCACCAAATGACGAATGGCTTGTTCTTGTCCCTCACTCAAGGCATGCCCTTTTTGGTTTAATCCCGTCTTTAAACGCTCTAAACCACCTTCAATAGAGGCGGAAGAAACCGTATGTGAGTCATGCCTCGCAAGAGACTCTGCTGTTCCGACGAGCTTCTTTTCAGCTTTAAGCATAATATGGGTGGTATAGATAGCCTCGTCTTTATTCTCCTTATTTCCTTTTAACAAAAGCAGCTCTTTTGAATTCTGAAGGCGAGCATCCAACCTCTGAAAAAGCGTACTGTCATCAACGTACCGTCCCAAAATCTTCTGCACATCCCCCCACATAAAAGTGGCATGATGGCGGGTAACAATATCAAGGACCGTCTCTGGGCGCCTCATAATGCGGTAGAGATTGCGGAGCTGAACTTCTCGAAAGGCTTGCGTTCGTTTTGTAGCAGGCGTTGCCTCAACGAACCCTCCAATGTCTTTTTCATTTTCTGGAGAGTTTTCTTGAGTCTTTGAGGAAGAACGACCTTCAATGCCCTCTGCCCGCTTTTCTTGCTCATTCACCCCCTTGCCTAATTTGATCTGAGGCTCAATATCTAACCCCTGATCCTTATAGGAGCGGTGATCAAGGGTAATATCAAACCCATACATTTTGAGATGAAAGCTGGCATATTGTGCCCACTGTTCCCGCCAAACTTCATGAATCTCCCGTGTGTTCCAGTCCCGATTCTTTTTAGAGGCGAGTCCATCTTCCACAAGTTCGCGCGTTAAAAAAAATGTATGACAGTGGGGATTGGGCTCTCCCGTCTTCTCACAGGTCTCTTCATGAAAACCTTGAATAGCGAGCATCCCCAAACTACAAAACTGATCCTGAACATATTCTTGAGCTAAAGTCTTTCTTTGCTCATAGGTCAATTCCCGGGGAAGGGAAAACTCAATCTCACGATAAACCTGGGCATCAACGCGCTTTTCAGCGGCATTAGCCATATCAGAAAGGAGCTGAATCCCTTTCTCACGATCTGTTGCGACAAGCTGTTGAATTTCTTTAGCCCAGGCGGGCGCATTCTCAGGAAGCAAAATTCGCACGTCTTGGACGGACTTATCCTGAAAATCAAAAACCTCGCCTGTGTTTGGATCTGTAATCTGTATTCCTGAAATGTACGCAATGGCCTTTACGGGATTACCTCCGTTACTGCGTCCAATCATGCGAGTGGTGTGGTGGTATATGGCCATAGAGTGTTTTTTTGTTTGTTTCTTCTTTGTTTCTTTTGGAAAAGTCTTAGTTGCACGCAACAGAGCGCGGTTATATTTATATAACGTATCAGCGCGCCTAGCAAGATTTAAAAATAATCTTACGGCGGACTGACTTATAATTTTTGTGTCTTTTGTTGTTTTATAGATACTTGTATTTAACTTCTTTTCTTTTTTCTCTTTTTTGAAAGCCTTCTTGACGATTGAAAGGAGATTTGATAATTTTATGTCAAATATTTCAAAAAAAACTTTAAACAGGAAAAACAGGCCTCATGGACGACGATATCTCTAAAATTGAAGACAAAATAAATCTGCTCCGGCAAAAAAGAGAACGGATTAAAACACAAAAGGCCATGCTCTTGCTTAAAGAAGCTCAGGGAATTCTTTCTGATAACTTCTCTTATGAGCTCGTCCTTTCCATTCTTAAAAATTCTTGGGGTTCAGCCTCAGAGAAACAAAAGGAGGAATGGATAAAATCCGCCAAGCAATTTCGCAGAGACTCCAGCAAACGAAACGCAAAGAGAATTGCAACTCCTCAAAGTGAAATACCGCAAAATACAGCAGAGAATCCATAAGGCGGAAAGGATCAAAAGTATGAAAGAGGGCCTTAACCAAACTTCTTCTTCCGCTAAAAGGCGGGCAAGAACTCGAAGTTTGATCCAGCTGGGAAGCCTATTGGAGCTCGCAGGAACACTCGATATTTTTGACATTCCGCTCGGCGTTGATTTGCAAAAGGATATCTCTGTCAAAAACAATATCGCAGCTCTCTTTAAAGGACTGCTGGAGCTGAATGAATTGACAAAATCCTCAGACGTGGATCTCAAACTCTGGACCCTGCAAGGATTGGAGGCATTTAAATCAAGGGGTTTGTCGGAAACAAGGCCTCTTGATAGAAATAAGGAGGGTATTATGTAAAAGAATATTGATGAAAAAGTCGAGAAAAACTCGATAATAAAAACTTATCCTCAAAGGATTTCAAGGTATCGGGCAGGCGCCCAAGGGTGAGCCCGATGAGCGTATTTGGATACGTGACAGAGGGCGAATCCCGCAGGGCAACGTACCCGAAACTTGAAAGACGAAGAGGAGAAACAAGCGCAGTGCATGAGTCGCGACAACCCACACACTGCTATCACAACCAAATCTGTCAAAGGAGATTTGATCAGGAGAGTAAAACTGCCAGATCACTCC
>JAIEPE010000049.1 GCA_019749915.1 Alphaproteobacteria bacterium | reverse complement strand
TATTCCTTAATAATAATTATCCACAGTGTTGTAGAGGATTTATAGCTCACTCTCTCGAGCCCGTCAACAACTCCCTTTGTGGATTTTGAGGAGAAAATAAATGATGAGAAAAATAGCCGTTTTTCTTTTGCTAGCAAATCTAAATCTGACGTGTGGCTTTGCTTTGCCCGAGGCTTCTACAGATCCCCGGATTCAAAAAACCTATGATTATTTTAAGGGTAATTTAATTTGGATCAAAGGAGGCGCTTGGAGCTCTTGTGCAAAAGCCCTTCGGGAGGCTCTGAATCATGTTGAGGAGGAGGGGTTGTGGCAAGAAGACTATACTCCTTTATTGCAAGCTCTTGATAAAATGAATTTATCTTCTCCTGAGATACAGAAGAAGGCAGATGCGCTTTTGACCTTGGCTGCCTTGAATTATATTGCCGATATGAAAGGCGAGCGCATCAATCCCCAAGAGGTTAGCAATAGTATTCATGTGAAACAGGTTGCTGTCGATGAAGTAGAACTTTTGAAAAACTATCTTTCTCTTTCAGACCATTGCGGTTGGATTCATGGACTTGCTCCTCAAGGGCGTGAATATCAAGATCTTAAAAAAACCTTGGCCTTGTATCGTCAAAAACAAACCCAAGGCGGCTGGCCTCAACTTCCTAAGGGAACTAAGCTTGAAAAAGGAGATTCTGGAGCCCAGGTTGAAACTTTGAGGAAACAACTTGTGGCCCAAGACATTCCTGGCGCTCACGGGGGAGATCAGTTTGATGAAGGATTAGAGACAGCCCTTAAAGAATTTCAAATCCTTCATGCTCAGGAGCCTGATGGAAAGGTGGGAGCTGCTACTTTGGCGGCTTTGAATACTTCTGTTGAGGATCGTCTCCATTCTATTATTGTCAGTATGGAAAGGCAGCGCTGGTATCCTGACCCCATACCTTCCCGTTATATTCAGGTGAATATCCCTGGCTTTTACTTAAAAGCTGTGAATGGGGGGAAAACAGCTTTCTTTATGCCCATCATTACAGGGAAAAAATATACCAAGACCCCTGTATTTAATGCTCCGATAAACGAAATAATTTTCAATCCTTCGTGGCATGTGCCTGCTAGTATTGTTCATGAAGTTTTGCCAAAGATTGAGAGTCATCCTGAAGCTTATGCACGAAAAGGATATGTGGTGACCCATGATGAATCTGGAACGCATATCGTACAGCGACCGGGGAGTGCGAATGCTCTAGGAAAAATTCGATTTACCATTGAGAGTCCTTTCTCTATTTACCTTCATGGAACCCCTTCTCAGAACTTGTTTAAGAAGGAAAACCGCTCTCTAAGTCATGGCTGTATTCGTGTGGAAAATCCTGTTAAATTGGCTGAATTTGTCTTTGATGATCCGTCATGGACCCTTGCGTATATTGAAGGTAAGGCCTCTGGCTCACAAACGGAGCATGTTAAATTACCCCATCCGTTGCCAGTCTTTATCACCTATTTTACGGTTTTTGAGGATGAACATGGGAAAATGAATTTTGTCCCTGACGAATATGGACAAGATGAAAAAGTTTGGGTAGCTTTAGAGCAAGCAAAAAGAAATACAAACAAGGAAAATTAAAATGAAAAAAGGAAGTTTAACCGCATCCATTCTTGCAGCCGCTTTTGCGACAGTGCTTGTTGAAGACGCTTGTGCTGCTGATGCTAAAGGGGAGAAATGCCGCATCATTGGCCCTGATGGGAAAAGCCTTATTAAAGCCCATATGACGGATTGTGCCGCAGCAGGCTCATCTTGTGCCGGATCAAATCCTGAAGGGGACCCGAATGCTTATCTCTATTTGCCAGAAGGGGTTTGCGGGAAGATTAAGGGCGGTGAGGTTGTTGAATAACTTGTTTGGATTGCCGCGCCTTGCTTTGCAAGGTTCGCAATGACGATCAATAAAAAAATGGCCGAGAAAAACTCGGCCATTTTTATGTGTGATTTGCTTTTAGAGTATGCAAAGGGGACCTATGCAAATGCCTGGACCTGGTTCAACGTAATAGCCGGGGCCTCCATAATAATAACCAGGACCGCCATAAAAGCCGCCGCCCCAGCCTCCCCAGCCTCCATTCCAACCGTGGTGGCCATGGTGGTAACCGTGTCCTCCGCCGTAGTGGCCATGATCGCCATGGCCGTGAACTTTTATGATGTTATTATTGTGTTGGGTAAGCGGTTGCATATCTATTGCATTCAACGATGTACTTGCTCCAAGCAAGAAAACAGCGCCGATAATAAGTGATGATGTGATTAAAAAATTCATAATACCCTCCTATAAAAAAATAATTATAATTATTCTCATAATTACTATTATACAACATTATTTGTTTATAATGTATTAATCTTTTGTGGTAAAATGTTCTTCAGATAAAAAATGGCCGAGAAAAACTCGGCCATCTTTATAAGCGATTTAGTATTCAGGGACAGGGCAATAGGGACCTACGCAAACGTCGGCAGGCCCAGTATCAAAAACGTCGACGTCGGGAGCTCCATAATAACCAGGACCACCAATGCCAACTCCCACGCCCACACCTACATCGTTGTTCCATCCTCTATGATGGGCAAAATCACCCCCGTGGCGAGCAAAATCACCACCATGGTGACTGAAGCCGCCGCCCATGTGACCAAAACCTCCGCCGCCTATGCGGCCTCCACCTCTTACTTTTATAATATTGCTAGAGTCGCTACTTTTGACAAGTGGTTGTGTATCTATAGCATTCGACACTGTACTTGCGCCAAGTAAGAAAATAGTGCCTATAATAAATGATGATTTTGTTAAAAATTTCATAATCTCCTCCTCTATAAAAACAATTATGTTTGTTCTTATGAGTACTATTGTATAACACTTTTGTTTAGAAGTTATTAATTTTTTATTACAAAATACTTTTTAGATAAAAATGGCCGAGAAAAACTCGACCATTTTTAAGTATAGTTTACTCTTTAGAGTCCTAGCCAACGGCGATTTATTATATGCAAAGGGGACCAACGCAGAGTAAAGGTCCGCCATAATAATAACCTGGGCCTGGGCCGTAGTAATAGGGGTCACCATAATAGTATGGACCAGGATGACGCCAATATGCCATAACTACGTTGCTATCATTTTGATTGCTAGCCCTAGCCTCTGTTGCTGAACTGACTCCAAGCAAGAAAACAATGCCAAGAGTGAGAGAGACTAATGTTAACGTTTTCATAATACCCTCCTGTAAAAATATTTTTTAATATTATTCTTATAATTACTATTATATATCATTAATTATTTATAAAACATTAATTATTTAGTTTTATTTTAAGCGATTTGAAAGGTTTGGTTGTTTGGAAATTAATTTGTCAGTGTATCCTTGGGGAATATTCTTTATTCATTGTATCCACCGATGATGTCATCCCTTCGCATGAGGGAGTCCAGGAGGTTTCTTCGTTTCAACCCCGTGGTTAAACCACGGGGCGTCACCACCCCACTTGACGTCCCGCGGCTTGCTCGCTGGTTTTTCTTCAAGCTCTGCTTGCATTTTTAAGAGCTCTTAAGCATAATGCGCCTCATGAATGAATTGTTTTCTAAATCGACGGCAGCAACTGGAGCCGAAGCCTACTCAGCGAAAGATATTGAGGTCCTCGAAGGACTAGAGCCTGTCCGGCGTCGTCCTGGTATGTACATTGGCGGTACAGATGAGCGGGCACTTCATCACTTGGTTGTAGAAGTTATTGATAATGCCATGGATGAGGCCGTTGCGGGTCATGCTAGCCGCATTGATTTGACCTTAAATCAAGATGGATCTGTTTCCGTGCGGGATAATGGACGAGGGATTCCTATTGATCCTCACCCAAAGTTTCCTAATAAATCAGCTCTCGAAGTGATTCTAACCACCCTCCATTCCGGCGCCAAGTTTGGAGGGAAGTCTTACAGTACTTCCGGTGGTCTTCATGGAGTAGGGCTCTCAGTTGTCAATGCCTTGGCATCTCGCCTTGTGGTCGAAATTTCGCGTAATAAGGAAGTATGGGGCCAAGAATACGCTCAAGGTCATCCATTGACACCCTTGGAGAACAAGGGGGGGAGTGCCTATAGGCAAGGCTCATTTATTTGTTTTTCTCCCGATCCCGAAATTTTTGGAGAAGGAGCGCGTTTTAAGCCAGCTCTTCTTTATAAAATGGCTCGCTCAAAAGCCTATCTTTTCAAGGGCGTGACCATCCATTGGACTTGCCCTGAAGATTTGTGCCAGGATGGCACTCCTGCCAAGGCCATCTTTCATTTTCCAGGAGGGTTGTCTGATTATATCAAAGAGGTGCTGAGAGATACCCCTTTAGTGACTCCCAACTTTTTTGCAGGAGAATCCAAATTTTCTGAAAGTGAGGGGCGAGTTGAATGGGCTATCGCTTGGCCCAGCGAAGGGGAAGGATTTTCAACTTCCTATTGCAACACCATTCGCACGCCCGAAGGTGGAACTCACGAAAATGGTTTTCGCCAAGCCATTGTTAAGGGATTGCGCGCCTATGGCGAGCGCCTTGGCAATAAAAAAGCAGCAAGTCTTACGCCGGAGGATTGCCTTCAGGGGGCTACCTGGGTGCTCTCAGCTTTTTTAAGAGACCCACAATTCCAAGGGCAAACAAAGGAAAAACTTGTCTCCCAAGAAGCGGCGCGCTTGATTGAATCCTCTCTTAGGGATCATTTTGATCACTGGCTAACTGCCAACTCAGAAGCGGCTCAAGGCTTGTTAGAGTATGTGATTGAGCAAATGGAAGAACGGCTGCGGCGTAAGCAAAGTCGGGATATTAATCGCGCCTCTGCCACGCGCAAGCTACGCTTGCCTGGAAAATTAGCAGATTGCAGTATCAGCTCGGCTGAAGGAACGGAGATTTTTTTGGTGGAAGGGGATTCGGCTGGCGGCACGGCTAAACAGGCGCGTGAGCGCAAGACCCAAGCGATTTTACCTCTGCGTGGGAAAATCCTCAATGTGGCCAATGCAACCATGGATAAAATGAATGCCAATCAGGAAATCGCCAATTTGGTCCTGGCTTTGGGGTGCGGCATTGGAAAAACATGTGACTCTAAAAAACTACGCTATGAGCGTGTGATTATTATGACGGATGCGGATGTGGATGGAGCTCACATTGCCTCCCTTCTGATTACGTTTTTCTTTCAACAAATGCGTCCTATCGTGGATGCAGGTCACCTGTATCTGGCCCAGCCGCCGCTTTATCGTTTGGTTCATGGAGGGAAAAGTATTTACGCCCATGATGATGCCCATCGAGAAAAGCTTTTAGAGACCGAATTCAAAGGAGTCAAAAAGGTGGAAGTTAGCCGTTTTAAGGGCCTTGGAGAGATGCCCGCGATTCAGTTGAAGGAAACCACTATGGATCCCAAAAAGCGCCACCTTCAACGCGTTTTCCTTGATGACCGAGATGTGGACACCTTTGTGGATGATCTTATGGGCCGCAGTCCTGAAAAGCGCTTTGCCTTCATTCAAGAAAATGCCCAGTTTGTTCGGGATCTGGATTTATAGTCTTGCGATTAGAGCTTGGAAAGTTTATAAGCCGCTGAAGAGCTCAAAGGGCAAGATATTTTTTAAAGTTGTTAAGAAGACTTTTCTTATGATATGCTTACCTAAGAGTTTTGCGTAACCCTTTTTCTAAGTAAGGAATAAATACTATGAGATCTTTAATAAAAACATTAACTTTGTTGTCTTTTTTTACTCCATCAGTTGTTTTTTCGATGGAAACTGAAAGAGAGCTAGATTCTGGGACTTCCAGCTATGGACATGCTCACCACAGTGCTCCTGAGGTATATTCTCACCACAGTGCTCCTGAGGTCCACAGTGCTCCTGAGGTCCACAGTGCTCCTGAGGTATATTCTCACCACAGTGCTCCTGAGGTATATTCTCACCACAGTGCTCCTGAGGTATATTCTCACCACAGTGCTCCTGAGGTATATTCTCACCACAGCCATTAAATTGAGTTTTCATTATAAGATTAGAAGCGAAATGGGATTTTTAAATCCCATTTTTGCTAAAGAAGCATAAGAATTAGGATGTATCTATCTTGCCATCTTTCAAGAGTGTTATTTTTCTTAAAAAAATATAATTTCTTTTATTTTTCTTCATTTCTTGTTTTTTTTGTTCTCTTTGTGGTTCCTTTTGCTATTTTTGACGGTTTTTCTGACCCTTTTACCACTGTAAAGTGGATGCTGACTCTTTTCTCCATTAATATTTGTATCTTTATATTTTTATTTAAAGCAAAGAGTTTTGTTTTGCCAAAATTCCCTCCCGTGTTTTTGTATATTCTCATTTTTACATTATTTTTTATTGTATTTAATTCTTATTACCACAACGTTCCTTTGTATACGTATGAAAACGTAAGGCGCTTTTTGTTTTGGGGGGCAGCCATATTTTTTCTTAATTTGTTTTATTCAGAAACCGAAGAGAGGTTTGAGAAATTTGAACATGTAATCGTTCTTGCCCTAACAATTTTTGTTGGCTGTAGCTTACTAGAATTTTTTCTCTATCCAAATTTTCCTCCCTATTTTACGTTTGGAAATATTAACCTTGCTTCTGAGTATGTTACATTTTCGATGGTTTTTCTTTTGGGAAGATTAACGCGAATCTGGCAGAAGTTGCAAACGTCTTTCTTTTTGAATTTTGCATCGGCTTTATCCATTTCTTATGTTTATTTAACAAGTTCGCGTTCTACATATATTGCTATTATTTTAATGAACTTTTTATTCACAGTGCTGAATATCAGACAAAAAAAAGAAATTATCAAAATAATTATTATGGCGCTTATATTTATTGGATTAATCGTTCTTATAAAATATCTATATCCAAGCCCTTCTCCCGACTTAGCTCTTCTAAAAGATTTTTCTTTTCGATGGGCTCTTTATATCAATACGCTTAAGATGCTTGTAGATATCCCATTCGGTGTTGGCATTGGACAATATGAATTTGCTTCTCTTCCCTTTTTGGGAGACCTCTTTCCTGAATTTAATGAAAGAAAGATTTTTCACAGTCCTCATAATGAATTTCTACGTTACTTATCAGAGGATGGGGTGATCCTATCCCTTCTTTTTTTCTTCCTTGGAAGCAGCTTAATATACACTTTCTGGAAAAAAATAAGAAAGGCTTTTCAGGAACATACAATATTCCTTTACTTTTCAATTGTTCTCTTCGTTCAATCACTTTTCCAATTCCCTCTTTTGGAACCTTATCCTTATTATCTGACGTCTCTTCTGATTGGATATTTTTTCTCTGTCGCCAAGATTGATGTTAAAATTTATGTCTTATCAGGACTATCTAAAACAATATTTTTTACCTTCAATATTATTGCACTTACTGTTATTATTTTTTACTTTTCTTTTCAGTATGTGTCGCTTCATCTATCAAAGGATGAAATGCTTAATAAGTTTGCATGTCATGCGGGTCGGAATTGGTTAGCATGTCTAAATGTTTCCTCTTACTCCTTACATCAAAGTAACCTTGATCAAGCTGAAAGATATACTCGTAAAACATTGGAGTGGCAGCCTTTGAACTTTCAAGGAATGAAGAGTCTGGGTTTTATACATCTGTATCAGGGGGAACGTAGAAAGGCCTGTAAGTTATTTAAAGAATTCAATTCTTTCTTTCAAGATCAAAGCTCTCTTAAAAATGTCATCTCTTATGAGTGTATATTGTCACCAAGAGTTCATTAAAGCCTCTCCACCATTTTTTTCTTAATTTCTCCGATGGCTTTAGCGGGGTTCAGGCTTTTAGGACACGTGTTGGTGCAGTTCATGATGGTATGGCAGCGGTAAAGCTTAAAGGGGTCTTCGAGGGCATCGAGACGTTCTCCAGTGGCTTCATCTCGGCTGTCAGCAATCCAGCGGTAGGATTGTAATAAGGTTGCTGGACCGAGGTATTTATCTCCACTCCACCAATAGCTGGGGCAGCTGGTAGTACAACAAAAACATAAAATACACTCCCATAAACCATCCAGTTTCTCTCGTTCTTGAATGCTTTGAAGTCTCTCTTTATCTGGAGGTGGGGTTTCGTTTGATTGGAGCCATGGTTTAATAGAATCATATTGGGAATAGGCAAAGCTTAAGTCGGGAACTAAATCCTTGATCACGTATAAATGGGGCAGGGGAGTGATTTTAACATCTGAGCTGCATTCTTCAATGTGCTTAATGCACGCAAGCGTATTGGTGCCATCAATATTCATAGCACAGGAGCCGCAGATGCCTTCGCGACAAGAGCGGCGAAATGTTAGGGTTGGGTCGACCTCATTTTTAATTTTGATGAGTGCATCCAACACCATGGGGCCGCATTCCTCAAGGTTGAGCTCATAGGTATCAAGGCGAGGGTTTTCTTTATCATCGGGATCATAACGATAAATATGGAAAAGCTTCATGTGGGAGCTTTTCGTCGGTGAAGAAAAGGTTTTTCCTTTTTTAATCCTAGAATTAGGGGGCAGACGCAGTTGAACCATATGAAATCTCCCTTTAATAAACCCGTTCTTTAGGAGGAATGACTTCCACCTCAGGGGTCAGTGTATACAAATGCACGGGGCGGTAAGTGAAGGATACCTTGTCAGCGATAAGGCGTGCAACCGTATGTTTCAACCATGTCTTATCATCACGGGCAGGGTAATCTTCCCGAGCATGGGCACCTCGGCTTTCCGTGCGGTTAAGGGCCGAGTGAATGGTCACCATCGATTGTTGAAGTAAGTTTTCAAGCTCTAGCGCTTCTACAAGATCCGTATTCCAAATCATTGACCGATCGGTCAAATGAATATCTTGATAAGAAGTCACAACCTCTTGAAGTTTCTTAATGCCTTCCTCGAGATGTTCTTTGGTGCGGAAGACGGCGCAATGGTTTTGCATGGTGCGTTGCATATTCAGGCGCACCTCAGCTACCTTGAGAGAGCCTTTGGCATGACGCAGGCGATCGATCTTCTCAATAACTTCCTCGCCATCCCTGGACCCCAAAGGTTTCACCTCATTTTCCTTGGTAATGACTTCAGCAGCCCGGTAAGCTGCTGCACGTCCAAACACAATAAGATCTAGCAAAGAGTTAGTTCCCAAGCGATTGGCTCCATGGACGGAAACGCAGGCGCCTTCTCCAATGGCCATAAGGCCTGGGACGACTTGCTCCGGATTTTCATTTGTCGGATTGAGCACTTCTGCCAGGTGGTTAGTGGGAATGCCGCCCATATTATAATGAACTGTGGGAAGCACAGGGATAGGCTCTTTTGTGGCATCAACGCCCGCAAAGATGCGCGCCGTTTCCGTAATGCCGGGCAAACGCTTATGAATGACGGCAGGATCCAAATGCTCTAGATGAAGGAAAACGTGATCCTTTAAAGGACCTACGCCACGCCCTGCTTGCAGCTCCATGGTGATAGCTCTGCTGACCACATCGCGGGAGGCTAGGTCTTTCGCATGGGGTGCATAACGCTCCATAAAGCGCTCTCCCTCACTATTGGTTAAGTAGCCCCCTTCACCGCGAGCGCCTTCCGACATCAGGCAGCCAGCCGTATAGATGCCCGTGGGGTGGAACTGGACAAATTCCATATCTTGAAGAGGAAGTCCTGCCCGTAAAATCATCCCATTTCCGTCACCGGTGCATGTGTGAGCTGAGGTACAAGAAAGATAGGCGCGTCCAAAACCACCGGTAGCGAGCACCACCATGTGGGCCGCAAAGCGGTGTAGCGTGCCATCTTCGAGGTTCCACGCCATCACGCCGCGGCATATTCCTTCTGCATCCATGATAAGATCGATTGCAAAGAATTCATTAAAGAAAGTGGCTTCATGCTTTAAAGCTTGTTGGTACAAGGTGTGAAGAATAGCGTGCCCTGTTTTGTCAGCAGCGGCGCAGGAGCGCTGTGCCATGGATTTGCCATATTCAATAGTATGGCCACCGAATTTACGTTGGTAGATGGTGCCATCCTTCGTGCGAGAGAAGGGCACGCCCATGTGCTCCAACTCAATCACCGCAGGAATGGCATTGCGGCACATGTATTCGATAGCGTCCTGATCCCCGAGCCAGTCGGAGCCCTTGACCGTATCGTACATGTGATAGCGCCAGTTATCGCCGTCTCCCATGTTATCCAAGGCGGCACTGATACCCCCTTGGGCGGCTACCGTGTGGCTGCGGGTGGGGAAAACCTTTGTGATGGAAGCCGTATTAAGACCTTGGGCGGCCATTCCGAGGGTGGCCCTAAGACCCGCACCTCCAGCACCAACAACGATAACGTCATAGATATGATCGGTAATTTGATATTTTTGAGTCATCGCCTTACTTTCAAGTTAAAAACACTTTAAGGATAGATATCAGGGATAAAATCGCTAAAAAGGAGCATAACAAATGAGTGCCCATGATCAGCGTCCAGCGAGTCAATTTATGGGAAAGGTAATCCTCCCAAATGACCTGCATTCCTAAGGAGGCGTGATAAAAAAGAGCAATAATAAAGGAAACGGCAAGGGCCATGGTCCAAGGAGATAAAAACGCGGCGTGGGCATCTTCATAGGAGGAGGTGAGCAAAAGAAGGAAAAATCCCACAAACCAAAGCCCTAAGGGAATGAGAGTTATGGCGGTGATACGTTGTAAAAGCCAGTGATGGACGCCACTCTTGGCCGATCCCAATCCTTGGGCTTGCTTGAGAGAAGATTCATATTTCATAAGAGACCCTTCCACTTCATTAAGCCTATAGTCCAAGTTATGCCCGTAAGGATGATAGAGGAAAAGACAACGGTCCAGCCTGACTTGCGCACTGTTGGCATCTCATAGCCGATTCCAATATCCCAGAGCAAGTGACGGATGCCGTTGCACAGATGATAGAAGAAGGAAAAAGACCATCCCATGAGGATGATCAGGCCAATCGGGCTTAAAAGAAGGTCTTGGTAGTGATGATAGGTATCTCTGCCTGCTGCAAGGGCAACAAACCAGAGACACCAAAGGAGTGAGCCACCAAAAAGCACAATGCCCGTTCCCCGGTGCAAGATGGATAAAACAGATGTGATCTGAGGCTTATAGATTTGCAGGTGGGGAGAAAGGGGGCGCTTGATGTCTTCTGGGGCCGAGAGCATACGTTAACCTTATTGTTTTTAAACTCCTCACTTTTTTACTCTTCTTAAAGGATGAGGTCAATCCAGCAAGAAGATTTTAGGGTAAAGAATATTTGAATCGGATGCTCGAAA
Source organism: Alphaproteobacteria bacterium (assembly GCA_019749915.1). Classification (GTDB taxonomy): domain Bacteria; phylum Pseudomonadota; class Alphaproteobacteria; order UBA9655; family UBA9655; genus UBA9655. Next base: position 11,624 of record JAIEPE010000049.1, on the reverse strand, counting down.
TTATATTGCTTCAGCGGTCAAGCTTTCAAGGCGTTGTTTGATTTTTTCTAAAGTTTCTAAAATATTCTGACTTTCAGCATGTTGAAAGCCCAAGTTTATACTGTTTTCGAGTAAATACTTAGCCTCCATTAGAAGAGGGATTTCGTCCTCTAACCCTTGTACTGAATTTGCAAGCACAATTCCCAACTTATATTGCTCAATAGGAAGATTTTCTTTAGCTAGAGTTGAATCTTGTTTTTGATACTTTAGAAGAGAAGAGCAAAATTTACGGCGAAGTTGAATCTGCTTTGATAATAATAAGCCTGAATGGAAAACTTCATTAAATTTTCTAATCTTATTTGCGCACCTCTCATCTGGCAAAAACCACACTAAGGTAGCACTTTTTATACCAGGTGTTGCTCTTAAACTCCGGATAAGTAGGCGGAAGGGCTTAGAACGATCTATAACTATGTAGGTAGATCCTATTTGAATAGGAACTTTATTCTCATCCTCTGTCACCTGGAACTGAGAATGAGTAAAAATCTCCTTTCGCGTTATCCTTCTTGTAGCGCCGTTATCAAGTATGATATCTATAGCCTGCTTAGCCCCATGAACAGAACCTACTCCAGCTAACAAGAAGTTCGATGAAATTAAAGCCACAAAGAAAAAACAAGAAGGGCTAGGCCATTTGAGCTTGTGCAGCTTGGATAAGCTAGGAATGGCTATAATCTTACCACTCATCGCCCCACTCAGCATCACGAGCTCTTAGATAGGGTTCCCCTTCACTTTTTGCAATGGTCATTCGTTCAAGTTCTGCTTTGTCAGTGCACAGATCAAGAATCACATGCCCTGCTTTACGCATCGGAGCTTTAATAACACGAGCCTTTGGGGTAGGTTGGGGAAGAGGTGAGACCACCAGGTAAGAGTATTTTTCATCCTCATAGGGAAGGGCACCTTTCTTAGCTCTGCGGTGGTATTTGCCACGGGGAATGCGGACATTGAAATGACACCAGTCCTTGCCTTCCTTATAAAGAGGAGCGATGGGGCAAAGGCCATTTTGAGGGCAGGGCGCTATAATGTGAGCGCCGCGCTCTGTTAAAAACTGACGTGCAGCGAGAATGTGGCTATAGCCTTCAGGTGTGCCTGGCTCAATGAGGATGAGAAGCTTTTCAGCAGCGCTGTAGGCCCGATCAAGTACAAAAAGACGTTCCTTGGGGGAAAGTTCATTTAACACATAAGAGGCCGTGACAACGTCATGTAAAGGATAAATTTCTTCTGTAGTCAAATCATCGCGGCACCAGGAAAGTTGAAGGGGGGCAAGTCTGTCTTCGGTCAGATGTTGGCCCAAGCGAAGGAGCTCTACATCTTTTTCAAAAAGGGTGACCTTTTGGAGTTGTGGCATAGCATCCCGTGCGGCCCAGGCCAGGCTTCCGACACCGGATCCTAAGTCAAGGAGGTTTTTAACATTGGTAAGATAAGACTTAATTCGGCGAAAAATTTGACGTGTAGCCCCATAGGTCGCGGGAAGACGAGCAGCAATGTATGCTTGACGATGGCCTTCCGTTTCAATGAACTTATGACTTGCATAGCGCTGCGAAAGTTCAAAGCAATCATTCCGTAGCTGATCTGAATTCAGGGGGGCTAAGGTCCGATCTATGGCATTTGATAAATCTAATGGAAGCGTTTCCAATAATTTCTCCCTTATTCTTTGTTTATCCATTAAAGCATTGTTTAGCTTCATATTCCACGAGAAAGATTAAGAAGTTATTAATCTTATTCTCTTAAAATCAAGAGGTGAAAAGCCTAGATGGGCAAGAGAGGCCAAAGTGAGGAAAAATATTTTTATAGGGTTAGCTCTGTTATGGGGAAATGAAGTTTTTGCCATTGAGAGCGAATTTCCTTGTTATGAGTTAACAAGTAATGAGGCAGCAGCTATTATTAAAAATGAGGTTTCATTTGTTCAGTATGAAGGGACAAGGTGGGATGTCGTGAATGTAGGATGGGGACTCACCTGCTTGGACTATTGTCCCTCTGGTTTTTATGAAGTGAGTGATGTCCATTTCTATGGAGGAAAATGTATTTATACCATTAAAAACGCAGCTCCTGAAGAAATGCTTGGGGAATCTACGACCATCACGCTGAAACCGCGGGAGGCTCCTGCAGTCTGCAATAAGCATTAAACAAATAAACATTAAACGTTTGCCTCAAGCTCTTATTTGATTATGATGGAGAGTATTGGAGGTTAAAAAATGCCGCACTTTGAAACCCTTGATGACTTAGAACCTGCAGGGAAACGTGTTTTAATTAGGCTTGATTTAAACCTTCCTTTGCAAGAGGGAAAGGTTGCTGACTTGACGCGTCTTGAACGCTCTCTTCCCACCTTAAAGGAATTAGCCTTGAAAAAGGCAAAGATCATTGTGATGGCCCACTTAGGGCGCCCTAAAGGTAAAGATAATACTTACACACTTGTGCCCATTGCCGAAGCTTTAAAAAAAGCGATGGTACCCATCCCTGTCTTCTTTTGTGAGGAATCTCAAGGACCCCATGTCAAAGAGGCAATTGATCGTTTGGGGGAAGGGGAGGTTCTTCTTCTGGAGAACATTCGTTTTGTGAAGGGAGAAGAGGAAAACGATCCCGCCTTTGCTAAAGAAATGGCCACCTGGGCTGATATTTACGTCAATGATGCTTTTTCCGCAGCTCACCGGGCTCATGTCTCTACGGAAGCAATTGCTCACCTTTTGCCATCTTTTGCAGGGCGTTTAATGGAGCAAGAGCTCAAAACCCTGGAACGGGTGCTAGAGTATCCAGAAGCTCCTATGATGGCTATTGTCGGTGGAGCTAAGGTTTCTACGAAGCTCCCCCTTCTTAGGAATTTGCTTCCTAAAGTTGATTTTTTGGTGATTGGTGGCGCTATGGCCAATACTTTTCTTGCCGCTAAAGGCTATGATGTTGGAGCTTCTCTTTATGAGCCGGATCTCATGGAAGCGTCTCTTAAGTTGATGAAGGGAGAGAAAGTCCTTCTTCCTGTGGATGTGGTTGTCGCAGATAGTTTGGACGATCCCAAAAATCATTATAATCGCGATCTTTCTGCCATAGGCCAGGCGGAAAAAATCTTTGATATTGGGCCTGCAACTATTGCTTATGTTCTTAAAACGATGAAGCGTTGCCATACACTCCTTTGGAATGGCCCCTTAGGGGTTTTTGAAGTGCCGCCCTTTGACTATGGCACCAACGCAGTGGCTCAAGGTGTGACCCGCCTGACCGCAGAAGGGACTCTTCTCTCCATTGCGGGGGGAGGGGATACAGTGGCCGCCCTCAACCATGCGGGCGTATTGAACGATTTTTCCTATGTCTCAACCGCAGGGGGAGCTTTCCTTGAATGGCTTGAAGGAAAACCCTTGCCAGGGGTTAAGGCGCTTGAGGATATGGCGTAGTTCGTTAGCGGTGATTACTTTTTCCTTGCAGTCCGATTCATATTCTTTTAAGAAGAAGACATCCAAACGCGCCCGTAGCTCAATTGGATAGAGCATCTGACTACGGATCAGAAGGCTAGGAGTTCGAATCTTCTCGGGCGCGCCAGAGTTTCTCTGAGTTTTTAAGGCTCGGTGAAAAATGAAAAAATCCTATAGGTAGCAAATAGGTAGCATTTGGAAACAAATTGTTACCTTTGGTAGAGCCAGCGGGAATCGAACCCCCGATCTCTACAATGACATTGTATGGCAATGAGGATATCCTACGTTCTCTCTCGTTCTTTTTCGTTGTAAAAATATATATTTTTCAGAAAATTAAAGATATTTTGATGTGTGGAGGATATTTTTATTTTTTTCTAATTCTTCATCGGCTAAACCATATTTTAAACCTTTAGGGATCATGGTAACCAAAATTACCAAGCGAGTTTTAGACACAGCTAAACTCACAAATAAGGCATATGAGATTTGGGATGCTGAAGTTAAAGGCTTTCATGTTATTGTAACGCCTTCCGGACGGAAAACATTCTACTTTAGATATTATGATGCTAATCGAAAAAATCAGCGCATAAAAATAGGGGTGTTTGGAAATATTACATGTGATATAGCTCGCGAAATATCAAAAAGTTTTGCTGGAGATTTAGCCAAAGGAATTGACCCTAAAAAAATAAAAGAAGACAGCAAGAGTCAAGCAAAGGAAGCTATCTCCTTTTCTCACTTCTTTGAGAAATTTACTAAGAACTATAGGCTTATTCACCATAAATCCAGCACAATTAAGGTAGATGATTATATAATCAAGCTCCATATTTTTCCTTTTTTTGGAGATAGAAATCTCAATGAAATTAACAGCAAAGACATTATGGAATTCAAAGAGTCTTTAAAACATATTCCTGTAACCTATAATAAGGGATTTGCAGTTATTCACAAAGCATTTGAACTTTCTGAGCTTTGGGGTTATCGACCAAAAAATAGTAATCCTTGTCGAGGTGTTCAAAAATATCCAGAGCAGAAGAGAGAACGTTTTTTAAAAATTGAAGAATTAAAAAGATTGGAAGAAATTTTACAAGATGAGGAATTTTTACAATTGAAATCAGCTTATGTGTTGGGAGCTATTAGGATGCTCATGTATACGGGTTGCCGTATGAGTTTAACCCTCAAATGGGAATACATACCTAGATGAAAGTTATATCCATCTTCAAGATAGTAAGACAGGAGAAAGGGTTGTCCCCTTAAATGAGCCAGCTAAGAAGGTTTTGGAAAAGTTGAAACAGCAACCTGGAAATCCTTATGTGTTTTGCAGTAATACCCATAAGAATGGGCGCATAGTGAATATTGAAAAGGCTTGGCAAAAAATACGTAAGAGAGCTGACCTTAACGATGTGCGTATTCATGATTTAAGGCATAGTTTTGCTTCATTTGCTATTAAACAAGGATTAGATCTCTACCAAGTTGCCAAACTATTGGGTCACAAGAACATTCGCACAACGACACGATATGCACACTTAGCGAGAGAAGATTTAATCAAAGCTTCTAATATTGTTGGAGGGGTATTTGTAAAATAGGAAACATTCGTAGTATTTTGTGCTTTAAAGGGAATTAGCACTTGCGCTCATTTTTTCTTTCTTCTAAGATACGAGGTAAAATTATTCTTTCGGAGATTTAAAATGAGCGACGTATTAAGCTTAGCAGATACTTGGTGTGTTGTCATAAATTTAGAAGATCAGTATTCTATCTGGCCTGCCAAAAAAGAAATCCCTTATGGTTGGCGCGAAGAAGGCAAGATAGGAACGAAGGAAGATTGTCTAGCGCATGTTAAGGAAGTATGGGTAGACATGAGGCCTCGTAGCTTAAAAGAAGCTATGGCTGTTCAGATACAGGCTGGGGCCATAGGGGGGTAGTCCTCTTGTAACCCTTTCTCTTTATGTAGAGGAGTCTTCTCCTAAACTTTGTAAATGTGTGTGTAAGCTTCCTTGATTACGTTGTTTGGATCGGAGGAAGCCTACATTGTTTCATTCAGTAGCGGGACCTTGGAAAAGTTTATAGGATAGATGTTGTTTGCTCCCTAGTAAAAAAGATCTTCTGTAATCCAAGAATGTGTAATGCCTTTGTCTTGTCTGGTTTTCAAAGCGACCGCTCCAACATATCCACAAGTTAAGCTAAATTCTTTTAAAAGCCACTTTTGAGTAAATGGCTTATTTTGTCCTTCCTGGGATAGAGAGATAGGATCTTTTCTGATGTCTAACTCAATCTTTATGGGAGAATAGGAAAATCCATGTCCTAGAGCTTTTATGAGGGATTCTTTACACACCCATATCCTAAAAAAAGATAAAGGTTGTTTTTCTATGGGCTTACCATAAAAAACTTTCTGTTCTTTTTTTGAAAGCACTTGTTGTACAACTCCAGGCTCAACAATATCGGCTTTTATATATTCAATATCTATCCCTACGAACTTCTTGAGAGAAAAGGCATAAACAACCATATTATTGGAATGAGAGAGGTTAAAATAAATAGGATTATCTTGCTTTGATTGCTTCATGAGAGGTTTTCCATACACATTATAGGTAAAATCTATATTTGAAGGAAATTTCTTAAGATAAGCTGCTAAAAGGTGACGCAGGATCCCGCGTGCAATCACGAAGACGGACTGATCTCCTTCGAACTTAAAGCTGGTCGCTCTTTCTCTCTCATCAGTCGATAAACAATCCAACAAATGTTGGTAAAAGGCTGCTGACAATTGACAAATATCTACATGCCAAAGTTGGATGCTGTCCAGAGACAAATGAAAGATATCTTCTCTTACATCCTTGTTTTCTGTCTTGATGTTTCGTGTCATGAAAAAAGGGATCTCTCGTCTATCAGTTCATGTATTTAAATATTTACAATCTCTTTTTTATAACTTCCATGTCAAATGTAAAACAGGAGAAATATCTCTTTTGCTTTAGGGGGGCAAGCTGCAGACCTTTTCCCGCGTTTAGAGTTTGAAAAAGTTGTACGCATCTTACTCTTTTAAAAATATGCTACACAAGAAAAGAAGATCTTATACCTGAAGCTTTAGTACAGTACTTATCAGAGCGTACCTACGGAAAACCGAAGAGAGGTTTTTTTATCTGGGTTGGGTTAGCAAGCCCTATTGATACGAGTCTCTTTTTCATCGCGCTACTCATGAAGAAAAAGTTTCGTTTCTGCTTGGATCTGCTTTTGCCATTAGGAATAAAGCGCAATTTAAAAATTGCCTGCGTCTAAATTTTTCTTACTTGCGAGAGAAAGACGTAGAAGAAGGCATAAAACTTCTTGCGCGGATTATTATAAACTCATAGTCGTTTAGCAATACTCTCAAAACCTTCCTATTGAACATGCTCAATAGAGGTATATCCTACAAGCGCCATCGTCATGTTTAGTTCGTCATGGAGTATTTCTAAGATCTTATAAATACCGTCTGTCCCTCCAACAGCAAGTCCACACAAGACGGATTTTCCAATCAGAACAACATGTGTTCCAAGGGCAAGAATGCTAAAGATATCTAATCTTTTTTTATACCATCATCCATCAAGATCAACAGTTTGTTATCTCCCCCCAGCTGTGACAGAAGACAAGGCTTCTATGGTCGCTTGTGCTTTTTTACTCTTTCCTAATAGTTTAAATTAAGTTAACATTTAAATTTATTTTTTCTAATGTCATATTCCGTTAGAGTTTTTAAAAACTCTAATAATTTTTATTACAAGGCAAGGTGTATTTGCGAATGAGTTCATATTACTTAAAACCAACTATTAAAGCAGAGCCCCTCATTTGGCAATGGTACGCATGGTCTTATCTGATTCCTCCTCTTACGGCCGCTTGTAACATTGCTGAGCGCCACTTAAAAATTATGCAATCCTATGTTCAAAACCCACAGATTCATGCACAAGCTATCAAAGATCCTAAACTCCTTGGGGGCCCTTTTATCGATTTAGAGGGACAAAAGGTTGATGAGGTCAAAGCACTTCTGGAACAAACAAAAAAGGATTGTCAGGAACTGCTGACGCTCCATGATGCCTTCAAAGAAACAGACCGTATGATTCAAGCAGAATGTCGAGGAGATACTTTAGAACCTTTCTATAAGCGTATTCCGAGCTCTCTTAAAGGAATGGTTGAGCTTGTATATGACTTAAATAGCCATCCTTCCCTTCGGTTAATTGAACCTCTGCTTTACCGGAAGTACTATAATACTCAACACCAAAGGATTGCTCTCTCAGATACCGTGACAGACTTTAGGAAATTTGTTCTAAGTACCCCTTATCTTAGTCAAGAAGATGCGTTTCCTTTAGATATTGCATTTTCTGACCCAAAAATTGACCAACTTTTTAAACTAAAAAGGGAATCCAAGAGTTTAGCCGAGATTCAAGAACTTTTTGACATCCCAGAAACAAAACAAGAGCTCTTTAAGTCTTTCTTTACAACTAAAAGCCCCTCCCTTCACGAAGATCGTAACTACACGGGCGATGGGGTTCGTATACGTTATTTTGGGCACGCATGCCTTTTGGTTCAGACAAAATCTGTCTCTCTCCTGTTTGATCCTGTGATCAGCTATCCTATCAAGGACAGTGAAATCCCCAGGTATACGTTTGAAGACCTTCCAGACCGTATTGATTACGTGGTGATTACTCACAACCACCAGGACCACCTCATGTTTGAACCACTTTTACAGATTAGGCACAAGATAGGACACATTGTCTTTCCTACCAACCATAGAGGATCCTTAGAGGATCCTTCTCTCAGACTCATTCTGCAACACACAGGATTTTCTTCTCTTATTGAGGCAAAAGAGATGGAATCAATCCCGCTTCCGGATGGAGAGCTTATCTCCCTTCCTTTCTTTGGAGAGCACTCAGATATCAACATTCAGTCAAAGCTTTCTCACTGCGTCCGACTTAATGGAAAGCAGTTCTTATTTGCAGCAGACTCCAATAATATAGAACCGTCTCTTTATGATTTTATCTTTGAGAGTATTGGCTCTGTTGACATGTTGTTTTTAGGGATGGAGTGTGATGGCGCTCCTTTAAGCTGGCTTTATGGCCCTCTTTTATCAGCGCCCTTAAGTCGTATTTTTGACAGAAATAGAACCCTATCTGGTTCTAACTTTGAGAAGGCTTGGGACATTGTTCAAAAGCTCCAGTGTAAGAAGGTTTATATTTATGCCATGGGACAAGAACCCTGGTTGAATTATGTAATGGCTTTAAAATATCACCCTGATTCTATTCAAATCATGGAATCAGACAAACTCGTCAAAACCTGCAGAGAAAACAACATTGAGGCAGAGAGACTCTTTGGTAGAAAGGAGTGGATCATCCCTTCTTAATTGTTTAATCGAGACCGTCAAGATCATGACTTGACTCTGCTATCAACTTATCTTTCTAATCTTAAATTTTAGCAATTAATTTTAAGAGTTATGAGAGATCATACTACCCGTCATTTTTTAAAAGTGCACGTAATGAGGATGTTTTAAAAAGGAGCGTAATCTCAATGATCAGCTCTTGAAACTTGACCAAGAGGAACTGAGGGGTAACCAATCCTTGTTAAATCCTGAATAGAAAAGATAGTTGAGAGTCGTTTTCCAGAGATTTTATGCTTCAGTTCCGTAAAGCAAGATATCAGAAGCCCAAAGTCCAAGGAAACAGACTGTATGTCCATACATTTCCTTTTCGACGACCCTAGTATTTGAGACCGTTAAATGATAAAATTAATTTTTCACATGAATAAATACCCTTCTTCACCAGGGAGAGAGTGTGTTTTCCTTAACTCGAATGGAAGTAGAGTATCTTGTGTTTATGGAGGACCTGGGACTATTTGTGTTCTAACAAGCTCACGATCTAGCATCAAAGAGTTAATGCGGTGAAAGTCGGAGATCGCGTTAAGAATTTCAAGCAAGTGTTAATACTTTCATCAATATTTAAATTCTCTGCCTTGCCCAAATTCACAAAAAGCAAAGGGAGTGCAACCTTTTTGTTTACTTTCCAGTTTAAGACAAGGTAATTGATGTCCTTATCTTCGAATTTCAGTTGGAGCTATCGAGAAAAAATTGAATTTTCTTTTGAATCGAACAAGATCAACAATAATCCTTGGATAGTCTTTACAGTTTAAAGGTCCTATGAAAAAAAGCATTCGACTTTCTACAATCTGGCTTGTGAGTAGCAGGACTATTTGCTAACGAGCGAGGTAGGGATGGTGCACATTGTTACTGGCCAAATGCCAAAAATCATATCTTCGAGTGTTTTTTATCTTGAGAGGCACATTGAAAAATGTTTAGATTCGGTCTCTATAAGAAGATTTATTTTCATTTTTAAGTTCCTTCTGATAGATGAACTTAAGACATAAAATTTTTTCTTATTTTTTCAATGTCTCGCACATAAGAGGCGAGTAGCGAAACAGGGCATATTAAGTGAGAAAAAACTTTAATTGTTATATTATTAATGAAACGAGTCTAGGACTCCAGTGCGCGGAAGTACTCCTTAAGGAAGGGCATGAGATCCTAGGGATGATCTCTACACACAAAGATACGGTAGCATGGGTAAGAAAACAAAATATTCCTCTCTACAATTCCTTAGAAGATTTTAAAGCTTTTACATCTCCTAAAACGTTTGATTATCTTTTTAGTATTGTAAATAGAAAAATAATAAAAAAAGAGCTTCTAGCTTATCCTCATGTTGCAGCTATCAACTTTCATGATGCCCCCCTTCCAAAATATGCGGGTGTTCACGCAACTTCATGGGCTATCTTAAACAACGAATCCTTTCACGGCATTAGTTGGCATCTCATGAGTGAAATGACCGATGGCGGAGGTATCTTAAAGCGAGTTATCTTCCCTCTTGATAAAGACGAAACAGCCTTAACGCTTAACCTCAAATGTTATTCTCATGCCCTGGAATCTTTTAGAATACTTATTCGAGAGCTTGTGAAAGGATCTTTGATAGAAAAAAAACAAGACTTAACAAAAAGAAGCTATTTTGCCCGTTATCAGAAACCAGGCAATCTTGGTTTCCTCTGCTGGGAAGATTCTGCTCAAGAGATAGAGAGGTTTTGTCGAGCGCTATCCTTTGGAGATTATCCTAATGCTTTGACGACACCAAAGATTTTGATTAGTGGGGTTGTCTTTATTCCAAACAAGGTGAGTATTATTTCCTCAGATTCTCAGATGCCTCCAGGAACTATCCTTCAAATTACAGGTAACTCTCTTCAGATTTGTACAAAAACACAAGATGCTATTCTGGCAGGTTTTAAGGATATAAGAGGAAAATCAGTTAACATAGAAGCTTTTTTAGCCTCCTCAAACATTGGAGTTGGGAGTGCCATTAAAAGTCCGACTCAAGAAGACCTCACGCACTGGAAGAGTCTTTTTGAGGACTTAGCGCCTTATGAAGATTATTGGGTGCATGAGGTTAAAAACAGTTTTCCATTTAGCCTACCATTTACAGAAGCGCCAGCTGAGAATGGTAAAGAGCAATCGTCAAAAGAAGAGATCATTATTAAAGATACACTTTCTGGGTGCTTTTCCTCATCACGAAAAGTAGAAAAGATTTCCTTTAGTGAAACATTTCTAGCAACCTTCTTCATTTATCTCAGTCGTATTGGAAATGCGTCTACCCTTACGGTAGGGATTGTAAATGATTGCCTTAAAAGATTACGTAATCGCTACTCTTTTCTGCTTCCCTCCCATCTTCTTTTGACGTTTTCTTTAGGAGAAAATGAAAAAGCAAACGATCTTGTCGAACAGGTAAAAAATAAACTAGATTCTCTTAAAAAAAACAAAGTATACCTAGAAGATGTTTATGTAAGATATCCAGAGTTTAAAAATATTCCTCTTTCTGCACCAATCGTTATCAATTTAGACCCCATCCAAGCAGAGAGTATGGATGAGAACACTCCCTTTGTGCTGACCTTAGATGAGAAAAACAACGCTTATGTTTTTAAAGTAAAGACAAACCTAAACGAAACATCAAAAAACTTACTTCATAATTCTAGAAAACACATAAAAAAATTATTTGAGCAGATTGTTCAAAATCCAGAAACTCTTATTAGAGACCTCTCTTTTGTTAGCGAGGAGGAAGAACTTCAACTTCTCGTTAAATGGAATGATACCCAACAAACTTATCCAGCGAATAAAACGATCCATCAACTGTTTGAGGAGCAAGTAGAAAAGACACC
>JAIEPE010000055.1 GCA_019749915.1 Alphaproteobacteria bacterium | reverse complement strand
AGTGCCTATGAACATCAGGATGTTCCCTTTGAACAGTTAGTTGATCACCTAAAGATTGAGAGAGAACTAAATCGAAATCCAGTGTTCCAAGTACAGTTTGGATTTCAAACTTCCCGCGATGAGAAGCCAATTAAATTAAACGATTTAGAGATGAATTCTATTAACTTGGGTCACTATATTTCTAAATTTGATCTTTCTCTTACAGTTATAGAGGAAGAAGAGGATATTATCTGGGTTGGTGTTGAGTATTCTAGAGACTTATTTGATGAGAAGACCATTGCGCGAATGGTACGTCATTATGAGAGGTCCGTAGATATTTTAAGTGAGAATCCCAAACTTCAGTTAAAAGAATGTGACATATTATCAGAAGAAGAACGTCATCAACAATTAATTGAATGGAACAAGACAAAGATTAGCTATGAGAAAAAGGGGCAGACCGTCATATCCTTATTTGAACAACAAGTAGAGAAGACGCCTGCTGCGATTGCTCTGATGTATGAAGGAGAACAGCTGAGTTATAGAGCCTTAAATGCACGAGCAAATCAATTAGCTTGGTATTTACAAGAGCGAGGAGTAGGTCCTGAGAGTTTAGTTGGGATATGTCTAGAGAGATCTCTAGATTTAATTGTAAGCATTTTAGCAGTTCATAAAGTAGGAGGAGCTTATGTTCCTCTTGATCCGAATTATCCGAAAGAGCGTTTAAGTTACATGCTGTCTGACATAAGACCAAAGCTAGTCCTGAGTCATTTGGGATTAGTAGGGTGTTTTGAAGGATATAAGGGAGAAGCGATTTTACTTGACGAGGAGAGAGAGAAGATAGAGGGATTCTCATCAGAGAACTTAGCTATAAAGCCTTTGGCTTCACATATGGCCTATGTGATTTATACATCAGGATCTACAGGCCAGCCTAAGGGCGTTATGGTTCAGCATGGTAGTGTTATTAACTGTGTTAGAGCAGTTCGTAATGCAATAAATGCTACAGAATATAATAGGTACTTAGCGCTTACTGCAATGACCTTTGATGTATCAGTAGTAGATTATGCTCTTCCATTAACAACTGGGGCAAGTATTATAATGGCATCAGATTCAGTTCGCAGGAATGCTTACGAAATCTTTAATTATTTTAATAAATACCTTATTACTAACATACAGGCAACACCAAGCGTTTTGTCGTTATTGTTAGATTGTGAAGGGGAGTTAACTCAAGAAACTACTTTTCTTTCTGCAGGAGAAGCCCTTTCTCTTGATTTATCAGGAAGACTTGCCGAAAAGGGAAATTTATTTAATTTGTACGGTCCAACTGAGGCGACAATATATTCAAGTTGTTTACATTATCACCTTAAAGATACCCAAGCCATCTCAATAGGAATGCCTATAGAAAATCTACAGTTATATATTTTCGATGCTCATCTTCAATTGCTCCCGCAGGGAGCTATGGGAGAGTTATATATAGGAGGAATAGGACTTGCGAGGGGATATTTAAATCGGCCAGATTTAACAGCGGAGAGATTTATTCCGAACCCTTTTAGTGAAGAGCCTGGGGCACGGTTATATAGGACAGGGGATTTAGTAAGATACTTACCAGATGGGAACATTGAGTATATAGGGCGCATAGACCATCAAATTAAGATTCGAGGGTATCGAATCGAACTGGGTGAGATAGAAAGTATCCTGCGTGGGCATGCTTCCGTTGAAGATACGGTTGTTATAGCGCAAGAAGATGGAGATGATAAATATCTCATTGCTTATTTGGTAACCTCTGAAAAGGCAACTTTATCAGAAGAACAAGGCCGATACATAGACGAGGTGAGAAACTACTTAAAGGCTCATCTGCCAGATTATATGGTTCCGAGTTACTTTATGATTTTGCCTGAACTTCCCTTAAGTAGCAATGGAAAAATCGATCGCAAGGCATTACCTGCTTTTGATAAAGGTCAGAGACAAGTTGGTGAAATCTATCAAGCACCTTCTAATGAGATAGAGAAGAAATTAGCAGACATATGGTCGACTTTGCTGCAAGTTGAAACAATCGGGGTTCATGATAATTTCTTTGCCTTGGGAGGACATTCCTTGTTGGGCACGCGATTGATTTCTCGTATTCGTCAGGTGTTTTCTGTTTCTCTTCCTTTAAAGAGTATATTTGAATATCCAACTATAAAAGGGCTATTTTCACTATTAGAGGAAAACAAAAATACTACACTGGCTACAACGCTTTCTATACCGCGTTGTAAAAGTTTAAATAACATTCCTCTTTCTTTTGCACAACAAAGGCTTTGGTTTTTGGATAAATTGATGCCTAGTAGTAATTTGTATAATGTTCCTGTTGCTTTGCGCTTAAAAGGAAATTTAGATCTTATTGCTCTTGAAAATGCCATAACTTCTATCATGAAGCGTCATGAAATATTAAGAACTCAGTTTGTGAGTGAGCAGAATGGAGAGGTTTATCAAGTGATAAATGATCCATCTCCACTTAAAATTCACGTTGAGGATTTATCTAAGCTTAGTCCTAAATCACAAGAAAAGGAGGCGAAACGAAGAGCAGAAGAAGAGACTAGCAAGCCTTTTGATTTATCTAATGATCCTATGATGCGAATTAGAATATTGCGTATAGAGTCAAAAGATTATATTTTGCTGATTACTTTTCACCATATTGTGACAGATGGGTGGTCGCTAGGAATATTTTTTAAAGAATTAGAATCTTATTATGAAGGTTGGATAAGAAACAAAGAAATTCATCTAGGGAAGCTGTCAATACAGTATAAGGATTTTGCAGCATGGCAAAGGACTTGGCTTCAAGGGGAGGAATTAGAAAAACAGCTTCATTTCTGGAAGAATCATTTAGAAGATATTCCTGATGTGTTGCAGTTGCCTACAGACAAGCCAAGACCTAAAGAACTAAGTTATCAGGGTGGATTATATAAGACAACTTTAGGACAGGACATCACAAAAAAGATTAAGCAATTTGCACAAGAGAAGAATTGTTCACTATTTATGGTGTTGTTATCAGCATATCAACTTTTACTACACCTTTATAGTGGACAAGATGACGTTGTTGTAGGGAGTCCTATTGCGAACAGAAACCGCCAAGAGTTAGAAGGATTAATTGGTTTTTTTATTAATATATTAGCTTTTCGAAGTCACTATCGAGGAGAAGAAAGTTTTGAAGAGCATCTAACCCGCACAAAAAAAGTCACTTTAGAAGCTTATGAACACCAAGATATCCCGTTTGATCAGTTAGTTGATTATTTAGAGATTGGAAGAGAATTAAACCGCAACCCGGTATTTCAAGCGATGCTTATTTTGCAGAATGCAAATGATAGCCAGCCAGTATCTTTACATGGATTAAAGATAGAATCTTTTGATTTAACCCATTATATATCAAAATTTGATTTATCTCTTATAGCTACTGAGGAGGAAGAAGGTATTTCTTTAGGCTTTGAATATTCAAAAGACTTATTTGATGAATCGAGCATCATTCGAATGGCGCAGCATTATGAGAGGTGCTTAGAGGCTATGATTTTGCAGCCTGATAAGTGTTTGAGGGAATTTAATATTCTCAGTAAAAAAGAAGAGTCGCAACAACTTATTGAATGGAATAATACTCAAGCTGAGTATGAAGAACAAGGAGAGACAATATCTTCATTATTTGAAAAGTTGACGGAAAAGACACCTGATGCGATTGCATTAATCTATGAAGGGCAACAAATAACCTATAAGGCTTTGAATGCACGTGCAAATCAGCTTGCTCGATACTTACAAGAGCAAGGGGTAGTTTCTGAGAGTTTAGTTGGGATTTGCTTAGAGAGATCGGTAGACTTACTTGTTAGTATCTTTGCGGTATACAAGCTTGGAGGAGCTTATGTTCCCCTTGATCCAAGCTACCCTAAAGAACGTTTGAGCTATATGTTAGAAGATACAGAAGCTAAGATTTTAATTAGCAACTCAGAATTGGTAGAGTGTTTTGAAGAGTACGAAGGAAGAATTATTTTATCAGACGAGCTTGAAGAGAAGATGAGAAATTTTCCATCTGATAATTTAATTCTTAAACATTCTCCAGAAAACATAGCTTATGTGATTTATACTTCTGGTTCTACAGGTAAACCAAAGGGTGTCATGGGAACACATTCAGGTATTATTAACCGATTCAGATGGATGTGGAATCTTTATCCGTTTCAAAGAAATGAAATTGCCATACAAAAAACTTCCATTAATTTTGGAGATTCATTATGGGAAATGTTCGGTTCAATTTTGCAAGGAATAAAATTACTTATTGTGTCAAATAAGATAGTTAAAAACGTGCCTGAATTTATCTGCTATTTAAATGATTATTCGGTAACAAGGATTGTATTGGTGCCTTCATTTTTAGATACAATACTGAGCTATTCACATGCAGCAAAAGAACCTTTGAAATATCTAAAAATTTGTGTGGTAAGTGGTGAGGCTTTAACTCTTGATATATATTCAAAGTTTTTCGAACTTTACTCCAATGTAACTTTACTTAATCTCTATGGTTCAACAGAAGTTTCTGCAGATGCAACGTTTTGGGATTGTTCTTCTTTCAAAGGGCGTATTTTAATTGGTAAGCCTATATCTAATACGGAAGTATATCTTTTGGATAAATATGCTCAAGAAGTTCCAATAGGGGTTACAGGAAGTTTGTATGTTGGAGGAAGGGGTCTTGCGAGGGGATATTTAAATAAACCAGATTTAACTGCCAAATCTTTTGTTCCAAATCCATTTTCTTCGAGGGCAGGGGATAGGTTATATCGGACAGGGGACTTAGCAAGGTATTTACCGGATGGTAGTATTGAATATCTGGGAAGAGAAGATCACCAGGTTAAGATTAGAGGTCACCGAATAGAGCTTGGAGAAATTAGCAGTATACTTCGGAGTCACGATAAAATCCATTTGGCTGCTGTCACTGTTACAGAAAAAGCAGGAGAGAAATACCTTGTTGCTCATGTGGTTCCAAAAAATTTACTCACCAAAAAAGATGATTCAAATGAATTTATTAATGAGTTAAAGGGATTTTTGAAGAATTCTCTTCCCTCACACATGGTGCCAACTTATTTTTCAATATTAGAAAATATGCCTCTCAATACTAGTGGAAAAATAGACTATAAGAAGTTGGAGAAAATATCTCTTGATTCCCTTACTGATGAATCAAAAAATTATGCTCATCCTACAAGTGAAAATGAAATTTATATTGTTACTGCATTCGAAAAAGTACTTGATAATAAGAAGGTAGGAGTCAACGATAATTTCTTCGACATAGGTGGGAACTCCCTATTAGCAATACGTCTTATTACTGAATTAAGAAAAGAGTATGGAATAGAGTTACCCTTACCTCAATTATTTGAAAATTCAACGCCAAGGGGCTTAGCGAGACTTCTTAAAACTGACTTTAATGAAGAGTTCCCTTTGTCCGTAATACCGATTCGAATAACCGGTAAAAAAATCCCATTATTTTTAATACATCCTGTAGGAGGGCTTGGTTTTCCATATTTTTCGCTTCGTTATTATATTGATGATAGAGCAGTATATGCTATTAACAATCCAAAATTTGGAAATAAAGAAGGAAACTTTTCTAGTATTGAGGAAATGGCAACAACCTACATTAAAATTATGCGAAATATACAGTCAGAGGGGCCCTACATTATTGGCGGATGGTCATTTGGAGGGCTTGTTTCGATAGAAATGGCGAAACAACTTAATAAAATAGGTGAATCCGTACAGCAAGTAATATTAATTGACACATATAATTATTCTAAGCCAAAAGAAATACCTCATGATTCAATTATACAAGAACAATTTAAAAGAACATTAAAAAATGAAAATATAAATATAGATGCTTCTGAAGGAGAACTTTTGTTGCAGGAGATGTGCAATAATTATAAACTATTATTACGCTATATTCCTTCGAGGCTTTCTGTTAAAGTTGCTCTAATTAAGGCTACTATTATCCCTCAAGATGCTGAATCCAGGGCTATAGATGATTTGTTTAATGGATGGTTGAGTGTCTTTCCCCAAAATTTAGCTGTTTATTCTATAGCTGCGACTCATGATAACGTATTCAAAGACGGATATATTGATACGTTATCTGAAAAACTAAATATAATATTAGATGATCTTAGGGAAAAAAATTCACATGAAATAATGGATTCTATTAGTCTTACGTTAAGTCATGCAGAGAAAAATATTGATGAGTATGTTATTAATAAAATCATTAGCGATTATACAGATGATAATTTTTATCATAAAAATAAAGCATGATATGAAATGTACCGGCTAAGATTTTAAAAACGATGACTACCTCAAATTCTAAGTCTCCGGCTATACCGGAAGAATGTAAGAGTTTTCATAAAAATGAAGATCTCCTAAACTATCTGCAAAATCAAATTAGTTGACTAACAACATCTACATTGTTGACTCCCAAGTAGAGTAGATAGGACGTAATAAAGGTCCTTCAATAAAAAAAGCGCTCGCGTAACCAGGAATGAATTCAAAATAAAAAGGATGAGGCATTTCTGTATTTAATTTGTCCATTGGATTGTCCTTCTTAAAGAAAATTATTTTATCTAATAAAGATATTTGTTGGGTATAGAGCCATCCTTTTCCGGAAGCTTTTAAGAAAGCTTCTTTACATACCCACAATTTAAAAAATGTAGTTATTTTTTCTTCTAACTTAACATTTTTCCAATAATTTTTTTCTTCAGATGACAATATATTTAAAACTATGTCATCTACTTTTATATTCTTATTGATGTATTCCACATCGATACCTACTTCATAATTACGAGTTACAGCATAGACGACATAATCTTTTGAATGAGAAAGGTTGAAATATACAAATTGTTCAGGTAAAGATGGTTTTCCAGAAAGACCGTAAGTGAAATCGATATTTTTAGGATTTTTTTCTAAATATTTTCCAAGTAAAAACCTCAAAATTCCTCGCGAAATAATAAAACAATTTTTGTCTTTAGGAAATTTAAATTTATTTGCTTTCTGATGTTCATCTTCAGAAAGGAGAGACATAAAATAAGGTATATTTTTTTCATTGTCTGTTAAACAGACGGACCAAATGTGAACCTCTTCAGGAAGGAGAATGGGAATAAAGTTAAACATTATTTTAATTAAATCTATTTTGATTAAAGCTAAGATTATCCTAGACCTTAATGGACAAAAATAAAAACAAAAAATATAAAAACATAGAAAGCTGTGTAGCTTGTTTTTGTGTAATTCGTTACGGTATCCCTCATTTAAAGTTAGCTGGGTACGAAGGAGTATGCAAAATAAAAAAAAGAAGTGGCGAAACTAAGCAGCTCCTACAAGATTATTTTTCGAATATGCTATTTCATTTGCTAATATGTTTAGTGGATCTAGAAATCTAAGAGCGTATTCATCTAACAAAGGACTGCTTGATATCAGATGAAACTCTGTACAACCAGCTAATAAGCACTTAACTTCATATTTTGACATTAGAGCTTTTAACTCATTAAACAATTGACTATCAGGTTTCTTACCTACTTTAATCTGATGTATCAATGTATAAATATTTTCTTGATCTGCAGGAGAAGGAGAAACTATAAAATCTTTAACCTTATCCCAATATATGCTTTTTTCAAAAATTCCAAGTTGATAAGTAGCAAGGGTGCCTAATAACAAATGCCTGCGTTTGTTATGTAGAATTTCTTTTAAGGCAATATCAATTAAAGAAATAACATTTTTATATTTTTTATTTAATTCTTCAATAAAATAGTGAAATGTAAAGCATAATATAAAAATCTGATCGGCGCCAAATGCTATTAATTTCTCTATATTTGAGGTAATGTTTTCATATAAAACTTTCTCTTTGCCAGATAATAGCATTTCTGTTCTGTTAGGGATATATGGATCAGAAAGCAATATAACTCTTGGAAGCTCTTGCTCGTTAGAATAAGTATCTCTGATTGTATAAATAGTTTCTAAAAATTTAGTAGATGCATGTGGTCCTAGTCCACCAATAAATCCAAACAACATATTTTTTGAATGATTTAAAAACATATTTAGACATTCCCCATACAGACATAGACTTTTCTATCTCCCTTAAAGGGGTTTCTCCCATGAAGGGTTAAAATATTATCAATTAGCATTAAATCATTTTCTTCCCAGGGAAAACTAATTTTATGAATACTAACTTTTTCTCTTATTTCCTCTAAATATTTATTAGGGATCTCCAGATCATCCCCGAATTTACAATTGTGGTAAAAATCATCCTCATTCATAAATTCTTTAAGAGCGTGATAAGTTTCTTTGTCTAAATTTGAAGGGTGCCATTGGTCAGCTTGTGCAAAAAATACTTCCTCACCAGTAACAGGGTGATGAATGATCGGACATACAACTTCTTCGATTTTTAGAGAGCTATAATTATTACTCCAGCTATAATTTGCCTTTTTTTGAGTTAAAATTCTCTCGACTTCATTAACATTATCAGTTTCAAAACACTCTTTCCAAGATTTTCCAGCCCCATAACCGTTGTGCAAGTTCATAATATATTTAATCTTTTTATCTTTAAATGATTTTATCAGATCGTTACTTAAATCGCTTAGAATGCTTCTACCACTAGCTATAGGTGTCTCTCCACCTTCAATTGGAGGTACTTTGCAATAAAATAAGAGGTAGCCTGGGTAAAAACTAGAAAATGATAACTCATTGTGAAGAGAAATTGATAGATGAGGTGGATAGTGAGTTGATGTATAAATATCTTTATTAATTTTATCTCTGGGCGAATCTCCTCCTTTATAATTTAACAAAGAAATGCCCAAGTTAGTAGCTACTGAGTCAAACTCTGAAGTGTTTTTTATATCAAACCCTCTAAACAATAGGGCGCCATGAGTATGGAGCTTATCAAAAATAAATTGTTTGTTTTCTCGACAGAAGAGAGAAAGGTTTAAAATCTTTTTTTCTTCTTTCGTTTCTGCTTTTAAAACTAAAGGGATGGCTAAATCATTAAGAGTGGTAATTTTCATTTTTACTTTTTCCTATAAAACTCTTAGTAAAACATATGAAGCACATATGTTTATGTTTTTTTCTTAATTACGCAAAAACAATTTTATTCCCTTATGACAAAAATTAAATAAAAAAATTGAATAGTTGTTGTAATTTTTTGAAATAGATCAATAAAAAATTGAAATAGTCTGAGATTTCATCAAAATCATATAATGATTAGAAAGCTCATCAAATCAGAATTAATTTATAATCTGTAAACAACCTTTTCCCTGACGCGTAGAAATATCTATATCTGCGATACAACGTACTTTTACATAATCAAGTGTGCACATTCCTTCAATATGAATAGTCCCTTTGGAATTTTTAAAGTCTGCGTTAGCTGTCTTTGTTGCAGATGTATCAATATTGATGCCTAGCTCTGTTCCCCCACTTGTTTTTGGAAATTTCACATAAATGAAACCATTTTCTAAACGCTTTTCAACATCAGTCAAATTTTCAACTCTTGTTTCAAACTCAATATCGTGGATACCTGTAGATAGTTTATTGACAAGCTCGCTCATATTATAACTCCTGATTAATGACATAGATTAATACAACAGATAGAAATCCTTTATGCCTTAATACCTGTCATTTATTATAGTTTGCTAAAAAAGGAGAAAAAACTTAAAACTTTAAGTCCTTTTATTATAAGAAAAGGACTTAAAGGTAATAAAAATAAATCTCCTTGCTCGGAAAGTATCTAAGCATTTTTCAATTCACCCATCAAGATAAAAAATGCTCGTATAAGTGCAATTTGATAATATCCACATTTTAAAGCAACGAGGAAAATGCTGTTTTAAAGAAACACGGCATCTTGAATCATTCCTGCTTTTGGAACTCTCCTCAGTATATCATTTCCCTCCTCATCCCTCACTGCCACAGTTTCTTGCATTGGTCGCTCATCCTTAATTGTGTATCTCTAAAAACTCTTTCATACAAGTTGCCATTCGAATTTTTTGTCCCGATTCAAGAAAGTGAATAAGGATTTCCTATGACAATAGGGTTTTTAGAAATGCTCAATTTTGTGTGAACGAGGGGCTTTTTAAGACGATTTCGGCTGCTAAGAAACGTTAACTCCTTCACTTGTGAAAGTGAAAGAATATTTGCCATATCGATGATTGAGGTGATTAATGAACTTAGGTAGTTGCTCTCCACTTTAAAGAAGATTCTTTTTGTTTTTTCTGTAAAAATGGCGACTAATTTGATCTTCAGGCGAGAGGCTAAGAGCACATATTTTATAAGAGAGATGTTTATTCATTTCTTATCTTACAATCTGACAATTTGAGAGGCTAAAAATCATCTGAGCTGAGGGGGGGGGACCTTCCATTCTTTTTTATTTTCATCTTATTCCTTCCCAATTAATTTGATTTCTTGTAAGTTTTGCTTTGCATGAAGTTAAAGTCTCTTTAAAAATGACTCCTTTTTGGCCTTTTTAGATAAATTAACTGTGAGAAAATTAGAGTATATGCAAGAAAGATTCAAGAGCCTCAGAATTATAAAAGATTTACTCCCCTTTTTATGGACGAAGGAAGAAAAAATCCGAAGCTTATTTCTGTTTGCATTTGGGCTGATTTTTATCTCAATTGCGCTTGATCTTAGCATTCCTCTTGTTTTAAAGGAAGTTGTCTCTTGTCTTGCGATTCCGGATAAAAGTATGACCTACCAGTTGTCTTTGCTCTTAGTCGCCTATGGGATTATTTGGACGCTCTCTCAAGTCATTCAAAACGTAAGACAGATTATTATGGTAAAGCCGCTCGAAAGTTGTATCCGTCTTTTTTGTTCTAAATTTTTTGATCATTTACATTCCTTGCCTATGACATTTCATATGAATAGAAAGACAGGCTCTCTCATCAATGCCTTAGAGCGAGCCCAACATGGGTTTCCAGATGTCTTCTGGGGATTGTTTTTATTTATTATCCCAACAATCATAGAGTTATTTTTAGCAGCCGCAATCTTATGTTATTTTTATGGAGCCATTTATGGGTTTCTCTTGCTCTTTATAGCCACTGTTTTTATCATATTTACCCTATATGCCACAAAGTGGGCATCTCATTTTCAAACAATTTGCAATGACCAACAATTAAACACAAATGCAAATATTGTTGACAGCCTCTTAAACTTTGCAAGTGTTAAGTATTTTAATAATAAGGATCATGAAGTCTTAAAGTGTGATGCTCATCTTAAAAAGAGAGAAAATCTCCTCGTTAAATCTATCTCAAGCATGGAACTTGTTCAAATTGGGCAAAGCCTTATTATAGGGGTTGGGCTTATCTTGTTAACCTACACAGCAGGAAAACAAACCTTATTAAAGGTATATGATGTGAGTGATTTCGTTCTCATCAATGGATACATATTACAATTCGCGGCTCCTTTAGGTCAGATGGGGTTCATTGCAAGAAACGCGAGGAAAGGATTTAATGAACTTGTCGACGTCATGAAAATTTATAAAACTAATCATTTATCTTCTCTATCCTCCGGAGAGTCCTATTCGCCAGAGAAATTAGAAAGAATAGCATTTAAAAATGTTTCATTTGGCTATGAACCCTTTCGCCTTGTTCTTAATGACGTGAGTTTTACTCTTGAAGCTGGCAAAACTATTGGAATTGTGGGAGAGACAGGGTCAGGAAAGTCAACAATTTCAAGTCTTCTTTTTAAATTCTATGATGTAAATTCAGGAAAGATTCTTATTAACAATATGGACATTCAAAGTTTAGACTCAAATAGTCTTTACAAGTTCCTCGGCATCGTCCCTCAAGACGTAACCCTCTTTAATATGAGTATTTATGAGAACATTCTTTTTGGACGTCTAAGTGCTCAAAAAGAAGAAGTCGAGGAGGTTATAAAATTGGCTCATCTTGAGCCTTTTTTAAAAAGGCTTCCTGATCATTATGATACGATTGTGGGAGAAAGAGGTCTAAAGCTCTCTGGAGGAGAAAAACAACGGATAGCTATTGCAAGGGTTCTTTTAAAACGGCCAGTTTTATATGTTTTTGATGAAGCAACCTCATCTCTGGATCTTAAAACAGAAGAAACTATTATGAGTAATATAGCTCCCATCTTAAAAAAATCTACATCCCTTATCATTGCCCATCGTTTATCAACAGTAGTTAATGCGGATGAAATTCTCGTCCTTCACAATGGGGTTATACAAGAACGGGGCACCCACCAGTCTCTCTTAAAGGAAAATGGGGGGTATGCTTCTTTGTGGAGGGCTCAAGAAGAGGCTCATAAGAAGTCTTATGCGGCTTAAAGTCTCTTCAACCATAAGAGAAGACGATTTGTTCAACAACTTTTTGGGCTTTTATGTGTTTTGTATCTGATTTCTATATTCTATACTCTGTACATAAAATGCGATTTGATCTTATGCTTTTTAGCTTTTGGAATAGGGTTATTGTTATAGGCTCTATCGCATCAACCTCTTGATGATCCTCATTCAAACATTCACATATGGTTAGACCGTCATGGATATTCGCTGAAATGATAGTGTTTCTCCTATCCATTCTTATAGCCATGATGATAATGTCTACCTTTCTTCATCCATCCAGCTCTGATCTCTTTTAAAGATCTAAGCTCTCATAGAATTTTTTGACATTTAATGGTGGTTGCATCAATCAACGTTCCTTTATACAAATATGCCACTGATGAACATAAATCAAACAAATACAATTGGTTAAAATTTTTTCTTGAGAACTTATATTAGAAAAATCATCATTAAACTGATGAGTTAAATATGTTTTCCAAAGAGAGGATACAAGAACTCGAGCACTTAAGAAAATAATATTAGAGTCAACATCTATGGGCGAGGAGGTGTTTTGTGGTAACTGTTGGTAATGTAAACACAGAGGATGTCCAGTGATATATAGAGGAACAAGAAGAACATCACAAAAAGGATGACTTCAGAATATCAGAGTTTACCCTTTAATCTGCTTTGTAAGCGTTAACTCAAAGCAGCAATTATTATAATTCTTATATATAGAAAAGAATGCTATCATTCCATAGAATATAAAAGGTAATGGTATGAAAACTATATGGTAATATTCCTCCATATTCATTAGATAATCGAGAATCAATGGGATAGTTGCACCGCCTAAACTAATTCCTAAACAATAGAAAACACCGATGCCGCTATATCTAATCTGAGGAGGAAATAAATTTTGAAAAAATGAATGCTGAGGCCCTAATATTCCTGCAATTAGCAAACCAATTAACATTTCAGATAAAATTATGTTTGAATAATATGTTGATTTGAGAAGAAAAAAAATAGGAAGAATAAAAATTGCACTAGACATACAGGAGATCATCATTGAATTGTGAGTACCAATTTTATCCGAAAACCAGCCTGAAATGGGGGTAAATAAGACTGCGATCACTAGGCCAACCATATTAAGTATCATTACCTCAGAGATTTGTAGACCATGTATTTGCGTGAGATAGGTGCTAAAGAAAACCAAGAGTGTATAGCATAAAGAACCATCAATAAGGCCAATCATAAAGGTAATAAAACATGATAATCTATGACTTTGTAACGCACTAAACAATGGAACTCTCTTAACTTCTTTATTAATTTTTATAGATTCGAACTCTGGAGTTTCATGTATCTTTAGTCTTATCTTATAAATAATTAAACTTATTACCCCCCCTAGTATAAAGGCTAAACGCCATCCTTCTATTGGAAGAATTTGAGAGGTAGAAAGATATCCCATAAGATTTGCAATTATAGCTCCTATAAAACATGAGCCACTAATAAGACCTCCTGCTAGTCCAGTTTTTATGTTATTCAAATGTTCAAGTGAAAATATGGCAGCACCGTTATGCTCTCCACCAGCACATAAACCTTGTGAGAATCTACACATAATTAATATAAAAAAGGCCCAAATACCTATAACGTTATAACTTGGAAGTACGCCTATGATGATTGTCGAGATTGCCATAAGAAGGATAGTCAGAGAGAGAGTCTTTTTTCTACCGTACTTATCACCAAAATGACCAAAAATTACTGCACCTACGGGACGCATAACAAATCCAGCCGCAAAAATTACCCATCCAGTTATAAAGTCTCGATCAAAATAATTACCTTGAAAAAAAACAGGAGTTAAGACAGGTAGAAATATAGAGAATAGCGTAAGATCGTAAAATTCCAATGAATTAGCAATAATGCTTGAAAATAGAATTTTATTTTTTTTCATCTTCTTTGCCTTTTTTTAGATTTTAGTCAATAAGTAGGTTCATAAAATAACTCAGAGTTTAAGTATCTCACCTATCCTATTTGCAAATTATTGGTGATACATAAAATCTCATAGTATTTTCGGAGATAGAAGCCTATAATAGATTTCTTTTAATTCTGAAGCAATATAAAGATCCTATCGAAAAAGAAAGATGCGTTAACCTTATAGCTTTGAGCTTATTTATAGAAAAAGTAACCATAAATGAATCTCCTTTAGAAGGATTTATAAGGGAATATTTCAAAGTTTTTGGGTTAAAATACGGAGGATTAGGCTTTGAAAAGTACAGGGTAAAGACCGCTAAATATATTTAACAGTGCGATGTTCTCATTAAGATTAAATTTTTTTAGCTATAATTGCTGGGGTAGCAATTTGTCATTATTAATGGTAATTTTTACGGCACAACTGATACTGTAAATTTAGAGAAATACAGTTGCTAGATAGAAGAAAGAGTTTTAGAGGAGGTATGAATTAATGACCAATTTATGTAGAATTTTGCCAAACTTACAATTTGAACCATTATATAATCAATGGTATGTTTGTTTGCCCATGCTTGCTCCTGTGCCAAATTCTATGGTGTTAGCGAACTCTTATGTTCCTATTATGCAGTCTTATATTGAATCGCCTGAGGACCACCTTAGCTTAAGCCAAGAAATGTCTATGATAGGTGGCCCATTCGTAAATTATCCAACTGACCGGTCTGTGGAAGTAAAAAAATTACTCGATGATATATTAACAAATAAAAAACATCTCATAGATTTTTCTTGCTCAGTTAAAACTTTCATTAACTATCTAGATACAAAAGCTGACGGATTTACATTAGAGCCAGAGTATAATAATATCCCGGAGCAATTAAGAGGTTATACCGAGCTAGTGTATGATATGTCAAATAGGCCCTCAATTCGATTTATTGAGCCTTTATTATATAAAAGTCCTTATTATTGTAAAAAGTCACAAAGTGTTTGTTGCTCGTTAATTAATAAAGATGAAAGACCTTTTGTGCTTAGTACACCCCGTCTAATTGATGAAAATCAAATCCAAATTAACCTTCCTTTTGATTCTCACGTTTATGATGAATTTTCTCGTATGCGTGAATATCCTGCAAATTTTGATGAAATCGTTCAAAAATTAAATATACCTGAAAATAAAATAGGCCTGTTCAAGTCATTCGTAGAATTTACTGATAAAACGAAAAAACGAGATGATTATTTTGAGGAAAATATACGAGTACGTTATTTTGGACATGCGTGTCTTTTAATAGAATGTGAAGGAATTTCTATCTTAACAGATCCCTTTGTTTCTTATGATTATCCTAACGAGAATCCTAGATTTACTTTCTCAGATTTGCCTTCATCAATTGATTATGTGCTCATTTCACATGGGCATCTAGACCATATAGTGTTAGAAACATTGCTACAACTACGCTATAAAATTAAACATATAGTTGTTCCTCGAAACGGAGGAGCCTTATATGCAGATCCTTCCCTGAAACTTCTGTTACAAAATTTAGGATTCAATTCTGTAATAGAAATTACGGAACTTGAAGAAATAAATGTTAATAACAACGCAAAAATTGTTGCGATGCCTTTCTTAGGAGAGCATCATGATCTTAATATTATGGCAAAGGTAGCTTATTTTTTAACTATAAGAGGAAAAAAGATTTATATAGCAGCTGATTCATCAAATTTGGATCCAAAGCTCTATGATAATATTCGTGATATTTATGGAACAATTGATGTTTTGTTTTTGGGTATGGAATGTGATGGAGCACCATTGTCATGGTTTTACGGCCCCTTAATGCCTAAAAGATTAGAGCATGATAAAGACTATTCTCGTCAGGGATCTGGCTCAGATTATAGTAAAGCCATTAAGATTGTGAACTCCCTTTGTCCCTCAGTAGCTTATGTTTACGCTATGGGAATGGAACCCTGGTTCACTTACGTATTGGGCTTAAATTATACTAAAAATTCAAAGCAGATTGCCGAATCAGACAAATTCATTGAAGAGTGTAAAAGTCGTGGAATTGAATCTGAAAGGCTCTTTTGTAAGAAAGAGTTTGTTTTTTAGCCTTTTGAGTAAATTATGATTTGTTTTTGGATACATAGTGTATGTAATCGTTTGTTAAGAAGGGCACATTGGTTTTGCGAGGAAAAGATTAAAATGGTGAGAGGATAAATTTCTTTCAGAGATGAGGGTAAGAATTAAAGAAAAAAAGATTCCTGATCCAGTGGAGGAGGAAGTCAAAGTTGTGCTAAGCGCCTGAAAAAACAGAATTTATCTTATCTCTAAGTCGTCATTTAAGATAATTCCGACCTAAATGACCATCATTTTTGAGATGTCCAATGAGAGGCTCAATGGTAGATCTTTTTTTCATCTCTTTTTTGATTTTAGGGACCAGACGCTTTTGCCCTGCCTTAAAGACATAGGACTTTAAAGGGGATCATAGCCTCGATATCCCTTGTCCACATAAATGCGCTTAGGCTTGATTCCTGTATCCTAAACATATTGATCAATGGCTTCTTTCAGTGATGTCCATCATCATAAGGATTGCCATGAAGAGCGACAGACTGAAGAACAAAATGTTTGCCCTTGAAACGCTGAAGCCATGGATAAAGCCACCTCAAGGATGGTGAGCGAGTAACTCAGGTCGTAACGAAAGTGATACGCATAGGTAGCCTCGAAAAATCAAAAACTCAAAGGTGGATGTCGAAATCAATCAAGAGAAAACGAAAACGGCAAACTCATTAAGCTTACAATCCCCTCCTTTGGTTACAAAAATCATATTTTAACGGATAAGCATAAGCGTTATAATTTTATTCGTAAATTTCATGATCCTGAACCGATGCCAGCCGATAAGATGGCAAGGTATTACATCAGTTACTCGATAAAGAGAATACTTGCAGTGATATCTGGCGCGATACTGTCTATCGGTCGGAAGAGAACGAAACACTTCTTAAAATTCATGATTTTACTTCTCAACTTCACCAGAAAAAACCAAAGGGAAAGGCGATGCCCGTTTCACATTTTAAGAGCAAATAGCAAAAAATCAAAGATCCGTTGTAAAGTGGAGCATGTACTTTCTATTCAGAAAGATAATATGGATCTATTCATCAGAACGATTGACCTCGATCGAGCCAATGTAAAAATCGCCTTTACCAACATTGTTTACAATATGAAGAGACTTATCTTCTGAGAAATCGTCGTGCTTTTGCAAGAGTAATTATGCCTAAACCATGCTAAAATACCTAAATATGAAGCAAAACTCCTCTAAAGTATCCTCATATCCGCATATTTAAATCCTGCTTTAACTTAAATTTTCTATTTCTATTCTCTTCGTAAGATTTTTTATAAAAAATCAGGTTGTTTGAGGTACCAATTTTATAATACCTATTTTAATTCTTTCTCTTGGCTTCTAGGTTGTGTGCACTTATCTGAGCCAAATGATGAAAGAAGCATAGGCTAAGAATCCTGCGAAAGAAGAAGCCTTTTTATCAAAGCGGGAAAAAATCCGTCTGAAATGCTTGATTTTATTAAAAAAGCATTCTATCAAATGACGTTCTTTATATAAATGCTCATCATAACTTCTGGGTAATTTCCTGTTAGAACGGCAAGGAATAACAGGAACACAATGTTGTTGCTGAATCTGATCAATTAAGGTATTCGAATCATAGGCTTTATCAGCAATGACATTGGCATGTTCGAATCCTTGGAGAAGAGTTGATGCTTGCGTTATATCGTGCCTTTGCTCTGGGGTTAAGGAAAATCTAAGAGCTTGACCCAAGGCATCAACCACCATATGAATTTTAGTGGTAAATCCTCCTTTGCTCCGTCCCAAGCATTCTCTGATATGTTGACCTTTCTCATAACCTGCAGCACAAGGATGAGCACGAATAATCGTAGAATCAATCATTACAGATTCTCCATCATAACCTTCTGTAAAATAAATAAGGATTTGGTTCCACAGTCCTTTATGGGACCATTGTTCAAAGCGTTTATGGATGCTTCTCCATTTGCCATAATATCTTGGAAGTTCTCGCCATTGGGCGCCTGTGCGCATTATAAAATAGACGCCTTCTGCAAAAGTTCTTGTTTTTCTTTCATTTCTTACACGGATAGTGGGGCTCATCCTCAAAAATGTATATATCTTTTCCCAATCGTTTTCTTTTATGTAATACTTATTCATGGTAACGCTCCTTTTTAACAATTGAACGTTACCATATTTTTTTCTCGATTTTTAGATAAGTGCACATAACCTAGAGGTGTTCAACTTTTACAGCAGTTTCCGATCACATTTTTACTTCTTGAGCTGGAGTTGCTGAACTATAGACTTTTTTCTAATTTTAGCTTATTATAATGATTGAATTGTAAATATTGATGTACTCTTATGTACTTAGATAAAAAGCATATATGAAAATAATGAAAAAAATTTTCGTTTTTATAACGATTGTTTTTTCTTTTAACTGTTTACATGCTATGGAGACAATTGAAGAGAGTACACTTAATGAATTGGAGGGTAATTCTTCTCGGAGGCCTTTATTACGATTAAATCAATCAGGTGATATAGAGGAAGAACAAGAAGATATAAGTAACTACTTTTGTAGCCCCTTTTTCCTTTTGAACTCTCTTGATCCCTGTTGGAGTGTTGTTTACAGATGGGGAAAGGCCTCAACAAGCATTAAAAATGAGAGAGTAAATATCCTTATGCTTCCGCCGGAACTGATTTGGAATGTGGCTGATTTTCTTAGTTCAGTGGACATTATAAGGTTGTCTGCTGTCTGTAAAAAATTTCATCAAGTTTTCAACGAAAGTTATTGGGTTTCTTATTTATCAAGAAAACCACAAGCTCATTCTTGTTTAATGTTAAATGGAACTCTTTCACCATCTCTACAAAGGAAAACTTTTTTTTCTCATTTATGGTATACGGAAAATCGAATAAGCTTGGCTGCACGATTAGGCCATCCTGAAGCTGTAATTCTCCAGAAATATGGTTCGTATGGGGCATATATTGGTAAAGACCAGTACCTCTGCCCTTCTGGTGTTATTAAGTATGCATCCGGAAAAATTGATGATGAAAGAACAAGCTATTATAGAGATGCACAAAGAAAACAGATTGAAGCGGACTTAGAAAGGAGAGAGAGATTAATGGTAAGCAGAAAAAGTATAGGGTGGAGAAGAGAATGCATAGGGTGGTGATGGATTAGACATTAGGAAAATTTTAATTTAATGCTCTAAGCAGGAAGCTTTTTTACCAACAGATTTCATTTTTCTGCCAAAAACTTCTTTTGATTCAATGTGTTTTTCTCTACAAGTATGAGTAAATTTATTTGATTCAATAATTTGCGGAGGATTTTGTGTGTATTTTAATGCCATTACAGTTTAATCAACTTGATCCTGATAATCACTTGGTTGCTTTAGGGCTTGAAAGGTTCTGGAAAAAGACATTACAAAAGTTAAGACAAGCGGAAGAATCGTTCAGCCAAAGGAAAAAAGAAACTTTGACTGTCCCCTTACCTGAGGACCTAAAGTTAGCTTTCTTAGGCATTGGGAAAAATCTCTCTGAAATTTGGAGCAAAGATATTTTATCGTGACAACAAAAATAAAAGGGTATAAAAAAGAGCTCCATGAAAACTAATCAAAAAGATCAGATAATATTGTGGGATAAATTGATAAGGAGAAAGATCTAATAACTTACCTTTACATGAACATATCTGGATTGGCTCCGCTCTATAGCGCGACTTCCGCTTGTTCTTAAAGGGGTTATGAACCCTAAAGATTCAGATTACCCTAGAACATGATATAGAAACACTTATTATCTCGAATCATGGAGGAAGGCAGTTAGACACAAGTCTAAGACCTTAAAGCTCATGAGAGGATTGAATACAGGAAACATGGAGCTCATCCTTGATGGAGGAGTCAGAAAAGGGGTAGATATTTTAAAAGCTCTCGCCTTAGGAGCTAAAGCCGTAATGGTTGGACGGCCTATTCTTTAGGGACTAGAGCAGTGGGGGGAGAAGAGGGCGTAAAAAAAGTTTTAGACATCTTAAAGACAGAGTTAGATTTAGCGATGGACCTATGCGGGTATACCTCGATAAATCAAATTAATGAAGAGGTGCTCTACTTCCCTGGGTAGATAAAGAAAACAATCTCCGAAAAATAGAAAAAAGTAAAATTAGAAGAAAATTTATGAACCTAAAACAATCTCTCCTTTTAGAAAAAAGAGTTATCGTTGCCTCCTCTTTGGGAAACTTGCTCGAAATGTACTCTTTCTCACTTTTTGCGATGCTTCTTCCAACGCTCACACCTCTATTTTTTCCTTTATCAGATCCTTTGGCTGCGCTTGCTCTAGCCTATAGTGTTTTTTCTGTTGGATTCCTCGCCTATCCTTTAGGCGCACTTCTCTTTGGATATATGGGAGATAGATATGGTCGGCGATTTGCTTTATCCCTATCCCTCCTGGGGATGGCACTGAGTACTTTCTGTATAGGGTTGTTACCTTCTTATGCAACACTCGGTATTATTTCTCCCTTACTCTTAGCTTGTTTTCGCCTTATTCAAGGAATTTGTGCAGGAGGAGAGTGCATGGGAAGTGGAATCTTTCTTATTGAGTCTACCTCAGCAAAAAACTCTGGATTTTTTGGCTCATTAGTTGCTGCCTCAGGGACTTTTGGCGCTCTTTATGCTTCTATTGTAAGTGTCATTTTTGTTTCATCAATAATGCCTTCTTGGGCGTGGAGAATTCCCTTCATCGTCTCAATTTTTATTGGAGGCGTTGGGTTATATCTAAGGAGTACGTTAGAGGAGAGCTCTTCTTTTAAGAATTCTTTTTCTAAAACCAATTACAGTCCTATAAAAGAAGTCTTTCGCCATCATTTTATCCCCTTATTATGTGCCGTCGGTATAGGGGCTCTTGGGACTGTTCCCTTTTATCTAACCATAGGGTTTCTTAACAGCTACTTAGTTTTTTTAAATATCATAACCATCCAACATAGTGAGAGTTTGAATTTTATCCTCTTGCTATTCTGTGTTCTTACGATGCCATTTGTAGGCTATTTGGCAGATAAGGTAGGTCACGTAAAAATTATGGTCTTGTCTGCTCTTCTTTCTTTAATGTACGCCTATCCATTTTTCTGCATTGTTTACACGGACTCCTTTTTTACTATCGTTTTTGCGGAGCTGCTCTTTCTAGCCCTTTCACAACTGTTTGTAGCGCCGCTCAATGCTTTCATGTCCCAGCTTTTTCCTGTACGTGCCCGATATACGGGGGCAGCTTTTGGATATTGCATGGGTATGGCTTTGTTTGGTGGGACAGCTCCTTATATTTCTTTATCTCTTATAAATTGGCTAGGAACGACCCGCGCTCCTTTCCTTTATGTGATGTTTATTTGTTTGATAGGACTTATTTCTGTTCGTATGGGGAAGGGATATTTACCTTCCGAACAAAAAGAGTATAAACTTATAGAGAGTGAGATTTAGGGCAGAGAGAATGCGAAAAAATACTCAAGAAAAGATAAAAAAAGCTGTCTAATTTTTAGCTCGAGGGAGAAATCATAAATATGAATCAAGTGATAGGGACTTCTAAAGAAGCTCAAAATAAACTCCTCCATTTTTTAAAGGAAGAATTTGCCAGATTAAAATCTGATTGCCAGGAAGAATTTAAAAAGAAGGGTATGATAAAACGAAAAAACATAGATAATAAACGACAGAAACTACATCAAAAGATAGAGGCTGTGTTCAAAATACAGTCTTTAGATGCAGAAATAAAAGAAGGGCTTCTTTTTCTCCAAGAAGAAATCAAAGATTTTTCCTGAATGAAGACTCATTTTAAGTTTTGATCATTTGTGGGGGTGGTTAAGTTAACCTTTTGCCTTACCCTGTTATACTGGAAATGCGCTGCAGCCCCCTCCTGCATTTTGAG
>JAIEPE010000005.1 GCA_019749915.1 Alphaproteobacteria bacterium | reverse complement strand
TTGATTTTCATTTTGAACCCAACAAACCAGGTTTCTGGAAAATTTGGGTCCAAGTTAAGGCTTATGGAAAAGAGTTCTTTATTCCTTTTGGGGTCAATGTAAAGTGAAGATTAGAGATAGAGAACTATATTAAATCCTCATCTATAATCTTCGCCCCCCTCGTGTATTGTATGGTTTATCTTTTCCCTAAAAGCGTTGGATTGGGGTTGATACAATCTTTGCAATGGGGATGTTTGTGAGAAATAATCCACTCTAACAGAAGCGGCTGCTGGCTCGAAGAAAGTAGAGCATGTTTGTGTCGCCAAAATTCCTTTTGTCCTGGTGGGCGCTACAGGATTCGAACCTGTGACCCGCTGATTAAGAGTCAGCTGCTCTACCAACTGAGCTAAGCGCCCGGAAAGAAAGATTTAGATAGCCTTAAACTTTATCGTGAGTAAAACTCAACCACAAGGTTAGGTTCCATTTGTATAGGATAAGGAACTTCCATCAATGTTGGAACACGTACGTAAGTGCCTTTCATAGACTTATGATCCGCTTCCAAATACTCAGGGACATCTCTTTCGGCCAATTGAGCTGCTTCCAAAACAACAGCTAATTGCTTAGATTTCTCACGAATTTCAATAACATCACCTGGTTTAACAAGATATGAAGGAATATTAACGCGCTTTCCATTCACAAGAACGTGACCATGGTTCACAAACTGCCGCGCAGCAAAAACCGTCGGAACAAATTTCAAACGGTAAACAAGAGCGTCCAAGCGAGATTCTAGAAGACCGATGAGATTTTCTCCCGTATCTCCTCTTCTTCGAATCGCTTCTGCATAAAGACGGCGGAATTGACGTTCCGTAATATTTCCATAATATCCCTTTAACTTCTGCTTGGCCGTCAATTGAAGACCATAATCAGAGGGCTTTGAACGGCGCTGTCCATGTTGCCCAGGGCCATAGGCACGCACGTTAAATGGACTTTTTGGACGTCCCCATAGGTTTACTCCAAGACGACGGTCGATTTTGTATTTTGATTCAATTCTCTTTGTCATTCAAAAATTTCCTTAGAAATGTAAATATTGTGGGAGACTATAATCAATCAAATGCACTTGTCAAATCGTTTTCACATCAAATTTTATTTCAAGGTTTGTTTCTTCATAGCAAAATCTAAAGCATAGAGGCGCAAAGCGCTTGAAAGGCTACCCATACGCGTCGCGTCAACCTTCTTAATTAATTGAATTAATGGAATTTCTTGCGAATGCGCTGCAATCTCTAAAACCGTCCAAAATCCTCGCTCGAGAGAAAGACTTGTGCGATGTCCTTGAAGACTGAGAGAGCGTTTAAGAAAAATCGCTTCAGAGATTTTATTCTTTTCCATGGGATCCAATCATAAGTTCTGGATTAACCCATTGATGGTATTGGTCTTCCGTTAGATATCCCAGCTCTAACGCTGCTTTTAGGAGAGTTTTATGCTCTTTATAAGCTTTTTTTGCAATTGCAGCAGCTTTATCATAACCAATGTGCGGATTTAAGGCAGTGACAAGCATAAGAGAATTTTGGAGTGATTGTTTAATGCGCGCTTCATTGGGAACAATGCCAATCACACATCTTTCCGTAAAACTCCGCACCCCATCGGACAATAAGCGAAGAGACTGTATCACATTATAAACGATAACCGGCTTAAAGACATTCAACTCTAATTGACCATTTGATCCGGCAATGCTGACAGTGACATTATTTCCCATGACTTGAGCTGCAATCATGGTCAAAGCTTCACATTGGGTCGGATTCACCTTTCCTGGCATAATGGAAGAGCCGGGCTCATTAGAAGGTAAAATTAGCTCTCCTAAACCACTCCGCGGCCCGGATCCAAGAAGGCGAATATCATTGGCAATTTTCATTAAGGACACAGCAATCGTATTTAAAGCTCCCGAAACCTCTACAAGCGTATCCTCAGATGCTAAGGCTTCAAACTTATTGTTAGAACTTATAAAAGGAAGCTTCGTAAGCTCAGCTACCTTTTGTGCAAATTTCTGTCCAAATTGCGGGTTCGCATTCAATCCAGTCCCCACAGCTGTTCCACCTTGAGCTAACTCATAAAGATGGGGCAAGGTATTTTTAATACGTTGAATTCCCATCTTAACTTGAGTCCTATAGCCAGAAAATTCTTGTCCTAAAGTCATGGGCGTTGCATCTTGTAGATGGGTGCGCCCTATCTTAATAATATCCTTAAATGCTTTCTCTTTGCTTTTCAGAGCTTTTTCTAACATCTCTAACGCTGGAAGAAGGTGGTTATGGATAATCTGAGCCGTCACGATATGCATAATAGTCGGAAAGGTATCATTGGAAGATTGGCTTTTATTGACATGATCATTGGGATGGATACGATCTTTTGAGCCAACTTTTCCGCCTAAAATTTCTGTAGCACGATTGGCAATAACCTCATTAGCATTCATATTGGTTTGAGTACCTGATCCTGTTTGCCATACTACAAGAGGAAAATGACCGTCCAACTTACCTTCGGCAACTTCTTCAGCCGCCGCTACAATGGCTTTTCCTATAATAGGATCTAGCTCCCCTAGATCCATATTAACAAGCGCTGCGGCCTTCTTTTGAAGCCCCAAAGACCGTATGAGAGGAAGGGGCATGACTTCCGTTCCAATAGGAAAATTTTGCCGAGAGCGCTCCGTTTGAGCCCCCCAATATTTGTCTGCGGGAACGGCGATAGGACCGAAGCTATCACTTTCTTCGCGCATTAAAGCTTTTTGTTTCATCAAAATACACTCCATTGCCGTTTGGGACTTCTTTGAGGTAAGTTTGCCATATGTATACTTTAAAGCCAATGGATCATGCGTTTTGCGAAGCAGAAAAAGCCTTCTCTGAAGGAGAAGTCCCTGTTGGCGCTGTTATTATAGAGGCTTCAACAGGAAACTTAATCGCAACTTCTCATAACGAAATGATGCAAAAAAATGATCCCACTGCCCATGCTGAGCTTCTCGTAATTCAAAAAGCATGTCAAATCCTAGGACTCAGCCGCTTGGAGAGCTATGATATTTATGTCACTCTTGAACCTTGTCCCATGTGTGCTCAAGCCATTAGTTTTGCCCGCTTTAGGCGACTTTATTTCGGCGCTTATGATCCAAAAGGGGGTGGGGTTGACCACGGAGCTCAAGTTTTTCAGGCTTCTTCTTGTCACCATAAACCTGAAGTGGTGGGGGGAATAAATGAAGCTAAGTGTGCCCAACTTTTAATTCAATTTTTTCAAAAGGTACGTGGCACATCTTCCTAGGTCTGCTAAAATAGGTAGAAATAAGGAAAAATAATTAGAAAATGGATTCTTTTAAGCGCGGTTATAGTCGTATCATTTATTTAACAGGGATCTTTCTTGTTCTTATTGCAGTAGGAATTGAGTATTTCCAATACCAACGTCATAAGGAATATGTCCTTATTGACCTTAAAAATCGCTTAAATGAGTATGCCTCTACATTAAATTTGCAAGCACGTACCCTTCGTGAATATGTAAATGGCCTTAAAACTGTGGCAGAAAATAATCTTTTTTACATTCAGAATTTTAATATTACCTCTCCTTTGTTCCCTTACTTAAAAAATAATCCAGGAAAAGCGAGTTTCTTTTTAGAGACGGAGAAGCTTCAACCAGAAGAAGCCATGATTGGAAACCTAACAGGAGAGGGATCTCTTGATAACCTGTCACAAAATCGCAAAAACGAAATCAATATGGCGCTTTTCTTAAATAATTTTTTAGAAGTGACCTTAAAAAATAATAGTGGTTCTGTTTGGGCTTATTACACCTCAAAAAATCATTTTCAAAATCTCTATCCCTGGACACCCCCCGGCTCCACAATGTATCATAGAGACATTCAGAAAAAGCTCTTTTATAAAGGGGCTTTACCCCACTACAACCCTAAAAGGGAAAACTTTTGGACCCCTGCATATCAAGATGGAGAAACTTATAAAGACGCTTATCAAAAAGGGATCGTTATCACGAATGTCTCCCCCGTCTACAATGGCAATGAATTTCTGGGAAGCGTTGCCTTAGATATTTCCATTACAAAGCTTAATGAGATTTTAACGGCCTTCAACCCCCTTCAGGGGTCTCTCCTTCTTATTAATAATGAAGAACAATCTTTAGCTACAAGTCAGACATCTTCCCTCCTCTCCCAAACTTATTCAATTCCTCAACTTAAGGATTCTGTCTCTCCAGAAATTCTTCAAATTATTCGTGATGAAATCAAAAACCCTAAAAGCTCCTTCTTCTACGGAGAGTCTTCACTTGTTTACATAAAAGGGATTAAGGATGCGCCCTGGCATTTAATTTACATAGGTTCAACATCTGATCTGTTTAGGCAAGCCTTTCTAGAAGCTTTAGAAGATATTTTTATTATTATGCTTACCCTCCTTTTTGTTGTTGGATTAGGTTATCTCATTGTTATTCGTGATTTTATTTCTCCTGCTCAAAAGTTGGTCAATCATATTACTAACGAAAACGATGGAATAAAAAGTGCTCCTCAAGGCCTTCCTCCCATGTGGAGGCCCTGGTTTAATATTGTTTCTAGAATCTTTCAGGAAAACAGGATGCTTATGACCAACCTTGAAGAACAAGTTTCCCTTAGGACAAAGCAGTTAGCCAAGAAAAACCAGCAACTTGAAAAGACTTTAATGAATTTAAAAAAGGCTCAAAATCAAATTATTATCCAAGAGAAGCTTGCAAGCTTAGGCGCTCTTACCGCCGGCATTGCTCATGAAATTAAGAATCCTCTCAACTTTATCATTAACTTCACAGAAGTTTCTCAGGAATACCTGAATGAAATAAAGAAAAGAACCCCCCAAGAAGAAGAACTGTTTTCCAGAATTTCTCAAAACCTTGCACGTACAAAAGAACATGCAGAAAGAGCTGATTCCATTGTTAAAGGCATGCTCGCCCATGCACGGGGAAGCACAGGAGAAATAACCACCTTTAACCTTAACACCCTCATTGATAAAGCTATAGACCTGGCTTACCTTGGATTTCAAGGACAAGAAACACATTTTTCAGCAACGATTTTTAAAATATTTGATCCAACAGTGCAGAATATCAAGGGCTCCCAACAAGACTTGGTCCGAGTGTTTTTGAATATTATTAATAATGCTTGCTTTGCCATGCATGAAAAACAGAAAAAACTGGGGATGACATATTATCCTGAAATTAAGGTAGAAACCCACAACAAAGCAAAAATGATACAAATCATTTTTGAGGATAATGGACCAGGCATGAGCAAAGCGCATATTAAAAAAGTATTTCATCCCTTCTTTACAACAAAGGAACCTGGGAAAGGAACGGGACTTGGCCTTTCTTTAAGTTACGATATCATTACCCAACAACATCGTGGCCACTTAAAAGTGGAGAGTGAGCTGGGAAAATCGACTCGATTTATCATTGAATTACCCAAACAGGGGAACATAAATGAGTGATCAAGAGTTTGCTTATGATGTTGTGATTGTGGGAGCCGGTCCTGCAGGATTAGGGGCGGCTATTCGCTTAAAACAATTGGATAAAAACTTAAAAATATGTCTCCTGGAAAAAGGCACCGAAGTGGGCCGTCACATTCTTTCAGGCGCTGTGATAGATCCCCATGCTCTTTATGAGCTTTATCCCAATTGGAAAGAAATGGGAGCCCCTCTTTCTTGCTCTGTCTCGGAAGATAACTTTCTTTTTCTCACCTCTAAAAAAAGCTTTCGTCTACCTGTTCCCCCTCAAATGCGGAATAAAGGCAATTATGTTGCAAGCTTAAGCGCTCTTTGCCAATGGCTTGCAAAAGAAGCAGAAAGTATGGGAGTTGAAATTTATCCCGGCTTTGCTGGCGCTCATTTTTTATTTAATGAAAAAGGACATGTGGTTGGAGTTGAAACGGGACCTTTTGGCCTGAATCACAAGGGTCATCCAACCACAAAGTTTGAACCTGGAATTAAAA
This sequence comes from Alphaproteobacteria bacterium, assembly GCA_019749915.1. Classification (GTDB taxonomy): domain Bacteria; phylum Pseudomonadota; class Alphaproteobacteria; order UBA9655; family UBA9655; genus UBA9655. The sequence continues at coordinate 16,043 of JAIEPE010000005.1, read as the reverse complement.
TCTATGGGAAGCTGACGCTTTTAGCGGAAGGATGTCGAGGTTCCCTTTCCCAAGAAATTATCAAAAAATTTCACCTGGATAAATGGTCCGATCCTCAAACCTACGGAATTGGCCTTAAGGAAATTTGGGAGATCGACCCTCAGAAAAGTACACCAGGAAAAGTAATTCATACGGTAGGATGGCCTTTAAACTCTCAAACCTATGGGGGATCATTTCTCTATCATCTTGACACTGCCCAAGTCCTAATAGGGTTTGTAGTAGGGCTGAACTATCAAAACCCATATCTCAGCCCTTTTGATGAATTTCAACGATTTAAAACCCACCCCGCAATTTATCCTCTTTTAGAAGGAGGGAAATGTCTTTCCTATGGATCACGAACTTTAAATGAAGGAGGGTATCAGTCTATCCCCTCTCTTGAGTTTCCAGGAGGATGTTTAATTGGTTGTGCCGCAGGATTTCTGAATGTGGCAAAACTCAAAGGCTCTCATACAGCTCTAAAGTCCGGCATGCTTGCAGCAGAAGCTGCCTATGATCATTTGGTTCTTCGGAAACCCTTTGCTTATCAAACGCGCCTTCAACAAAGTTGGATTAATGAGGAGTTGTATAAAGTCAGAAATATACGACCTGGTTTTCAAAAGGGCCTTTGGCGAGGACTTTTGAATGCAGTCTTTGAAACCTATATTTCTCGGGGAAAAAGTCCGTGGACTTTAAAGAATCATGCGGATCACCTGCAACTCAAACCTGCAAAAAAATGCAATCCCATTACTTACGCTAAACCTGACGGAAAAATAACCTTTGATCGAGTGACCTCCCTTTACCTTGCCAATATTCGAAGCGAAGAAAACCAACCCAATCACTTACATCTAAAGGATCCAAATGTAGCAATTACTATTAACAAGGAAATCTTTGATTTTCCTGAAGGTCGTTATTGTCCTGCGCAAGTGTATGAGCTTGTGGAAAATCGTCTTCAAATCAATTCGCAAAACTGCATTCATTGCAAAGCCTGCGATATCAAAGACCCTACTCAGAATATAACCTGGACACCTCCTGAAGGAGGATCAGGACCTAATTATATAAATATGTAATTTTCGATTAAAGTCATTTTATAAAGTATCCTGTCTTACCATTGAGCAAAATTTGTGGAACGTTGGGATCTTCTTCTATTTTTTGACGCAGACGATAAATATGCGTTTCAAGAGTATGGGTCTCCGCATCTGGATGATACCCCCATACTTCTCTCATAAGTTTTTCCTTGGATAAATCTTGACCTTTATTAAGGCAAAATAATCGTAAAAGTTGGCATTCTTTTTCTGTCAATCGTTGTTCTTGTTGCGTCTTGAGATGAGTAAGCACTTTTTCCCTTAAGTTTAAAACGAAATCTGAGAAAGTAATCGCTTGGCTGTAGGGAAGGTTTTTTAAGCGCCCCAAAAGATCAAGAAGTTTGAATGGACGCGGAAAAGTATTAAAATCTAAGGAAGGGAGTCCTCTTCTCGCGCAGGGAGAAGTATATAAAATAGCTTCAGCTTTTTTTTCATCCTCAGCAAGAAAAATCTCGGCTTGGGGTAAAAGCTCTCTAAGTGCTTCTTGCAAAACAATATTTTGAATATGGAGCGTTATAATTAACATGTCTGACTGTGGCATGACTGACACATGCTCTCCAAAAATGCTTTCATGGTAAATTTTATCATTGAGACCATTTTTATCAACTGTCTTTATAGATAATATAATTTGTCTTCCTTTGGAAGATTATTTATCATGTTCGTTAACAAGCCCCATATTTGGAGGAAACAATGGTTCGTACCCTTTTTGTATCAACAGCTCTTTTGAGCGTTTTGTTGATTACACCACAAGCACAAGCTGCAGAAACATCTCCCTCTCCTGCCATGGAGACCCCTCAGCTTAAGCTCTCTGGACAAACATACTTTAACTCTTATTTTTTCAATAATAAAAGGCTTTTTAAGGCGACAAAAGATGGAGCCAATCAAGAATGCAGTCAACGTAAGTATGGTCGAGGACAATTGTTTGCTGTTGAGAACTCACGGTTAAAAGTTAACGTCGATGGCAGAACGGACCCCGGCATGGAATACGGCCTTGTTTTCGTTTTTAACGCCGACACAGATGCAGATCACTCTCTTCGAGAAAACTACCTGTATTTTGGGGGAAGCTGGGGGCGAGTTTATGCCGGCGATACTAAAGGCGTTGAAAGTTCCATGTCTTTCGGTGGATATGATCAATGGGGAGCAACTGGCTTCCTTGATGGAGCTACTCTTTCTCGTGTTGTCAATGAAACAACAGGAACTGTGGATTCTGTTGACCTTGTGGGAGAAACCAGTCGCAATACGAAGCTTACTTATATCACCCCTCGGAAATATGGATTTCAAGTGGGCGTATCCTATACGCCTCGCGGTGAGCATATGGGTGAAGGGCCCATTGATTCAGGTAAAAGTGTTCTTTCATCCAAGAAACCCTTTACGACGGATAATATTGCGAGTGGTATCAACTTTATTCATAAGTTTACCAACGGAGTAGAAACAGGACTTTCTGCAACATCTATTTTTGCTCAAACCCATCCAGAATTCCGAGGCGCTCCTGCCAGAAGGAATGTAGCCAGTTTTGCCTTGGGAGGAACGATCTCTTATTCAAATTTTGGATTCAGTGCTGAATATGGCAATAATGGTAAATCTCAACAATTTAAAAGGGTTGGGGATCAACCGGTGGGAAGTAAAGTCAATGCAGGACAATTCGTTGACTTCGGCGTTTCCTATAAATGGGGGGCAACAAAGTTGAGTGCGGGTTACTATTATGGATGGAGGAAAGCTCTCGGGGGAGGAACAACATCAAATTTTGTCTCTCGTAAAGCAAAAACAAATGCTGTCGCTGCCGCTATCGATCATAAGCTTGCTCCTGGTTTGGGTGTATATGCGGAATATGAAAACTTCCAAATGAAAAACCCAGCCGCTCTTGCGGAAGGCAACCGGATTAATACGTTACTCAAAACCTGTGGAGATTTTAAAGGCCCTGTGAAAAGCAATAAAGCTAACGTCTTTGTTGTCGGGTCACGACTTGTTTTCTAAGTTACTTTTGGATCTCAAAGGAAAGGAGGGATTTTTCCCTCCTTTTTTTATCCTTGACGACTCCATTTTCACAAGGCATACCATAAAAATGACGTCGAGAAGGGGATGAGTAAATGAATTTAAGACTTCTCTCAATATTATTTTTAGCCTTGAGCCTCAGTGGGTGTGCTTCTGAATTAACAGAAGAAGCACTTGAAACCAGTGATACGGAAGAGCGGCGCAACAAAGGCATGGAGAAATTTTTAGGCCACGACACACTGCATTTTGGTGGTCCTACAAAGCGAGAGCCAGAAGAAACCGGCCTTGGGGTCAATAGCCATCTTTGGCGGGCAGCCTTAGATACCATTTCCTTCATGCCTATTGCTTCTGCTGATCCTTTTGGCGGGGTTATTATTACAGATTGGTATTCTCCTCCACAAAATACAAAAGAACGGTTTAAAATGAATATTTTTATTCTTGATCGTCAACTCCGCTCCGATGGCATTAAGGTCAGTCTCTTTCGTCAAGAACAAAACGCTACGGGCCAATGGGTAGATCAAACTGTTGATGCACAAACAACTCTTGATCTAGAAAATACTATTTTAAAACGTGCCAGACACTTTCGCAAAAAAACCATAAAATAAAAGAATTCTCAATGAACGCGCGATACAATTTTCGAGAAAATGAAATAAAGTGGCAACAAGCATGGTCTGACGCCTCTGTTTATAAGGCCGAAGAAAATTCACCAAAATATTATGTTTTAGAGATGTTCCCCTATCCTTCCGGTCGTCTTCATATGGGACATGTACGTAATTATATTATTGGGGATGTCATTGCCCGTTACAAGAAATGTTGTGGTTATTCCGTTCTTCACCCCATGGGATGGGATGCTTTTGGTCTTCCGGCTGAAAATGCAGCTATTCAGCATAAAGTTCACCCACAAACTTGGACTCTTGAAAACGTCAGGCTTATGAAAGAAGAATTCGAATCTTTAGGGATTTCTTATGATTGGAGTCGAGAGATTCTCAGCTGTTCTCCTGACTATTATGTTCACGAACAAAAAATATTCTTAGATTTTTTAAAAAAGGGAATTGCTTACCGAAAAGAATCCTTTGTAAATTGGGATCCTGTTGAAGGGACAGTTTTAGCCAATGAACAAGTTATTGATGGAAAAGGATGGCGCTCTGGAGCTCCTGTCGAGCGTAAAAAACTTTCTCAATGGTTTCTTAAAATTACGGATTTTGCTCAAGAGCTCCTCGATGATTTGGCTCAATTAGATCATTGGCCAGAACAAGTCAAAACAATGCAAGTTAATTGGATTGGCCGCTCTGAAGGAGCTCGAATCCAATTTCCTCTTCTTGAAAGGGAAGAAATTTTAGAGGTCTTCACAACCCGTCCTGATACCATTTTCGGCGCTGCTTTTATTGGAATTTCCCCGGATCATCCCTTTGTAGAAAACTTAAGTAAAACTATCCCTGCCCTTCAAACATTCATTACCGAATGTCGTGCTATGGGGACAAGTCAAAAAGAATTAGATACAGCTGAAAAAAGGGGTTTTAACACAGGCCTTTTTGTCAGACACCCTTTTCTAAAGGATGTTAAACTTCCGATCTATGTAGCTAATTTTGTTCTCATGGATTATGGGACGGGCATTATTTTTGGCTGTCCTGCTCACGATTTGCGCGATTATGAATTTGCCTTAAAGTATACACTTCCCATACTTCCCGTCGTCAAAGGACCTTCTGAAGCTCCACTTCCCTATGAAGGAGAAGGAATTCTTATCAACTCCCATTTTTTAAATGGCCTTAAGACTCAAGAAGCAAAGAAGGTTGCAATTCAACATTTGGTGACGGAAAAAATCGGCGCATCAGAAATAATTTATAAACTACGAGATTGGGGAGTTTCACGGCAACGTTATTGGGGCTGTCCTATCCCTATTATTCATTGCTCACATTGTGGAATTGTTCCTGTTCCCGAAGGTCAATTGCCCGTTGTTCTTCCCCAAGATGTTTCTTTTGATCAACCTGGAAATCCTTTAGATCTCCATCCCACATGGAAAATTGTTGATTGTCCTCAATGTAATAAGCCTGCTGAGAGAGAAACAGACACCTTTGATACTTTCATTGAATCCTCTTGGTATTTTGCACGTTTTTGTTCACCTCATGCTCTTCAACCTTTTGAAAAGGAAAAAGCTGAATTTTGGATGCCCGTGGATCAATACATTGGAGGGATTGAACATGCGATTCTCCATCTTTTGTATTCTCGATTTTTCACAAAAGCTTTAAAGGCCTGTGGGTATTGGACCTTATCAGAGCCTTTTAAAAATCTCCTAACCCAAGGAATGGTTTGCCATGAAACCTATCGAGATCAAACCGGCTCTTGGCTTTATCCCCATGAAGTTGAAAAGCAAGAAGGACGTTTTATAAAACTTTCTGATAGTTCGCCAGTGGCTGTGGGCCGCTCTGAAAAAATGAGTAAATCAAAGTTTAATGTTGTTCCTGCTGCAAAAATTGTTGAGGAATATGGAGCGGATACCGCTCGTCTCTTTATGCTTTCTGACAGTCCTCCTGAAAGAGATTTTGAATGGACAGAGGCTGGTATTGAGGGAAGTTGGCGTTATATTAATAAGTTGTGGCGCCTTGTTGTATCTCATTTACCAGAAATAAAAGCCATAAAAAGGGAAGAACGCCCCCCTGCATTAACACCGAATGCTATCAGGATTCAGAAATTAACTCATAAAACTCTTTTTCATGTCACCCAAGACATTGAACGCTTTCATTATAATCGCTACATCGCGCGTTTAAGAGAATTTTCGAATTCTCTTGAGGAATTTGTTCCCTCTGATCCTTCTGAATGGTGGGTTTTGAATGAAGCTCTTCATATCCTTGTTTTAATGATCTCACCTGCTTTGCCTCATTTAGCAGAAACTCTATGGGAAAAATTGGGACATCCTCCTTTTGTCATTAATCAACCTTGGCCCAAGGTTGAGGCTGAATACTTAACTGAAGATAAGATAACTCTCGCCATCCAAGTTAATGGTAAAATGCGCGGTGCTTTTGAAATGTCTCCTCGTTTAAAAGAAGAGGAAGCAAAGGCTCTTATTTTAGATTTACCCTTTGTAAAAGCACATGTTCAGGATAAAGTGATTAAGAAGTTTATCTATATTCAAGGAAAGATCGCTAATGTGGTTTTATAAACTTATCTCTTTTTGTCTTTTCTTTTCCTTGACAGGGTGTGGCTTTCATCCCCTCTACACCCCTTATAATGGAAGGCATAATACTTCCTATCCCATCAAAATTGGCACTATTGCTGACCGAAATGGTCAAATCTTACGGAATAATCTTGTTGATCTTTTCACTCCAGAGGGAACACCACCTCATCCTCAGTATTTCTTAGATGTAAACCTTACGGAGACAATTAGCAGCACAGCCATTAGTAAGGATGAGTCGACAAAGCGAAAGCAAGCGCTTCTTACAGCTAATCTTATCTTAAAAGACATGAAAACAAATAAGATTCTTTACCAACACACCACAAGTGCCATCAATTCATTTTCTATCATTAATCAAAATTACTATTCTGATTTGACGGCGCAACAATATGCTGTACGTGAGGCTGCCCAGCTTTTAGCTGAAAATATTTTTCTCCTTGTTACAACTTATCTTAATTCTTGTAATGAAGATTAATTTTCCCGCCCTTTTTCAAACGCCTCTTCAAAAGTACAATTTGTTTCTTATTTACGGAAATGATGAAGAGGTCTTTGAGAGAACACTCCTCTTTCTGCAAAAAAAGTTTGCAGCAACGTTTGAATCTAAAACTGAAGAAGAGCTCCGCAATACACCTCAACCAAAACTTTTCTTATTTGAAAATTCTCTTCCCTCACTCACCTTAGTATCTAATGTGACGGATAAAGTGATCCCTCTTCTTGAGCATCTCAAGGAAGGAACCTATATTTTTACATCACAAAAGGCACGAGCTCAATCAAAGCTCGTGACTTTTTTTTCAGGGTCCACGACTTCTCTCGCCATTGCTGCTTATACAGCTCCATTATTGTCCTCTGAATTTGAGTTTTTAACACAAGAATTAAACCTCCCTGTATCATTCCAAACGAATCTCTTTAAAGCCTATCAAAACGATTGGAAAGGGCTTTTAAGTACACTTGATAAAGTAAGGCTTTTTGGAGATTTTCGAGAAGAAGAATATTCCCTTTTCTTTCAATCTTCTTCTGTACAGGATGAGAGTGGACTTTTGACCAGAGCTTTTTTATCAAAAAATGTTAAAGAAGCTTTAGTTGGGTTTTCAACGGTAAACAAAACTGAACTTATTCCTCTTCTACGGAGTTTAAGTCGTTCGTTTCAAATTCTCTTAAATCTACTTTTTATTAAAGCGACAGGAAAAGCGATTCCCTGGACAACCCTTTCACCACCTATTTTTTTTAAGGAGCAGCCACTCTATGAAAGAGCCCTTTCTCAGTGGCAAGAAAAAGAAGTTCTACATTTTTTAGAGACTCTTTTAACTGCAGAACAAGACATTAAATTTTCAACTCTCGGCTTTACGGCCCTACAACGACGTCTTTTGCATTGCTTAAAAAGCTAATTGCCCTTGATCTGGTTAAATTTCTGTAATATCTGATCAAGCTCGATAGGATCGTTAAAAGGAATAATAATTTTCCCCCCCTCACCCTTAAGTATCAAATCGATGGATATCCCTAATAGATCAGAGATATGCTGGCAAAGCACTTCTTTCTCAGGGTCAGATACTCTACTCCCCGACAACACTTGTCTTCCCTTAGATGGTTTACGCAGACCCTCCGTTTGTCTTACGCTCAGTCCTTGTTCTAAAATAAGATCAGCAAGTTTCTCTGGATCATCGGCATTCACAAGAGCCCTACCATGACCCGATGAAAGCTTCCCTTCAGTTAAATAATCTCTTATTTTTTTTGGCAACGTGAGTAATCGAAGCGTATTCGCTATATGACTTCTACTTTTACCTAGCGTGCGCGACAAGGATTCTTGAGTATGATTAAATTCTTCTGCAAGCCTGCGATAACCTTCTGCCTCTTCAATAGGATTAAGATCTTGCCTTTGAATGTTTTCTAAAATACCAACTTCAAGAGCTTCTCGATCCGTAAAATCTTTAAGTATGACAGGAATTTCTGAAAGACCTGCTTTCTTCGCGGCTCGCCATCTTCTTTCTCCTGCAACAATTTCATATTTCCCATTTTGACTTAAAAGCCTTCGGACCAAAATTGGTTGTAAAATTCCTTTTTCTTGAATCGAAAGAGAAAGAGACTCAAGATCTTCTTCAGGAAAAGAATACCGAGGTTGATTTTTTCCAGGTATAAGGGTGTCAACAGAAAGAAAGTGAGGGGTGATGTCTTCTTGTATATCCTCATTAGAAGAAGTTGGGTCTAATAGAGCTGAAAGTCCGCGCCCTAAAACTTGTCTTTTAAATTCACTCATGCTGCAGTCTTTCCTTCATGAAGCATCCCCTCTTGAACTAATATTTCTTTTGCTAACTGCAAGTAAGCTTGGGATCCGTAGCATTTTAAATCATATATGACAGCAGGTTTTCCAAAGGAAGGAGCTTCTGCAAGACGTATATTACGCGGAATTTGAGTTTGATAAACTTTATCCTTTAAATGAAGACGGACATCCTCAGCGACTTGAGTATTGAGGTTACTCCGAGCATCAAACATTGTGAGAACAATCCCTTGTAACTCAATAGTTTGATTAAGGTTTTTACGCACTTGATTAAGAGTAGCTAAAATTTGACTGAGGCCTTCTAAGGCATAAAATTCACATTGTAAAGGAATTAACACTGAATTTGTAGCAACGAGAGCATTTAATGTTAAAAGACCAAGTGAGGGAGGACAATCAATAAAAATATAATCAAAGTCATTAATATCGTTTAAAGCGTTTTTAAGAAGGCTCTCTCTTTTATTAAGGTTAACCAGTTCAACTTCAGCCCCTGAGAGATGTACATTTGCAGGTAAAATATAAAGATTTGGAATATTTGACCTAAGATAAGCATACTGAAGGGGAACTTTTCCTATAAGAACCTCGTAGCTTCCACTTGTTTTTGTTTTATCAATTATTCCCAATCCAGTCGTGGCATTTCCTTGAGGATCAAAGTCTATAATGAGAGTTTTTTTACCGATAGAAGAAAATGCTGTTGCTAGATTTATTGTCGTCGTTGTCTTCCCAACCCCCCCTTTCTGATTAACAACTGCTATTATTTTTGTCATAGGAAGAGACCTTTTTTGGATGAGTTATTTTTAAAATTCTTCCTCTAGAATCGGTTAAACTGGGAAAAAGTTCAAGATTAAAATCCCATTTTTTTCGACTATTTTCAATCTCATTTTCATACTCCTTTCCTTTTAAAAAAAGACAAACGCAATTTATATCCATTAAAGGAACAGCATAATCAATCAGTAAAGAAAGCGGTGCTAAGCCCCGTGCAACAATAATGTTAAATTTCAATGGTTTTTTTAAGGCCTCTATGCGCTCATTTAAAATTGTTACAGGCGTATTTGTTTCACGTGAAACATTTTCTAAAAAAACACATTTCTTTAAATCTGATTCTATAAGAGTCACATTTAGAAAATCAGGTCTTGTAATAGCAAGAACTAGACCTGGAAATCCAGCACCACTTCCTAAATCAACAAGGTTACTTCTAAACAAAGGCAAATAGGGTAAAAGCTGCAGAGAATCTTCAAAGTGCCTTTCCCAAATGTGAGGAAGTGTTGAGGACGAAATTAAATTAAGTTTTTTTTGCCACGTTTCTAAAGTCTGCTGATAGACTTTTAACTTTTCAAATGTTTCACGTGAAACATTTTTATCCATTTTAAGAATTCATAGACTCAAAGAACTCCCCATTATTCTTTGTATTTCTTAGTTTTTCAAGAAGAAACTCCATACCATCTGTTGTGCCCATAGGAATGAGAATTCGTCTTAAAATCCACATTTTCGTTAAAACGTCCTTATCAATCAAAAGCTCTTCTTTACGTGTCCCTGATTTCGTAATATCAATGGCCGGGAAAGTTCTCTTGTCTGAAAGTTTACGATCAAGGACAATTTCTGCATTTCCAGTCCCCTTGAATTCTTCAAAAATAACTTCATCCATCCGTGATCCCGTATCAACCAAAGCCGTAGATATAATTGTCAACGACCCACCCTCTTCAATGTTCCTGGCGGCTCCAAAAAACCGCTTGGGTCGTTGGAGCGCATTTGCATCAACACCTCCCGTAAGAACTTTACCCGAAGACGGAACAACCGTGTTGTACGCACGAGCAAGACGGGTGATATTATCCAAGAGAATGACGACGTCATTTTTTAGCTCTACAAGACGTTTTGCCTTTTCTATAACCATTTCAGCGACTTGAACGTGACGAGATGCAGGTTCATCAAAGGTTGAACTAATAACCTCGCCTTTTACAGAACGAGCCATATCAGTAACTTCTTCAGGTCGCTCATCAATAAGCAAAACCATAAGCGTAACTTCTGGATGATTTACGGAAATAGAATAAGCAATGTTCTGCATCATCACGGTTTTACCAGAACGAGGGGGGGCAACAATAAGTGCACGTTGACCTTTTCCAATAGGAGCGACAAGCTCGATGACACGTTGTGTTAAACCCTTATAGGTTGGATCTTCAATTTCAAGCTTAAGTTTTTCATCGGGATAAAGCGGAGTTAAATTGTCAAAATTAAGACGATGTTTGATCACTTCAGGGGGGTGGGCATTAATGGTATTGACCTTTAAAAGAGCAAAATATCTTTCTCCGTCTTTAGGAGCGCGAATTTCTCCCTCAACTGTATCCCCTGTCCGTAGACTAAATTTTCTAACCTGACTCGGGGATACATAAATGTCATCAGGACCAGGTAAATAGTTTGCTTCTGGAGATCTTAAAAAAGCAAATCCATCTTGTAGAATTTCAACAACACCACTTCCAAAAATAGCTTCTCCCTTTTCTGCCATTCTTTTTAGAATTGCAAACATCATATCTTGTTTACGGAGAGTGCTCGCGTTTTCAATTTCTTGCTCTTCTGCCATAGACAAAAGTTCAACAGGCGTTTTGGACTTAAGGGTTTTTAGGTTCATATTTTCTCTGGGATTTTAAAAGTAGGACTAAAGGTATGTTTGCCAAATTTTTAAAGAAAATACAAGTGTTTTTTCATTAATGAAAGCTGGGCTTAAAAACAGCAAGAAAAACAATGAAAATAGCCAATAAGAAAGGAAGTTCATTCAAAAATCTCAAGGCTTTATCTGAAATAGCTGGATATTTACCTTGAGCAAACGTTTTTGCAATCGTTGAAAGGTAACCATGAAAAGCAGCCAAAAGAAGTAGGAGCAAAAATTTAACATGAAACCACGGCATAGACCAAGCTTTTGTGACAAAAGCAAGAAGAATACCAAAAAGAAAGCTCATAAGAAGAGAAGGGAGCATAATGATCTTCAAAAGGCGCTTCTCCATAAGACAAAAAATTTCATAAGCTTTTGATTTTACATCAAACTCCTTATGATAAATAAACAGGCGTGGTAAGTATAAAAGACCCGCCATCCATGCAATAACTGCTAAAATATGAAGGGCTTTTAAGGTGAAATAATAATCATAAAGCATGAGAGTTTTCCTTGGCACAGGTAATGAGATTTGCGAGTCCCTTAATGAAAAGAGGGTGGGTTTGTACGGTCTCAACACGATGGTAAGAGGGACAGCCCTTTTCGTAAGCCATATTTCGATAAGATATGTCAAGTTCCACAAGGGTTTCAGAATGCTCTGAAACAAAGGAAATTGGGACAATAACAAGAGGTCGTTTCTCTTCTGAGGCCTTCAAAACTTGCTCTTCAAGAGAAGGTTCTGTCCATTTTAAAGGCCCTACACGACTTTGATAGCAAAGGGTAAAATCTAGGTTAGAAATTTCTAAAGCATTAACAAGAGAATTTGCCGTTTCTTCTACCTGATTTTGATAGGGATCTCCTTTTTGAATAAATTTTTCAGGCAATCCGTGAGCCGTTAGCAAAACTTTGGGGTGTCCCGCTTTTTTGGCTTTCTGATAATGAAATATCGTTCTTTCTTTGAGAGCGTTAAGAAAGCCCTTCTCTATTGGATAAGAAGGTATAATGTGTGTAGAGAAGGATTTACCTTTTGAAACCTTTTTCCACTCCTTAAGACTGGAACCTGTAGTTGTAGTTGAAAATTGTGGATAGAGAGGAAGAAGAATTATCTCTTGAGGAGAGTAGGCTTCCACTTGCTCCCACACCTCTTCTATCAAAGGGGGAGCGTAACGCATGGCAATAAAAACCCTATAGTCTGATCCTAATTTTCTCTTTAGGGCTAAAGCTTGAGTCTTTGTGTTCTTTAAAATAGGAGATCCTCCTCCCAAAAGGGAGTAAATTTCTTTTGCTTTCTTAAGTCTTTTTCTAGAAATGACTTTTGCTAAAAGGTAGCGAAAAGGATTAGGCAGTGTCAAAATGGCCGGATCGTAAAAAAGATTAAATAGGAACGGCTTGACCTCTTCTTGTGAAGAAGGTCCCCCTAAATTAAAAAGGACAACGGCTGTTTTTTTCATCTCAGTCCTTTAACGATATGAATGCACTCTTCCACATGAGAAGGGGGAGTTTGGGGAAGAATTCCATGGCCCAGATTGAATATGTAAGACCTACCTTGCATTTCCTCGTGGATCGAGAAAATAGCCCTTTTTAAACTTTCTCCACCGGCAACCAACAAGATGGGGTCTAAATTCCCTTGCAAGACAAGAGGGGCGGGAAGATTTTTTGTGGCCCAGAGAAGAGGTGTGGTTGCATCTAAACTCAAGCCAGAAACCTTAGTTTGAGATACATACTCACCAAGGTTTGCCCCAATACCTTTTGGAAAACCAATGAAAGGAAGGTTTGGAAAGGCTTTAAGGAGGTTGGATACAATTTTTCGCGTTGGTGAGGTAATCCACCCCTCAAAATGTGTTGCTGGGCAAAGACCTGCCCATGTATCAAAGAGCTGCACGGCCTGCACCCCTGCTTTGACTTGCTCAATAAGATGAAGAGAAATAACTTCAGAAAGATAATCAAGAAGAGCGGTAAAAGCCTTTTCATTTTCAAAGGCTTGTTCTTTTGCTTTGGCAAAATCACGACTTCCTTCACCTTCAATCATATAAAGAGCTAAAGTCCAAGGTGCACCTGCAAACCCGATAAGAGATTTTGAGGATGCAAGCTTTGATTTTGTTAAGTGAATTGTTTTATAGACAGGAGCTGCATTTTTTAAGAAGTTTTTAAGGGTGAGGTGTTCTTCAAAGGAATGTAAGGAAATAGAAGTAAGTTTTGGACCCGTCCCTTCCTCAAAAGAAACATTTTGACCAAGGGCATGAGGAATAACTAAAATATCTGAGAAAATAATAGCAGCATCTAAAGGAAAACGTTTCAAGGGTTGGAGAGTAACTTCTGCAGCAAGTTCTGGGCTATAGCATAAGTCAAGAAATCCTTTACAACTTTTTCTAACCTCGAGATATTCAGGAAGATACCGTCCTGCTTGGCGCATAAACCAGATGGGAGGAGAATATGATTTTATTCCCTTAAAGGTATCTAAAAACTGAGACATTGGATAAACTTCCTTCCTTTATATATAAATTATAAAAGATTGTAGTAGTTGTATATACACAGAATGATGGGGATCATTTTTTATACCGGACTTATCCATAACTTACATTTACCCACAAATCTAGAAGATTATGGCCTATGAAAAAGGTGGAAAAGTTTGAAAATTAACTCTATTCTAATGGTATTATAGAGTCTTTCTTTGTGGATAAAATATATAAATAAAGGGGAAAACTCAAATTTCTTTTTATTACTCACATATCTTAAGAAAAGAAATCACAGAGGGATTCTTTGGGAGATATTTCCAGGTTATCCTAAAAAAAGAGTGTTCAAAAAAAAATCCTTCTTTTTTACAAAAAGAATCCCAAAGTTATACATAAGGGAAGTTCATTAATGTGGATAATTGGAATTACAGGAGGAATTGGGGCAGGAAAATCTTTTCTTTCCAGATCGTTTGTGTCCTTGGGGGTACCGGTACACTCATCTGATAAGTGTATCCATTTCCTTCTCGACCATGATGGAGAAATTCAAGAAAGTATTAAGGGGCGATGGCCAAAGGCGTTTATTAAGGGGAAAATTGATCGAAAAATATTAGGGGATTCGGTCCTGTCTTCTCCTTCGGATTTAAAGTTTTTGGAGGAAATTCTTTATCCAAAACTTCTTGAGTCTCAAAAAGAGTTTCTAAAAAGGAATCAAGCTCAAAGACGAAAAGTTGTAGCCCTTGATATTCCCTTACTTTTTGAAGTTGGACTTGATCGTTATTGTCATTTTGTTGTTCTTGCTTCAACGCCGCTTTTTCTTAGAAGAGAAAGAGTTCTTAAGCGAAAAGGGATGACGCTTAAAAAATTTAAAGCCTTTGATGAGGAACAAATGAGTGATCTTCAGAAGCGGAAAAATGCAGATTTTGTTATTTCTTGTGGAAGAGAAAAGGGAAGCGCGTTTAAAAGGGTAAAGTTTTTTTTAGATCTTATTTCTCAAAAAAAACCACGGCGATGGCAAGGGAAATGGCCGATAAGTGTGTGCAAACGCTTGTAAAAAAAATAATCCAAAAAAATTTTTACTTTTTAATAAAAAATTATCAAATTTTATCTATTCTTGTTTTTAACAACAATAAAAAAAATAAAATGTGATAACTTTAACCAATTGGAGGAAACTATGAAAAAGTTAGCAACATTAGTATTTTTAGGAAGCGTAGCTTTTGCTGTAGACGCTCAAGCATTTTTAGGTTTTGGAAACTCATGTGGTGAGTGTTGTTCAAAGCCAGTGGCTACTTGTGACACATGTCCACCTACGATGAAAATGCAACGTATGGAGCAAATTTGTACCCCTTGTGGAGTTACCTGTTGTCCAAAACTTGGTTTTTGGTACAATTATTAAAGAAACAAGACTAAAGTTCGATTTTCACCGATCCTGATGGGGGTCGGTGAAAGTTTTTTAACAAAAACTTTTTCCTTCTGGACGGAAAGATGTTGGTAGTCTATCGTTCTAACATCAAGATCGGAAGGAAAATCTATGGCGCGTGAAATTGTTTTAGATACAGAAACAACTGGATTTGAGCCTTCCCAAGGCCACCGTCTTGTTGAGATTGGATGTATTGAACTTATCAACCATCTCCCCACTGGAAGGGTTTTTCATACCTACATCAATCCTGAAAGAGACGTTCCAGAGGAAGCCTACAACGTTCATGGACTTTCCTATGATTTTCTAAAAGCTCATCCTCTTTTCCGTGATGTTGGCTCCCTCTTTTTAGATTTTATTGAAGACTCTCCCCTTGTGATTCATAATGCGAAATTTGATATGAAATTCATAAACGCAGAGCTCAAAACCCACGAATTGAAAGAGGTTCCTTTTGAACGAGCTATTGATACTCTTTTGATTGCTAGAAAAAAGTTTCCTGGATCTCCCGCAAGCCTTGATGCGCTTTGTAAACGTTTTGGTGTGGATAATAAAGCACGGGACAAACATGGTGCTCTTTTAGATGCAGAACTGTTAGCTCAGGTTTATCTTGAGCTCATGGGGGGAAAGCAGCCCTCTCTTTCTCTTCATATCTCTCAAAAAGAGAGGAAAGTTATTGAGATCACAAAAGGAGAAAAAGCTTTCCGTGCCTCTCGTCCTCATAGTCCTACGCAAGAAGAACTTACCCTTCATCAAGACCTTGTAGAAAAATTGAAAAAATCTTTATGAAAAAAATAAGATATATTTAAAAGAACCCAGTTGGGAATTTAAAAGCTCTTATAATTTAGACTGAATTACATCCTCACATCGTTTGTGATAATCTTTTATCCATTTTTTTTCCTTCTCTGTCAGAAGGGTTTCATCAATAAGCTTTCCCGACTTCTGCCACTTAGTGTGACAAAAAGACTTTTGCGAGGGTCGTATTTTTAAAATCGTCCAAATTGGTTT
>JAIEPE010000051.1 GCA_019749915.1 Alphaproteobacteria bacterium | reverse complement strand
TTGAGCCGTGTGCGGTGAAAGTCGCACGCACGGTTCTTATGGGGCTGGGGGGTGGCAACACCCCTTGGCTACCAGGCGTGGCCAACAGCACTCTGTCGCAGGCGACAAAAACTTTTGTAGGGGATAAAAAAATGGCTTTGTATCACTTCAGTGCTAAGGTTTTTTCTCGAAGCAGCCGGAATACGGTAAATGCCATTGCCTATCGTGCTGGGTGTAAACTTTATGATGAACGCACGGGCCAGACTTTCAATTATCAAAAGAAGGACGTTCAGCATGTGGAGCTGGTATTGCCCAAGGACGCGCCTTTGTGGGTAACGGAGATTCAAAAACTGATTGCTGAAGATCGTCAAAAGGGCGTTCAGGCCTTTTGTAATATTGTTGAAGGCGCTGAAAAGAGAATTGATGCTCAAGTCTGGCGAGAATTTGAGTTTGCCCTTCACCGTGAACTTACCGATGAGCAAAATATCACCTTGGCCCGAGCTTTCATGGCATGACAGCTCAGCTTAACTTTCATTTTGATGTAGATCAAAAAACAAAAGAAGAAAAACCCCATTGCCATGTACTCCTTACAACACGGCGTTTAGAAGAAAATGGCCTGAGCCCTAAAAAGGAGAGAGAGTGGAATCATAAAGAGTTTCTTTGTGAGCTACGGGTGAAGTGGGAAGAATATTCCAACTTTCATCTCAAACTCCATGGCCATGATATTTACATTGACCATCGTTCAAACATCGAGCGAGGAATTGAAATGGAGCCACAACCTAAGCTGGGACGCGGGGTTTTAGAACAGGAAAAAAGACTCCAACTCCTTGAAGGAGGAGAAGCCTCTTCCCCTATCACAGAGAGGAGCAGGATTTTTCATGACGCTCAATTGCGCAATCTTTATCGCATTGTGAGAAACCCAGATATTATTCTTGATATTGCAACCAAGCATCATTCAACTTTTATGTGGGCAGATGTGCAGAAGGTCTTGCACCGGCATGTGGATGAAGTCCCTCTGTTTCAAAGGCTTGAAGCTAAACTTAAGAACTCAACTGAGCTTCTCCTCTTAAGGTCAGATGAAAGGTTAGGGAACATCTATACGACCCATACAATGCTAAAGGCAGAGAGAACTTTGATTGAGACAGCGGAAAGTCTGAACCACTTAAAGACCCATGGTGTTGAAAAAGTTCATATCGGCCACGGTATAGAAAAGTCTAATAAAGCCTTAGAAGACAAGGGAGGTCTCTCTGAAGATCAGGTGAAGGCCATCCATCACCTTGTGGATGAGGGACAGATTAAATGCGTTGTGGGAATTGCAGGAGCTGGCAAAACAACAGCTTTGGGCGTGTGCCATGAGATTTGGAAGACTCAAGGGTATGCCGTCTATGGAATGACGCCCACAGGAAAGGCAGCTCAAAATCTCGAGCAGAGCGGGATAAATTCAACAACATTGCATAAGTTCCTTAAGTCCTTTGGAGAAGGCCGGTGTCAGTATAATAAAAACAGCATCCTTGTCCTTGATGAAGCCGGCATGGTGGATGTGGAGCGTTTTGGGAAGCTTTTAGAGGCAGTTCAAAAACTGGGAGTCAAACTTATTGTCGTAGGAGATGGGGCTCAGCTTCAGCCTGTGGAAGCGGGACCTGCCTTTCGTCTGGTGACGACAAGGTTGGGAAGGTCAGAGCTAAATACAGTCGTTCGCCAAAAGGAAAATTGGCAGAGAGAAGCCACTGTTCTCTTTGGGCAGCAAAACACATGTGAAGCCCTTCAGAGGTATGTCGATAAAGGCTGTGTTCATATCATTGAAGAAGAGGTTTCTCAACCAACAATAGACACAAACAAAGCTTTTGATAAACGAGAAAAAACAAAAGAAGCCCTTGTTCAATCTTGGCACACTGAATTTAAAGAATCTCCAAACAAAAGCTTTCTTATCCTCGCCCATAGCAATCGAGATGTGAATGATCTCAACAAAACGGCTCGAACAGCCCTCAAAGAATCAGGACAGCTCTCAAAGAAAGAGTTTACCTATAAGACCAAAAAAGAAGTTGAGGATGACTTTGGACGAAAGATAATCCTCCAAGAAGAGAAACCCTTCTCTCAAGGAGATCGGATTGTCTTTACCCGGAACAATTATGGGCTTGGAGTTAAGAACGGAAGCATGGGGACCATTACAGGGCTCAACAAGCAAAAAATTCAGGTCAATCTGGATGAAGGAAAAGACATCTCTTTTGCCCCCAACCTCAATCCTCATTTTGATCAAGGTTGGGCCGTGACCATTCATAAATCCCAAGGTACGACCGTAGATCATACCTATGTTCTAGCGTCCTATGAAATGACCCAGAATCTGGCTTATGTGGCCATGACCCGTCATCGGGAAACAGTCAAAATGTTCGGAAGTTCCATTGACTTTTGGAATGCTGAAAAACTCCCTGAAATCCTCTCAAAATCAGGAGAAAAGCTAGGTCCTGCCGATTATCTTGATGAGGGCTCCCTAAGTAAGCTCATGGAACGCGAAGATAAGATCCTCACTCATCTCTTTGAGCGTATCTCCAATGAGCTAGAGGCCATGGGGGCTGTGACAAAGCGTGTCTTCTGGAAAGTCGCAGATCATTTTCTTGGCCGAATACAAGAACCGAAAATTATCCCTGAGTCAAAAGAGCCCTCTTACATACAAACCTCTCCCCTTCAAGACGCTCAAAAAGTCCATACTAACTTAGCAAAATCCTGCGAAAAGATCCTTTATACCTACATCGCCAAGGAAAATATCTTTATGACCCCTGAATTGAAAGAGCGGGTTCCTCTTCAAGCCGAACGGACTGCTAACTTTATCTTTTATGCTCAAAGCATCAACGGAACAGAAGCAACAGAAAAAGAAACAAAACACTTTCTCCTCCGTGCCAAGTATGAGCTCGACCGCATTCCCCAAATCAAGGAAAAGCTCACCGAGGAATGGCATAAACGCGGCAAATTTGATGCACAAAAGGACCCCCTCCTCATTCATATGATTGCAGAGAGACAAGCATCCATTGAGGGCCGCCTTTTTCTTGAAGCAAAGCAAGAAGGATTAAAGCCACCCTTTAACATTCCACAACTGGCAGAGGCAGAGTTTAAAGCTCATCGAGCCGAAGCCAAAACTCTCGCTCAAGAGCTCAGAACCAACTATTCCCTTTCCAAAAACGCTGCAACTGAATGCGCTAAAAATATACTCAGGTACCAAGAAACCCATGGCACCAAACCCACCGATACTCAAATGACCGCCATGGCCGAAATCGCCCACCAGATTGAAGAAAAATACCCCGATTTTCTTGAAAAAGATCTTGGCTCCCATAATCTTGTCTACTTGCGCCGCATGGATGCAGATTCCATGTTCAAAGAGCGGTGTTATGAGAACCGGCATACCATCGCCCACGAACAGGATATGCTCAAAATGCAAGAGAAAGCCATGCTCGAAGTTCAAAAACAGCAGATTCGACAGGAGATTTCGAGACAGAAGGAGAGAGAGTTTTCTCTGTCGATGTAGAAAGGAAAGCATAAAGAAATCTTCAACTCTGAGTATTTAACAATTTTTAATATTTGCATTACATTGACATGCAGAAAATTATGTAATATAGGGATTCAGCGCTATTTATTGTTAAATGCTTAAGCAAAATTGATAAACGACAAGCGGCAGCTATAAATTCAGAGGATTTTAAAATGAGTTATGATGTATTTTTTAAATTACAGAAAAAGAAGCTGATTCCTGATTGTATGACTTATTTCAGCAGTCGCCCAAATCATAAAGTTAGAGATACACAAGCATGGTATGAAAACGAAGCAACGGGAGTATAGCTTTATTTAGGTTTTTAAGAGTAAAATCCGTATAAGAGTATTTTAACCAATGGGGAATGTTTTATGGATAGCAAGTCCGTTAATAAAGAAATTCGAAAGCACATTTGGCCAGTTTTGAAAGAGAATGGCTTTTCAGAATTTTCGACGAGGTCTTCCTGGAGATATAAAGGAAATAGAATAAATGTTGTTAATTTTCAATCATTTAACTCATATAGCGCAGATATCAGCAAATGTACAACTTTTTCATTTATAATAAATCTTGGAATCTACCTTTCGTATATACCAGACTACCCCGAAATGAAAAAAAAGCACGATAAACTTGCCCCAGATGAGGCTGCATGTCATTTGAGGAGAACTTTAGAAAAAAATTTGCTCCAGAAAGAAATGCCAAGAAAAAATATATGGTATGTCGATCCCAGTGGATTAAACTTAAATGAAGTAATTGAAAATGGACTAAAAGTGATTCTCGAAAAGGGTTTTCCTTGGTTTGACGAGTTTAATGATAATGAAGCTGTTATAAAGGTCCTAAAGCAAGGAATAGAATCAGAAGGCGGTACATTTGGTTTTGGAAATAATCCATCTCCCAAACGTTTTTTACTTCTTGGGTTTACCGCATCAGAGTTGGGTGATGCGGAAACTGCCAAAAATGCATTTGAATATGTAATAAAATCTGATTGTTATGAATACTTAAATCACGTTATGCAATCAAAAATTAATAGCTTATAGATTTGTCTTCTGCTAACGAATGATGAAAAATCCAATTAGCTCTTGATAAGATATCACATTCAAGATAAGTAGATTTGCAACATAATTGAGTTTTCTTGATCAATCAAGCAACTTTGGAAGTAAATATATGTCTCATCCTATTGCGGAAGATGCGCTAGATAATATAGATGTTATGTCAGTGATAAAAGATGATTCTGTATCTTTAAGTATAATTATCACAGGAAGATTAGAGGCTGATGAAGAAACAAAAAGAAGATTATTTGAAAAAATAAATAATTATTTAACGTATATCAACTCAGAAGAATTTATGGAAGAACACGGACAACCTGATTCTTCACGTATAGAGATAAAAATTAGTTTAAAAAAAGAACCCTCCAAAGAGATTTTGGAAATAATAGAACAAATTAAGCCTCGAGTAAAATCTTGGAATGCTCGCTTAACTTATGCTGTTAGCTAATTAAATTCTAAAGGGAGCTAGAGGTATGAACGACAAATTTAATACGGCGGCTTTAATCCCTGGCCCTTGGACAGACAAGACGGATCTGAGTGCTGCTCTTATGACCAGAAAGAAATACTTATTCGCTGGTTTGCTTTTAATGGATATTAAAACGCATGAAACGTTCACTGCAGAATTAAAGCAAGATTGGTCAGCAGAAGATTATTTTGCCGAATTTGCTCCTTTACTCTCAGATCAAGATACAGAAATGGCTTATCCACCCGCTGAATCACTGTTTATAATTGAAGCAGAAACTGGCTCGTTTCAGGAGCTCCAGAGGCTTTGTGATGCAGTCACTGAAATTTTGAAAATTGGTGGGTATGGAGTAAAATTAATTAACTCTGGAAAAGTCGTTTCTCAAAAAGTTTGGGGTACACTCTCGTTTTCTGCTCAAACGCTTTTTGAGTTATTTGTTTCAATTTACCCTGTGGAAAAAGGAATACTTACTTGCGGTATGAGCAATTTTGGCAAGAGAGATGTTTTTGTGCCTTTAATACTTGACGATGAAGGAGAGAACTTTATTCTTTCGTATGCTTGGTACATCGTTAATGAACAACCAGAGATTAAGGCAGGAGAAACTTTTTCTTTATTGAAAAATTCTCCTGTTTTTAAAATTTTTGAAGAGGAAGATGATATGCGTGGGCCAGAACATCCTTTTTACAATCCTTATGGATTATGGAAGGTTTGGCCTCAAGAATGGTTGGAAAATTGAATGAATGGGATTGGCTCTCACAAGATTTAGGGAATATGCTATGGCCGAACTTGGACTAGAAATTGATAGTCAACTTAGAGCAAAAAAGTTTATCGCTGAAATATTAGAAACCCAGAAAGTTTATTATCTAAAGCAAGGAAAATACGCTATAGAAAGCGAATCTAATAATTATGAAGATGAAGAAGGAAATCCATTATCTATAATTCCTTTTTGGTCAAAAACTTATCTCCCCTATGCTCGGAAATGGCATGAAGGATCAGCAATTCAAGAATTACCTATAGAATCATTTATAAAATATTGGCTCAAGGGTATGAACAAAGACGGCCTCATTGTAGGTTTAAATTGGGATCAAAATGGCATTGGGTACGAGTGTAAACCTCTAGAACTTTTAGAAAATCTCGAAGGAATTTTATGATGAGTTTACATCTATCGATTAATAGCAGAGTTAAAACATGCTAAGCATGTTGGAAAATAATGAGAAAATCTGCATCCAACATAAATTTATACCAGATCATACGGCCCGGGAAGCAGCTAAGAATTACGCAACTCAGGCTGTTTCATATGCCCTTATCCATTTTAATATAGAACTTTATTGGACAGATGAAAGCAATAAGAAAACATGACTTCAAAAGAATTTAAATCTCTATCTAAAAATCTAACTAATTTCTCTCTAATAAATCTTTTCTTAAAAGAGGTAATTAGATCTTTTTCCCTTTCTGAAGATCTTGAAGAACTTGCCAACTCTAAGATTCAAACTTTACCCTGGCAAGAATATTATGAGATTTTGGCAAGATATATAGAAGAGACCATTGATAGTCTTCCTAATACTCGAACTGTTGATAATACCAAGGAATTTCCGTCTGAAGGTTTGGTAGGCTTATACTTTTGTATAGGTGATGATGGTAGATCTTTTTGTCTTTGTGGGTCTCTTTATTTTGATGAGGAGGATTGGGCAGCTCAAGCAGACTACTATCCTGAGCATGAATGCTTAGAGAAAATCTATATAAAATTAAGAGATCAAGTTGAAGATTTGCTTTATATAGAAGAAGATAAGCGTTATCTGCTTTCTGAAGAGAAAATTGAAGAATTATTTTTTTCTTTCTCAGCTTATCTAATTTTTAATTGCATGAAAAACGTATCAAATAAGCAGCCTATTTCAAATACAGGGATTGCTCTTGGATATAGTCATGGTAATGAGATAATACTCGGAAACTTTAGTAAGGGAATTTTTTTGCCAAATATTAAGTATGTTGACGATGTAGGATATACTAAGCCTCCTAGAGAATTTCCAACACTTATAACAAAAATAGTGGAAAGAGGTCCTATTTGGGACTATGTGCATTTTAATTATGGAGATCTCTTAAAAGAGGAGAATCTTTTAGATAAGTTCTATGCATTCGGAGAAGTTGCAGCCAAGGAAATTGTAGACGAAATGGGCTCTAAAATATTCGTTAATTACTGTCGCAAATGCGGAAATATCAAGAAAACACCAAGAGCCCGTCTTTGCTTGCAATGTGGCGATTTTGTAGAGGATGTGCCAAATATGTCCTCAATCAAAAAATTCAGAAAATGGCTAAGCATTCTCCTGCATAAGCTAACAAGGTAAACATGAATCAACAAACACAAAGGAGTTAGAATGGCAATCGATTTATATACTGGTCCTCTCACCAGATATTATTCAGGATTATGGGAAAATCAACTCCAAGCATTGTGTAGAAAAAGAGGTGAAGAGTATAAAATAATATCCCCAGAGGGAATAAATCAATCACAAGATGAGCCATCTCTAACCCCTCAAAAAACTTGTGAGGCCATTAAAATTTGGATGCGTAATCTCTCTCAATCCTTTGGGTGCCAAATCAAATGGGAAGAGGGAGAGAATATTTCTTACCATACCTCCCAATTCTCCGAATTTTCAGAAGTTGAGGCGTTGAGTTGTTATGTTTGGGCTTTGGAAGAAAATGTAGTAGATAGTTTTCCAGAATCTCTAGACGCTTCTAAAGATCCTATCATTAAAAACGTAGAGAAAAAGGGCCAGTTTATTTTTTTTAACGCGGTAGAATTCTATATGCCGATCTCCTTGCCGGGGAGTGGCATTTTTCAAATTGAACTTCCTGATGACCGAGAAGTGATTTGCAGCTCAACTCAAAAACTACTCGAAGAATTGGATCAGTTAACCAAAAAAGTTTGGCAAGTACCAATGAATGATTTAAACTCAATTTCAGAAGAAGAAATTTACTCTAATTTTGCCCAAAAGAAAGAGCCTTTAACGTTGGCCATTTTTGGTTTATGTAAATTATATAAAAATGCCCTATTCTCTCAAAAAAACAATCTTCCCATTATTTTAGATTATTAGATTTTAAAATTAAAACAAATATTAGAATAGTAAATTTTAGAAAAGTTATGTTTCAGTAGTAAATCAAAGGATATTTAAAATGAGCTACTCTATATTTTTTAATTCAGAAACTGGAAAAGGGAACATTAAAAAAGGTACTTATTTAAACTATTTTAAGACTCGTGCGAATTACACCGTTTCCGGTGACCAAGCCTGGTATGAAAATGAAGTAACGGGGACTTATTTCTCATTCTTTATCAGGATAGAACATGACATTGAATTTGATATTAATGTCCTACGGCCTCATTATTTTTGCCTTGAAGCCAACCAAGAAATATTAGCATTTCTTAGAGCATTCCCAAGCACCATGTACGATCCTCAGCTTGAAATTCAAGGAAAATTTGATGAAAACAAATTTTTTGAAAAGTGGCAGGAAAATAACAAAGCGGCCTGTAAAATCGCAAAGTCGGGCTCATACCTTCCTGATCATAGATTTCTACCTACGGCTCTTTTAAATAAATTTTGGAAATGGAATTATGGAATTGATGATTTAATAAACAATACTCTTCGAGATTTAGATGTATTTATCCCTCAATTAATGCTCTATGAAGGTGAAAACGGCAATATAAAGCTATTGAGCTTATGGCCAGAAGCTCTACCTGTAGTTTTGCCACGTGATATTGATGTAATGATTGGCACATCAGAACAATCTTTAGAAAAACCTACATTGCATATTGTTGAATACACTTTAATTTCAAACTTAATAAAGAAATATGAAGAGCCTCAATCTAACCAACACTATGCTGTCATTAATTACTCTAAGGTGCCAGAGGATATAACAGCGCTTTTTCAATCCAAACCTTCGAAACTGATTCAGTCTAACTGTCTTCTTCATTCAGGAATAATAATAAACAGTGAGCACTTTGATAATCAGCCGACTTCTTGCAGAAGCTTGTTAAAAAAATAAAGAGGAAAATAGTAAATATAAGCTGTAAAAAGTAATAGTAAAAAAATAGAGGAGAAGAATTATAAATAATCAAGCTTACTAATGGAAGAATACATTTTATCAAAATCTTTTTTTAATAATTTGATGGGCTTGAGATCTTTATCCCTATAGCCATTCACGTCATAAGCAGCACAATATTTTACATTTTTTACTGCAACATATTCTCCTAAACAAGAATCCAAGGTGAGAAATTTTATGGTCTCATATGCAGATATGTCCCCCTTGTAACCCGGGATAAAAAGAAGAACAACGATGCCTCCCTCATCTTCTACAAGTCCAAATTGTACCGCAGAAAATTTGATATTAATGTCATCAATAGTTATTGAAAAATCAGCGATATTAGCTATGGGTTGCCTAAATCTATGAAAAATCCAATTATTAAACTTGGGCTTATTTTTATAAATTTCCTCTATGTACGGGAATGCATCCTCTATTCCATCTGCACTGAGCGTTAATTCTCTGCGATCATCGTGCAAGGGACCAATCTCAAGTGTTAAATCTTTATTTATTAGCTTTAAACGCTTTATAAGTTTTTTTAATAGAAGATTTCTGTCAGAAGTAGATATCGACTCTAAGGAAAAGAGCTTTTCTTGGTTCAACTCAAAATCATCCCAAAATTCTTGAATTAATTTTTTATTTTCATCATTCTTCATTTTATTTACTCTTCATAATTCTCTATCCTCAACCCTTAAGCCCTTTTCCTTCAAAAAAGGCTTATAGAGTTTGGATTTCTTACTCTATGCGAGATAATTCTTCGCAAAGATCCTTCTTAAATTGCTCATAAGTAGGTATAACTCCCTTATCCTGTGGAGTATAAAATACAGCAATTTTAATAGAGTTCTCAATAAGCTCATTCAAATGTTCATTCAAAAATTCATGAAGGTCAACACATTCCGGATTATACCCTTTCCATTGTTGAATAGCACACAATGATGCATACTCTTTAGAAGGCCATAAGGGTATGAATTTTTCTCCACCCTCATCTCCAGCTAATGCCCAACCATCATTATATAATCCCCAAATATGACCACTATCCGTGACTTTTTTAATAAAATATTGATATCTCTTTTTACCACTTAACTTTGTAACATTTTGAGTTTCTTGACTTTTTATCTTTAAAGGCATCCCATCAATCCTCCTTTTTAGGAGTTATAAAACCTGAGTGAGCATAAAAACTCACTCATCTTCTGGTTCTTTTAATATTCTTAGAAATTCCTCAAAATTCTTTGCAACAAAGGAAACATCTTTGCCAACATCTGCTTCATGACTCCAGTAAACAATTGGAGGATCTAGATTGTCTTTTCTTTCTCGATAATCAAAGCAAATATAATCCCCACCTCCAGTTTCTGCAAAGGCGATGAGTCCTTCTGGAAAAAATTCTGGAGAGTTTAAAAAAGACTTCACAATATTATATTCATTATCTTCTAAACCTAAAAAACACCCCAGAGCTTGTGACATCTTACATTTATGTGAATTATCATAATAATCAAAATCCGTTTTAAGGGGAGCACCAGCATCACATATCATCATTAAATCATAATACAATTGTGGTAGCTTAAATTTAATTTTACTTTTTGTTTTTATAACAGCTTTACTTGTAGCAGCCTTTTCACACCGGTACCACCTTATATCGGAAAGATACATACGAATATTCCTTGTTTATTCATAAAACCACATTTCCACCCCCTCGATTATCCCAACAAGATACAGTAAAGTTGGATCTTTGAAACTTAAGCATCAGCTATACCGATACTTTCAGGAAGATTTTTTACAAATAAGCTTACGTCCTTAGGATATTTTCGAGAAAGATGAGCAATTTCATTAATTAAAGTATTTTTATCAACTTCGGAGAGTGTTTGAAGCTCTGCGCTAATTTGTTCCAACAATCCCACAGCCATGTCTTCATTGTTTATCAAATCATCATTAAACTCTATTGCTATGATAGTATCAATTAAGCACTTAGTAAGGCTTCTAGTGAGAATTAGGGACATTTATCACCTTTACTTCAATGTTTGTTATTTCCAATTCTTTTAACATTTTTTGACCCGTAGTGCTTTCATTGTTCACTAGCTTCAATAAGAAAATTTTTTCCATCAATAATCTGTTTGATTTGATTTAAGGTAAGTTGAAACCAAAATTCTTTGCCCTCTAAATTATAATAGCTAAAGCAAAACGCATTTTCAGTAGCATCATAACCCCCACAATAATGATCTGTTTGAAACATATCACTCGACTCAATTAAAACCCATTCATGATCATCTTTATTTTCCTTGATAATTTGATTACAAATTTCCATAAATTCTTGGCCTAATTTTAGCCTCATTTTTCTACTCTATATTTTTGGTTGGTGCATATTTTCTATAGAAAAGTTTAAGCTATCTAGGACGTCTTTATCGCTTTCAATTAATTTTCTATCTTCTAAGATGGCAATAAATTCAGGACTTCTAAGACTAAGAGCTGTATTAGACGCCCATGATCTGACTTTCTTACTTTTATGATTGAGAACTTCCTTAAGAAGTTTCATTTGTTCTTCTTGCGTAAAGGCATTGCTGAGCATATGAAGAGACCGAATTATAACCTTGCTATTAGAATGCCTTATTAGTGATTTTATTCTGTCTTTAGCAGCATCAAAATGATAAGCAAGCAACCCTAACTGGGATACAGCTGTTTCCCATATTCCTCCTGGACCTTCAGTAATTGCACACTCCAAATGGTTGAGCTCCTCTTCTGTTAATACTTTAGTTTGAATAATATTCATGAAGTCAATAGCTAATTTCTTTAAAATTTTTTCTTCTTTTTCTAAATTCCGTTGAGAGTATCTTCTGCTATCAAATACTTTTTTCTCAATATACTTAAATTCACTTTCTAAATCGAAGGAAAATAGCATTGGTTTCCCTTCAACTTTAAGCGAGCAAGATTTTGACTGAAACTTTTCCACAAAAATCACCCATTAAACTATTGATAGATATCTATCTTTATAAGTATACAAATCACTTTCTAACATTATAGCTGCGTAAGAGAAGAAATTTTCTCATATAATGGATGATCCTCAGAAACCTCAAAGACATCTAAGCTATAACTCTCATCTTCGCGCTCATGCATTGAAAAGGGTAAACTGGTAATTGAGCGATTTAAACCATGATACTCTTCACAAAAATCAAAGGATTGCTCTATACCTTTCATATTCTCACTTCCAGTAATGATGAGAACCTCCCGATGCGGAATAAAAATTACAGGATCTCCATTGATATCAAGTTGCTTCATTGTATAAATTCCGCATAAAATTCGGCTAGGGTCATAACCATCCTTCCATGAGGACCGCCAAACACCCGGAAAGATTTCTTCAAATCCTCCTTCATTTATAGCTTCTAAGTTTTGGATTGCATAATTAAAAGCAATATCGAAATCAACTCCGTTTTTTTCAAACCAAGGATCTTTCGGTATGGCAATAGAAGCTTCAGTATCTATAGAAATCACAACTGCAATATGCTCGTTAAGAAGTTTATATGGTATTTTTTCAGCTTGCTGCAGATTTTCAACATAAGCTCGTGAGCGTATGACCGGTAAAAGCGAGGGAATTGCTTCTTCAAAAGAAGGAAGTTCTTCATTTTCGCTCTTCAAGAGAGTTTTAATTTTTTTAAAAGTATGGTCTAATGATTCAGCTGCTTCTTTAGGGGAGAGAAGTAAGTAATCTTCATAAATATTACCAATGAATAACTCGCATCCATCCCAATTAATCGTGAAAGCTTCTTCATTATAACTAGGAGGTGCATACTGAGTTTCTAGGTGCATTTTCTCGAGAAGAAAATTTATAAATTCTTCTCTATTCAGGTGTCTTTTTCTAAACATAATATTTCTCTTAATAAAATTGCTCATCTTCTGGTTCTTTTAATATCCCTAGAAATTCCTCAAAATTCTTTGCAACAAAAGAAACGTCTTTGCCAACATCTGCTTCATGGTTCCAGTAAGCAATTGGAGGATCTGGGTTGTCTTTGCCTTCCCGATAATCAAAGCAAATATAATTTCCTCCTCCATTTTCTGCAAAGGCGATGAGTCCTTTAGGAAAAAACTCTGGAGGGTTTAAAAAAGACTTCATAAAGTTGTCATGCCTCTCTTTGTTTAAGCTTAAGAAACGACCGACTCCAGTAATCCATGTTTCTTCTAAACCTATATCATAATATTCAAAACAAGGCTTAGTTGGACGACCACCATTACAGTTCTTTACACAGGAAATATAAGAAGCTGGAAGGTTAGTACAAATCTGATTTTCTATAGAAGAAATCTGTGACTCACTTAATTTTTTACGACAGTCTAACCACTTAATATCATCGTTCTTATTGTTATTCATTTTCACTTGCTCTCAAATGTCCACATTTTCATACCCCCTACATGTCCTATTACATCATGTACTGATTGAGGAATCAACTGCATTCTTCCCATATCCTGATGATGATGCCATGTAAAGCCAGTTATTTTATCACTACCTCGACGTCCGATGAGAGTCACATAGGCTACTAGACGTTTGAGATGAGAAATGATTGTAAATGGTTTCAAATTATTCCTCATCTATGTCTTGATAATACAGCTAAAGCACACGAATATCCTGAATTCTCATTTGTATCTCATTATTTCTTTTAAAAACTTCAGCACATAGTGTCAAATCACTTTGATTATGGTCAAAATATAAATCAAATTCTATATAAGCCTCATTTTCACCGCGATCATACCTATAAAAGTTCAACAACTCTTTTTTTGAAGGAAGCGTTAATATACCAGGATATGATCCAATGACATTTAATATATCAGACAAGTCCAAATCACCAAAATATCCTTTATTTTTAATTGATTCATAATCTTTCTTAATAAAAGAAGAAATAAAATTATTTAACAGATCAGATATATTTTGATTTTTAATCATTGACTCCTCATTTTCCTATTGCCAGGGATTCTTGTCTTAGTACTTTTTTCTACACCAATACTCTTAAAGTACTGATCGGCTCCTTCGATTAGAGTTCTAGATTCAGTTTTTTCAACCCCAGCCTCTCTCAAAGCTCTATATCCAATTCTACGCTCAGCACCATACGTACCACCACCTTTTCTTCTTTGCGCTTGAGTTGCTTTGTTATGCTCTGTTCCTTTTTTCATAGAAGGTCCTTCTAATTGAATCGCTGGAGCATTATCGCGCCTATAAGCAGGTATATCTTTTACAGCAGCATCTTGGATAACATGATGTGAATCATTAGCTTTACTTCTAACAAGATCTTTGTGTGCTCCAAAAGTTTTCCCTGAAGGAAGCACAGAAAGTGTCCCCTCAGCCGGAGGCGCTGTGGAGAGAGCCTGGGGTGAGCGGGAGGAGGAGCTACACGTGGGGTGGGAAGACGTCCTCTCATAGGAAGTGGATGCTCTCTGCATAGAAGAAGCCGGTTTTTGAGCAGGCGTTGACTTTAGAATAGATTTTGGCGCAACGTCTCCAGAAGTGGCGAGTTTTACAGAAGGCTCTACAGAAGGTTTCACAGAAGACGCTGCGGGAGATCTTACAGAAGCTTTGGGCGCTAGGGCTTTCTTAGGCGCTGCCAAATCCAGTGCTGAGAGGTTTGTAGACCCTGTGGGTTTTGTTACGTAAGGAGCGAATCGGGAGATAAGCTTGCTCCCTCCTTTTACTGCAGCTGTCGCCATCTCTCCCAGCGCAGCTGGTACTTTTGTAGCTTTTCCAGCCAGTCCAGCTCCAACCAATCCCACATCAAGAGGTGTGGTGGGCATTACAAGAGAAACGGCAAGATGATTGACGGGCCTCATCATTCGGAAAGTTTGAAGTGTCGAAGAAGGAATACAACCTACATACGGTATTCCTTCAATAGCGTCATGGATCCTATCTACATTGGCATGAAGATGACCACTGATAGCAGCCAACGGTTCAATATCTGTCGTCAGGGTCACTATTGCCTGCTTGTCTAAATAAATAACATCTTGAATCGGATAGTCTAATTCTTTAGAAAAAGTAGTGGTTTCAAGCTTTTTTTCTTCAAAAGAAAGGTTTGTGGAGTTTGGGTTCTTCATTGGAAAACCTTTCCTTCCTTAAAACTTGTTGGTGGAATGTCGTCTATTAAAAAGAATTGTTCCATGCTTCCTCGCTTATCCCAACTTGAGACAGGTAAAGCTCTTGACCTTTGAAGTCTTGTTCCTGCTGGCACATGATCCTATTTAAAGAAAATCTTGTTTATAATTCTTCCGATATTAACATCAACTTCACAAGAGTAGGATCTCCAAGAATCGGTTATCAGTTTTCCATCTTCAAACTCCATTTGACAATAACTATCGCCAGTGCTTGTTGTAGGAAGTTCAACGGTCCAAATTTTTTCCCCCTTACTATTAAGACAGATAATATTAGGAAATTGCCCCCATTTCCTTATGTTACTATCCATGTCATACAACACAATGAAGCTCTGCTTGTTTTCTAGATATATAACACTTTGTATGGGGTAATCTAACTCCTTTGAAAATTTCTCTGTCGTTATAACTTTACCTTCAAAAGAAAAATTGGAAGAATTCATGGTAAAAGTTTTTCTTGCTTTTATTGTAAATTTATTAATAACCTTAATATATTCTCTATTTCGTAAAAATTCTTTCAATTATCTTTCCATTTTCAGGGTTAATTTTACAAATATAAGAGCAATTTGAATAAGCCCACAACTCATTATTCTTCAAGTAAATTTTGTAATATGAATCTCCAGTATCAGTAGTTGGAAGCTCTACGGTCCATAATTTCTCTCCTTCTGTAGAGAGACATATAATATTAGGAAATTGCCCCCAGTCCCTTATGTTACTATCCATGTCATACATCACAATGAAGCTCTGCTTGTTTTCTAGATATATAACACTTTGTATGGGGTAATCTAACTCCTTTGAAAATTCTTCTGTCGTTATAACTTTACCTTCAAAAGAAAAATTGGAAGAATTCATGGTAAAAGTTTCCCTTACTTTTCTTATGGTTTTCTCAAGAACTTGGACATATGCTCTATTTCGTAAATATGCTTTCAATTATTTTTCCAGTATTAACATTGATTTCACAAGAAAAGGAACACCAAGAGTCAGCTATTAGTTTTCCATTTTTAAACTGCATACGAAAGTAGCTATCACCAGTGTCTGTTGTAGGAAGTTCAACAGTCCAAATTTTTTCCCCCTGACTATTAAGACATAGAATATTAGGGAACTGACCCCATTTTCTTAGGTTGCTATCTCTATTATATAGCACAATGAAGCTATTCTTGTTTTCTAAATATATAATACTTTTTATGGGATAATCTAACTCCTTTGAAAAGTTCTCTGTCGTTATAACTTTACCTTCAAAAGAAAATTTGGAAGAATTCATGGTAAAAATTTCCCTTCTTTAAAGCTAATTTCAGGAATTTCGTCTATTAAATAAAATTGCTCCATACCCCCTCGCTTATTCCAGCTAGATACAGGTAAAGCCCTTGACCTTTGAAGTCTTGTTCCTGCTGGCACGTGAACTTCCTGAATATAGGTTGCCTTATTGGATGGCGGCAGAGCCAGTCCCTCTTTTGCTAAAGCTTGACTTTTAGGTGGTGTTTTAGTCAAAAATCTTCCCCACGGTTCGTCAGAACACAATTTCCCTATTTAACAAATATCGCTTCTTTTATTTTTCCAGTATTAATATCAATTTCACAAGAGTAGGATTTCCAAGAATAGGCTGTCAGTTTTCCATTTTTAAACTTCATTTGACAATAACTATCGCCTGTATCTGTTGTTGGAAGCTCTGCTATCCATAATTTATTTCCTCCTGCGGAGAAGCAGATAATATTAGGAAATTGCCCCCATTTCCTTATGTTACTATCCATGTCATACAACACAATGAAGCTCTGCTTGTTTTCTAGATATATAACACTTTGTATGGGGTAATCTAACTCCTTTGAAAATTTCTCTGTCGTTATAACTTTACCTTCAAAAGAAAAATTGGAAGAATTCATGGTAAAAGTTTCCCTTACTTTTCTTATGGTTTTCTCAAGAACTTGAATATATGTTCTATTTCGTAAAAATTCTTTCAATTATCTTTCCAGTATTAACATCAATATCACAAGAGTAGGATTTCCAAGAGTCGGCTATTAGTTTTCCATTTTTAAACCGCATACGAAAGTAGCTATCTCCAGTGTCTGTTGTAGGAAGTTCAACGGTCCAAATTTTTTCCCCCTTACTATTAAGACATATAATATTAGGAAATTGTCCCCATTTTCTTATGTTACTATCTCGGTCAAAAAGAATAATATAAGTTTGATTCTTAGCTAAATAAATAACGTCTTGGATCGGATAATCTAATTCTTTAGAAAAAGTAGTGGTTTCAAGCTTTTTTTCTTCAAAAGAAAGGTTTGTAGAGTTTGGGTTCTTCATTGGAAAACCTTTCCTTCCTTAAAACTTGTTGGTGGAATGTCGTCTATTAAATAAAATTGCTCCATACCCCCTCGCTTATTCCAGCTAGATACAGGTAAAACCCTTGACCTTTGAAGCCTTGTTCCTGCCAGTACGTCATCCTATTTAAAGTAAACCTTATTTATAATCTTTCCTGTATTAACATCAATTTCACAAGAGTAGGATCTCCAAGAGTCGCCTATCAGTTTTCCATCTTCAAACCCCATTTGATAATAACTATCTCCAGTGCTTGTTGTAGGAAGTTCAACGGTCCAAATTTTATCTCCTTTACTATTAAGACAGATAATATTAGGAAATTGCCCCCATTTTTTTATATTACTACCTCTGTCAAAAAGAATAATATAAGTTTGATTGTTAGCTAAATAAATGACGTCTTGGATCGGATAATCTAATTCTTTAGAAAAAGTAGTGGTTTCAAGCTTTTTTTCTTCAAAAGAAAGGTTTGTAGAGTTTGGGTTCTTCATTGGAAAACCTTTCCTTCCTTAAAACTTGTTGGTGGAATGTCGTCTATTAAAAAGAATTGTTCCATGCTTCCTCGCTTATCCCAGCTAGAGACAGGTAGTGCTCTTGATCTTTGAAGCCTTGTTCCTGCTGGCACGTGAACTTCCTGAATGTAAGTTGCCTTATTGGATGGCGGTAGGGCTAATCCTTCTTTTGCTAAAGCCTGACTTTTAGGAGGGACTTTAGTCAAAAATTCTCCCTGAGGTCTGTTAGAATACACTCTATAATACACTTCATCTTTCGTTGTTACAAATGATCTTATACGTCCTCCCGCATTAGGTATACCTTCTGGTGCAGATAGGCGCTGAATTTTTGCCTCTGAAGGTCGTGTGCTGCCCACGGGAGAAGAACTTTTAACCCCAGACGAACTTGAAGACGGAGGCGCTGTGGAGGGAGCCTGGGGTGAGCGGGATGAGGAGCTACACGTGGGGCGAGAAGGGCTCTTCCCATAGGAAGTTGATGGTTTTTTTGAGGAAGAAGCTGTCCTCAGAATAGATTTTGTCGGCACATCTGCAGTAGGAGCAGGCTTTACAGCGGGTTTGACAGAAGGCTCTGGAGAAGGTTTCACAGAAGATGCTGCGGGAGATCTTACAGAAGCTTTGGGCGCTAGGGCTTTCTTAGGGGCTGCCAAATCCAGTGCTGAGAGGTTTGTGGACCCTGTGGGTTTTGCTGTGGAAGTCTTCCCATAGGAGGTCGCTGGTTTCTTCATGGAAGAAGTGGGTTTAGGAGCGGGAACAGGGGTGGTCTTAACAGGACCTGCAACAGAAGAAGACGCTACAGAAGGTTTGGGGGTTGATGTTGAACCCGGCGCTGTCGGAGAAGTGCCCGGAGTTTGTTTTAGCGCTTTCGGACGTGGTTTCGCCCCAGGGTTGCCTTGACCAGCTTTCCCACGCAGAAGACCTACACCATTAAGGCCCAAGCCAACTCCAAGACCTATACTTTTGCCTCCTCTTTCTAAGCCCTCTTTCAAAGGCCCACCTACATTCAGTAGATCAGCAAGCGATTCTCCTAAAGCACGCCCTTCTTCCCCGAAGTTTTGAATGTCTTTTATTGTAATGTCGATGAATTTTTCTGCATCTTTCACCATTCCCTCAACAGTGTGCGCTCCCAACAAAGCTTCAGCGATATCTCCTAAAATCCGCCCATCTCCATCCATTTCTTGCTCAGCTATTTCTGAATCCGGGCTGTAATGACCCAGATTATTATTCATCAGCGAATTGGTCGCTGCAAGAAGGGCCGCGTTTCCATCTTGGCCGGCGGCGACAGCAATGACTGTTGCTGCGGCGCGGGCAGCATCGGCTCTTCTTTGAGGCTCCATAGACCCTGGAAGGTTTTCAGCCACGAGCTCTGCAAAGAAGCCGCCTATAGCACCTCCCAAAGCCCCTTTTCCAGGATCGTCTAGAAGACTTGAGGCAGCTCCAAGGCCGGCTCCTAATCCTGCGTGGAGAGCTTTATGAGTGAGGGCATCAATACTCCCTTCGGCACGCCAATCCCCGATAGTGTTGGCTCCCAAACCACCCGCCGTACTGGCAGCGATATTGATGGCTCCTTGGAGGAGAGCCTCATCAAGGTCTTGATCTTGGGTGATAATGTTAAATCCTGTAGAAACACCGGTTTGAATGGCGCTTTTTTGGAGATGATCCCCAACACTTGTCCCGGCTGCCGAGACACCCACGGCTTCAGAGAGGCCATAGGTGAGGCCCGCTGTTCCCGCAGCTGTAACAAGAGCGCGAACAGAACGGCTCGATCCCAGATCTTTCAGGGTTTTCCCAATGTTTCCTCGATTATTGGCTAAGGAAATGCTTGCCTGAGTCACAAGGGTTTGAAAGGCGGCACTGGCGCCCGTCCCCGCCATCGAGGCCCCTACCTCCGCTTATTTTAACTTGTCAAAGAACAAAGAAACTTTCGTTTCTTTTATTTACCCTTCTTACCTTAGCACCTTAAAAGGTGAATGGGAAAGTCAGTCATGTCAATAATCAACCTCTTTAACACCTTAGTTCAGCTAGAGCCCGCATCCCGGATAAACTCAGGATATTTTTCAAAATACTTGATATATTTTTTTTTCTTTTCTTCTGCTAAGTCTTGAGCCGTAGAAGGCGTCGCTTCTATATGTTTATCACACATTTCAAGAGCTTTGTCTTTCCATCCTTTAGCTGCATAAAACATCGCCAAATTTGCATAAATCGCATAGGGAAAAAACTTCCTATCTTTCCTTTCAATTTTAGCCTCTTCTTCTGCTAAATGAATCACATCATCAATAGAATGAATTCGATCGAATAAGGGGAGAATAACTTCTTTGATTTCTTGTTGAATTCGACTTATACATTCTTCATCATAATCTGTAGGATCTTCTGGAGTTAAAACCCAATCATTTTCTGTGAATGAAATCCCACAATATAAAAGAGGAGCATCTACAAGTTTTGTATTTCCACCAATTGAAATATAGGCTTGTACTATGGCAGGATCTCTACTGTTAATTTCCCATATAATAACAAAATTATAATGCTTGTCCGTGTTTAAATAAGCATGTTCTATTAAAGGATAAATTTTGAGGATAAAGTTTTTTTTCTGTTTAGAATATTTCATCCCTTTTTTCTCAAAACCTTTTTCCATTAAGAACTTTAAACTGTCCTTAGCTATTCTTAAGTACCGTTGGCGTAAAATTTGTAAAGTCATATTTACTTTCCTATTGTTTAAGATTTTCAAGAATTTTCTGAACGACAGGATCGCCTCTAAAATTCTTTTGAACAATGGCGTCAAGATCTATAGGTTTTCCTTCAGGTGCATAAACATGAAACAAGCCAGGCTTTCCTGATACTTCTTCATATCGCTTTAATTGTTTCAATCCTTTGCTAACGCCAGTTACAGTGCCTGGTTTCAACTCATGAACTATTTCTGTATGTTTATCAGGAAAATGCAGTTTTCCATGTTCATCCCTTATACCCTTCTTTTGAAGACTCTTAGGTAAGCTCTCATCAAACTCTCTATGTTTTTGATTTCCATAATCCAGACTTTTCTTTGTTTTTGGATTATGAACCCCCTTGGGTTTAGACGAACTTGAAGACGGAGGCGCTGTGGAGGGAGCCTGGGGGGAGCGGGAGGAGGAGCTACACGTGGGGCGTGAAGGGCTTTTTCCATAGGAAGGTGATGCTTTTTTCGCAGAAGAAGTTGGTTTCTGAGCAGGCGCTGTCCTCAGAATAGATTTTGGCGCACCATCTGCAGCAGGGGCGACCTTTACAGAAGATGCTGCTGGAGACCTTACAGAAGGCTCTACAGAAGTTTTGAAAGTAACTCCCTTCTTGGGCGCTACAGCTTTCTTAGGCGCTGCCAAATCCAGTGCTGAGAGGTTTGTAGACCCTGTGGGTTTTGTTACGTAAGGAGCGAATCGGGAGATAAGCTTGCTCCCTCCTTTTACTGCAGCTGTCGCCATCTCTCCCAGCGCAGCTGGTACTTTTGTAGCTTTTCCAGCCAGTCCAGCTCCAACCAATCCCACATCAAGAGGTGTGGTGGGCATTACAAGAGAAACGGCAAGATGATTGACGGGCCTCATCATTCGGAAAGTTTGAAGTGTCGAAGAAGGAATACA
>JAIEPE010000054.1 GCA_019749915.1 Alphaproteobacteria bacterium | reverse complement strand
CTACCAACTTATCCCTTTGATACAAAACCATATTGGTTCGAAAATGCTGCAGACTCAGATATTATGAAAGAGGTTGTTTTTACCGAGCTTGATTCGTCAGAAGAAAAAACTAAAATTATCTCTGTTAAAATACCCAGCAATCATGTGTGGCTTAAAGATCATATTGTAGCAGGCAAACCTATGCTTCCGGGCGTTGCACATCTTTCGATAGCCTCCCAACTTTCTAAATCAATCATGTCAACTGAACCTAGTGAAATTAGTAACGTTAGTTGGCTAAGGCCTCTTATTGCAAACGAAACAGGCCTGCACTTCCAAATCAGCTTAAAATGCAATAACACAAGTTGCGAATTCAAGATCATAAGCTCTGAAGGAATTCATTCTCAGGGAAATATAGATTTCCTAAAAGTAAAAGATATACATAACTACTTTACATTTAACTTAAACACACCACGCACAAAAGAAGAACTTTACTCATCCTTTAAACGTAGTGGCATAAAATATGGTGAATTTTTTCAAGGCTTAAACTTACTATCCATCAATAATGGTGAATGTCAGGCTAAAATCAACATACAAAATCCAACTGATTTATTAAAAACAAATCTTTTAGACTCTGCTTTTCAAAGTTCTCTGGGGCTTTCTCTTGCGAATGAAAACAATACCTTACTTCCATTCTCACTAGAGAAAATGACCATCTTGCCAGAGTTTTATACTTCAAACAGCACAGAATATTTTGTTGAGACAAAGCGTGAATCCACGTCAAGAGTGAGTATTCACATTTATAACTCAAAAAATAAAATCATAGTAAAAATTAAAGATTTAGGAGTTCGTGTCATGGAAAATCAAATTGTTCAACAAAAGAAAAGTGAGTTAGACTTTTACCCTGACATAACCTTTACTCCCGAATGGAATGAATCTCCAACTCGCGGAACATCAGCACCAAGAAATTCAATAAAGATTGTTCACCTTCCCAATTCTGAAGAATGGGTTGGAGATCTAAGAACTCTTTATCAAAATTCTCAGATTCATCAACTCTCAACGGATACTGACATTGCAATTTTTTCCAGCACACTAATTACAAATGATGAAATATGGTTAGTAGATGCAGAGTTAAGTGAAGATGTAAGCCCAGATCATCTTTATAAAAAAGCTGAACTTACACTCAAACTTTTACAATCTCTAACCCATCATAAAGACATCACACTAAAGCTTATTTCTCGCTGCGGCATTATGCTTGATCCTTACAATCCCGAGGTTCAACCGATCAATAGTATGCTACTGGGCCTCATTCAAACGGCTGGCAAAGAACTTCCAAACTGCAACCTCTGTGCTATTTCTACTGATCAATTAACTCATTCACATTTAGAATTAATTTTAAATGAAAAAAATCAAGAAAATCCATTGATTGGACCCGTTATTTACAACAATGGAAAGCGTTACGTCAGAAGACTGATAACAGCTACATTACATCATCATAAATTACATGCGCTTAAAGAAAAAGGTTCCTACCTAATCATAGGAGGGATGGGAGGTTTAGGTTATACCCTTAGCAAACACCTGGCTACAACTTATAAAGCAAAGCTTATTGTCGTTGGTAGAAAAGAAAAAGACATCGATAAGATTCGTGCATTAGAAGAGGCAGGTGCAGAGGTTGAATATAGGCAGATTGATATACTTAATTACAAAGATATATCCGATCTTTTCAAGGAATACCCTCACCTAAATGGCATTTTTCATTCTGCTCTTACCTTAGATGATAAAACCATTCAATTCATGGACAAGGAAATATTGTTTAAGGTTTTAGATCCAAAGGTAAAAGGTATAATAAATTTAGCGAAAGTCCTGAGTGAAAACGATTATTCTCTTGATTTTATTTTATTCTTCTCTTCCCTCCAATCTTTTATCTCAAACCCTGGTCAAGCAAACTATACAGCAGCTTGTGTATATAAAGACGCAATGGCAAGCCTGCTACGAAACTTTCATATGTATAATGCAAAGGTCATTAATTGGGGGTTTTGGGGAAATGTGGGAATTGTATCAAGTGATAAATATAGGGAAAGAATGAAGTCTCTTGGGATCGGATCGATAGAGGCTCCTGAAGGTTTACGGATTATAGAAGACTTCTTAGACAGCGACCTTACTCAACTGGCAGTTGTCAAGGCAACCAAACAATCTCTTATAAAATTAAATATACACCCTCTCGAAAAAAAGCAAAACATATTGGAAAATATGGAAAAAATTTCCCTTGAAGATCTTATTCCTCCTTATAAAAATGATGACCCTCAAGTTGCAAAAAATGTAAGAGCTCAAGATGCTCTTGAATCTTATAGCCGTTTTGCAGTGAAGCAAATTCAGATTCCAAATGATACCTTACCCCTTTATAAGCGTCTTGTTAGGGCAATACAAAACATTCCAGACACACAGGCAGTGGCTAAGAATGAGATATTAAATCAATTTCCTGAAATGAGCTCTCATATAAAGCTTTTGGATCATTGCCTTGAAAAATACCCTGAAGTTCTTAGTGGAAAATTAGATCACATGTCTGTACTTTTTCCAGATGGAAAATTCGACCTCGTTGAGCCCATATATCGCAACAATCCAACTTCAGATTACTACAATAAAATTGTAGCTGACATCGTCAAAGCCTATGGGAAAAAATCCTCACACTCTCCACTTCGTATTATTGAAATTGGTGCAGGCACAGGAAGCACAACAAAATTCGTTCTCCCTAGTATTCAAGAGATAAATTATGAGTATGCATATACAGATTTATCTTTTGCCTTTTTGAAAAAAGCAAAAGAAGAGTTTTCTCAATACCCTAATTTGAAATTTCAGATCTGCAACATAGAAAACGATTTAGAAGCAGAGATGAGAGGAAAATTTGATATCGTCATAGCAACCAATGTTCTCCATGCAACAAAAGACATTCAAAAAACACTAAAAAATGTTCGTTCTCTTCTAAAACCTCGTGGGATATCCATTATAAATGAAGTTACCGAAAGGCAAGATTTTGCAACACTCACATTTGGCCTTACAACAGGATGGTGGTTGTTTGAAGATCATAGAATTCCTGATAGTCCTCTTCTCAGCCCCTCAACTTGGACCTCGCTACTTAAGGAAAGCGACTTCTCTGAGGTTCGTTCTCATGGAAATGAAACACAACAAGTAATTGTTGGCTTAGCAAATTCGACAGAAGAGCAAAGATCTTTCTCTATAGATTCTATTCAGAATAAAACAAGTGATGAACTTGCACAAAATAATGTTAAAAAATATACACTAGAAAATACAGAAAAAAGCAGCTCAGATAATCAGATTTCACTTGCCAAAAAAGTTCAAGAATTCATTGTTGACTCCATCGCAAGTGTTATGAAAATAGAGAAAGAAAATATTTCTAAATCGGTCCCCTTTGCGCATTTTGGAATCGATTCACTCATTGTTCTAGAGCTTTTAAAGCCATTTAAAGATACTTTTGGTTACATCCCAACAACAATATTTTTTGAACACCACACTGTTGAAAAATTAACTAAGTATCTACTTGAGGAATATACTGAGGTCTGCAAAACTTTTTTTACAGATTTCATTTCAACTCCACCTGCAGCATCTTCCAAAGAATACGAGATCAAATCTATTTTAAGGAAAGAGATTTCTCAAGTTATGAAAATGGATCCTTCAA
The DNA here is from genome assembly GCA_019749915.1 of Alphaproteobacteria bacterium. GTDB lineage: Bacteria > Pseudomonadota > Alphaproteobacteria > UBA9655 > UBA9655 > UBA9655. Next base: position 15,752 of record JAIEPE010000054.1, on the reverse strand, counting down.
AACTCGAAAATAATATCGCCTTTAAAAATTACGGTATCGATTCATTAATTTCCTTAGAAATAATCAAGCCTCTCAATGAAATTTTTGGCTATTTGCCCACAACTTTATTATTTGAGCACCCAAATTTAAATGAGTTAGCAAAATATATTTCAAACAACACAGAGAAATGGAAGCCTTTATCACCTATAATTGAAAACATTATTACAGAAAATACTCCTTCTCTTCATAGTGAAAACCTCTCTCGAAATGATGATATTGCTATCATTGGTTTTTCAGGTCGTTTTCCAAAAGCTAAAGATTTCTTTGAGTTTTGGGAAAATCTTAAAACTGGAGTCAATTGTATAGAAGAAGTTCCATTAGAGAGATGGGATCATAGTGAATTCTATGATCCAGATGAGCTGAAAGAAAATAATTCAAGTTATACAAAATACGGCGGTTTTATTGAAGGTGTAGATTTATTCGATCATAGATTCTTTGAAATTACTCCTTATGATGCAGAAAAAATCGATCCACAAGAAAGACTTTTCTTAGAAGAAACATATAAAGCTCTAGAAGATTCTGGCTACGCTCCTTCTAAACTAAAAGGAGAAGATATAGGCGTATATGTGGGGGTGATGAACGCTGGTTATGGGTGGCTTAGCGTTGACGCACTTAAACCTTCTGATGCTGACTCTCTTTATTGGTCAATCGCCAATAGGACTTCATTCTTTTTTGATTGGCATGGTCCAAGTATGGCGATTGATACAGCCTGTTCTTCATCTCTTACGGCCTTACATACAGCATGCCAAGCCTTAAAAAGTGGTGATTGCTCACTAGCCATCGTTGGTGGAGTCAACCTTATCTTGCATCCCAAACAGTATACAAAACTATGTAAAATGCATATGTTATCTTACGGTAAAAATTGCAAATCTTTCGGAGAAGGAGCAGATGGTTTTGTAGACGGAGAAGGTATTATTTCACTTGTCCTAAAGCCACTGGCAAATGCACTTAGAGATAATGACAGGGTTCATGGTGTTATTAAGTCTACTCATATTAATGCAGGAGGATACTCAAATGGCTACACGGCACCAAATCCAATAGCACAAGCAACTTTAATACAAAGGGCTCTTGATAAAGCTGGGGTCACACCATCCCAAATAGGATATATTGAAGCCCATGGTACAGGCACTAAACTTGGGGACCCATTAGAGATAAGAGGATTAGAAAAAATTTTCTCCGAAAATAACAACAAGTGCCCAATAGGTTCAGTTAAAAGTAACATTGGGCACTTGGAGTCAGCCGCGGGCCTTGCTGGTCTGATAAAGGTATTACTTCAATTAAAAAATGAGCAACTCGTTCCAACTCTTAATGCAGAAGAGGAAAATCAGCATATTGATTTCCAGAAAAGTCCTTTTTATCTTAATAAAAAACTATCCACTTGGACGAACAATAAGGACTTAGCATCTATAAGCTCATTTGGCGCCGGTGGAGCAAATTCACATGTTATTCTTGGAAAATGCACCCCACAAACATTACAATTATCATCGCCTACCACCAATTTTATTATACCTATATCTGCAAAATCAAGTTCAGCATTAATTAATAAAATCGTTAATTTACGCGAGGCAATTTTAAACAATAGAGATAACAATTTTGATTTCTATTCATTATGTTATACACTCGCATGCACCCGAGATCATCATGCTTACAGATGTGCTTTTGTTGCTTCATCCATGGAAAACTTAATCAATGAAATTGATGCTCACCTTTCTAATATTGGATTAAATAATTCTAAATCTATTGAAGAAACTTCTACAATTGAAGAATATCTTTCTTCCACACAGGCCCACAAAGAAAGAATAGCGATGAATCTTTCAAATCAATATACAAACAACCAAGACTTTGAGTGGGAAAAAATATATAAAACACGAAGTATCGCATCACTTAACATTGATCCTTTTGAAAAATTTAGTCATTGGATTGAGAAACCAAGATATGGTGTTGATCTTGAGGGAAGATATTTAGCTCAGCATAAAATAATGGGAAATACATTACTTCCTGCAGCCTATCCACTTGCTAAGGCATCTAATTTACTAAATAATGGAAATTTCCTTAGAGATATTTTTTGGCTTAAACCCATACAACCTGGGGACTTACATATTTCAGATGACAACCTCTCTTTTAGAGATACTCAAAATTCTGAGTATATGATTGCTAATATTTGCCAGACAGATACTTCTTCTGCCCCACATCTGAGAGACTTGCTTGCGGGGAAGACTTTTAACAGCAAGATTTATAAAAAAGCTCTCTATAGTCATTTTAAATCAATGGGATATGAATATGGTCCTCTTTATCAACGGATCGCATTTTTACAGTCCAACTCTGAAACAGCCTTGGGGCTTCTCACTTCCGGAAATCTCAATGGAGATAAAATTGAAGTTGGTATTCTCGATGCAGCATTACAAGTTGCCATTACCCCTTCTGGTTTATCCCACTATAAAACCGAGGGAAAAGCCTTTATTCCTTTCAGTCTTAATAAGTTCAGATTCTATAGCTCTCTTAAGACAGATACGTGTATTTGTTTTGCACAAGTTGAGAAGGCATCAGTGGATGAGATTGTAACAAGCATCTATATTTTCGATGAGAATATCAAACCTGTGGCTACTTTTTATAAGCTCACCTCTAAATCCGTATATGAGAATTTTATTCACTTACCTATTAACGATAATAAATCAGATAAAAATATTGATTTTCAAAATAAAGAATTCAAAATTTATAAATTTTAAGAGAAAGATAATAGATATATGTTGGCGTATATGTTCCCTGGGCAGGGGTCACAGTATAAAGGAATGGGAGCAGAGCTATTCGAACGTTTCCCAACCGAGCTTGAAATGGCGAATGAACTCATGAAGCAGGATATAAAGAATATATGTCTCGAAGACCCAAACGGCCTTCTTTCTGAAACTCAGTATACTCAACCTTGCCTATATTTTGTTAATTGTCTCCATTACCTAGCGCTCAAAGAAGATAATAATGTTAGGCCTAATTTCCTTTGCGGACACAGCTTAGGTGAATATACAGCTCTATTTGCCGCAAATGTTTACGATCTATATACAGGTTTTAAAATTGTGAAAAAGCGTGGTGAGTTGATGTCTAGCGTAAAGGCAGGAATATTGATGGCAATTCTTGGCGATAAAATTGATCAAATAACGAACATATTAAACGAAGAAGGCATCACAAACATCGATGTAGCCAACTACAATACCTCAGAACAACTGGTCATAGGGGGCACGGAAGAAGATCTAAAAGTGGCTAATGAGATTTTGGAAAAACATGGGTATAGATGTGTCATTCTAAATGTAAGCGGTGCATTTCATACACGCTACATGATACCAGCACGGGCTGCTTTTATGAAATATCTCATAAATTTCAAGTTTAATTCTCCGAATATGCCTGTAGTCTGTTCGTCAACAATGGAGTTTTTTGATCCAAGGTATGCTATCGAAACTCTGGGGTACCAAATCACAAAATCTGTGAACTGGGTTAATACTATCAACAAACTTCGATTTCTTGGCGTTCGCAACTTTCAGGAGGTGGGGCCGAAAGAGGTTCTTACAAGAATGACAAATAAAATCTTATGATGCGAATTAGATATCGCTTGAAACTAAAAGGAATTAAGTTTCAAAAATCAAATCAAAAATGAATCTTTTCATTTCAGGCATCTGCCACAACTCTTCTTGAAGCTGATCCTTTGAAAAACATTGAAACTTCTCTTTAACTATTTGCGTGTGACTTTCAACAGTTCTAGGCGATAACCTCAGAGATCGGGCAATTGCCTTACAACTCTTGCCAAGCAAAAGACCTTTAGAGACTTCCAATTGTTGCTGCGTTAAATGAGGATAGTCGCTCATTCCTTCGACATAAATATAGTTTTTCAACTTTCTTTTAAAAGATTGCACCGTTCTGTCTTCTGTTTTAATGGCTCTATTATGATCTTGATCAGGAAGGATAATAGCTTTATCTTTATTTCTTTCAATTTCCTGTGTAGAAAAACTTGCAAAAAAGACACAAAATTTTTCAATATAAGAAAAATACCGCATATATGAACTGTACACCCCCTCTTTCTTTGCATCAGCAGCAAAGTCAAAAAAATCAACAAATCCCTTGCCTTCACGCATTAACATCAAACCATCGTCAATGGAAAAATCATTGATACTTGCTCGCTTAAGTTTTTCAAATACAGGATCTAGTTTTTGGTTTACCCCCCAGTGATTCCAGAATATAAACTTCATCTCTTGAGAATTTTCTTGCAAATAACTTAACGTATTAAATAGGTGCTGAGAATACTTGTTCTCGTTAAAAAATTTCACCCATGGTTTGTTAGAATGAAGGACAAAGGCCTTTCCGCTATCATATATACGATGAAAGCAGAAAAAGTTTATTCCTAGAAGCTCTAAAATTGGGCTAGAAATTTCATTAACTTTTGATAAGCATGGAAATGTAAATTCTTGAAGATGTTTTGCATAAGCTACGTCCAAGGAAATTCTATTTTTCATATACTTCTTCTCTTTAAACTTGAGGGATTATAAAAATAAATGTAGCTAAATTAGATACTGTGCTCCTTACTTATTGACAGACCATTGAAAAACAAAAAAATATTTTAAGTTCTATTTTATATTTTTACTCAACAAAAGAGACTTGTCTTACTTCTTGTCAACCTATTAGCTTCTCTAAAAATCATGTTATTTGAGATACTCATTTTCTTATTCAAAAGGCAACCATTTATAATACCGTAATTTTCACGGATATATTTGTTTTCTTTTTGAAGATAAATAATTTATCAAATGCAATTTAATGAACTAAAGAGTTTAAATGATAAATTTTAGCCTGTTTCTTCTTAAAATATTTAGAAATCAGTATGTCATTATAAACAAGACAAAATAAATCAGAAACAATGCATTTTAGTACGATAAGTATGTTTTAAAATTTACTGTTGATTAAAGGAGAAAAATTAAATGAAAATTTCTAAAAAAGCACTTATTATAAAATCAATCTGCTTTTTATTATTAACAACAAATAAAGCTTACTCTATAGATTATTCGCTTGATGAAGAGAGGATTCCTTCGAAGAAGGCTTCTAGACAACTTAGCATTAACTCATGCTCTGATGAAAATTTTTTAGACTCTTACGAGATTAAGCCTTCTATAAATCAAAAAAGAAAAACGGAAAGTTCTGTCAAACAAAAAACTAACATTAATAATAACATCTTGACAATTTTTTTTCAGCATTTTTGTTATCTGCCACAATCCCCAATGTTTTTAATGTCAAGTAGAACATAAACTTTATAATTTTAGGATATTTCTATAAAGATTTAATGCATGCATAGTAAGCTTTTTATAAGAGTTTTATATGATTAAAAGTTTAGTTAAATAGCCTTTTGTTGAAAGAAAAAATATATGAAAAACTATTTAATATCCTTTATCCTAATATCTTGTTTTTCCCCTCACGCTGAATTATGCTCGAATGCATATGCTATGAGTGAGAAAGAAACAGCTCTTTCTTTAAGCTCTCATTCCCCAAGAAGAGAAAAAGAAACCCCTATTCTAGAAGAAATTAAAGAAAGAGTTTACTCTAATATTCCAAACTCGGCAAATCCTTTTCCTTTAAAGGAGGATAAAAATCTTTGCTTTATCAATAGAATTATTACAAACCCAAATATAATAGCAGGATACTATAGTTACTATTACGATCCGGAGGATGTATTTAATTTTGAAAAAAATGTTCTTTATCATTTTGCCATACTGAATGATAAGCTCATCATCGGGAAGTTTTGCCAAATTGGTACAAACGTCAAGTTTATTATGAACGGAGGTAATCATAGGTTTGAAGGATATAGTAGTTTTCCATTTCAAGCTTTTGGAGGAGATTGGAGCTCTATTCCTACATTAGGACAAATCAAAGGGGATACGATTATTGGAAACGATGTCTGGATAGGATATGGAGCCACTATCATGCCTGGCGTTTCTATTGGTGATGGAGCCATTATCGGCGCTCTTTCATGTGTAACGAAAAATATTGAACCTTATACTATTGTAGGAGGTAATCCTGCAAAAACAATTCGGAAGCGATTTGATGAAGAAACAATTAGTTTTTTATTGGATCTTAAATGGTGGAATTGGCCAATAGAGAAAGTTACTCAATTCGCCACAGAAATTGTAACTGGCGAAAGAAGTAAGCTATCCACCTTGTGAGCTTCTTATCCATCTAATTTTTTCTGAGGTATGTGCTTAAAGCTCTCAACTCCTCTTGATAACTATAGAAGCGAGGAGAGTTGACATATTCGAAAACTCTTCTTAAGGTTGAAATCAAGAAAAATAGGCTTAGTTTTTTAATGAAAACTAAGCTCATAGAAGTACAATGAATATCTTTCTCTAGAAAGACTATATGCAGGAAGAAGTTCTTATATCTCCTCAAGAAATTTATTCTGCATATTTGACGATTATTAATGACATTAAATTCTCAAAGAGAGAGATAGATATTATTTCTTGTATCCTTAATGGGAAATCCGCAAAAGGGATTGCACATCTTTTATCTATTGCGCCTAAAACAGTCGAAGCTCACACTTATAATGTGATGAAAAAATTAGATTGTCCTTCGCGGGAAACTCTAATTTCCCTTATTGAAAGATCAGATAAGCTTCTTCTTCTAAAGAAATATTACCTCAGATTATTGAGCTATTCAGCCTTTGAGCAAACTTTAAAAGACATATCTAAGCTCAATAATGATGAAGAAGCCAGATGTTTAATTGTTATCGAGAAGGAAGAAAAAAAACTTTTCCTTCTTTCTCAGGTTAAGGTTCATCTTGAATTGGCAGGCGTTAAAGCTTCTTTGAAAGTTAGAGAAAACGGGGAATCTTCACCTTATTTAATCTCTAAACAACGATTACCCTATTGTACTCTCTATGCTCTTTCCAAAAAGCGGAAAGAAGGAGCGAAAAGCAACTATATAAGTTTTTCAAAAACGGAAGATTATTATTTTTATGTATTTTCCGTTTTAAAAAAACTATTTCCTCAGAAAAATTTTGATCCTCTTATAGAAGAATTTAAGAAAAAACTTCAGCTTATGACTTATTTTTCTAAAGTGGCCTCTCCTCTTCGTCAGTTAACAGCACAGAAAAGACTCATTATTTTTCACTTAACGAAATGTCTAAGACAAGGAAAATGGTTTTTGTTTATCCTGCTTGTTGTTTATGAAGGAGTCTTAACCTATGAAGCCTTGAGACCTCTCTCAAAAGACAAAGACCCCTTACAATCCAATAGTCAGCAACCTACAATACCACTAGAAACCATAGTTCGTTCTGACCTTGATCTTCCTAATGAGAGAGTACTCTTAAAGCGATCTGAACTCATGAATCAGATAGAGAATAAGTTCAAAAACCAAACAGGAATTCAGACGATAGCTCTCGTGGGTATGGGAGGAGCAGGGAAAACAACCCTTGCACGTCACTATGCCCATCGGCAAAAAGCAAGTGTCATTTGGGAGCTGAACGCTGAAACGCATAAAAGCCTTCAAGAATCATTTGATCTTTTAGCGCAAGCGCTTGCAAAAACAGAAGAAGATCAAAAAAACCTAAGAGAACTCCAAAGAATAAAGAACTCAATAGAAAGAGAAGAGAAAGTGGTTCAGTTTGTCAAAGAACGGCTTAAAAATCTTTCAAATTGGTTTCTTCTCTATGACAACGTTGAAAAATTCGCCGATCTTCAGAATCATTTTCCTCAAGATGTGGCGACATGGGGACAAGGAAAAGTTATTCTTACAACCCGAAATAGCCATATTCAAAACAACAAAAATATTAACTTTAGTCTTTCCATTGCAGAACTCGATCCGACTCAAAAACTAGATCTTTTCACTTATATTATGAACAACGGAAATCCCTCAATCTTCACAGATCAACAAAGGGAAGAAGCGAAAACATTTTTAAAAACCATCCCGTCCTTTCCTTTGGATATTTCTATCGCAGCTTATTATTTAAAAAGTTCCAATGTTTCTTATAATCATTATGTCGAACAAATGCATAAAAATGAACAGGAGTTTGAAAATGTCCAAGAAAATCTTCTAAAAGAAGCAGGGGATTATACCAAAACTCGCTATAATATTATTGCTCTATCTTTACAGCAAATCATAGAAACGCATAAGGATTTTAGAGATTTTTTATTACTTATAAGTCTTCTTGATTCTTAAAACATACCTAAGGATCTGTTAAACATTCATAAAGACGAAATCATTGCAGATAATTTTATTCATCACTTAAAGAAATTCTCTCTCATTACGCAAGAATCTTCTCTCTCTTTAACTCCAACCTTTTCGATTCATCGCAGTACCCAAGCGATAGCCTTACTTTACCTTTCTAAGTTGTCGAACTTAAATAAAAACAAAGAGCTTCTCCTTCCAATTGTAACCACCTTAGGGGCTTATGGAGAAAAAGCAAGAAGCGCGGAAGATTTTTCTAAAATGAAAGTCTTAGTAAGCCATTATGAAACGCTTTTAAAGCACACCCAGTTATTAAGTGGGATTATGCAAGATCTTATCAGTGGTGATTTAGGAGAAATTTATTTTCATTTAGGAGATTATATAAAAGCAAAAAAAATTCTTAAAGAAATATTTTTTAAATCAAATAAGAATTATATTAACAATCAAATTAAGTGGGCACAAGGTTTAGTATATTTCGGTGCTGTTCAGAGAGAATTAGGTGAATACGAGTTAGGGAGAAAATTTCTTGAGCAAGGTTTAGAAATTTATAAGAAACAGATTCCAAAAAATTATGAAAATATTGCATGGTCTTTATCACATCTAGGGAATACGTACAGAAACTTAGGGAAAGTTGAAAAAGCCAAGGCTAATCTTGAAGAAAGCCTTACCATATATAAAAGGTATTTTCCTGAAAATTATAGTGGGATTGGTCAAACTTTAACCAATTTAGGTATTGTTTATTCTATCAATGGAGAATATGAAAAAGCGAGAGTATTCCTTGAAGAAAGTCTGCTAACGTTTAAAAAAACAAAACCAGAAAACTCTCTCGGAATTGCTCGAACATTAGTGTATTTAGGGTATGCTTATAAGGAGTTAGGGTATTATGAGTATGCTAAAAAAGCACTCGAACAAAGTTTAAAAATATACAAAGCGCATTTTCAAAGCGATCATACAGATGTGGCTTGGGTATCAGTATGTTTAGGAGATATCTATAGATTATTAGGTTATTTTGAAAATTCCAAAGAAATAATAGAAAAAAGCATAGAAATATATAAGAAAAAATTTAAAGAAAATCATATTGATACCACCTGGGCTTCGATTTATTTAGGATATGTCTATACTGACCTAGGTTATTATGAGGAGGCTAAAGAACTCCTTGAGAAAGGCCTTGTAATTTATCAAGCTACTTTTTGTAACAATCACATTGATATCGCATCACTTTTGAGAAACTTAGGAAAAGTCTATTTTAAACTCGCCGACTATCAAACTACGGAAAAACTTCTTGTTAAAGCTCTCTCAATTTTTCAGAAAAACAACCACCCTGAGAGCTATATGTGCTTAGAGATGCTCTCCGAATTATACCAAAAAAATTCTATACACACTATAAACACCAAAAATAAAAACAAGCATCAATACTTAAAAAATAAATCTATTAATTATTTAAAAAAAGCTTTAGAAACAGTAAAAACTCACTTTCCAAAGTATTCTCCTCATATCACAAGAATTGAATCCAAACTTAGAGATCTTAAATAAGGGAAAAATGAATGATATAGATCAAATTATTTGAGTCTCTTTGTGGTTTTAAAAGCCAAGGTATTAAAACCTCAGCAAGATTATAGTCGATACCACGAACCATCACCTTTCCCACAGATGCCAAGCTACATTATAAAGCCATTGAGAGATTGGGAGAGATTGGGAGAAATTGCAAAAGACAATGTCATTGATTTGCGACAAAGCTATGTGCGCATAGCCAAGCAAACGCTGATAATGGTTGGGCGTTATCGTCATGCAAAACAAATGAAGCGCCCAAAAAAATCCATGCGCAAGCTGCACACCTATCTGGAGCGTTTGATTCGTGACGTGGAGAGGAAGGCTTCTGAGATGGGGGAAGAGTTGCTCGAGGCCTTTTTAAAAGCCAAGCGCATTTATCATCAAAAAACAAAGATACACACAAGTTTTTGTCCTGGCATGCTCCCGAAGTGGAGTGCATCAGCAAAAGGAAACCTCACAAACCTTATGAATTTGGGTGCAAGGTTTCTGTGATCTCTACAGTGAATCCGAGCAAGGGTGGACATTTCATTCTTCAGTCTGCTGCTCTTCACGACAATCCTTATGATGGTCACACCCTAAAAGAGGCTATTAATCAATATGTTAAGGATACGGGCATAAAACCTAAGCGTATTTATGTGGATAAGAGATATCGAGGCCATGCCCCTTCTTTAAAGCTCAATCTTTTTAAGTCAGGACAAAAGCGGCTGGATCCACAAATCAAAAAAGAGTTGAAACGACGGTCAGCCATTGAGCCTCTTATCGGACATCTCAAAAATGATGGACATTTAGGACGGAATTACCTCAAAAGTAGGCTTGACGGTAGGATTAATCACAACCCATCCTTCTTGATGGAAGAGATTGAGATTTCCTTTGAGTCTTATGCGATACTGCCATTCGAGTTGCTGGCATAAAGACACAAGAGCAGCTGTCCCATAAAATCGATCCGCAGCTAACAGAACTTTAATACCTTTGGTAATTATCTCGTAAACTGCTTTCAAAATGGGGGCTTGTTCATCAAAGCCCATCTCTCCTTCTGTCTTTTAAACCCTCCAAACCACTGGAATCGCTCGTTCTCCAAGCCTCAAGGAGACCATGAGACATTCGAATCCCTTGCCAACTTTACTTTGATCTAACATCAAAATAGCAACTTGACCTTCACTCGTAAGGCCTTGGATAATCTCAGGAATAAATCCCTTCATAACCTGAACAGGGTCAATCAGGGAATTTGAAAGCCAACGATTAATATAGCGATAGCTCTCTTCCTGACTCTTAACTGTACGCGGGAGGATATTGGCTAACTCTGAGGTATTAACAGAACGACAACTTAAGACACTTGCTGCTATATCCGCTAACCCAATCCGTTGAGGTTTGCTCAGCCCAGCCTCTCGATCTTCTAGATCGTCCGCTATTATTTCGGCTATATGCCATACGCCACCACTTTATTTTCTCATAGAATACTCCCTTTTTTGCGAGATATACTAACATCCTTTGAGAATTGTTAAAATATGTCAGGTGCTAAGAGATTCTCTTTTTAATGTTTTAATGGTTAATGAAACTTCTTTGCTTAAAAATTGAGCTGTAAAAAGTAAGCAACGCAGTCAATTCATAGAAAGGTATCGAGTGGATCAAACTAAAATCAATCATACGTCTTTTCCTAATTTGATCCCGCCAAGGCGCAAACGCATTTGTTTTTCGAATTCAACTATCGAGAAAAGGGCCACGCCAATGCCAATCATGAGAATCCAATCAAAAACAGAAACAGGCTGAGTAGAAAATACATTTTGCAGTACTGGCAAGTAGGTAAGGGCCAGTTGAGCCAAGACAATAATGCTTATTGTCATCCACACAACTCTTGTTCCACGTATCCTTTTCCATGTGAGGGAAGTTCCAAAGATGTTGCGAATGAAAAGGAGATGAAAGATTTCCATAACGACAATTGTGTTCATGCCAAGAGTTCGTGCGAGTTCTATGGGATAATTCCCTTTCATCGCATAGGAATAAATACCATATACCCCTAGCAAAAATAAAATAGATACAAGGATGATATGCCAGGTGAGATAATTGCTAATCAGCATCTCCTTTTTGGCACGTGGAGGGCGACGCATTACATTTTCTTCAGTTGGCTCAAAAGCAAGCGCAAGGCCTAATGTCACGGCTGTAATCAAATTAATCCAGAGGATCTGAATGGGGGTTACCGGCAATGTCATGCCAGAAAAAAGCGCAAAAATAATTATCATGGACACACCCGCATTCGTAGGTAAAGTCCAGCTAATAACCTTTTTAATATTATCATACACTGTTCGCCCCTCACGAACAGCTGCAACAATAGAAGCAAAGTTATCATCCGCTAACACCAATTTTGAGGCTTCTTTAGCAGCCTCACTCCCCTTTTTTCCCATAGCTACCCCTACATCGGCACGCTTAAGGGCAAGTGCATCATTTACCCCGTCGCCTGTCATCGCAACAATTAATCCGTGAGATTGTAAGGCTGTAACGAGCCGTAACTTGTGCTCTGGCAGGGTTCGAGCGAAAATATCGCAATCCAGAATTGCGCGCCTAAGCTCAGTATCGTTCATTTTGTCAAGTTCAGCTCCACTGAGAACTGTATTAGAATTTTGTAGTCCGATTTGCTTTGCAATGGCTAAAGCCGTTTTTACATGGTCCCCAGTAATCATCTTCACACGAATACCTGCCCTGTGACACTCAGCTATGGCTGCCACAGATTCATTCCTCGGCAAGTCAAGCATCCCTACCATGCCAATAAATGTTAACGAATTTTTCACGTCAACAAGCTCAAGGACTGTCTGCTCTGGCTTGACGGGCTTTATCGCAATAGCAAGTACGCGCTGACCTTGAATCGCCGCATTATCTGCTTTCTCACGCCAATAGGACGCGTTAAGAGGTTCTACACCATGAGCACCCCTTTGATCCTTACACATGGAAAGTATTGTTTCAGGGGCTCCTTTCACAAATATAAACGCATGATGGTTATGGTCATGGTTCAAAGTAGCCATGAACCTATGTTTGGAATCAAATGGAATAGCATCTGTGCATCTCCAAATTTCTTTTTCTTTGCGCGCCTCTATACCAACTTTGCTGGAAAAAGCTAACAAAGCTCCTTCCAATGGGTCACCTTCTACTACCCATATTCCTTCGCTCTCACACAACATGGCATCATTACAAAGTGAGCAAGCGCGGGCAAGTTAGCGAAGGACTGCATATTCGTTTGCGTCCACTTCCTCATCTTCAAGTCGAATGAGACCCTGCGGGGCATAACCGTTGCCTTCAAGTGTAAAGATGTGCTGAGAAGTAATGGCTGATACTACCGCCATCTCATTGCGCGTTAAGGTGCCAGTTTTATCTGTGCAGATAACAGATACTGACCCAAGGGTTTCAATAGCAGGAAGATAACGAACAATAGCATTTCGCTTTGCCATTGCCTGCACACCGAGGGCAAGTGTAATCGTAAGTACAGCAGGCAAGCCTTCCGGTATGGCAGCTACTGAGAAGGCCACGACAACCATGAATATTTCTTTGAAAGAATAGCCACTAATAAAGTTGCCATAAATCAGCAACCCACCTCCAACCGCTAAAATCAAGGCGGTTAGCCATTTAGCAAACACATTCATTTGTTCTACTAACGGTGTGGTTAATATCTCTATCTCTGAAAGCAACCCGCTAATGCGTCCAATTTCCGTGACACCTCCTGTTGCGACCACAACGCCTTTTCCTTGCCCAGAGGTTACCAGCGTACCAGAAAAAGTCATACAGGAACGGTCAGCTAAATGAGCAGCCTCAATCACCGATTTCGTTTGCTTTTCCACAGGAATAGATTCACCCGTTAGAATGGATTCTTGCACGAACAAACCGTGAGTTGAAAGAAGCCTTATATCAGCAGGAACTTTATCTCCGGCTTCCAGTAAGACAATATCTCCAGGAACAAGCGTCTCGCCCTTCACACTTCGCCGTTCTCCACTGCGTACTACCGAGGCGCGAAGGGCTAACATATGACGAATAGCGTCCATTGCTCTTTCAGCTTTACCTTCTTGAATAAAACCAATAATAGCATTGATGAGAATAACTAATAGAATGACAAAAGTATCAACCCAATGATTCAAAAAGGCTGTAATAAAAGAAGCCCCAAGCAGCACATAAATCAATACGTTGTGAAATTGACGGAGAAACCTCATGAGCGCGTTAGGTTTGGGTGGTTCGGGAAGACGATTAGGACCATACTTCTCAAGTCGTCGTTGGGCTCCTTGCTTGCTTAAACCAGAATCCACCACTTTTAGTGCTTTCAACACAGCTTCGGGAGGCATGGTATGATATGATCTGGGTGTTTTTATCACTTCAATTTCCTATATATTTTCCCTACCTCATGTTGTTATGTTTCACCCTTGAGGTTGGAGTTTTGAATTGGGTTCTTGTTTAATGGTACACAAAAATCGGGACTTCAGCTGATCTTAAAAGTTCTTGTATACAAGAGCCCTTAAAAAAATAAGTAACCCCTCTGTGGCCGTAAGCTCCTGTTACGAGCATGGAAGGCTTTACACTTTTCATTAAATTCAGCAATTCAATGGATGGTTTTTTGCTGCTTTCAATGGGGTGAATGTGAGATTTTAAACCATGATTTTTACAGAGAGAAGCCACTCTATTAACAAGATCACGTGCCTCTTTTTTGTCAGAAGATACATTTGCAACGTGAATGGTTTTATTCTTCAAAAGTCCAAGGAGAATGGCCATGTGGGCTGCTCTAGAAGAGGCAAACGTTCCATCATAGGCAACAAGAATATTAGAGCTATCCTGATTGGGAAGTTTTTTGCTTGTCAAAACAAGAGGGCGATGGATGTCTTTAAGAAATTCTTGTACAGAAGGTGAGATTCCCTCTATAGGTATAAAGTGAAAATTTGCTTCTTTCCCAATAACTATAATATCATGTTCTGTAGAGAATGTGCCAATTTCATCAACTGGAATGCCCATAGCATCAATAATAGAACACGAGATTTCTTTGTCTTTGCATTGATCAATAAACGCTTTTTCCATTTTATAGACGTGCTCTCTTTCTTTTAGCATAAGCTGTGCTTCAAGTTCAATTTTGAAAGATGCTCCCCCTAAAGGAATTGCTTGGGGACCGTCTATCCAGGATTTATCAAGAATGCCAATACCCGTCAAAGAAGCCTTGTATGTTTGAGTCAATTGAATGCCTAATTTTTTGCTGAAAGGCTTGATTGTGAATCATCAAGAACAACTAGGATACTTTTAATCATGCTATTCTCCCTTGTAGGAACGATCAAATGTTATATTTGAAAAGTTAAAAATATCTTAAAATAACCCTTTAAAAAGACCATAGCCATTCCGGCAAGAAGATTTAACATAAATCAAGGAGCTAGAAAAATATTTTTCGCAAAGATCACTAAATAATCTCAAATTTAGACTTTCGTAATCATTTGGAATTTTTTGTAGCTAAATATAAAGAAAAAAATGTTAAGATTAGTGTAAAGTGAATACCGATAAGCCAAGGAAAATATTTAAATTCATATAACTCAGGATTAAAAAAAACAGTCAATAGATGTATTGAAGATATAACGATAATATAAATCAATATATCTATTTTTATCTTTCTTAATCCTAAGTCCTCATTTTGTATCAAAAAATCTTTCTTTTGCAAGTCATCTTTTTCTAACAAAAGAGATTTATATCCTTGTAATATAATAATAACGATAAGATTAGCTATAAGAGACAAATCAATTAGAGAGAATATATTTAAAGTTAATTTAACCTCTTCTCCCTGTAAAAATAAGAATGCAAGGTGGTAAAATTTTTGAAAAAAATTGATAATAAAAAGAATCAGAGTTAACATAAGACCAAAATAAATTATTAAAAGCAACCATCGGCGAGAGTGTTCAATTAACTGTGTCAACGGTTAAACATTGACCCCAGTTGGAGCCTTCCTTCAAAATATATATCGAGCT
>JAIEPE010000067.1 GCA_019749915.1 Alphaproteobacteria bacterium | reverse complement strand
TTATTTTGTAAGCTCTTGAAACTAAAAACTTTTATTCTTCAAAATCTTAGCTTTTTAAAATTTGGCAGAAGTCGGGAAAGTGATTGGTCAAAAAGTATTGTCCGAAATAGCTGCAAGCTTTAAACTCAAACGTAAAGATAAGCAGCCTGCTCTTCTGTCCAATTCTTCTATGACAACCGCTGGCTTTGATCAGGTAGAGGAGGGATGCAAAATTATATGAAGGGATGATTTTTCCCCATATGTGGAGATGTTGGGATTTAAGGGATCTGTATCCTGAGTGTAGTGGGTCAATGAGTATTCATGACAGTACGATGACGAGCCACTAATAAAGAGTGGAGTTACTTCTTCCCTGGAAATTTCCCTAGGTAGTTTTTCAAAAGAAAATTCCCTAGCACACTTTTTCTTCATAAGAGACTTTGGAACATAACTACCTCACCTTTTCTCTTTCATAGCTTCTTTCTTCTCCCCATACGTCTTCAGCCATGTCAGAGTTTCATTCATAGCGTCTCGAAGTGCCACGGGAGAAGAAAAGCCATGCTTCTGTTCATCATAATAAACTAAACGGGTAGGAATGTTTCTTTCTTTAAGGGCGTTATAAAGCTGTAGTGACTGAGTTATAAGAACACGCTTATCTTCCATCCCCTGTATAATAAGGGTAGGTGTTTCTATATGACTCACGTATCTTATGGGAGAAGTTTCTCGCCAGAGTTCATAATTATCCCAATACGCTCCCCCAAAATACGCTTCCATTGTGGTGGGAGCATTTGTCGTGCCAGTACCGGATATCCAATCTGTAATTCCTGACACGACAATCGCGGCTTTAAAACGATTCGTATGGCCAATGGCCCAAGCTGTCAAAAAACCTCCATAGCTAGCTCCTCTAATGAAAAGCTGATCAGGGTCAGCTATTCCTTTATTAATCAGGAAATCTACACCTGTTATGATATCTTTGTAATCTCCTCCACCAAAATCTTTATAATTACTGTTCTGAAATTTTTGCCCATATCCACGGCTTCCTCTATAGTTGACGACTAAGGTCGCATACCCTTGGGAAGCAAAAACAGCAGGAGAAAAGGGATCAGGTAGCTTTTTACCGATAAACTGTTGTGATTCAACACTTCCAGGACCTCCTTGTATCGATACCAATAAAGGAACTTTTTGCCCTGGTTTATAATCTTGTGGGTAGGTAAGGATCCCTTCAATTTCAAAGCCATCATAGGATTTCCAGGTAATGGGAGTAGCCTTAAAGGCTGTTAAATTTTTCTTTTCATTAAGAGCACTGATCTTTTTAGGAGAAAATGAACCCATTTTGGAAACGTAAATCGCCGAAGGGTAATGAAGATTCTCTCCAGAAAAACCTATATACTTAGAATTGCCAGAAAGGGTAACATTATTAATATAAGTTAAAGTGGGAACCTCCATTAAGGTTAACTTTTTTGTTTCAATATCAAGGGAAAAAAGTTGCTGCTTTGTGCCAACTTGCTTGGTGACGATGAGGGCTTTGTTATTTTCTGCCCAACCAGCTAGATGCCATATATCTACGGCATCTATGCTTACCGTCTTACCTGTATTTAAGTCAAATATTTGAATTGTAAGTTTATGCTCTTTGAAGAGTTTAAGAGGGGTTTTCTGTATCCTACGGTCATCCTCCTTTATAAAGGCTAACGTTTGCCCATCAGACGAAAATTTTAGATCTCCAACGTACTTCATAACGGTATCGATTTTTGTGAGCTTATCTTTTTCAATATCTAGAATGTAAACCGTGACTTTTAACTCGCCCTTCCAAAAAGGCGTCATCGCAAGGAAGGCAAATTTCTGACTATCAGGAGACCACCTATAAGAAGAAGGTATACGAGAGATATTAAAGTTAGATTCAGATTTATATAAGGCAGAACCAATAGGCTGAAAATCCTTATTTACTTTCTGAAAGCCCAGGACTGTTTTAACGCTTCCGTTCTGTTTGAAAGAAAGATCAGCTAGAAATGCAAAGCTCTTTCCATCCGGCGCAAAAATATAGCTCCGGAATGCATCTGCCAGGTCTTGTATTTTCTTTTGTTTTTTAGAGGAAATCTCTTGTATAAAGAGAGCTGGCGTTTCTTCCTCTCCCTGAATATCACTCGTAATGTATGAGAAAAACTGCCCCTTTCCAATGAATTGTGGTTGGATACATGAATGATCGGGCTCCCCAATTATTATTTCTTTTTTCAAAGTTTCATTATTTACGAGTACGCATGTTGAATATTTTCCGGCTTTATCATTTTTGAGAGTCGTGTAATAGGTGCTTAAAAGAGTATACTTTCCATCGGAAGAAATGTCTTTTACTGTTTCTATAGGAAGAGTCACACTATCTTCCGGAGTCCAGAGAGGCTTTAATGGAGAAACGGCATTTTCTTTTTCGGCAACACAAGGAGAAGTGAAGAAGAATATAAGGTGTAAAAAAAAGACACACACCCATAATTTCCAAACTTTTTTGGTAGCCATAAGAGGTTCCCTAATTTTCTGTTTTTATGTTTCAGGGAATTTTCAAAGTATTGCTCTATCCATCCCTCTAGATTTTTAATACCTATTAAAACTATATAAAAGTCTTATGCAATTAAATTGTGCCCCCTTATTTGGGAAAGCTAAGGGGACGTTACCCATGTCCTCGGTATAATCTGTCACCTATCTCTTCGGTACGGACCCCCTTGAAAGTGGCGGATGGGGTGGGATTCGAACCCACGAAACGCTCTCACGTTTGCCGGTTTTCAAGACGGTTGAAATGTTTAACTGACAACAAACGTTATCGAATTATATCAATAAAATCAATATGTTGTTTGTTTTCCTTTATTGCTATTGATGCAGATTTGTTGTCATTTTTTATCTTCAACTGTCCCATGAGTGTCCCATGGTATGCTGGGCTATTGGTATCAACTGCCGAGGGCACTCCATACCAAACTGAGAACATGTACTTAGTTTATGCACGTGTATTCCCTTCCATTTTACCCTCCGCTGTTAGCGTACTATATATAGCTATGATAATAGGCTATATTTTTTTCAGTTATTATATTTCAGAACTTCAATTATTCCCTTATGCACTAATGATGTAATAAAGAGCAATTTATTTTCTTGATTTGTTTTTTTAGGCAATATATTCAATAATTTTTCTAGACTATGAACTTCGTTATTAGATAAGACACTAAAAAAATTATAACAAGATTTAGAAAAGTGTAGTACCTTGCCATTAAATTTTAAAATACCATTTCCATTTTTGATATCTAAATTACTTGAATTGTAACAAGTGGTTTTAATAGCATATTCATTAAGTGGTTTTTTAAAAATGAGACTTTGAGCTGCAAAAGGAAGATTGATAGATTTTCTATGAATTTTTGATCTTTTATAAATTAAAAAAGACTCTAGAGTATATTCTTCAAGAGCATGAATAATGGATTTTTTTATATCTCTCTGATATTCGTCCAACTTGATTATTTCATCTGAGAAAGGTATATCTTTCCTAAATTCTTCCTTTTTAAAAAGCTGCTCTTGTAGCCAATTAATATAATCTGTAGCTATATTTCTTTTTATTCCAAACGTTAGATGAAGAGAAGGTTCATTTATAGCTTCAGCATGGTGCCACATTCCTCTTGGAATATAAAGAAGATCCCCTTCTTCCAAAGTTTTATCCCAGATATGTTTTTCAGGAACATTGATTTCACAATGCGGATTCATATAGACGGGATATTTTTGAGTTTTCCCATAAATAAACCATTTCTTTTTTCCATGAATCTGCAATATCAGAACATCATGTCCATCCCAGTGTTTCTCAAACCCCCTTACGTCTTTCCAAGAAAGATATGCATTGACCTTTATGGGAAGGTTTAAGAGGTTTTCAAGTCCAATCGTAAAATCCTTAAGAGGTTGATAAAGTTCCTCTATAGCATCTATAATTAAGCTTGCTCCTTCACGTAAATAATAATAGAGTCTCTCAACTAAAATATCTATAAAAACAGTATTTCCAGGACTAATTTTTGATACGGAGTAATCATTCTCAGGAATACTTTCTCCATTTTTGAACAATCTCATCCTAGGTGAACAAAGTCTGTGTTCAGTAATAATTTTATTTAAGGATTCCCATGGCATCAAATTTTTATACGAATTCGGATTTAAAGAATTTGGAAAAAAAGAAAACTCATGTGTTTTTATTGCTTCGTATATTTTATCCCAGTCTGCTTCAGATATATACCGATTAACTCGATGAGGCGTTTCATGCTCTGTGAGAGCATTTTCCATCATTTTTTTAAGATGTTGTTGCACGGTACCCCTTCTTGTCGTTCAATAAAAGTTTATATCATAACCTGCATAGATCTTGTTCTACTCCAATTTCTTGATGAGTGTCCTCATCATAAGCCTAGAAGTGAATCATAAGAAAAGAAAAAATCAATTCTTCTAAAATGACTTAAGTATATACTTCTTACTTATAGAAAAAATAGAGTAAACTTGCAAGTTCCACGTCAATTTACACCTCATGCCTTATTTTGTAACACCTTTTGAATCAGTTCAGCTGCTAAAGCTGAGGTTTTATTCATCTTTTTTTGACCTTGACACACTTCAACCATATCCATACCGGTGAGCGAAAGCTCTTCTGTTATAAGCTTCAATATTTTAAAACACTGTTCTGGTAGCAAACCGCCAGGTATAGGCGCTGCAACATCTGGGGCGAATTTCGGGTCAACTGCATCAATATCAAAACTTATATAATATTGAATATCTTTAGGAAGTTTCTGTATCGCATCACATATTGTATTTATATTATTTTTTGCAGCATTAAATGTCGTGATTTTCTCGTGAACATAAATAGAGGACGGCGTACGAACCCCAATTTGAGTGATCGACTTTATTCGTGAACTTTGGGTAAGGTGATAAAAAACATTTGCGTGATTCAGGGGGTTTAAGGAATTGATATCATGATATAAATCATGATGGGCATCAAAATGAATGATCCCTAGCTCTCCAACCTCTCGCAATAATGCGTTGGTAGTGTAATAAGTTAAGGAATGGTCGCCTCCAAGAAACACAGGAAAATGGTGCTTGTCTATTAAAATTTTTGTAATAAAATTCACTCTTTCTCCTAGAGCACCTATGGTTTCGTAGTGTGGAAAATAAAGAATATTGCCCATATCTACGTACTTGAGATTATCGAATGTATTAAGCGATTTTCTTATTTCGTTCGGACTTGTACGTGTCGATAAATATGTATCTTTAAGGGTATCAACTTGTAAGCCGATGATAACGTTATAACAAGAGTTTGTATATAAAAGATCTCCCAGTGATTTTTTTCTGCTTACATCTAAATGCTTAGGAAACACATGGATCCCTCTTGCAAATATTTCATTGTTTTGATTTGGTATAATAAATAGATGGTTTAAAAGATATTTTATAATAGAATCCGATAGATTATACTTTACTTCCAAATCATAAATAGTAAAGACATTTAAATCATTAATATTTTTTAAAAGGTCAAAGAATTTTTGACTAATTTTTATGCTTTGATTAATAGATTTGTTAACAACAAACAAAATTTCCTTGTCATGTTCAAATATTAGATGTGGGTTGATAATAAAATTTATTGTCTTCATAATTTAGAATAAATGACCCAACAAATCAATTGTCTTATCTGTAAAATCAACATCCTCTCGGGACTTTATTAATAAGATCTTTGACTCATCTCTTTCAATAATAGAATGAGAGCTTAGATCCTCAATTGCTAAAAAACGACAATTGGCTTTTACTTGTTTATATCCGAGTTTCTTATAGAGTTCATGCTGATCAGCAAAAGCTACTACATAATTAACATCACATTGGTTTGCCAAATTTTCGAGAGCTGTAAGGAGTAGAGTTCCGATACTTCTGCTGCGAAAATCTCCTGTAACACATAAATCTACAATTCCAAAAATTTGATAAGGAATTCTGTTCACTGAAACAACTCGATGATCTATACCT
This sequence comes from Alphaproteobacteria bacterium, assembly GCA_019749915.1. Classification (GTDB taxonomy): domain Bacteria; phylum Pseudomonadota; class Alphaproteobacteria; order UBA9655; family UBA9655; genus UBA9655. The sequence goes on along the minus strand of JAIEPE010000067.1, from coordinate 12,465 downwards.
ACTTGCCCGATTAATCTTTTTTCATAAAAAGCCATGAGACGCATTGTAGGAAGTTGTTTATAGAAAACACGATCGGTGAAACACTCAGGGAAACATTCACTTAGAATTCCTCTAAGAGAGGAACGATCAGTTTTGTCAAGATCACACTCTTGCTTACGTTTTATTTTCAATTTTTTTAGGTCAAACTCATTCATATCTGTTCCCATTGCATAAAGTTTAGTAATGAAGAACAAGTCTGAAGAATTCAGAGTTAATAATGTTAGCAAGATCAAAATGCAGTTTTTTAGATTCATGACTTTTATCCTGTTTTTTTATAGCCCTGCACATATGAATCATACTGTTTATATGAGCTATATACAATGCCTTCTCCTTCTTGCATCATTAATATTCTGTCACATTCCTTTAAAACAACATTTGAATGGGTTACAACAATAATAGATTTCTGTTGTTTTTTCAAATCGTTAATGTATTTAATAATTCTTTGTTGATTACTTTCATCGAGCGAGCTTGTAGGTTCATCAAATATATAAATTGAAGCCCTATCTCTAGCAAAAGCACGAGCTAAATTAAACCTCTGTTTTTCTCCACCTGAAAAAATATTAGTACCATTATAATTAAGTCCATCTGTTAGATTTTTTACTCGTTCTTTAAGTCCAACTTTTTCTAAAGATGATTCAATTGAATTCCTAGAAATTAAATTTTCTCCAAGCGTAATATTATTATAAATGCTTGATTTTAGATAAAAAGGTTCCTGCTCAACATAAACTATACTTTCTCTCAACTCACTTTCATCAATTTGTTCAAGGTGCACATTATTTAAAAATATTTGACCCGAACTATAAGGCACGAGTCTAGCAATAGCTTTAATGAGTGTGGATTTTCCAGAACCAGATACTCCCGTAATTCCTAAACATTCTCCAACAAACAAATTTAGATTTATATCTTTTATTATTGTTTTATTTTTCTGTGGTGAAACAAATAAATTACAGACTTGAAGTGCGTACGCTTCAGGATTACCAGAAGATGAGCGTATTGTCCCCGGCTTGTCTGATGTTTCATAAGGTTTTAAAAAACTATTAATTCTCTCCAGAGAAACGATGGCACGATTGAATACCTTTGAACAGTTACTTATTGTTGATAGTGGTTGCTGAAGCATTGCGATATAGAGAAGCAATGTTATAAATTCACCCACTGTAAGTTTAATTGGAGTGCCACTTATATCTAACAGTGAAGGTATGCTATAAGTCCACAAAGAAAATGTAAAAATAATAAATGACAATCCTGTCCAAAAATTGAAAAGGGTTACTTTTCTATGAGCACGATTCATTTCTTTACAAACGCTTTCGCTCTTATCATTAAAATTTTTGATCACCCACTCTTTACATTTATAGGAAATTATTGAATGCATTGCCGGGTAATAATCAGATACAAAATCAATCATATCTTCATAAAAATTACCTATTTTTTTAAATATTACTCTTACCTGAATACCATGATTTGAATAAGAAATTGCAAAAATAGCAGTTATAAAAAAAGAGATAATACCAAGCACAAAATTCATATAGGCTATTATGAGAGACATCGTAATAATTGTTGTAATAGCAACAAACATCTCAGCAATTGCATAACCATAAAAATCCCACATAATATCAACATCTGTGCTTAATAGAGAGGTGATTTTCCCTAATTGGTCATATTTTTTAAAAGTTATTGATTTTGTGTCTTCTGGAATATTGCATTTTACAATTTTTCTTCGAACAGAATCTGCTATTTTCTCTGCACTTGCCGCCAATCTATATACTGCATAACTTCCAAACATATGTCCTAAAAAAACAATAAAAAACGTAATAATTAAATAAGAAAAGCATATATTTTTTACATCGTATTGGTTTTCAAGAGTAGAAGTACGAACCAAATCAACAATTATGCCGGTTAAATATGGAAGCAAAAGGGCTGTGAAGGTGTTAAATAATAAAAACAAAAAACAAATAAAATATATTTTACCATACCCTTTTAATTGATAAAATAATGTAATGGGCTTAAAAACCTTCAATTTTTTATTCCTGAAAACCAACCAGAAAAAGCATAACGAAATACTGAAGAATCTTCTTTAATTGGCAAAACCTCATGCAACGTATGTTTTTGTGGTTTAAATAAAATAAGGCGATTATGCTTTGGAGATATATAAACTGGTTTATCCCACCCAAAATCTAATTTTAAATCACCTCCACTGTGTTCACCAAGATCATAGTTTATGTAGTAGATTACAGAAAGTTTGTACACATTTTCGTCGGAAGAGAAGTCAGTGTGCGGGCTCAAAAAAGAGAATTGATCATATCGTGTTAAAGTCATAGCAAGTTCATCTTCAAAAGAAATATCAAGGCCAGTAAGGGCATTTATCACATTGATAAAATTAGGCTCATGCATGGCTTGATGCATTTGACATAACTTACAATTCTGTTCAATTTCATCATCTGTCTTTTTTATTGATACGCAATAATAGTGATTATTATTAGCACAACCAAATTTTCCTAAGCATGGTTTCAAGTAATAAAACCAATAATACATCCCGTTTGTTTTATCATTAAGATATTTATCTTTAATCAACCGGTTAAACTTTAAGAGAGGATATGCTTTTTTAGCGCTTAAATAAGAAATTTTATTATTTATAGATAATCTTAAAACCCAAGGCCATGGAGTCATTTGAGAGGGATCATTTAATTTTTTCTTTTCTTCTATATTGTGTAAAAAATCTCTTAATAACAAACTATCTTCATGAACTAAAAAATCATCTATAACCAAGTATCCCCTCTCTGTGAAATCCTTTTGAGACTTGGATAAATCAAATGAAGAAGCATTAACCCTAATCAAATTGTGTCTCCTTATAATATTTTTCAATTAGGCAAAGAGCCTTATATCTTTGAGCATCAGTGTTTTCATAAAAAGCTTTTACAATATGAATGTTTTCTTTATTTACAAGATTTTCAGAAATAGAAATTGATGGCAAGTCATAAATAACCTGGTGTACCCATTTAGCAGGAATCCAAACAAAATCACCAGGTCGTTGCCGAAAATAGAGTACGTCTATTGCTTTAGAAACAAAGTCAATAAATTTATCTTCTGTTTCAAAAATATTTTTTATTTTACCAGAGAACGATTTGGAAAAAACCCAAAGCTTATCTCCTATTACCAAATAATTCCATGCTGTTGAATTTGCAATATCTGAATGAAGTAAAGTGCCTCCATTTTTTGGTCCAAAAATTACCCAACGCCAAAAGGGATTTTTTACAATTGGATTTTTGTAAAACCAGCTTAGAAATTGCGAGGGTAAATCAATCTTATCAGGAACACTATTATTTTGAGTCGCACATTGCCAGTGACACATCTTTGGGGTTGAGGTTATACAATTATACTCTGTGTCTAAATAAGCAGAGAGAGTTGTTGAATATTCTTCATTTGTTAACAGATCATGTGAAATAACTTTATTACTACCATAAGTTTTAGAGAAATATTGAATAGACCATTTCTTAGTAAAATCAAACGGCACTTTCAAATTAACATAGGCCTGCGGCTTACTACTTTCTGCAGTCCCCCAATCACATGAAATAATTTCACTTGCTTTATGAGTTTTTTTTAAAATGTCTAAAGCAGTTTGAACATCTATCACATTAAATTCCTGAGCTAAGTTTAAAAGCAGACGTAGATACAAGCCAGCGAACAAGTTTATCTACAAACGCATGATTAAGCACTTCATCGATTTTTAACAATTCTTTAAACAGAAAAGTATCTTCTTTTTTCAGATACTCTATAAATTTTATGATGCTCGGATGTTCTTTACATGAAAACTTATGGCCACGCGCGTAAAGATATATTTTGTTATTAATAACAAAAAATTCTATGTTAAATGGCTTTATTTTTGTAAAGATAGTGTTTTCATTTAGCTCTATTGAAATCTCTTTTTTTATAATCAATGGCTTTTCTACAAAACATCTATTACTCTTTACTTTTGCTTTATATTTTTTAAGAGAAGTTGAAAAATGATCATTAAAACTCTTATTCACAGTTAAAAATTCTTCTTCAAGTACGCCTTTTAAAACTTCTTCATCTTCAAAATGAGCATAATCAATATCTGAAGAAATCGATTTTATTAAATCATCTTTCATTTCATCAACGATTTTTAAAATTAAATCTTTTTTCGATATTTTTGTTAAGGCAAGAGCAAAAATAATAGAGATTTTTGGACTTTCACCAACATGATAAAATGCCGCAGGAAGAACAAAAGCATCATTCTTTTTTATTGTATAAGTTGTTTTGTATTCTTGAATATCATTCATGTTTTCAATATATTCAAAACTTCCTGTTAATTCTCTATACTTTTCCTTATCCCATAAATGTAGATATTTTTCATTATCGCTCAAATTAAAATGTATAACACGATCATTAGGATCATCAATATGCACACCAAAAGGTGTCGTTTTATATCGTCCTATAATTATATGAGATTCTAACGATAAGCTGAAAGGAGAAAACTTTTCTAGCAAAGGGGCGGAAAAATCAGCAAGTAGAGTGGCTAATTCATTAGACCATGACCCGCTATAATTGATAAATAAAAGAAAATCTTTTTTATCGAAATAGCCCTCTAACCATTTGTTAAGATCCATATTCGGGTCAGGAAGATCTGCTAAAAAAGCTTTTTCACCAAATGGTTTTTTTCTTTTATTATCTACATATAGTCGGATACGATCACGATGACATGCCAAAGAATCATCCTTAATTCTAATTAATAATTTATGCAGTTCTTTGATTGTAAATTTCTTGATAAAATTGGGTATATTTTTAACAATAGGAGAAGAAAAGCATTTTGATTGATTGTACAAATCTTCAACCAATGAATTTCCTACAGCCATTCATTCTGTTCCACTAAATTAACACCTTTATAAGTATAAAGAGTCTTAAGAAAAGCTTCTAAAAAGCGCTTTTCTAATTTTATTTTCTCCTGAAGGTCACGCATGGTTATACGCTTATGTTGATTGATATACTCAATTAAACAAAGATGTTGTTTAGTATTTGGCAGACCGATTTTACGTCCCCTACAAAACACATTTACTTTTTTTCCATTCTGTTCAACTTCTAAAGTTCCAATAGGTTCAAAAGTTGTTATATCTTGAATAACGATTGAAGTGGGACGCTTATTAGGCCTTCGTGAAAAATTAAAGTTACTAGCTATTCTTTTTAGAGAACGAGACAATAAGATATTTGAATTCAAAGGATTTTTTCTCAAATAAGTATTTAAAGTAGTCCCTCCCTTTTTAAAATCATTGGAACTTAAAAATGACGTATCATAAAAGTCATTACAGTTACTTTCGCACTCCATTTTTAGTTCTTCCAGAATTAAATCTAAAGGATTTTTCTTTTTAATAATTAAAGCGGCTGTAATGGAGTATTTATCGCTATAACCAACATGATAGTATTTTGATGGTAATAAAAACATATCGCCAGGTTTAAGAGTAAAAATTTTTCCTTCATTTAGAATTTTTTCAGGATAATAATAATTACTCACATTACCATACCTCTCTCTCACCCACTCAGGATCCCAAAGAATCATTTTTTTATCGTTTGGTCCTAAATTTGTTAATAATGTACGATGATCAGGATCATCCAGATGTGCACCAAAAGGTGTATACCCATAATTACCAATAAATAAGGTTAAATCAAATGCAACACAGTATTGTTTCAGCATTTCATTTTTTAAGTAGCCAACAAATGCATTAACAGAACAACCAAGCGAGTCTGACCAACTCAGCGCGCCATTAATTACTAGACCGTATTTATCACTTTTAAATATATTTATTAACCACTCATTTAAATCTGTTGATGGACTATTATTAACGATCTCACCTGATATCTCATAAGACTCTTTTCCATCAATATAAGCTCTTAAATAGTTATTTTTTCCTGGACTTTTATCTTGCCTGATTAATTCAAACAGTTCTACAATTTGCTCTAACTTGATATATTGATGTTGTTTAGAAATTAATATAGGTTCCTCAAAGTTCTTTGTATCCTCAAAGAGCTTATGCCAAAACCTATTTATAGATGTAGGATTATTCATTTTGTTCGTTTGAAAAAAAACGCCAAGAAAAAATCTCGGCGTTTTATATATTTCACCTAAGCATTTGGTCCACCGATGTCTCTTCTTGGACCGTCAATATTCGGACCAAACTCTAACTCGCCTTCAAGTTCTATTTCTAAATCTTCTAAAGTCAACTCAGTTTTGGATATTTTAGTCTTTATTTTTTTCATGATACACCTCTTTTTTATTGTTATATATAGATTTATAAAAATCTACTTAGATAGTATAAAAGAAGATTGCTAGGTAGTCAACTCACACAGAATCACACTCTCAGCTTACCTTCGAACTGCATTGACTTCTATATTCATGAATTATCTTCTGCCCTTTAGGACAATGTGAGTTCGATATTTTTAGAATCCTAATATTATGGTTAGGAATGTAATTTTTCCTGACAAGAAATTAATCATTACCATCCGAGATGGTCGTGATTAATCCTCTATTGTTGTATTTTCATAAAACCAACTATTAGCAATATTCATTCTTTCTTCAAATTCTTCTTTGCTAGAGGCAACAAGCAAAGGTATGTCAGCAATACGATCACCTACCTCGTCAGGAGAAACAAGAACATCTCCAACTTTAGAGTAAACTTTAAACTCTTTTACCCAAGAAAACGGGCACTCACTTGGTACTTTAATTACAGTGCCCTTTTTTTTAGGAAAGAGAACTTCACCTGATATGCAACTAGGCTCATAAGAAAAATTTAAAGCAGCTTCTGAAACACTTAATCCCCCTTGTAATCTTACGAATTCTCTCATTAAATCCACTCCGAAAGATTCTTTCCAAGATGGGTTAACTCCACAACCTCCTACTCGAGAAGCAATTTCACAAAAAATAATTTCGTTTGTCTGAGTAACAAATGTTTCCAAATGGAAAACAGTATTTAATGGAGTGGGCAAAGCCTGCAATACGCTTTCTGCGTATCCATTAAGTACTCTAACCAATGGATCTTGTGAGGGGATTAGATAACTAGAAAGATTATCTCTCTCTAATATGGATATTGGGTTTGTGATGTAAAGAGAGGGCCAACAAGCAACGACTTTTCCACCTACTACAATCCCATTGATATGATACATATCTCCTTCTATAAATTGCTCAGCTTCTAATTTAGCCTGATGGTAATCGTTAAATATTCCTTTTCTCAAAAGTAAGTTTTGTAAGTCTATTTCACTTCTGATAAGTGTAGTGCCTAATGAGCCTGCTCCTCGGCGTGGTTTTACAACAAATGGGAAACTGTTTATTTTTGCAAACTCTAAAAGATCAACCCCACTTTTAATTTTTTTGAACCTTGGTACTATAATTCCTTTTTTTTCAAGTAGACTTTTCATTACAATCTTGTCTCTAAAAGCAATGGCACTATCATATTGTTGCCCAGGCAGTCCCAAAAATTCTCTTAACCTAGCAGCTCTAAGAATATCAAATTCATCCGTTGCTATAATATAGTCAAATGGATGAATATCATAAAGTTCTTTAGATTTTTGTTCAACTTCAGCTGATTCTAGGTAATTTTCAACTTTGAAAATATCTCTATATTTTAAACGCCGAGGTTCCTCCTCTTCTTGAGTAAGTTTTTTTGCAGGTAGCATGAGAACTCTGTGATGAGGCTCCACTTCTTCGAGAAAATCTTCATAATGAGGCAAGGCGTTGAGAGAAAGTATTAAAACTTTTACTGCAAACGAAGGCTTAGATAAAAAAATAAAAATGTGAAAAATAAAAAAAAATAAAATTTTAGAATTCATCACTTTTCTCTCCCAAAATATTTTTTATTTTAATTTTGTAGATTAAAATTATCTTAGATATAATATAAATGTCAATTCACAATCTATTGTTAACTTTATTAAAATCGAATGAAAAAAAATAACTCTATATATAAACGTTTTAACCCCACATAAAGGCCTGACACCTTACATTGGCAATTTTTGTGATTACATATAATAAATGGGTAACCTCCAGTTCGGAAAACAGCTCTCAGTGAAAAGGTACAAAATAATGTCCATAGAACAGTCTAACTTCGAAGACTTAGAAAAACAACTTGCCAAGGATGCTTTGGAAAAGATGCTTAAGGACCTCCATGGAGAGATCACTAAGGACATTGAGAAAAACAAAGCCACCTTTTCTAAGGAAATCCAGAAAACCCTAAAAGCCTTTAAGGAGGATCTGGAAGACACCATCTCAAAAGAATTGGATCAGAGAATCTCCGCCCACTTGAAAAACAACTTTTTGGATATTAGCACCAAGGTCACCACGAGCTTTTATGAGAGCTCTTCTCCTTTCTTACAACAAGCCGAAGAAGATCTCCAGCGACTCCATAGGCAAGGAGAGGAGACTCTAGGCTCTTGGAAAGCCATGATGTTGCAATACACAAGTCTATGGACAAAGCCATTTATTCTTACATTTTTAGCATCCGCCTTTACGGGAATGGTTATTTTCTTTGTTTGTGCTTCCTTCTTGTGGGTCAAATGTAATCAAGAGATCCAAAATTACGAAAAGAGGCTTGCTTTCAATGAAAACATGCTTCTCTGGTATTTTGAAAAATATAAAGAGCGGCCTGAAGCCCTAAAGAAGGGAAAGCAGGGTTCGCTAAGCAGGCCTAATACTCAAACGCTAAACAAGAAAAAAAGTAGTCAATAAATTTAAAGAGAGAATCCTCCGCGATCCCGATCCATTTCTTTTATTTTTTGCTCCAGTTGCTTTTCTTGAGCGAGTTGTTTGATGGTTTGACTGACTTCAGGGTCGATTTGTTTGATGTGCTCATACACTTCCTTGTTTTTGTAAAGAGATTTGCTGAGATCGGAGCGTTCCTTTTCTAGGTTAGAATCGTATTCCTTCTCAAGCTCATGGCCGAGGTCTTTGAATCGATAATAAATGGACAAGCCTTTTGTCAGGACCTCTTGCCGTCTTTGCTCTTGTTTGGCTTGCTCTTTAAGAACTGCCTCTTTAGCTTGCAGGGCCTGGGCGTGCGCATCGTGCTCAGCCTGCTTGATGTCTTTGAGATCGCCTAAAAACTTTATGGCCTTGTCAGGATCCTCAAAGGCCGCTTTACGGGCGAGGCCCTTCGATTTATCAGACATATAGCTTAACAAAGGAGAGGCGAGTAACTGATTAACGTTTTCAATCTTTTGCTCGTATTGTTTAACGTAAGGCTCCCGCTTTTCTTTCCAGTACTCAATGGAAGCCGCTTCTCCTTGAGTTTTGAGGCCTTTTGCATAGACCCGTTTGTAAAAATCAGCCTCATGAAAGGCAGGATGTTTCATATCTTCCTGTACATCGTGGACGGTTTTGATCTCAGCACGTAGAGAAACAGGCCCCTTTTGAAGAACCTCTTGTGCTCGGGTTTCTTCTCGAATTGTTTCGGGCTTTAAAAGAATGGACTTTTCTGAAACCCGCCCTAGAAAATGATCTGCAACATTTTTGAACGCTTGTTTAGAAACAGCCCCCATAGCATGAAGTTCGTCCCCTAGGCGGGTGAAGAGTTTGGTGAGAAACCGATCTTCTTCTTTCATAAGTTTGGCGAGAGAATTAGCGTCTAAATAATCAGCCGCGCCCAGCTTTTCTCCTGATTTAGAGAGAACAGATGGGAGTTTTTCGTCTCTCCAGAAATCTAAAGTGCTTCCATAAACTTGCACAGAATCCCGATGGCGGGTCATGGCCACATAGGTCAGGTTTTGCGTCATCTCATGGGAAGCTAGAAGGAAGCTTTTATCTACCGTTGTCCCTTGAGATTTATGAACAGTCACGGCCCACCCTTGATCAAAATAAGGATTCAGCTTAGGTGCAAAGGAAACCTTGTGGTCTTCTGTAACTTCAACCTCAATTTTTTGCGCACTAATGTCTGTAATAGTGCCGATGGTGCCATTCTTAACGCCAAGACCTATATTGTTGCGGGTAAAGACGAGCTTATCTCCTTTAGAGAATGCCCGCTCTTCCTTAAAGGTTTTCTTGCGGCCAAAATCATCATCCACCTCTCGGTGCACGGTATAAGCAAAATCTTGACTATCAAGCATACCAATATCTTTTAAATGACTACGGGCCTGGGCATTAAGATCCTGCATATCCCGGTTGCTGTAAGTCATCATGAGAAGATCCTTATCGGGAGACTCTTGAAGATTTTGTTTCCAATCTTCAATCATGGCTGCCTTAGCACCACTTCTGACGTCAACGGTTTGACCAGGGAGTTTCTCACGGCCTATAAGATGCCCAAGCCCCTTCTCTTTAAGAAGGGCGGTAGCTTCATCGTATTGTAATTTCTTATCCTGTTTTTTGTTCACAAAAAGCCGGGCCATTTCCAGAGGATTAATGTTTCGGGATTCAAGAACAGGCTTATACACCTCAGGATTGGCTAGAATCTCTTCGCCAGCTGTTTTTTGACACTCTTTCCATTTTAGAAACAGACCGTAATCCTCATGCCGAGAAGCCAGAGATAACTCTTTGACCTCCCCCATGATCTCACGGAAGATCAACCCTGACGTTCTTGCAGCCATCTCATAGCGACTTACCACATTTGAGGGAAGAACCTCACCCACAAGATGAACATGCCCTCTTTCCTGATAGGCTTGAATAGCTTTTTGCGATTCTTGCTGTCCAAACAAGACGGTTGCCTCTTTTTGCCAGTCTTCCTTTTGACGGACGATTTCCTCAAGGCGAGAAACCCCAACTCTCTCTGTAACTAGACGAAAAGCCGGGCCTGCTTCTACAGGCTGAAGCTGGGCCCCATCACCCACTACAACCGCTTTGACGCCCAAGGTTTGAACAGCCACTAAAAACTTATCAAACCGCTCCACATCCACCATGCCCGCTTCATCAAGGACAAGAATGCTGTTCTCATTATACTGGCACCTTCCTTCCTCAAAGGACTTTAAAAACTTATGCAAGGTTTGAGATTGAATTCCACTACCTTCAAGGTTTTGCGCAGCTCTTCCTGTAGGTGCCAGGCCATACACCCGGTACTCGGCATCTTCCCAAATATTGCGGCAGGCCTCTAGAGCCGTTGTTTTACCGGCTCCTGCATACCCCACAATGCACTTGAACTGCCCGTCATCAACCAAATGGCGAATAGCCTGCTCTTGTCCCTCACTCAGAGTATGTCCTTCTTGGGCTAATCCCGTCTTTAAACGCTCTAAACCGCTTTCGAGGGAAGCGGAAGAAACCGAATGAGACGAATGTCCCGCAAGAAGTTCAGCTGTTCCAACAAGCTTCTTTTCCGCTTTAAGCATGGTATGGGTGGTGTAGATGGCTTGTTCCCCATTGCCTTTTAACAAAAGCAGCTCTTTTGAATTCTGAAGTCTGGCATCCAATCTCTGGAAGAGCGTCGTATCATCAACGTATCGTCCCAGGATTTTCTGCACATCCCCCCACATAAAGGTGGCATGATGGCGGGTGACTATATCAAGTACCGTCTCTGGATTCCGGACGATGCGATAAAGATTACGAAGCTGAACGTCATGAAAGGCTTTGACCTTGTCAAGAATAGGAGAAACCTTTTCGGTCTTTTCAACATTTCCCTCAAGACGTTGAAGCCTTTCTTCACATTCCTTAACTCCCCGTCCTAATTTGGGTTGCGGCTCCATTTCAATGCCCCGCTCTATATTAGAGCGATGATCAATTTGAATGTCATTGCCATTGAGTTTGAGATGAAAGTTGGAATATTCCTCCCATTTCACCCGCAGCTCACAAAGAAACTCTTTATTATTCCACTCCCGTGCTTTTTTAGGACTCAGTCCATTTTCTTCCAAACGCCGCATTGTGACGAGCACGTGGCAATGGGGTTTCTCCTTTCCTGTTTCCTTATCTACATCAAAATGGAAATTCAACTGAGCCGCCATGCCATGAAAACAGATTTGATCTTCCACAAATTCCCGAGACAAGGCTATGTTTTGTTCATCCGTTAATTCCCGGTGAAGGGCAAACTCAAATTCTCGCCAGACTTGAGCATCAATTCGCTTTTCAGCGCCTTCAACAATATTACAAAAGGCCTGAATGCCTTTTTGACGATCTTCAGCAATTAACTTTTGAATCTCTTTTGTCCACAAAGGCGCATCCTTTGGCAATACCAATTCCACATGCTGAACTTCCTTCTTTTGATAATTGAAAGTCTGCCCTGTACGCTCATCATAAAGTTTACACCCAGCCCGATAGGCAAGAGCATTTACCGTATTCCGGCTGCTTCGAGAAAAAACTTTAACGCTGAAGTGATACAAAGCCATTTTCTTTATCCCGTATAGAAGTCTTCGTCGCCTGCGACCGAGTGCTGTTCGCCAGGCCTGGTAGCCAAGGGGTGTTGCCACCCCCCAGCCCCATAAGAACCGTGCGTGCGACTTTCACCGCACACGGCTCAA
>JAIEPE010000064.1 GCA_019749915.1 Alphaproteobacteria bacterium | reverse complement strand
ACCTGCAAGGTAGACGCCGCTTATCTTGGCGCCCTGGCTAGAGCCAATCTACATGCATCACCCGATTTTTTCAAGCAATTGTCCCTTGAATTTCAGCAACTCAAACTCACAGTTCAAATCCTAGAGACCTTTATATTTCGTGCCTCGGTCCGCGGGTATGAGCTAGGAGACAAGCGATTGCTGCTCATTCTCGACCAGTTGGAAATCTTTGCCTCAAAGGCTAAATACCTCCTGGAAAGGCTTGAAAAACTCTTATGTGGCAGCTGTATGGATTAAGCCTGGATTGTGGTTTTGAGGGTTTCTGAGAATTGATTTCAAAGAACCCTCATTTTTTCTACATCTCCATGCCCCGAATTTTGATGTGCTGTTGTTGCTCTTGAAAGATCTTTTGAGCTTCTTTGATGAGCTCTTTGTTCTGGTCTTTAATGTCCTGAAAAAACGTATCATTCTTTTGCAGAGTTGCAAGATAATTCCGGAGTTCATCTTTGGCTTGATGGGCAAGGGATGTACCTTCATAAGCCTTGATATCTTTCATCTTGGATTGGATATAGTCGGAGATAACCTCTAGCAATTGAGACGCACTTGCTGAATGAGAGGCTGTGCTTCTAGACGGTTCAGTAATTGGCTGTTTTCCATTGTTAATATTTTGAGCCTCTATCTTTTGTTGGCCCCTCATTTGCTTTTCAGGATCAAGGTAGGGCTTTAGATAGGCTCGAACGCCTTGTACATTATTCTTTTTAAGCACATCGTTAAAGTCATCTCCTGGATGGGAGGGCTTTATAATCAGGACAGATTTACCTTGAGTCTCAAAATTCTCCTTTGTGGCTTCAAGGATGTTGTGGGTTTTAGAATGTTCTTTATGAGCATCATTATCTCCACAAAGGATGATTTCTTTTTGAGGACCTTTGTAATTGGCCATATTATGAATACCTAAGCTTGCTACGATTGTGCCCTTAAGGCCTGCTTCCTTAAGGGAAAGAGCTGTTTCAACTCCTTCGGCAATAAAGACTCGGGTATTGCTTTTGTCTTCTTGCAGAGTCACAAAAGATCCCTTGGCTAGCCCATACTGAATCTTGGCAAGTTTTTCTCCCTCAGAGGTACGAGTGCGCTTTCCTTGATCATCTAATTTTGTGAGTTGAACAGAACTCAAGGATCCAGTTTCCGTACGTCCAAAGGCAGCAAAACAATCATGAGCTAAAGTTTTGCGTTCTCCTTGATAGATGAAAGTGCTTCCCTTGGGCAGATAACGCAGATCAGAGGAAAGTTCACCTTGAATTCCCCGTTCCTTACGCAAATAGGTTTCTGCAAAAGTTCCCTGAATTTGCTTTGACTTCATCTGAAGTTCAGAAACTGAGTTCAGGCGAGATGCTCTTTCCTTGGCGTCTTCAACGGATGGAGGTTGTTGTGGAGGTGCCTTAAGCAAAGGCTTGAGTGTTGTTTCAGGCGTTACCTTTAATCGATCTCCAAGATAACTCAGAGACTCTTTAAAGCTAAGATTTTTCTCTCTCTGAACCAGTTGGATTATATTGCCGCCCTCTCCTGATTCAAAGTCCTTCCAAAGTCCCTCATGGACGCCCGAAATATTCACAACGAGAGAGCCCTTTTTTCCAAACCGCAGGGTAGTATTGTTAGACATGTGCCGATTTGGCTCTCCCAAGAGCTCTGAGGCAATGGAAAGGGTTTGGCCCTTGCTCGCTTGTAGAACGTGCTGGGTGGAATACCCCGTCTTTGCAAAGGTTTGGGATGCGGCAGTGTCTCTCTCCCGCCAATTGGCTTGCTTGCTTATTCGTGCAGAAAGGTTGGGTTTCATGGTTGAAATAATGGACAGAGCCGCAGGATTGTTCATAAGCTGAGACGCAGTTTCATTCTGAGTTTGAAAGGCCGCCTCCAATTGCTTTTGAACATGAGGATCTTGAATTTTGTTGCTGAGAAGTTTCCACAATTGAGCCGATTCTTGAGAAGCTTTCAGATAATTTTGTATAGGTTTATATACGTCTTCGGAATTGAGAGTCTCAGGGATTTCTCCTGTCTTGAGTTTGTCATAAAAAGCAATATCAAAAGTCAGACGATTTGCGTCGATCCCAGCTTCTTTGAGAAAACGGTAATCTTTACAAGTTGTGAGAATTCTTTTGAGCTCAATGGCTTGTTGAGAGCGCTTCTCAGGATTTGCCTCCTGGCCATAGAGAGCTACCTTCTCTCGGAGTTCTCCTACAACCGCATGAGTTAAGAGCTTGTCTTCCTTGATGTTGAGAGTGTCAAAGAATGGTTGATATTGGCTTGGAGAATCCACAATCTTAAGGGCCAATTCATCACGCTTCTTTTGAAGGTCATGAAACTTCTCAAGGGTGAGAATTGACTGTGATGATGTTTCCTGAACAGAATTATCCTGAGCTGGAGCTTCTTTTTGTTTTTGAATATGACCATAAGCAGCAGCAGCCTCATTGCGTATCCGCACATAATCTTTTACCACATCAAAGTGAGGCTTTTGATCGTCAGGAATTCGCTCATAGATGAGTCTTTCCTTTTGGGATTTAAAATGGGCTTCTGCATGGGATTTAACCCCTGCCCAGTACACTCGAGAGTCATTGCTAATAACGTCACCCCAGAAATCTTTTATCTCTCCTGAGGTCTCATCTTTAGAGGTTCTAAAGAAAGGCGCATAAAGATGCCGATTTTCCTGAAATACAAACGCCAGAGAATTCCGCTCTGTTTTGAGAGATTTGTATTCCTCATAAAGATGATGTAAGGAGCTTAGGGACGCTGGATGGGTTTGACAAACTTCTTTCCAAAGCGTTCGTGTTTGAAGAACCAGATCCATATACCCCTGAACTTGAAGTGAGGCTCGATACTCAAGGTCAGATAATAGGCGAGGTCTTAGTCCGATTTCTGACTCAAGCACATCCTTACGAAGGCCTGCAAGGCGCGTATAAGGCGCATGAGCTTTCCAATCCTCAAGAATAGTACTGGCAACGCGTTTCTTCTCCTCAAAGCAGAGTTGATAGGTGGGATAGGAAGGATGCTTATAAAGTGGCGTCTTTGAATTAAGTGCTCCTTCCATCTCTTCCCGTAGATTTACACCTTCAACAAGCAAATCCTTGTATTGTTGAACACGATCGAAATAGCGCTTTTGATCTTCGGAAATCTGATAATCCTGAATTGTTTCTTTGAGAGAAAGGCGAGAGATTTGGTCTACGACATCTTTGAAGTCAATAAACTGTTCCCGGTTAATAAAGACCTGAACATCCTGGCGATGACGGGTCATGGCGACGAGACAGGTGTGAGGATCAAGGAGAGGATCGAGTGATAAAAAGCTCTTGTCAAAAGTGCTTCCCTCTGACTTATGAACTCCCATGGCATATCCGTGGGTGATTTTTGTATATGCCGTCGTATTAAAAAAGACGTGTCTGTTACAGACGAGTCTGTTATTCTCGAGCCTTACGGTAAGAGTTGCAGAACTTTCGTCATAGGCCTCAATGATCCCAAAGGTTCCGTTTTTAATGCCATTGGATTTATCTTCCTTCTGGAGATTTTGTACAAACTGCCCATGATTATCATTTTGGGTAAAGCGAATTCGGTCTCCAATAGCATATTCTTGTCCATGAAGGTGGAAAGTCTCCTGAAGGTACCCATGCTCTTGAAGGGCCTGGCGAATGGCTTGATTCAATTCATGAACTTCCGCATTGCGATAGGCAAGGGCAATACGGGTTTGATCATGGTTTTCGAGTTGGTCTTTGACATAAGATGTGGCAAGAGCCATAATGACTTTCTCTCTGTTATCAAACCAGGTTAAATGGCCCTTATCATAATAAGGTTTAAGTCCATTCAACACTTCATGATCATTGAGGTATTTTGAGCACTCCCGCTGCCACCCCACTCTCTGACGTACGACTTCAGTGGTTTCAGTAAAGCCATACCGTTCTGCAAAAAGGCGACCATAATCCCCCGGATCTCGAGACTTAATCTGGGCAGGGTCTTGAACAATAAGGACCTTAGCACCTTTCTCTGTCACTTCCTTTAAGAAAGGCTCCCAGAGCCTTCCTCCAATCATGTTGGCTTCGTCAACAATGATCACATTTTTTTCCATAAATCGAGACTTCTCCATCTCCTTCATACTATTAAAAACATAGATATAAGGCCGTCCCCAGAGCTTACCACTTTCGACCAAATCTTTCTGTGTCTGGTGTTCGTTCCAGGCGTAGATAAAGCTGTCGAGAGTTCGACAAGAAATGCCAATTTCTTGCTCCATAATATCAACAACTTTACCTTGAAAGGAGGTGCCCAAAACCTCATAGCCAGCCCCTTGATACGCTTCAGCGACTGCCTTCAGGAGAGTTGTTTTACCCGTGCCGGCTTTCCCATTAAGAATACAAATATCAGAACCAGAGCAAAGATGAGAGATGGCGCTTCTTTGCTCCTCAGACAATTCAAAACCGAGCTCTTCTTCACGATGTTCAATGGCCTTTAAAACCAGTTCTTCTGAAACGGTTTTGCTTTGTCGTTGGGATAAAGTTTCTCCAAAATGGAGGAGCTGTTCTTCTTGTTTTTGATAAGAAATGGACGTAAAAATCTTCTCGCGGTTGATGTTCTCACCAACGGCAGCGACTATATCTGTGTTTTCTAAAATTTTCTCCGTAAACTGAGCTGCAATCTTTTGAAGATAAAATGTTCCTTCGAATACATCCAATCTTCGATTATCATTTGCCTGTTTCAGGATAACCTCTGAGGGGATTTCAACACCCTCTACTTTCGCTTGTAAAAGGACAAAAAGTTTTTCATCACCACCTACCCGTCGGATGATTTCTTCTTCAAGATGCTTGCGGGTAAAGATAGTGCGCTTAAGAGCCACTTCGTGAATTAAAGCTCCCGGATTTTTACAAAGAATCTCAATGTTCTTTTGGCGAATCTCCTCGTTCTCAGCAACAATGCGTGAATATTCACCCCGTTCCGCGAGCTTCTGGGCATACCATCCTTCATGGCGGGTGGGGAGCAAATCGAGCCCCTGATCCGCATAGGATCGGCAGTCAATGCGAACCTCATGACCTCCTAAAGCCAGATGTTTATTGGCCACGGTTTCCCAGGCTTTCCGTGTGACACGAAGCTCGGCTTTAGTGACAATGTCCCGATCTTTTCGGAAAGCGAATGCATCGCCTTCAAGAACTCGCCGAGTGATTAAGCCATGAAAGTGGGGGTTCCCCTCATCCCAGTGAATAGCGTATTGCACCACAAGACCTCGTGAGACGAATCGCTCCCTAAGAAACTCTTCTACACAGGCTTCTGCTTCCAGTTGAGTGAACTCAAGAGGCAACGCCCCCATAATCGTTTGAGCCGTTTGTGTTGTATTGAGGAAGTGTTCTCTCGCGTCCAGACTCTTTTGGTTTTTATCGGGATTACGAGCATCTCCTCTGAACCTTAAGATCGCAAAATGATCTTCAAAAGCTTCAACATGATTCCATAAAGTTGCCGCATTCTTTGCCCACTCCGGAGCCTCCTCAGGGGCCAGAATGCGGCTGACAATGACATCTTCCTTACATACATAATCATGACGAATGCCCGTGCGTTCATCCTTCTGACATACAGCTCCAATATAGGCGCTAAAGCCCACCGCAGAGCGACCCTCACTGCGAGAGATAAAGCCAAGATTGAGCGAATAAATCGCCATGGACACCTAAAGAGGCGTCAATCCATTGTGTAATAATGATGCGAAGTCTCTAAAAAAGGTCTGCCGCTGACCTTGAACTATCATCTCGCCTGAGGCCGTAAAGCACAGAGGACTGCCAGTCCCCGACTGGCAAGTCCGCATAAGTGCGCATCTAACGATGACAGCCTAATGAGGAATTTACACTTTTATATATTTTGTATCAATATATATTTTTATACTTGTGTCGCATATGCAATCTTGCTAAACTGCAACCGTAGAGAGGCAAAAATGTGAACCATGCTCTTGGGTGATAAATCCAAGAGCCTTAATAAAGGAACTACACATGAGTGTCTCACTAAAACTACGCCAACTTGAAACCAAAATCTCAACTCTCCAAACTCAGCATCAGACCCTTCTGAAAGACCGCCAGCAGGAAATTGCAGGCCTCATCACCTCCCTTGACCTTGCCCATGTTGAGGATAACCTACTCATTGGGGCCCTGCTTTTTCTAAAGGATAAAATCTCTACTCAAGACCCAACAGGGCTCGCCCTGGTGGAGGCGTGGCGAGATGCAGGAGATCGATTTCTGCGCCGCTCAAAATCTAAAAAACAGTCCTCTACCATCCTGCTTGAAAGGGCTGCAGCAAAACCTAAATCGTCTCAAAAATCTTCTTAATCGTGAGAAAAAGAGGATGAAACAGCAACACAATGCCAATCGTAAAAACCGTACTCGACTGTTAATTCAGTGTGGTGGTCTGCTCTCCAAATCTGGCCTTCTGGAGACCTTCCACATCACCCAAGGAGATGATCTTCAAGCCTATGAAAACCGTCCTAAGGCCCTCCAGCTTCTGGGTTTTCTCATAAGTTGTTTTGAAGAAAATGAGTTCGACGAAGATAATCTCGAAAGGTGGAAATCTGTTGGAGAGAGGCGTTACTGAGTCTTATATTTTTGATTCTTATTTTCTTTCCTTAAAATTTTTGCTATGGTATTTCCGAAATGCAGGAGGGGGCTGCAGCGCATTTCCAATATAACAGGGTAAGGCAAAAGGTTAACTTAACCACCCCCACGAATGATCAAAACTTAAAAAGGTTTTCAAACCTATCTTAATCATCTTTCTTTTCTTTGTTATCACTCAAATAAAATTCTTAATTTCCTCTTGGAGAGAAAGAAGCCCCTCCTTTATTTCTGCATCTAAAGAATGTATTTTGAACACAGCCTCTATCTTTTGATGCAGTTTCTGTCGTTTTTTATCCATGTTTTTTCGTTTTATCATACCCTTCTTTTTAAATTCTTCCTGGCAATCAGATTTTAATCTGGCAAATTCTTCCTTTAAAAAATGGAGGAGTTTATTTTGAGCTTCTTTAGAAGTCCCTATCACTTGATTCATATTTATGATTTCTCCCTCGAGCTAAAAATTAGACAGCTTTTTTTATCTTTTCTTGAGTATTTTTTCGCATTCTCTCTGCCCTAAATCTCACTCTCTATAAGTTTATACTCTTTTTGTTCGGAAGGTAAATATCCCTTCCCCATACGAACAGAAATAAGTCCTATCAAACAAATAAACATCACATAAAGGAAAGGAGCGCGGGTCGTTCCTAGCCAATTTATAAGAGATAAAGAAATATAAGGAGCTGTCCCACCAAACAAAGCCATACCCATGCAATATCCAAAAGCTGCCCCCGTATATCGGGCACGTACAGGAAAAAGCTGGGACATGAAAGCATTGAGCGGCGCTACAAACAGTTGTGAAAGGGCTAGAAAGAGCAGCTCCGCAAAAACGATAGTAAAAAAGGAGTCCGTGTAAACAATGCAGAAAAATGGATAGGCGTACATTAAAGAAAGAAGAGCAGACAAGACCATAATTTTTACGTGACCTACCTTATCTGCCAAATAGCCTACAAATGGCATCGTAAGAACACAGAATAGCAAGAGGATAAAATTCAAACTCTCACTATGTTGGATGGTTATGATATTTAAAAAAACTAAGTAGCTGTTAAGAAACCCTATGGTTAGATAAAAGGGAACAGTCCCAAGAGCCCCTATACCGACGGCACATAATAAGGGGATAAAATGATGGCGAAAGACTTCTTTTATAGGACTGTAATTGGTTTTAGAAAAAGAATTCTTAAAAGAAGAGCTCTCCTCTAACGTACTCCTTAGATATAACCCAACGCCTCCAATAAAAATTGAGACGATGAAGGGAATTCTCCACGCCCAAGAAGGCATTATTGATGAAACAAAAATGACACTTACAATAGAAGCATAAAGAGCGCCAAAAGTCCCTGAGGCAGCAACTAATGAGCCAAAAAATCCAGAGTTTTTTGCTGAGGTAGACTCAATAAGAAAGATTCCACTTCCCATGCACTCTCCTCCTGCACAAATTCCTTGAATAAAGCGAAAACAAGCTAAGAGAAAGGGAGAAATAATACCGAGTGTTGCATAAGAAGGTAACAATCCTATACAGAAAGTACCAAGTGCCATCCCCAAGAGGGATAAGGATAAAGCAAATCGCCGACCATATCTGTCTCCCATATATCCAAAGAGAAGTGCGCCTAAAGGATAGGCGAGAAATCCAACTGAAAAAACGCTATAGGCTAAAAAAAGCGCAGCAAAAGGGTCCGATAAAGGAAAAAATAAGGGTGTGAGCGTTGGGAGAAGCATCGCAAAAAGCGAGAACGAGTACATTTCAAGCAAGTTTCCCAAAGAGGAAGCAACGATAACTCTTTTTTCTACAAGGAGGGATTGCTTTAGGTTCATAAATTTTCTTCTAATTTTACTTTTTTTGTATTTTTCGGATATTTTTTTCTTTATCTACCCAGGGAAGTAAAGCACCTCTTCATTAATTTGATTTATCGAGGTATACCCGCATAGGGCCATCGCTAAATCCAACTCTGCTCTTAAGATGGCCAAGACTTTTTTTACACCATCTTCTCCTCCAACTGCTAGTCCCCAAAGAATAGGCCGTCCGACCATTACGGCTTTTGCTCCCAGGGCAAGAGCTTTTAAAATATCTGTTCCTTTTCTAATTCCCCCATCAAGGATAAGCTCCATGTTTCCTATATCCAAACCTCTCATGAGCTTTAAGGTCTCAAATGCTGAAAGACTTGTGTCTAACTGTCTTCCTCCATGATTTGAAATAATAAGTGTTTTTATATCATGCATTATAGCAATCTGAATATCTTTAGGGTTCATAACCCCTTTAAGAATAAGAGGAAGTTGCGTTATAGAACGAAGCCACTCTATATCATTCCAAGTTAAAGAGGGATCAAGTAAGGATGCTAAGATACTGGCTAGTTTGCTTGAAGGTATGTCTTTTAAATTTAAGCCCGCATTTTGTAAGTTTTTTATCTCAAAATCTAAAGGGAGTGTGAGAGGATGATGAAGCTCATTAATTCTTTTGCCGTATAGAGGAGTATCAACAGTTAAAACAATTCCCTTATAACCAGAAGCTTCTGCCAACTGAATTAAATTCTTTGTAATTTCTCGGTCCTTATAAATATACAACTGTAACCAAGGGGCTATTGTTGTTTGTACCTTTATCTCCTCAAAGGAGCACGTGGAACAGGTACTGACAACCATGGGAATGTTATGCTCTTGAGCTGCTTTGACCGTTGCTATTTCTCCTTCAGGATGGGCAAGGCGCTGAAAAGCCATAGGAGCTATCATAAGAGGGAAATCTATTCGTTGATTGAGGAGTGTCGTAGATAAAGAACGTTCCTGCACGTCTCTTAAAACCCTTGGTAAGAGCTTTAGATCGTCAAAGGTAGAAACATTCTCATTCAGAGTTATTCCCTCTCCTGCCCCTCCTGCAAAGAAAGCATGCGTTGCTTTTGAGAGCTTATTATAAGCCACAAGTTCAAATCCTTTAAGATCAAAAAGGTTGTTGAGCAAATCATCTTCTCTTATGGTTGAAGGGACTTTAAGCTGCATAAGACTTCTTATGAGCCTCCTCCTGAGCCCTCCACAATGAAGCATAGCTCCCCTCTTCCCTTAAGAGAGACAGGTGGGTGCCCCGCTCTTGAACAATCCCATTGTGAAGGACGAGGATTTCATCCGCATTAACCACTGTTGATAAACGATGGGCAATAATAAGAGATGTAGATTTTTTTAAGAGGGGGGCTATATTATTCATAATGGTTTCTTCTGTTTTAAGATCCAGAGATGAGGTGGCTTCATCAAAAACATATAAAGTGGGCCGTTTTAAAAGAACTCTTGCAATAGCTATTCGTTGTTTTTCTCCTCCGGAAAGTTTTAGACCTCTTTCTCCCACAATCGTATCATAATGACCAGGAAGCCTTTTTAAGAAAGGTTCAAGATAAGCTAGTTTTATAGCCTCTTCAACTTCTTCTTTTTGAGCGCTTGGGCGTCCAAAAAGAATATTCTCATAAATGCTCATATTAAAGAGGGTTACGTCTTGAGGAACAATGCCGAGGAGTTTGTAGAGACTATTTGAGTCTAAACTCTGAATGTCCACATTATTAATAAGAATCTTTCCTGAATTTACGTCATAGAATTTAAAAAGAAGACTTGAAATTGTTGACTTCCCTGACCCTGTCTCTCCTACAATTCCAATGGTTTTACCAGCTTCAAGTGTAAAACTCACGTCGTTGAGAACAAGGCGAGAAGGCTCATAGCCAAATGAAACATTCTTAAATTCTATGTTTTCTAACTTATCGAAAGAATTGGATCCCCTAGAAGAGATAGAGGGTGGAGATTTTATTCTATAAATTTTCATAATATCGGAAAGTTCATTGAGTCCTCTCCTCACGTTTCTTGCAATAAATCCCATCTGACTTAAAGGAGCCACAAACTGTAGGACATATCCATTGATGAGAACGAAATCACTCACGTCATAAACGTTTAATAAAGTTTGTTTTCCTGCCGTATAGGTAAGCAAGACAAGTCCAGCTCCTATAATAAGGCTTTGCCCAATTTGAACAAGTTCCATACTTGAGATAGATTTAACGAGGAGCTTTTCTCTCTTTTTAAGATGAGTATCACACTTTAAGACTTCATGCTCCTTATTATTAAAGTACTTAACGCTCGCAAAGTTTAAGAGGCTATCAACAATATTTGCATTTGTATTCGATTGTTGTTCGTTAGATAAGGTTTGAAAGTGAGAGGCCCACTTTGTGGCATAGAGGGTAAATATGATAAAAACAGTGGCTATAAAGAGCAAGAGAAAACCATAAATGGCTCCATAAAAATAACATAAGATTGTGGCGGCTAAAAACAACTCTATGATTGTTGGGATAATAAATAAAAACATCCCCCAAAAAACATCTGGAAACCCATGTTGGGCCCGCTCTAAGGCATTGGTAAGAGAGCCTGTCTTTCTATCCATATGAAATGTCATAGGCAAAGAGTGCAAGTGATCAAAAAATTTAGAACAAAAAAGTCGGATACAACTCTCCAGGGGCCTTACCATAATGATCTGTCTTACGTTTTGAATGACCTGAGAGAGAGCCCAAATAATCCCATAGGCTACTAAGAGCAAGGATAACTGATAGGTCATACTTTTATCCGGGAGTGCAAGGCAAGAGACAACTTCCTTTAAAACAAGGGGAATACTAAGATCAAGTCCAATTGAGATAAAAATCAGCCCAAACGCAAACAAGAATAAGCTTCGAATTTTTTCTTCCTTCGTCCATAAGAAAGGGAGCAAATCTTTTATAATTCGGAGGTTCTTGAATCTTTCTTGCATATGCTCTAATTTTCTCATAATTAACTTATCTAAAAATAGCCAAGAAACGGATCATTTTCAAAGAGACTTTAACTTCATGCAAAGCAAAACTTACAAGAAATCAAACTCATTGGAAAGGAATAAGATGAAAATAAAAAAGAAGGAAAGACTACCTCAGCTCATATGTATTATAGCCTCTCAAATCACCCAGATTGCAAGGTAAAGAAATGAATCATCCCTGGTTTCTAGAGTATGAAAAAAAACCTCAAGCAACGATTAGGCTTTTTTGTTTCCACCATTCTGGAGGCGGGGCATCAGCTTACTATCCTTGGAGAGAACTCCTCTCCCCTTATATTGAGATGGTTTCTATTCAACTTCCAGGAAGAGAAAATAGATTTACAGAACCTTTAAATAATAACCTCAAGGATATTACAACTCAGTTACAGGAAGGTTTTCGCTTTTATAAAGATAAACCTTTCTTTGTGTTTGGGCACAGTCTTGGGGCTTTAATTTCTTTTGAGTTTGTAAAAGCTGTGCAACAGCACTATGGCGTGTATCCTCATCATATGATCGTCTCCGCCACAAAAGCCCCTCATTTGCCTTTTCGAATGAAACATCTCAGTGGGTTAGATGATAAGGCCTTAAAGGAAGAGCTAAAAGTCTACAATGGAATCGATGAACGAATTCTTCATAATGATGAGCTTCTTGAGTTGTTTTTGCCAATCATCAAAAATGATTTTAGTATTTATGAAACATATTTCTTTTCAGAGTCACACTCGCTTCCTTGTGATATTCTGGCCCTTTCAGGCACCCAAGACAAAACAGTTACGGAAGAAGAGATCCTTGCATGGTCGGCCTATACATCAGGAAAGTTCGAACATCTCTCTTTTCCGGGAGAACATTTCTTTATAAAAGATAATCAAAAAAGCATCTTAGCTCTCATTAATCAAATTGGAGAGCGACACAGTCAGGAAAAGAGAGAAAAGGGAGGAGAATAGTATATAAAGGTAGCGTTTAACTTGGATTGTTACTCATTTTTGAAAGAGAGTTCACGCCATCGCAACGGCTACCTTTCTTTCGCCTTTGTAAGTTTCTCTTCCATGGGCCATAAGCATGTTGTCAAGAATCAGGATGTCCCCTTTGTGCCATTTAAACTTTATCTTCTCTTTCTCATAAGCATCACGAATATGATCTAAAACATCCGCTTCAAAAGGCTCTCCATTGCCATAGGAAGCATTGCGCGGAATATTATCTTCTCCCAACTCTTTAATAAGAGACGAACGAGACTCTTCATCTAAAGAAGAAATATGAAAGAGATGGGCTTGGTTAAACCATACGGGTTCTCCACTTGTGGGATGAATAAAGGTCGCTTGGCATGTTTGCCGTGTCGTAAGTTCAGGAACTTCATTTTTCCACTCAAACTCAATATCGTGATCCTTACAGTATTGGTTAACCCCCTCTTTCTCTTCCGTTTGAAAAACTTCTTGCCAGCCCAGGTCAATTCCCTTGCTGTAATTACGTGTATACATGACCCCATATTCTTCAAACTTTCTTCTAATTTCGGGATCTATTTGTTTATAAACATCTCGGCTATCTGCAATAGGCGTTTCTCCTCCTTCAAAGGCAACAATAACACTAAAAAAGAAGATTTTCTGAGGCCAAGATTTAGAATAAGCATTCTCATTATGCAAAGGGATAACCCTATCAGCAGGATATTCTGTCGCTGTATATATTTTCCCGCCTAATTTTGTTCTTGGTGTTGATCGATAGACATAGTCGAGAAGGTCAGGTGATAAACTTTGCACAATGCGATTAAATTCGGAGACAGAATGAATGTTAAAGTTCCTGAGGAGAATTCCTCCATGTTTTAGTAAACTGCTCTCAAGAGAAGATTTGTGCTCTTTAATCCACTCAAAAGAATTAAAGGTTTTTCCTTGAGCTTCTAATACAAGGGGGCCAGAACTCCCTAGGGTAGGCCCAGAGACGAGTCCGGGGGTACCCCCCTTTTCTTCTTCTTTTAAAAACCAAGATTTTATATTAGAATCTGACAGCATTTGGTTGTATCCTTTTTAAACTTGAATGATTAAAGTAAATTTTAATAGAAAATGAATTTCATTACCATCAGGAATTGCATCTGATGACATACATTAGCAAGAGGCCCCAGCTTTATGACCCAATCTCCCTTAACAGCTATTGATCATATAGAAATGTACGTTTTCAATGCTTTTCAAGCAGCAAACTTTTATAGATCTGTGTTTGGTTTTGATATTATTGCTTATGCAGGCCCAGAAACAGGACTCAAAGATCAAATCTCGTATTTCCTTCGTCAAGGATCTATTAGCTTGGTAATCAGCTCCTCTCTAAATAGAGACTCTTCTCTTTTAAAGCATGTTATAAATCACGATGAAAGTGTCAAAGATATTGCCTTTACAACAAACAACATCTCCCAGCTTTATGAAGCTACCCTCAAAGCAGGGGCTATCTCTATCTTAGCACCCACTGAAATAGATGATGGCAAGAGTAAAATCATAAAAGCAACTATTGCAACCTTTGGAAATGCTGTTCATTCATTTATTGAGAGAGAAGACCCTTCTTCCCATGAATTACCGTTTTACACACCTTTAAACTATTCTCTCAAAAAGAACCCTTTTAACTTGGAGACTATAGATCATATTGCTATTGCCGTTGAAAAAGGAAGTCTTGAGAAATGGAGACAGTTTTATGAAGATGTGCTGGGGTTTTATCTTTTTTCTGCAGAAAACATTACGACAAATGAGAGTGGAATGAACTCGGCCGTTATTAGTAACCCCACTGAAACCATTAAGTTTGTCTTAGTTGAAGGGGTTTCGAATAAGAAGCCCTCTCAAGTCGAGAACTTCATCTCCTATCATGGTTGTGCTGGTGTTCAACATCTCGCTTTTTCATCAAAGGATATTATTAACACAGCTCATTTTTTACAAAATAATGGCATCAAGTTTCTTGAAGTTCCAGAAACTTATTATGAAAATATCTCTCCTGCCCTCAAAAAAATTCTCCAGGAGAAAATGGAAGAGATAAGACGCTTAAATATCCTTGTAGATTTAGAAAAACATGGATACCTCATGCAAATGTTTACGCGTCCTCTTCAAAACTTTCCTACTTTTTTTATTGAAATCATCCAAAGAGAAAACTCAACTGGATTTGGGAGCAATAACATCAAAGCTCTATATGCGGCCGTTGAAAAAGACCAACAGAGAGCCATGATCGATGTTTAAAGAACTTCTTCCTCTATGGATTAAAAATTTAGAAAAATCAGGTGTCCAAAAAGCTTTGGAAACAACAGCAAACCCAGATATCATTTCTTTTTCTCTTGGAAGGCCAGATAATAATCTTCTAAGACTTCCAGAGCTTAAAGATTGTTATGAGGAACTGTTCTCTCCTCATAACTTACAATATTCACCTCCCTCATATGAATTAAAAGCTCACATTGCAGAGTTTATGAAAGAGAAACAGGTAGTTTGTACTCCCAAAGAAATCTTATTAACCACCGGCGCTCAACAAGCAATGACTCTACTTACGAAGCTATTTGCTAATGAAGGAGCGGATATTCTTGTTGACCAATTAACCTATCCTGGGTTCATCCAAGTTGCTCAAGCGATGCACCTAAATCTTATTCCCAGTCCTCTTTGTTTCCAAAGTGGACTCTGTATGAAAGAATTAAGACAGATTTTAGAGAAAAATACCAGACCCAGCTTAATGTATACAATGTCAGAGGGGCATAATCCCTTGGGAACGAGCTTAAGCAAGAAACAACGTATTGAGCTTACAAAGCTCGCTGAAGAATATAAAGTCCCTATTATAGAAGACGATGCCTATGGATTCTTAAACTACGACCCTGTAGATTCTCCCCTAAAGTCCTATTCGAAGGAAGGCGTTTTTTATATTGGATCCTTTTCTAAGATTCTGGCTCCTTCTATGAGAACAGGATGGATCATCGCGTCTGAGCCCATCATAGAAAAATTAGAAATCTTAAAGGAAGGTCTCGATATTAACACAAATTCCTTCAGTCAAAAGCTTATAACCTCCTGTTTTGAAAAGGATATTCTAATAGAACGTATTTTAAAGCTTAGAGAAGCCTACAAAGAAAAAAGAGACGTCATAGCTTACTCTCTTCAGAAATATATCCCAGAGATGGAATTCACAATTCCCAAGAGCGGTTTTTTTATATGGGGAAAACTCCCCTCCTCGATTAACACAAAGAGATTATTTAAGTTTGCTCTTGAAGAAGAAAAAGTCTCCTTTATCCCGGGAAATGCCTTCTTAGTTGGCGAAAGAGACGATGTTCAAAGCTGTCTCCGCCTTAGCTTTGCCTTTTGCCCTATAGAGCTTATAGAGCTGGGGATTAAAAGGCTCGCCATCGCTATTCAAAGTTATAAATGGCAAAACGAAGAGCAATATCTTCGCCTTGCTTAAAGAATAGATGATTTGCAAGAGTTTTAAACTTTCCTACAGCAAACCCGAGCCTCTTAGCCAAGGATGAGAGTTGCTTTTAAGCAGCTTCAAACGTGGGTCGTCCTAACTGTTCACCCTACCCGTCCTCTTAGGGATTGCTCCACCTGTCCTACTTTTTGCGCTCACTTCTGCCTCAATTAAGTACTTTTCTATGGTATCGCAAGTTGATTGAATATAAGAGTTATCAAATAGCTCCATATGTGTACCTGGCACTTGGGTTATGCAGAGCTCTTTTATAAATTTGTCCCATCCATAAAGGTTTTCCTTTTGACAAAAGACATTCTTTTTTGCCACTAGGAAAATTGCCTTTCCATTGTACTTTTTTAATGCATATTTCTTAAGTTTTTTTTCCCATTCCAGTACTTGTCGAGCCATCATAGGAGATACTCTAGGACTGTCTGGAGGTTCTATGATTTCTTGAAGAAATTTATTCGTATCTTGCTTTAAGGAATTTATTTGAAGATTCTCAGGACATTCTGTGTCAATCAATAAAAGAAGTTCTACCTTTTCTTTTTTTGAGAAAAGCTGTTGAGCAATCTCATAAGCTATTAGTCCACCAGTTGACCATCCTCCTATATAGTAAGGACCAGTAGGATACAGTTTTTTAATCATGCTAATATAAAAACAAGATATTTCTTCTATTGAAGAAAAACGTTTAGGAGGATCAAAAACTTCTGGACTATTAATCCCATAGATCGGCCTATCCATGTATTGATTTAATCCTAGATAACAATATGAAAGCCCACCAACTGGATGAATCATAAACAAAGGGTTTTTTTTCTTGCTATCACTTATACAAAAGATATATGGATTAACCGTTTTACCCTTTTTTCTATTTATTAGTATTGCCAATGATTCAATAGTTTGATTTTTAAATATATCTGCAATTGATAAATTAGAATAAAAAATGTTTTGGATGTAAAAAAGCATTCTAATAGATAATATAGAGTTACCACCTAATGTAAAGAAGCTCTGATCTGTTGGGATGTTTGATGTGTTTAGAATTTTTTCCCAAATACGTATTAGCGTTAATTCTGTTGTTTTAGAAATACTGTGGTAAGAAGAATTTTCAAAATTTTTAGGAGAAAAAAGATTAACTCCTATTAAAGACTTACGATCAATCTTCCCATTGGACGTCAGAGGGATCTTATCCAAGAACACAAAGAACGCAGGAATCATGTAATCGGGAAGAGAATGCGAGAGATGATTGCGTAACGTCTC
>JAIEPE010000025.1 GCA_019749915.1 Alphaproteobacteria bacterium | reverse complement strand
CCGCTTATCTTGGCGCCCTGAATGAGATCAATATACACAACTTTCAATATTTTTTAAAAGAGCTTCAAAAAAATCTTATCGATCTAGAACATCTCATCGAACAAGAGTCCATAAAACTCCATAATTTAGCTATTCTCCATAACGTCATGGAGAAAATGTGCAACAATTGGAAAAATCAATTAGAGCATCGAGGTTAGTAACATCAAATATGGCTGAATGTAGACATGTTATGCTCAGCCGCAAAACTGAGTTCTGACTTAAAAACGTTACCCTCCACAAAAAAAAAAAAAAACAATCGGCTTTTGAACCGGAGCAGGGTATTATTTCGTTATATCATACAACTCTTCAGAGACTTATTTGATGGATATTGGACAAATTAAAGCACTTGTTAAGCAAGGAGAATCTCATACCCTTGAATTTAAAAAGTCAACGACCCAACTGAAAGCTGTCTTTGAAACGCTTTGTGGGTTTTTAAATGGACATGGAGGGACTGTTCTTATCGGTGTGAATGATAGTGGCATGATTATAGGGCAAAAAGTCACAGACAATACAAAGAAAGAAATAGCTCGTGAAATAGCTAAAATCGAACCTCCCGTAAATGTATTGGTCAATTATATTCCTGTAAACGATGGAAAAGCAGTCATCGTCTTGACAGCTGAGCCATCTCCTTTTGCACCTCATGCGTTTGATTGCAGGCCTTTTAAGAGAAACCAATCAACAACATCTAAAATGCCCCAACATCAATATGAACAATTAATGGTAAAGCGTGGACATATAAATCATTTTTGGGATGAGCAACTTGCAGCAGGCTACGGAATAGAGGATTTAGACCATGAAGAGATTCGAAGAACGGTTTTACAAGGAGCCAATGCCAACCGTTTTTCTCATCAGGCTCTAGGCGAGTCTATTCCTGACATTCTTAATCGTCTTAAACTTCTTACAAACGAAGGGCTCCTTAAAAAAGCTGCTCTTGCTCTGTTTGCCAAAGATGTCGAGGGAGATTATCCACAATTTCATATTAAAATGGCGAGGTTTAATGGGCTGACTAAAACAGGGTCATTTATTGACAATCAAAGTTTCTATGGAAATGCTTTTAGGATATTGGAGCGGGCTAATGAATTTGTGAGACGGCATCTTCCAATTGCGAGTTTCTATCAAGAAAATAGTCTTGAACGGATTGATAAACCTGCCCTTCCCGTGTTTGCAGTCAGAGAAGCTCTTATTAACGCGATTTCACATAGAGATTATTCTAAAAGAAATTCTTCAATTGCTCTTGCTATCTATGATGATCGTTTGGAAATTTGGAATCCCGGCAAGCTACCTGCAGAACTTACCATAGCAGATTTGGCTCGAACACATGGATCGATCCCTAGAAATGATCTGGTAAGCAAAGTGTTTTACATCCGTAATTTAATTGAAAAGTGGGGTACCGGTACCAATAAAATGATAGATTTATGCCGAGAGCAGGATTTACCTTCTCCTGAGTTTACTGAGTACTCTGGTGGGTTTTCGGTCACATTTAAATTTAAAGAATCCATTGGCCCTGGTCATATTTTCAAGCCGCTAGAAGGTCCCCTGACTCCAAGGCAGAAAGAAATAGTTGAGATTTTAAAAACTGAAGGTCCTATGAATATAAATTCTATTGTAGATCAGCTGAAAAAACATATTCCTGAAAGAACTCTTAGACATGAATTGTCTTCCTTAAAAAAACTGGGTATTTTGAAAACGATTGGCAGTGCTCGCAATACTCTTTGGGGAATAGATCTCTCTGCTAAAGAAAACATTTAGAATAAAATTCTGGAAAAAGAATCCGGCAAGATCCGGCAAGATCCGGCAAAACTCCATAGAATCCCCAAGCTCAAAGTAGAATAAACAAGTGTTCTCCCACTCTTGTCAATCTTTTGCCAAATTGCGCAGGGAGGGCGGCTTTTGGAAAGAAAAACTCTTTTCAAAAGTATACCCGGCGTATACCCGATGATTTTTTCGATTTTTCTAGAAGCTCTGAAAGTCTTTCTTTTGCTGGCTCCCCGGGACGGACTCGAACCGCCGACCCAGTGGTTAACAGCCACTTGCTCTACCGCTGAGCTACCGGGGAATTGAAAGTCTTATAGCAAAGTCTCTTGCAGGAGACCAGCACTTTTTGGAGGCCGAGACCGGAATCGAACCGGTATACAAGGATTTGCAGTCCTCTGCATCACCACTCTGCCACCCGGCCACCATTAAAATCTATACTGGTCCTTAGGTTTTTGGTCAAGGCGTTTATCATATTCATACCGAATTGGTTATAAAATTCCAATAGAAAGGCGAGGTACCTTATGGGTTTGATGAAGGCCCACGTTTAAAATAAATCCAAAGCCCATTAAGAGGGTTAACATGGCGGTCCCGCCATAAGAAACAAGGGGAAGAGGAATACCTACAACAGGTAAGAGTCCCATTACCATGGCTATATTAATGAACATATAGAGAAAAAAAGTCATAGTAATACCAGAGGCCACATAACGACCAAAATCATTTTGGCTTGTCAGTGCAACGCGAGAGCACAGAAAAATTAAAAGAGAATACAGCAAAATAAGAACTGAGCCTCCCAGAAATCCCCATTCTTCACATAATAGGGTAAAAATAAAATCAGTTTGCTTTTCCGGAACAAAATTTAAATAGGCTTGGGTTCCTTGCATGTATCCTTTCCCCCAAAAACCCCCCGACCCTAAGGCGATTTTAGATTGGGTGATATGATATCCTGCTCCGTGGGCATCTTGACTGGGATCAAAAAACATAAAAACTCTCTGTTTTTGATAGTCATGAAGGAAGGTCCATAAAAGAGGAACGCTGGCACCTGCGACAACTAAGGCCGCTCCAAATGTCCAAAGGGAAACACCTGCGAGAAAAAAAAGTGCCCCTCCTGACATCAGCAAAACCATGGCTGTTCCTAAATCTGGTTGTTTAAGCACAAGGAATGTCGGAATTAAGACAAGCAATAAAGGGGGCGTTAATTTAGATAAAGGTATTGGCTGGGACTGACTATGGAAATAGCGAGCAAGAGCCATAATAAGCGCGATTTTCATCAATTCGGAAGGTTGAAGTTGAAGGATGTAAAGATCAATCCACCTTTGGGCGCCCATCCCAATAAATCCCATAACTTCAACGGCACATAAGAGTAAAAAAGAAAGCCCATAAAAAATATAAGAAAAGCGAAGCCACCACCGAAGGTCTGTCAGAGCAATCACAAGCATGATCCCCAAACCAACCCCAAAGCGCATCATTTGCTTAAATGCCCATATATGGGCATTTCCACCACCGGCAGAAATTAAAAGCCCCCAACCAATGGCTGAAATCAGAAAAATCAAAGAAATAATCCCCCAATTTAATTGGAAAAGCTTATGAAATATTCGGGGGTCCATCATTTTTTTCATTCCTTGTTTTCCTCTTCAAGGAGTTGAGCTTTTAACAAAATATCTCGAGCTGCCTGAATGGCGCCGCGTGGACCACCTCCATGTTCAACAACCACTGCAATGGCATAGCGGGGATTATGGATAGGTGCATAGCCTACAAAAATCCCATGTTCCCTGTACTTCCAGGCCAAATGATTTGTCTTCGTTTGACCAGCTCGACGTTGTTCAAGCGTAATGCGACGCACCTGGCTTGTCCCTGTCTTGCCGCCCATTTCCTTGCCCTCTTGTTGAATGCGACCGAAAAAGGCTGTGCCCGAAGGGGAATTAGTTGTGTTAGCCATAGCTTCTTTAATTAGTTTAAGGTGTTCAGGATTAAACTCAAGATTTTCAAAGGAAGGATTTTCTCCGCCTTCCAAATGGGGAATGACTTTTTTCCCCCCAACAAGACGGGCAATTACTACAACCAACTCAAGAGGACTTGCTTGCATATACCCCTGACCAATACTTGTCATGATTGTGTCACTCAGGGTCCAGTTTGCATTTTTCTTATCTTTTTTCCATTCTTTGGTGGGAATAAGACCCTTCTTACAATGAGGAAATCCTTCAAGTCCCCCCCCTTCTCCTAAACCAACCGCTTTAAAGGTAGCTGAAAGACGATCAATGCCGGCCCTTTTTGCAATCTCATAAAAAAAGACATCGCAAGATTCAGAAATTGCATTGGAGACATTTATAAATCCGTGGCCATGCTTTTTCCAGCAATGGAAAGGGTGATCTCCCACGTAAAAATAGCCGGGACAATGCACGGTTGTCGTTTTATCAATAATGCCTGCTTCAAGGGCTGCTAAGGCGACAAACATTTTAATTGTTGATCCCGGAGGATAAAGTCCAGAAATGACCTTATTTGTCATAGGAACATAGGGATTATCTCTCAACTTTCCCCACTCATGATGACTAATGCCTAAAGGAAAGAGATTGGGATCAAAAGAGGGGGTAGAGACAAGAGCAAGGATTTCCCCACTTTGAATATCTAAAACAACAGCTGATGCACTCTCATATTCAGAAAGCACTTCAGAGGCATATTTTTGTAAGCGCCCATCAAGGGTTAAATGAATGTCTTCTCCGGGAATACTCTCGTTTTGACTCAGATCTCTTACAATTTTTCGGCGAGCATTCACCTCAAAAGTTCGATAACCTGGCGTGCCTCTTAACCTCTGATCAAAATATTTTTCAAGGCCTACTTTACCCGTTTTTAAACCAGGAATGGCCAAGATTGGTTCTTCCTCCTCTTCCTTTTCAGAAGGAGAGGCAACATACCCCAGCACATGGGCGCCTTCGCTTAGAAGAGGATAATGACGCCGGGCTCCCACTTCTAGAGAAATACCAGGTAAATCCGCAGCATGGAGTTCTATGGCGGAGACCTCCTCCCATGTTAAACCATCTTTGAGCACAATTGCGTCAATGCTATGCTTTTTTCCTACTTTTTTTAAAATCTCTTCTTTTTCCTCAGCAGATAAGCTGATCACTTCTTCAAGAGCAGTAAGTGTACTTTCAATGTCTTTCTTTCTATCAACAAGCAACAGAAGACGAAAGCTGGTTTCATTTTCTACAAGTACACACCCATTACGATCATAAATCTGGCCTCTTAAAGGAACAAGTGGACGGGAAAAAATACGGTTTCCTTCGGCCAATAAATGATAGTGAGATCCTTCGAAAATTTGCAAATAATACATTCGACAAAAAAGAATCATCACAAGGCTTATTTGTAAGATGCCCACAAAAAGTGCTCTTGGTAGAAAGTTAGTATTCTCCTCTCTAGACATATTTTTGAATCTGCCCATGGAGATGACTTAAGACCCATGCCACTAAGGGATAGAGAATGATTCCATTAACCCAGGAGACAAACAAGGTAAAACCGCCAGAGATAATCAGGCCATAAAGCAAAAGATAGCCGCCACTGAAAAGTCCGAAGCCAAACCAAATTAAAGGAAATTTATCGGGGCGCAAATAGGATCGGATGGGAGGCCCTAAAAGGGCACTTAACATGAGAAAAAAAGAAGTTAACCCAAGGCCATGGTTCATAAGAGAATCGTAAAAGAGACCCACCACAAAAAGCCCTCCCAAGGGAAGCCAGCTGGGGTGATAAACAAGCCAGTAATAAACAGGAATTAAAAATAAAACAGGCATGAGAGGGAAAATCCCAATCTGCCATGAACTCCCGATCATTATCATAAAAAGAAGACTAAAAAGAGGGAGCAATTTTAGAGAGATGGCTATAAATTTCACTCCTCCTCCAGAGCTGAATTGATTTCTTTATAAAAGTCTTCAGAATGGATTGTAAGAACTTGAACCCATTCGACTTTTTGAAAGGGAACATAGGGTCGAACCTTAATTTTACCATTTTCAATGGCATCAACTACCCCCACTGGAAGCCCGGGAGGAAAAATACCGCCCAAACCGGAGGTAACAATTTGTTCTCCTATTTGAATTTTTTTGACATCATTTACATAGACAAGGTTTGGTAATAAGCTTCCATTTCCAGACAAAATTGCTTTTTCATTGGAAAGAGAGGTCACAACCGGAGTCCGTGAATTTAAATCCGTTATCAGAAGAACGCGGGCCACATGAACGCCTACCTTTTCAAGACGTCCTACAACGCCTTCTTCCACAATAACGGGCTGATCTTTTATAAGATCATCTTTTTGTCCCCCTTCAATAAGAAAGAAACGATGAAGACCATCATAAGGGCTCGAAAGTACTCGTGCTGCGGTGAACTTTACAACCTCAACTGGGGGAACATTTAACATCTTTCTTAAAGCCGCGTTCTCGTGAGCAAGAGGTCTTAAAACCAAAACCTCTTTGTGGAGATGTTCGTTTTCTAATTTTAGACGTCCATGCTCGTCTTTCAAATAAATAAAATGATGGGCATCCTTCAGGAGAACGCTTGTTTCATGAAAAGGTTGAAGAAAGCCTTTTTGTAGCCACACAGCTCCCTCAAAAAATCCGTCCTGGATGGGATCGTAAAAAGGCTTGTACAATCGTAAGGTACCTCCTCCTATTAAAATGAGTATAAATGAGGCTAAAAGACTATGACGCCAAAACTGAAAACGTGATGGATAAGGGTTTGGCGTTGGCTTTAAAGGCCCCGGCTTTTTATAGCGTAGGAAAAGAGCCACACTTTATGTCCTTTACATGCTGATTAAGACATTCTTATGATAGTTCATCATATCCAAAGCTTTACCCGTCCCTAAAGCAACACAAGATAAAGGATCTTCTGCAACAATCACGGGAAGACCTGTTGCTTCACGTATCACAATGTCTAAATTCTTTAAAAGCGCCCCTCCTCCGGTCATAACAATGCCCCTGTCAACAATATCTGCCGCAAGTTCAGGGGCTGTATTCTCGAGAGCAAGCTTAACAGCTTCTACAATTGCTGCCACGGGTTCACTTAAACTTTCTGCAATTTGCCGTTCAGAAATTATAATTTCTTTAGGGACGCCATACAAAAGATCACGACCTTTTAACTCGATGGTTTCTCCCTCTTCATTTTTTGGTGCCATGGCCGATCCAACTCCCTTTTTGATCCGTTCTGCACTGGCTTCTCCCACCAAAAGGTTATGTTGACGACGAATGTAGCTGATAATTGCTTCATCCATATTGTCGCCACCAACACGTACAGAACGGGCATAAACAATGCCTCCAAGAGAGAGAACAGCAACTTCCGTAGTCCCGCCTCCAATATCAACAATCATAGAGCCGGTAGGCTCGGTCACGGGAAGTCCTGCTCCTATAGCCGCTGCCATGGGCTCTTCAATCAAATAAACACTTCTAGCGCCAGCGCTTTCTGCTGATTCTTGAATCGCCCGTCTTTCCACAGCTGTTGAGCCAGAAGGGACACAAATAATCACACGCGGGCTTATAAAGCTGCGCCTTTTATGTACTTTTTGCATGAAGTATTTGATCATTTCTTCAGCCACTTCAAAATCGGCAATAACGCCTTCCCTCAATGGACGAATAGCCTTGATATTGCCAGGAGTACGGCCCACCATTAATTTGGCCTCTTCACCGACAGCGAGAACCCGTTTTTTGTCGCGAGAATCCGTAATAGCCACAACGGAAGGCTCATTCAAAACTATTCCCTGACCTTTAACATAGACCAGAGTATTGGCCGTTCCTAAATCAATAGCCATATCGGAAGAAAGTTTACCAAGTAACTTTGAAAACATTGCTTTTACATCCTGTGTGATTCTTTAAAAGAGTTTTACTATTTAGCACAGTATTTTTCAAGTGCGCATCCTTTTTTTAAAATTTAAACCTTGATGTTGAGGATGTTAAAAAAACAATAAAGAAGTTGCTCTTTATTTTCAGGGATTTCATTTACCCATTAAGCAACAGCCAACCTATTGCTCTTCTCAGCCAAAATTTGATTTAGCGTTAAAACTATACTGTTCACATCGTTTGCTTCTATATAATTTTCTATATCTAGAAAATATTTGTTTAATATGCTTTGTGTTGGAGCATTGCTCTGGGCAATAAGAATTTTGGCACGTTTGGTGGGAACGTGGTTTTCTGTCTCATAAAAAAGCTCTTCATAGAGTTTTTCACCCGGCCTTAAACCTGTAAATACAATATCAATATCTTTGTAGGGGCGCTTTCCACTTAAGAAAATAAGTCGTTCCGCTAAATTCTTTATTTTAATAGGTTCCCCCATGTTTAAAACAAAGATCTCTCCTCCCTGCCCCATAGCACCAGCTTGGATAACCAGTTGACTGGCCTCAGGTATGCTCATGAAAAAACGTGTAATGTCTGGGTGTGTTACCGTAAGAGGTCCGCCAGCTTTTAATTGTTTTTTGAAGAGGGGAATAACGCTCCCCGTAGATTCTAAAACGTTTCCAAAGCGAACAGAAAGGTATTTAGTACTTTCCTTTCCATTAAGGCTTTGACAATAGAGCTCAGCAATTCTTTTCGTTGACCCCATGATATTTGTAGGGTTAACAGCTTTATCAGTGGAAATAAGAATAAATTTTTCGCTTTTATATTGAAGAGCGAGATCCGCAACAATTTTCGTTCCTAGAAAATTGTTCACAACGGCTTGTTTAATTTGATTTTCTAATAAAGGGACATGTTTGTAAGCTGCAGCATGAAAAATAATATTAGGGGTATATTTTGCGAAAGTTTCTTCCATAGCCTCTTTATTTGTCACACTGATGAGAAAAGGAACAAAGTTTTTAAACTGATGCGTATGTTCTAATTCCCAAGTGATTTTGTACAAATTATACTCACTATGGTCGATAAGAATAATTTTTGAAGGCTTAAGATGAATAAGTTGAGTGCACACTTCTGAGCCTATGGAACCCCCAGCACCGGTTACCATAATAACCTTATCCTTAATAAAAGCTTGGAGTTCTTTGTTGTTTAAATCGATGCTATCCCGGCCAAGCAGATCTTGGGCAGAAACATTTTCGGGATCAATGTTAACCGATGTGAGCAGTTTATCAAAAGAAGGTAACATTTTAACTTGTAGCTCATTTTCTTCAGCCATGTGGGTGATTTCGAGGAGCCTTTCATGATTAAGGGAAGCAATAGCAATAACAATCAAGTCAACGTTCCCTCGACTGGCAATGTGAGGTAAATGTTTGATGGCGCCATATATACTTAATCCAAAAATCTTTTTATCCCATAATTCCGGGTTGTCATCTAAAATGTACTTAATTTCATATACATTTCCTTGTCGGCGTCTTGCTTCTCTTAAAAAGAGCTCAGCGCTTTTTCCAGCTCCAATGAGAATAACACGCTGTTTTTCTCCCTGAAATAAATCCCTTTTTTCGTGGAAAATGCGACACAAAAGCCGAGGTAAGGTAAGAGCAAAAATGGATAACAATAAAAATACGAGAGTAAATTTAAAAAGATTTTCAGATATATGTGATGCCGAAGCCATCACTAAGAAAAGAAGAGTGGTAATACAAAAAGAATACAAACAAATGCTCTTTAAATTATGAATACTTGTCGATCTCCAAATGTGGCGATGCAAGTGACCTATGTAATTGAAAAGTATAGCACTTAATAAGAGAATAGAAAGACAAAGGAAAAAAGCTTTTCCATAGGGAAGATTAACAATATAGTTTGCAATAGTGAATGAAAGGCTAATCGCGCAAGCATCAACCAAGAATTTCCAGATATTTCCTGATACTTTTATAGAGAAAGCGTTAAAAAACGTTTGAAGGGCTCTCATCTGTATACATTAACTTAATTTTCACTCGTGTCTTCAAAGCATACTTTGAGTAATTTTTCAAGATGTATTTTCTAAATTCTAAGACTTCACACTAGAATACAGGGTATACCTCTCCCAGCTTCATAGCCTCCGCCCTCTCTATGCCCATCGTTCAAAAACGCATGTCATTCATACCCTGTCATGGTCTCATTCGACTTATTTAATGTGAACGTTTCCAAAATCCTATTAGGGGATTTTCCCCTGAGATAGCTACCTAGTGGAATTTCCATGGTAGAAAATGAAATAACTACCAAATAAAGTTTTTCATGATTAAGCAGGAGGAAACAAATATGAATTTTTTAACACTTAAAAATAATCTTGGATCACCTAAGAATACGGTACAATCAAAAAAAATAATTCAATCAATTCTATTGTTTTTTATTGCGAATTTTTATTTAATCAATGCTCATGCGTGCTGTGGGTATGAAGAAGACGAAATAGATGAAGTAGAAGAGAGTTACCGTGGATTTTACTCACTTCCTACTCATAGAAAAGCATCTAATGATCTTGATACGTGTTTTGTAAAACTTGATGTAAAAAGTCGTCCTGGAAGCAAATCATACCCTAAAATAAATCCAGATGTTTATAAAGATGGTAAAATAACAAAAGGTTATGAGGCACTATCTATGCGGCATATGCATGTCGGAGCAAAAATAGGCCACGATGATCGAGTTCATGTTCCGCATACAGAAAAATCACCTTGGCGTGTTCATGGACATCTGGAAATGCTATTTCCCAATGGAGTATGGTATATAGGGAGTGGTACAATGGTTAACTATAAGCATGTTCTGACTGCAGGTCACTGTCTCTACAGTGAAAAGGATGGGGGATGGGCAACAAGTATTAAGTTTACTGCTGCACAAAATGGGAGAGAGATGCCTATAGAACCTGCTTTTGCAACTCATCTATTGACAGTAAAGGGTTGGAAAGAAGGAAGAGACTCTCGTTTTGATATGGGAATGTTAATTCTCGATCGTGATTTAGGGGAAGAAACAGGATGGTATGGTCTAAGCACAGATACCGATAAATTTTTAGAATCCCTCAAAGTTAATGTTACAGGCTATCCCGGGGATAAGGATAAAGGGAGTGGTACACAGATGTGGACAATGTCTGGAGCTATTGCAAAAATTTATCCTGAACAATTTACGTATACCTTAGATACAACTGGCGGTCAGAGTGGTAGTGGAGTTTATGCTCAATTCACTAAACCTGTAGGATATTATTGTGTGGGTATACATACCCAAGGGAGAGAAAATAAGTATAATACAGCGACAAGGATAACGAGCTCTAAGTTTGATCGACTGGTTTCTTGGATAAATGGTATTTGGTATGATTTTAAACCTTGATTATGTCTTTTCAGGTTAGTAAATATAGATCTATGCTATATTCATAAAGAATATCGTGAGATTTTCGGTGATGAAAGTAAGAGTGATAGGGAGGGTTGTGATAAGACACCTCCCTTTTCCTAAAGAAATTTAGTTAGATAGTCGACTGCTTCAACTAGATATGATGCTTACCCATAATACTAACGTATTTTGCAACAGAAGCATGTATAAAAAGCAAAACTCTTGTATTCGAAATTGATATGACTCCTACAATGAAGCTACAACAGCCTCCTTCTCTAAACAACTCCAGAGGCGAAAACCTCAATTGCAAAACAGCCGTCTATTTTATAGCATTTCTATATTAAACAGGGCTATGTTCCGTTGACTTTAAGAAAAAATCCTATATCGTATAAATTGAAGGTTAAAATTATTTAACTTTATAAGATAAAGGTTTTCAAATTAATGCATAGAATGGCTCTTACTTATTTAAATGAGGTATGGCTTCCTTCATCAGATCGTAAACCTTTAATTATTAGGGGGGCTCGTCAGGTTGGAAAAACCTGGCTCATTCGTCAGTTAGCAACCCTATCTAACAAGGTATTAATTGAGGTTAACTTTGAAAAAACCCCACAAGTTTCTAGTCTTTTTGCAAGTAATGATCCCCATCAAATTTTGATAAATCTCAGTGCTTTTTTGAATAAGAAAATTGAGCCCTCCGAATGCCTGTTATTCCTTGATGAAATCCAAGCTTCTCCAGAAATTCTAGCTAAATTAAGGTGGTTTTATGAGGAATATCCAACGTTACCAGTTGTTTCTGCCGGCTCCTTACTAGAATTTGTTTTTGAAGACCATACTTTTAGTATTCCTGTTGGCCGCATCTCTTATTTACATTTAGAACCTCTCTCCTTTGAAGAGTTTTTATTGGCTCGTGATCAGGAACCTCTTTATGAATATCTCCAGAATTTTCAGTTTAAAGATAACAGAGAGATTCCCAAGGCTATACACGCACAATACTTATCCCTCTTTAAAGAATATATTCTTATTGGGGGAATGCCTGCGGTAGTTTCAAGTTGGATAAAAGATCAATCGCTCTCAAGGGTCCACCAAATTCAGAATGACCTTCTGGCAACATACAGGGATGATTTTGCTAAATATGGAGGGCGTATTTCTTTAGATAAACTTGATGAAATTATGATGTCTGTGCCCAAAAGATTAGGTCAAAAATATGTTTACAGCAAGGTAAATCCTTCTCTAAATGGGCAAACCGTTAAACAGGTCCTCTCTCTTTTTAATAAAGCTCGAATTTGTCACCGTGTTTCAGGATGTTCTGCCAATGGTGTTCCATTACTGTCAGAGATAAAAGAAAAGTATTTTAAGGAAGTGTTTTTGGATACGGGTTTATGCAGCACAGCATTAGGATTGAACTACGCGCAAATTCAGTCTATCGCTGAACTGAATGTGATTAACAATGGCGCCATTGCTGAGCAAGTCGTTGGGCAACTGTTGCGAACAATTTTCCCTTTTTATCTGGAGCCAACTCTTTATTATTGGCATCGAGATGCGGAGGGATCTAGCGCAGAAATTGATTATGTTATTCAACATGGGAAACAAATTATTCCCATCGAGGTTAAAGCTGGAAGCACGGGAAGTTTAAAGTCATTGCATTTGTTTATGGAATTAAAAAAGAAAAATCTATCGGTTCGTATAAACTCGGATATTCCCATTAAAACAAATGTTAATGTTAAGGGAAGCGCTGGAGAAGTAAGCTACACGCTGTTTTCTATACCCTTTTATCTTATAGGGC
The DNA here is from genome assembly GCA_019749915.1 of Alphaproteobacteria bacterium. Lineage (GTDB taxonomy): Bacteria > Pseudomonadota > Alphaproteobacteria > UBA9655 > UBA9655 > UBA9655. Next base: position 3,789 of record JAIEPE010000025.1, on the reverse strand, counting down.
AAATTCATCGCTTATTGGAAGAAGCTTTATAAAAGAAAGTTGATAAATCGGTTTTGATATTTCGCTGCTTGATAGCAGGATCCACTTTTCAGTAAATCTTCTTGAAGTTTTTTAGGCATATGTTATGAACTCATTCAATTTATTCAATTCTTGAGGATTGACTTCTACACAAATATAGGCTCTAAATAAGAAAGAATTTTATTTATCTTGGGGTAGGGTGTTGATTTATCAAATAGACCCCCGAGAATTAACCTTTCGTGTCGATTGCAGAGGCGAATACAGAAGGTTTATTTGTATTATGAAAGAACTTTTTCAAGCTGTAGACATTGAGAAATGCATACCCCTTTTTAAAAAGGGGATGGCGTCTTTAATTATTTGCTCTATGCTCATGATCGATGTCGCTAAAGCGATGGATGATCAGGATGATCCTCGTTTATTAAAGGTTGTTCAAAGAACGCCTTCTCCAAAGCCTCCAGCACCAGACCTGAGAAGTATGGGAAGTCCCTCTCCTGAACAGAGTTCTAGTGATGGGGATTTTTCCCCAAGGTCAGTCAGCCCGCCTTCAAGTCTTCCAGCTCCAGCCCGGGATATTATCGGCAGCAAACCGAGCTCGGATGACAGCGCTTCTTCTGGCTCCTCGCCTGAACAATCCCCCCCTAATGGAAATCAAAGTTTACAGATCATTCCTTTCCCTGATCTTTCTCAAAGCAGCAGACAAAATATAACGTCTCCTTCATCTTCTTCTCGTGAATCTCAACCCGAAGATTTTGGAACAACCCCTGGTGCCGCATCTTTTCCAGACAGGGTGCCTGCTCTTCACGTTTCGAGTGAAAAAGATCGTCTTTTAGGCTCTCGTACAAGCAGCTATGGAAGCAGCAATTCGAGTGGGAGCAGTGATCATTCTAACGAAAACAGCACTGATTCTGATGAAGATGTTGAGCTCGGCGGGTCAGGTCATCCTCATAAACCACCCTCTCCTGAGGGAATTCCAGGTGTTTTCGAGCGACTCAAAAGGTTCGCAAGTACCAAACCATCTCAAAGCTCGTCTGATCAAAAAGGCACTCCTGGTGGTATTGATCTCAGGGACAATGAAATTTTAGGAAATGGCGGAAACGTTTTCATATTAGGGCAAGGACATCACTCCATTCAATCTCAAGGTCCAGAAGGTGAAGAACTGGCTGTAGATATAGATCTCGTAGGAGATGAAAATGCCCCTCCAGCCCCTCGATCAAGATTCCTTCCCGCATGGGTTTCAGAGTGGCTTTCAGATCGTCCTTTTTGGCCTGAAAAACCAACGTATCGCCTTTCAAACGGGGGGGAGGCTGAAGACCTTCGAATAGTGGAATTGGCGAAAACTTACTTTCTTGATCCACTTCGGTCAAGACAGGCCCATACAAGTTCCGTCGCCAGCAGTGATACAAATAAGGGCCCTTCAGTGGCCTCTCGATTTCTAGCTCTTTTTCAATCCAAACATCCCACTGAGGGGCAACCTTCTGGAAGTGAAGAAGAAATATCTTCAGGCGTTAGCGGCAATTCATCTGAAAGCGCACCTATTCAGGGATCTTCAACATCCCAACAAGATGCAGCGCCTCCCCCAGATTCAGAGAGCGAAGACGACGGGGCGGCCCTTCTTTTGACTTCTGGCCATCCCCATGGAGCTGTCAGAGATTATTCGAGTCTTGCTGACATGTTACAATCTTCCCATCCCCGTGCTCCTCAAGAGGCCTGGGCACTGCTTCTTGATGACATAATTGATCTTGCTGCTAAAATAAAAGTTCGGCTAAAAGAGACTTACAAAGATCTCAATGGCGACATTACGTGGATAGATTGTGTTGCTGTTCTTATCGCGTCAGTTGTTGCATGGTACTATGCGAATGCAATGGGAGCTGTTTATGATGGAGGAATTAATTATTTTGCCGATCAAAACGAAAATTTTAATAAATTTATCAATGGAAATTCAGGTACTGTTTTTATTTGGTATATTATAGTTAGTGCTCTTCCTGATGGTCTTTTCCGAAACGCTCATTTGTGGAAGAAAGCCATAACCTACCTTTTTCAGGAGAAAAAAGAAATTAGGCGGGTATGTGTTGCAGGTGGAATAGCTGCTGTTACCGCTCTTATCCCTGTTGCTTATCTTATTTTAGCAGAGAATATTGGACGAGAAGATCTTCAGCTCCCCAATTGGGATAATGAATTTGGACGTGCTGTTGCTACTTGGGGTCCCTTTCTTTACATAGATGCTTTCGCCAATGACTTATCCACCGCACTGAATTCCATTTCCAACATAGAGGATTGGTATAAGCAATTCAGACAGGTATTTTTTCCTTCATCCTTGCCGCCTCATATAAGATTTCCTGAAGAAATTCAAACGGCAAATCAAAGAGAAAAATTTGATGGTGATCTTATAAAATTAAAGCATTTTCTTGTGGGGGCTTCAGATACGGTCATTGAAGCCATTTATCAGGATGTTCAAGATGTTATTGCGGGGGCGCGCTCTGAAGAAGATTTGGCAGCTCAACAAACTTTTGCAAAGATATGTTATTTGCTTTCCTTGGGAAGTGAAGTTCAAGAAGTGGCTAAGAAAAATGCCAAAGAATCTATTGCTGAGCTTGCTTTTGAGGGATTGAAATATTTCGGTTTGATTTTTGGAGCACCTACAACGGCCCTTCTTCTTCAACTTGTCGGATCAACGGTCGCTTCTCTTTTTACATCTAATGCAGTGGCTGATTCTATTGGGGAAGGTTTTTCTCTTATCGCGTTCCTTCCCTTTAGCTATGTCTTGGCCCAATCCATGGATAATTTTAAAGATCTCGTTCTTAGCAAAGATCCTCGAGGTCATGAAAGCCATCCTGCCATTCGGTTACCCGTCAAAATATTTATTGGAATTCAATCATTTATTTATTTGTTTCAAACCAGCATTGCTGTTCTTCAAAGTTATAACAAATGGTTTGGGGAGGGGGATTGGCCTTTTGCGGTAGCAGCGCCTTTCCTTGCTCTTAGAATTTCGGGTTTTATTAAAAATTTTTATGAAACCTTTAATGAAAAAATCACAACAGCTGCTATAAACGTAGGCCACAGGATAGCAGACACATGCAGAGGAAAGTCTCTTTGTACTCCTTGTCGAAAAGGTAAGTTGATTAGAGACATTGAATCCATTAGGGGTAACTTAGAATACTGGAATCCAGTGCTGATACATAATCTCACAAAAGGTGTAGACATATTTAAAAATGGAGAAAGCCATCCCTCCCTCGATGACGATGAGATTTGACGAAAAAACTCTCAATTATTGAGTGCTAAAAGATCAAATCAGTGCTACTCCTTCAATGGTTTAGTTTCAGCCACAACCACTAGGTTTGCGTGTCGAACACTCTGTTTTAGACAATGACTCAGGATGCGCTGCGCCAACGTCGCCTTCGTGGACGATTCCGTGAGCTCCACCAAGGGTGACGATTTCAGGTCCTTTCTCCTTAAGCTCACTTTTGACATCACCTGCGGTAATTTCTTCCGGATGCTTCAAAACCGTATGAAATTTGGAGGCATCAGACCGGTTAAAATCTTTAGCAGCAGCAAAATCTCCCCCTTGGTGCTCACTATGATGCTCAAATCGTGCAAAGGCATCTGTTTGAGGCATGGATAACGCTGCTAAAATAAGAGCGGAAAATATAAGGGGTTGGGTGGCTTTCATGGTTATCTCCTTGTCTATTTTTATATTTTTCCCGACTTCTGCCACTTAGTGTGACAAAAAGACTTTTGCGAGGGTCGTATTTTTAAAATCGTCCAAATTGGTTT
>JAIEPE010000034.1 GCA_019749915.1 Alphaproteobacteria bacterium | reverse complement strand
TTATTTTGTAAGCTCTTGAAACTAAAAACTTTTATTCTTCAAAATCTTAGCTTTTTAAAATTTGGCAGAAGTCGGGAGAAAAATTGAAAAAATCTTTATGAAAAAAATAAGATATATTTAAAAGAACCCAGTTGGGAATTTAAAAGCTCTTATAATTTAGACTGAATTACATCCTCACATCGTTTGTGATAATCTTTTATCCATTTTTTTTCCTTCTCTGTCAGAAGGGTTTCATCAATAAGCTTTTTCTCTAAAGGCACAAGGGTAAGGGGCTCAAAGCCTAAAAAGCCTTTTGGTTTTGTAAGTTTGATGACATAAACAAGGCTTTCAATACGAATGCCATAATCCCCTTCCTTGTAATAGCCGGGTTCATTGGAAAGAATCATTCCTGGCTCTAAAGGAACATGAGCACCTCTTTTTGAAATACCTTGCGGACCTTCATGAACACCAAGATAGCTTCCCACACCGTGTCCCGTTCCATGATCATAGTCCAGCCCTGCTTCCCAGAGATACTGACGCGCTAAAGCGTCAAGTTGAGCTCCTGTTGTTCCCTCAGGAAAGATGGCTTCTGCGAGGGCTATATGGCCCTTAAGAACACGGGTATACATTTCCTTTTGTTCAGGAGAGGGCGTACTAAGACAAAGGGTTCGCGTGATGTCAGTTGTACCTGTTAAATATTGGCCCCCTGAATCTAAAAGGTATAAATTTGTTCGGCTGAGAGGAACATTCGTTTCTGGACTTACCTTATAATGGATAATAGCTCCATGGGGACCAAATGCAGAAATGGTATCGAAGCTTAGATCTTCAAAATGTTCGCCTTTTTTTCGAAACTCATAAAGTTTGTTAGCGGCTGAAAGTTCTGTTGTTTCACCTTGAAGAGGTTGCTCTTCAAGCCACGTGAAAAACCGCTGAAGAGCAATACCATCTTGGATATGGGCTTTTTTTGCGCCATCAATTTCAATAGAATTTTTAAGAGCTTTAGGGAGAACACAGGGATCTTTTTCTCGCACAACTTGGCACTTAAGAGTTTGAATTAAAAGAATGGGAGTTGTCAGTGGATCAATTTGGCATGTGCCGTTCAGAGTCTTGAGATGATCAAGAAGAAAACGAATCTCAATAGCTCTCCCTGCTCCCTTTTGGATATGATTATAAACCGTACCAGTGACCTTATTTAAGTCGAGGAAGAGATCATAAGAACCGTCCTTATGTAATAAACATACGCTATGGACAAGCGGTGTATGAGGAACGTCATTACCACGAATGTTTAAAAGCCATGCAATGGAATCGCAGGTCGTGAGTAAGAGATGGTCAGCTTTCAGGGTTTCGACAATGCGCTTTCGCTTACTTTCATCATTTTCTCCAGTAAATTCAAATGGATGGAGTCTGACGAAATCTTGAGGAGGAAGGGGACGATCGGTCCACAAGAAATCAATGGGGTTTTTTTCCAAAGGAATTAAGGGATTTTTATAGGACTCCAGTTGCTTTTCTGTAAAAAGCCAAGGGTCATAGCCAACCTTGTCATCGGGAGAAAGATTTTCTAGAGCCCACTGAGCGGGTGTTTTTTGGGATGTATTATAAATTTCATAAATATCAGGAACTTCGTCCTTAGCTTGGAGTGTATAACGGCCATCGGTAAAAAAAGCAGCTTTCTCGAAAGTGATAATGGCAAATCCTGCAGAGCCATTGAATCCTGTGAGCCACGCCAGCCTTTCAGAATAAGGGGCAATATATTCCCCCTGAAATTCATCTGTCCGGGGTATAAGAAGGGCAGAAAGCCCTTCCTTTTTCATGAAATTCCTTAAGAGTTTAATCTTATCCATTGTTCTCTTTTCTCAAGATAAGCGTTGACCAATCTCCAAGAAAGAGTTGGTCTACAAGTTTAGCTCCTTGGCTTCGATAAGCATCAATAACATCTTCCGCTTGACGATTTAAAAGGCCTGACAGGATAATAAATCCTCCTGGAGAGAGAGCGCTTACAGCGTCTTTTGCCATTTGACAAAGAGGGCCGGCAAGGATATTCGCAGTAATGATATCAAAGGTTTTCATTTTAAGGCCAGAAAATCCCTCACTTGCAAAAGCTTCAATATAAGTCTCCAGATGATTGATACGCGCATTTTCAAGAGTTACTTTGACAGCTTCAGGGTCATTATCGCAAGCTAGGGTTGGGGCTTTCCAAAGAGAAGCCATCGCAAGAGCTAAAATTCCTGAACCACATCCCATATCAAGAGGATGGTTAAAGGACTCTTTTTGAGCTAAAAGTGTGAGGGCCTTTAAACATCCTTCCGTTGATTCGTGCTGACCCGAGCCAAAGGCTGTTGCTGCATTGATACACAAAGGGATCAGTCCTTGGGGAGGAGGTTCTTCAATATGGGATCCATAGATGTAAAATTGACCTAAGTGGAGCGGAGGAAAATCTCTGTAAACGGCAGATACCCAATCTTCCTCCTGAAGGGACTGGGCATGAATTTCAGAGTAAAGAAGATTTTTTTCTTTGTAATAAGTGGCTATTTTTTCCTTTAAATTTTTTTCTTGTTGGCCCTTATAAATAAGTTGAAAAGCCCAATGTTCTGGTTCCTTCTCATACCATGAGAAAGCAACAACTTCTTCTTCAAGAAGAGAGGAAAGTTCCTCGGCAAAATGTGGCTCAAGGGAGCCTTCCATCTTGTATAAATTCATTCGGTTGTCTCCACAAAACTCTTCATTACCTTCTTTATCCCCGTATGATCAAAATTGATTTCTAGTTTATCTCCCTCCAGGGCAATAATGTGCCCATAGCCAAATTTGATATGAAAAACCCGTTGACGAAGGCGAAAAGAATTTTCCTTTAGGGGATGAGAAGGTTCTTTTAAAACTTGTAATTTAGTTTGGGGAATACGGCGAACGAAGGCATGGTTTCCTCCTACATTCAAGCGCTCTGTATGCTCGATAGGGAGCTCATCAATAAAACGAGAGGGAAAACTTGATTGCCATTGATTATGGACTCGCCTATTGGCTGCAAAAGTGATCATGGCGCGCTGCCTGGCGCGGGTTAAGCCGACATAAGCGAGCCGTCTTTCTTCCTCAAGACCAGCTTTCCCCGTTTCTCCTAAAGCTCGTTGATGGGGGAAAAGCCCTTCTTCCCATCCCGCTAGAAAAACGGAATCAAACTCTAGGCCCTTTGCGCTGTGAAGAGTCATGATGCTGACCATGTCTGAGCCTGTGCCTCTTGTATTCTCCATCACGAGGCTTACATGCTCTAAAAAGTTTCCTAGGCTTTCAAATTCATCAATGGCATTCACAAATTCCTTTAAGTTTTCAAGGCGCCCAGGGGCTTCGGGAGATTTGTCCGCTTGCCACATACCAGTATAGCCCGACTCATCTAAAATCAACCGAGCCAACTCTCCAGGTTCAAGGGTATTCAGTTGTTTGCGCCACCGGTCGATATCGTAAAGAATTCCTTGGAGGGCCGTTTTAGCTTTTCCACGAATCTCATCGGTTTCCATAAGGCGAAGGGTAGCTTCTGTCAAAGAGACCTCTTCATAGCGGGCATATTGATGAAGAACTTGAAGGGTGCTTGTTCCAATGCCGCGCTTTGGTGTATTAACGATACGCTCAAAAGCAAGGCTGTCATTGGGCTGAATGACGATGCGCATGTAGGCTAATGCGTCGCGAATTTCAAGGCGCTCATAAAATCGGGGCCCTCCAATCACACGATAAGGAACGCCCAAAGTAATAAAGCGTTCTTCAAACTCACGGGTTTGAAATCCTGCGCGTACAAGAATGGCCATTTGATTTAAGGAATTCCCTTTTCGGTGAAGAGATTCAATTTCATCCGCGACAACACGCGCTTCTTCTTCTCCATCCCAAATCCCCTGAATGCGGATTTTTTCGCCTCCATCTTGTTCGGTCCATAAGGTTTTTCCAAAGCGACTGGCATTTTGAGCAATAAGTCCTGAAGCAGCGCCTAAAATATGAGCATTGGAGCGGTAATTTTGTTCAAGGCGAATGATGGTGGCGCCAGGGAAATCCTTTTCAAAGCGTAAAATATTGCCAACTTCAGCCCCCCTCCATCCATAAATGGATTGATCATCATCGCCAACGCAGCAAATATTACCGGAGCCTTGCGCTAAAAGACGGAGCCATAGATATTGAGCCACGTTTGTATCTTGGTACTCATCCACAAGAATGTAATGAAATTGAGTTGTGTACTGAGCTAAAACATCACTGTGTTCCGTAAAAAGCTTTAAACAAAGAAGTATGAGATCCCCAAAATCAACAGCATTTAAAACCTTGAGGCGATCTTGATAAATTTTATAAACATGAAAAGCAGCTTTTTCAAAGTCAGAAGCGGGAGAGGATACTTTTTCCGGGGGGAGGGCGCGATCCTTCCAACGGCTTATAATGGAAGCTAAAACCCGCGGAGGGAATTTTTTATCATCAATCCCTTCGGCTTTAATAATTTGCTTGATGAGTCGTAGCTGGTCATCCGTATCCAAAATCGTAAAAGAACTTTGGAGACCTAAAAGCTCGGCATGACGCCTTAAAATGCGTACACAAACGGAGTGAAATGTTCCTAGCCACAATCCCTCAGCTGGTCCTCCGATAAGACTGGCGACGCGCTCACGCATCTCTAGGGCCGCTTTATTAGTAAAGGTGACGGCTAAAACTTGAGACGGCCACGCCTTGTGGCTTAAAAGAAGGGCAGAAAGGCGGGTGGTGAGAACCCGGGTTTTTCCTGTTCCGGCTCCGGCAAGAACCAAAAGAGGGCCTTCTGTCAGCTCAATAGCTTGGCGTTGAGCTGGGTTGAGCGTTTTTAGTTGCTCTAAAAAAACGGGATTCGTGATTTCTTGACCGGTTGAGGGCATATTTTTCAGCTGCGCAAGTGTCATCTTAGGCTTATACCATGGACTTTAAGGTGGGGAAAGGAATTTGACATAGTCCCTTTTCAAAAGGGATAAAAACCTCTACTCTTATAAAAAATCACATGAAAAAAGAGGTGCTTTATGGCTTTTGAACTTCCCCCGCTTCCCTATGATCTTAATGCCTTAGAGCCTCATATTTCGGCCAATACACTAAGTTTTCACTATGGAAAGCATCATCAGGCTTATGTAACAAATCTGAATGGCCTTATTGAAGGAACAGAACTTGCGAATAAATCCTTAGAAGACATTATTCGAATTACTGCAGGTGATAAGGATAAGGTTGGTATTTTTAATAATGCAGCTCAGGTGTGGAACCACACTTTTTATTGGCATTCTATGGCTCCCCAAGGCGGAGGAAAGCCAACAGGGAAGCTTGCTGAAAAAATCAATGAGGATTTTGGAAGTTATGAGGAGTTCACAAAGCTTTTTAAACAAGCGGGCGTTACTCAATTTGGAAGTGGTTGGGCTTGGCTTGTTCTTAATAAGGACGGTCAATTAGAGATTATGAAGACAGCCAATGCAGATTTGCCGATGGTGTATGGAAAGAAGGCGCTTTTCACCTGTGATGTTTGGGAGCATGCCTACTACCTAGATTACCAAAATCGCAGGCCTGACTATGTAGACACCTTTTTAAATCATCTTATCAACTGGGATTTTGCTGAAAAGAACTTTAAAAATTAAGATTTTCTATTGACGGAGGAGGTCTTAGCGTTATGATACGCCTCCAAGGCCCCTGTGGCGGAATTGGTAGACGCGGCAGACTCAAAATCTGTTATCCAAAAGATGTGGGAGTTCGACTCTCCCCGGGGGCACCATAGGTCTTTTTGAAATTAACCAATTCCTTGGGAAATAAGGATTCCTATCCTTTCCTAAATCGACATCCGTCGTAGTTAGAAAAATTAAATTTGTATTCAAAAAAATGGTAATCTTTTTTCGCCATTTCGAATACCTAAAGGGTTTGGGGCGAAAACACTTTGGGAGGAAAAGCAATAAAGGTCTTTCATTGGATCATTTGTAACTTTTTCTAAATTTTTAAATCTATTTTTAATCCTTTTTATATGGGGACCCTCTGAAGGGAAGTAAGTTTTTACCTTATTGAAAACCTGGAAAGTAAGTTGGTCTTAAATGTCTATGACGCTCATAAAGGAAAGATCCAATTAAATTTTGATGCGCAAATTAATAATGATAGATGCAAAGGACATAGACTTTTTAGATTTATCAATCATAAAACTATGGGCTCCTATAGCGGCTTGCCAGCTACCCAAGGTTAGCCTTAAATCGTGAATTCTAAGTTTGGATACAGGCCTTTTTACGATTAGGGAAATGTCACCCATGTTCCCGGGTCGGACCTTGCTTTTGCTGGCTCCCCGGGACGGACTCGAACCGCCGACCCAGTGGTTAACAGCCTCTTGGTGCAAGGTTTATCTATGTTTGTGAAATTATATTAATATCATAAAATCAATAAGTTATATAAAAGTTCGTTTGTTGAAATTGCATGAAAGTTTACAAAATTTGATGTCTGTAGTATACCCGGCGTATACCCGGTGAAGGAGGAATAAGACGATGAGCATTTCTAAAAAACACATCAATTTTACGAAAAAAATGATCGAAGTTCTTCCACTTCCTCCTAAAGATAAACGTCTGTATCTCTACGATACAAAGGTACAAGGATTGGAATTGATGGTTACCCATCAGGGAGCAAAATCTTTTAAAGTTTATCGGAAATTAGGAGAAAGTCCCATTCGAGTGAGCTTGGGAAAGTATCCCCAGATGACCATCGAGGAAGCTCGTTTAAAAGCTCAAAAAGTTATTGCTGAAATCATTTCTGGCAAAAATCCCAATGCAGAGAAGAAAAAAGTACGCTCTGACCTCTCTTTTGGAGAGATGTTTTCTACCTTTATGGAAAGATATAGTAAACCTCATAAGAAAAGTTGGAAGTATGACGAGAGGGAGGTTACTAAATTTTTACCTCATTGGTTTAAAAGAAAGGCCTCAAGTATCACAAAACAAGAAGTGCAGGCTCTCCATGAAAAAATATGCAGTGAAAGTGGGCTTTATCAGGCCAACCGTCTTCTTGAAAGAATCAAAGCCATTTACAATAAGTCTATTGAATGGGGCTGGGAGGGAGTAAATCCAGCACAAGGGGTAAAAAAGTATAAAGAAAAATCACGGAATCGCTTTTTACATCCTGATGAATTACCTCGTTTTTTTGAAAGTCTCGAAGCAGAGTCAAATGATACTGTTCGTGATTATATCTATGTTTCTCTCTTGTCAGGCGCTCGAAAATCGAACGTTCTTGAGATGCGCTGGGAGGATATTCATTTTGAGCGCCAAGAATGGCTCATTCCAGAAACAAAAAATGGAGAACCTCTGCGCGTACCTTTGGTTCCAAAAGTAATTGAAATTTTAAAAGATAGGCTTCAAAAATACGGAAATAGGGGTTGGGTATTTGAAGGTACGGGAAAAACTGGCCATCTGATTGAACCCAAATCAGGATGGAAGCGCATATTAAACCGAGCAGGAATAAAAGATCTTAGAATACACGATTTAAGACGAACGGTGGGGAGCTGGCAAGCTGCAACGGGAGCAAATAGTTACATTATTGGTGGTACCTTGGGCCATAAGGATCAAAAATCAACAGCTATATATGCACGTCTTAATATTGATCCTATTAGGGCATCCCTTGAGAAGGCTACAGAAGCTATGTTGGAATTGAAGATCTAGGGAGAAAGGCTAAAACACCCCTGAGAGACTTCTTGGATATAGCCCATTTGAATGAGGTCGTAGAGAAGAGGATCGAGCTCTTTTGAGCTTCTGAATTTAGAATAGCGCAGGATGAAGCGTCGGGTAAGAGGATCGTTTATGTTGTTAGATTGTTTTTTCATCCAGGCAAGGAGCTCTTCTGCTTTTGAGGGCTTGGGAAAGGGGTCGAAAGTCGTATCTAACACCATCCCATAGATGCGGCGAGCATGGGACTCGAGGTAATCACAGCATGCCGCGGCTTTCTTTGCTGATTCTAGAGTAACATCCCGGTCCTTTTGTCCATCGGCAATGTGAATAATGTGAAAAATCAGCGCTAAGGAGGGCATCAAGCTGCGATATTTGGAGAGATGCTGAAGTATGATGGGATGGTCATTTCCTTCAAGTTTTTCTTGCAGCTGCTTGATCCAATCGTGAAAGAACTGTTGAGCTTCCCATGAAAATCGAAAGTAAGGAATAGTATGCTGACCTTCATAAAGAGGCTCTGCGGCTTTCGCTCCATGCTCTGTAAACACCATAGCATCAATTGTTTTGCAGATATGAAGAATACGATTTTTGGCAAAGGAATCGGGATATTGATCCACCACTTTCCAAGGTGTCTTGTCAGGATAAACAAGCAATTGAAAGCGCTGTAATAGCCCATCATTATCAAGCTTTGTAAGCGCCTTATTCAAATAAGCCGTTATTTTATCCGGTTGGGTTGTTCCTAAAATGGAAACACAGATATTTTGCGCATGAATGGTGCCTCGGCCCATGCGATCAATGGTATAGGGCTTATCACCATTCCATGCTTCAAGATAAAAACTTCTGTCTGATTCATGTCCTTTCTTTTCCCAGCTTTCCAGAAAACCCATTAGCTCATCCCGATAAATCAGAACGCCTCCAGAATTTTGAGACAAAATCTCGTGCATTTTTTCAAGGGTTGTATCACTGACTTTATAGCGCTTAAAATGAGGCTCAGGAGGACATTTTTTAAGAAGCGCCGCAAGTTGGTCCTTAAGGGAGGTAAGCTCTTCTTCACTTCCTGTCTCAATGGCTTCTTTGATTTGGTGCTCAAGAGCATTTTTAGCCTCAAGAAAGACGACTTTTTCAGCCTCGTATTGACTCTTTTTCTCCGTGTACTCTTTTTTAGCTTTCAGTTCTAAATGCCCAAAGGGAAAGAGAACTTCTGAACAAATGGGTGATTTTAAGGTTCCTGGGTCTCCTAAAATCCCTCCCCATAAGTTGGGAACAACGGTCCAGTCGTCCTGAGAGTTAGGCTTAATACTGCACCGAGCACCAATGAGACTCGCCATCATGAGTATGGCAGGGATGGCAACAAAGTCGAGGGGACATTGTCGCCTGTTGCAGATATCTCTTACCCAGGGTTGAAAAGGGACAGGCAACATATCAAGAGTCATGGGAAGAACAGGAAGAAGAGTATTCTTAACGGGAAGAGGTTCGGCTTGAGTAATGGTTTGAGAGTTAGTTTGGTTTTGAGATTCAGGAACAAGAAGAGGAGCATGTCCAATTTGCTCTTTAACCGCATCTAGACCTTCAAGCACATGTAAGTCATTAAAATCTGTAGGATGGGTTTTCGTATTTTTAAACTGAGGAAACACAAGGGAACATCCATACTTGTGCGCTGCTTCTTCTGCTTTCTCTCGGCCGATGTTACGCTCTTTCCAACAATCGTCATCCACTGCGATAAGAATAGGACTTTTAGGATAGATACTTTTTAGCTCTTCAATCACGGGTCCCAGGCTTCCTGCATCAAAAGCAATGACTGTGGGCCATCCCGTTGCCATTGTGATACTAGCCCCTGTGGCATAGCCTTCAACAATAATGAGAGGCTTTCCGTCCTCAAGTTTTCCTATAGGGTGAAAACACCCTTTTTTACGCCCTCCTGGGAGAAAACGTTTTGTTCCTTCTGATCCAATCCATTGGAAGCTCCAAAGCTTCCCAGCGGCATCCTTTAGAGGAATAATGAGGTAGTCTTGCCGAAAACGAACCCCAAAGGGTTTTACTTTTTTCATTTCAAGGTAAGGAGACGTGCCTGTTTCTGAAAAGGAATTCCATTTTTCTAAAGCAAGGAGTGCTGTTTCTTCATACTTTCGTAATTTTTCTTTCTTGGCATGTTCTTGAGTCTGCCTAATTTGCTCAGAGAGCTTTCCTTTCTCTCGAAGGGGTAGACTCTCCCCTTGTAAATTCCACTTCTCATGAATATCGCGGCTCCAGTCACCAAAAGCCCCGGCGAGTCCATAAAAAACATACCATCCGTCCTTATTTCCCTTGTTTCCTGTGGAAAAGCGGTGAATCGTGCCATCTCCTATGAGGTTCTCCTTAAAAGGCACGCCCGCTTTATCCATGGCCTCTATAAAGTTTTGGGTGTAGTTCCCAGATAAAATAGGAGTGAAAGAGGGATCTCCTAGCTCTTTCTGAGAGCGAGTATTATCCATTGCGCTTGTTGCCTTTCACATCATACTTGAGGGGATTGACCTCATTAGGTTTGTTGACCGTTCGCATTTCAATAAAATCTAAAAGATCACCATAACGGTACTTAGCGAGTCTTCCTACCTTGACAACAGGAAGATCATAGCGTTTTGTTGATTTCCAAAGTGCAAGGGTGAGTTCCTTCACGCCTAAGTATGCTGCCGCTTCTTTTCGGGTTAAAAGGCGGTTTTTATCGAATGGTTCCATAGTTTATCCTTTCTTGTGAGGTTTAGAGTTTAATGAATCGTTACTCAATTCTGTGGTTATTAGATAACATTCATCGTCACTAGTAAAAGTATACACAAGAAAATCTAGAATAAAAGTTGGGCAAGGAAATTTCTATAGTGACGTCTATCTAGACTACATTAAGCACCAATATCACCCTAGAGAGACCTCGGTAGACGTCACCTTGGCAAATTTTTTGCCAAGGTTATATCCATTTGGGCTCAATCAATGAGTGCGTCAAACTTCGAACTCAGGGTGCTCACGTATTCAAATACGCTCCGCGCCCCTCGCCTCGTTTTCCTGCTCATTGTTTGAAAACAAAATGGTATTAGGATCCTTAGAATTCAGATACTCCACAAAAGGCGCATTTATCTCCTCAAGCTTTTTTGCAAAGGGCTCCATTGGAATATCAATCTCATGAGGAACAACCCAGGAAGGCAGAGGGAGAATTTCTTCTGGTAAAAAGACATCTTTCTTTTTAGTGTTAGGCGTTTGAAGGAGAAGAAGCTTTTGTCTAAACCAAGCAGAAAGCCTTAAAAAGTGTTCTATTTGATCCGCTTGATCCCAAGAGAACAGGACCAGTTCTTTATATTTCTTGTGCTTAGGTTTTTTCATAAATTGAAGAGCTGCGATAAGGTGACAGACAGATTTATAGCGCTTAAACTGCCTCTTGTAGAAATGTTCTCCTCCATGAGCATCCTGTGAGCTTTTGCGTTGCTTTGTTTTGACAGGGGTATTGCCAAAGATTACCTCTAATGACTCACTGATGCTGGTTCTTGTTTCCCTCAGATAAGAAAGTTGATAAGTTTTACAAAGGCGAAGAAGAGCCCATGTTAATTGGTCAGCAGCCTTAAAGTTCTTTTCTTCTTCATGAAAGTTTTTCTCAGTAAGCCAGGAAGGGTAAGCTTGTGTATAGTTTTTCTGAAAGTAACTTTCCTGAGGGACCTTCAAAAGAAGTCGAGCACCAGAGAGAAACTCTGAATCCTCATGGATCTCCTGAAGAAAATTAAAAAGGTCCAGGTTAAGAGAAAAGCTAATCTTTTTTCGTAGTAAATCGCATTGACAAGGAGTGGCATCACATCGGCATGGAGGAGGATGCAGGAGAAAAGCCACCACTTGATGAAACACATCATAAAGAACCAAGTCATGATGCTGTCTTAGAAAGTCTTCTGACAAGAGTCTATAATTATTCCATAAGATCATTTTTCATCTCTTTCGTTAAAGGCGAGCGCCCTAGGTGTCGCAATCTGTCGCATTCCATCCCAAAGTCAATGCGACATCTAAACACCAGGAATTCCCTGGCTTAGAGGGGTGCTGTCGCATTTGTCGCACTGTCGCACTCATTTTACGTATTTAAAAAAAGAACCCCTGCATTTATGGTTTTTTATATCCCTCTATATATCTTAAAATAATAAGGAGCATGAAGAAATATGTTAAGAGGATTTCATTAACAAGGAAATATGTATAGATAAAATGAATAAGTATTTATATATGTCACATATAAAGATATATATTTTTAATTAATTTAATATAATCATATAAGTTATTGATATTATACCAACTTATATTAATATATATCTATTATCATTTTTTTGTATCATTAATCTTATTAAAGATAACTTCTAAAAATTTACATTCTAAAAATCAATGCGACAGTGCGACAAATGCGACAAACCGCCTGAAGTGCGCAGAAACGTTGACTTTTTCGTGTCGCATTCCCTTTTAAGGCCAGTGCGACAGAATGCGACACATGCGACAGTTGAAGTGAAAATCGCGGCAAGTGGATAGGAGCCAAGTTGCAATGCCCTTTAAAAAATGATCCCTTAAAATTCTGCTCTCCCATCTCCATATAAGAGGCAAAGATATAAAAAGGATCCCCCCCCTATGCCAAAAGACCATTCAAGCTTTCAAGATTTAGAAAAACAGCTTGCTAAGGATGCCTTGGAAAAAACTCTTAAGGACCTCCATGGAGAGATTACGAAGGACATTGAGAAAAATAAAGCCACCTTTTCCAAGGAAATCCAGAAAACTCTCAATGCCTTTAAGGAAGATCTGGAAGATACCATCTCAAAAGAATTGGATCAGAGAATCTCAGCCCACTTGAAAATGAACTTTTTAGACATAAGCACCAAGGTTACTTCCAACTTTTATGAAGCCTCTTCTCCTTTCTTAGAACAAGCCGAAGAAGATCTGACGCGACTCCATAGGCAAGGAGAGGAGACCTTAAGATCTTGGAAAGCCATGATGCTGCAGTATACAAATCTATGGACAAAGCCCTTTATTCTTACATTTCTGGCATCTGCCTTTGCAGGAATGGTTATTTTCTTTGTTTGCACTTACCTTTTGTGAGGCAAGTATAATCAAGAAGTCCAAAGCTACGAAAAGAGACTTGTTTCCAATGAAAATATGTTTCTCTGGTATTTTGAAAAATACAAAAAGAGTTCTGAAGCCACAAAGAAGGGAAATCAATCCACAAGCAACCGGCCTAAAACTCAAGATTCAAATAAGAAAGTAAAGAAGTAAAGAAGGAGATTAGACAGAGAATCCTTCTCGGCAACACTCCATTTGCTTTCGCCTATTTCTTTCATTTTCTGAAGTTGGCCTTTTTTAGGTTGCAAAAGAATATTTTCAGATAAAAGAGGCTTTAGAGGCTAAAACTTCAAAGCCAAATGTCAGCAATAAAGCCAACACACAAAGTAAGAAACTTTAGTTTTTTTCAACGAATACCACAGACTCTTTTTTTAGTGTTTTATGTTAACATGAGTCTAAAAAAATTTGAGTATTAGATATTAAAAAAGAATTAGGATAATCCAAGTTTTGAAAGCCAATCATTAATAGTTTTGTGTAGCCTTCGAATTATTGAACGGCTTTTTGGATATTTTTTACTCACCCATAAATTCAAGGTCTTTACCCATTTGGCATGCCCCTTAAGCAATAGGAGGCCCAAAATTATAAACAACCATCCTTGTAAAAGAGGAATGAAGATACCAATCATCCCTATAAGCAAAAAGAAATAGCCAAGGATCAGACGCAAAAGACGTAGGGATAAGTTATTACGATTAGACAAAAATCCTCATCTCGTTGTTAGCTATTTATGAACACCTTTATCTTGTTCAAGATATGAAAAGCTTAATAATCTTAATCCATTTAATACCACAATTAAGCTCGCTCCCATATCCGCTAATATTGCCATCCATAAGGATGCCAATCCCCAAAGAGCTAAGGCAAAAAAGATTACCTTAATTCCGATTGATAAAGTAATGTTTTGCACAAGCTTATGCCAAACACGACGACTAAGGTGGACAAAAAAAGGCAATTTATTTAAATTATCTTCCATTAAGGCAACATCCGCAGTTTCTAAGGCCACGTCAGTGCCTGAATGGCCCATCGCAAAACCAATAGTTGACTTAGCAAGTGCTGGTGCATCGTTAATACCATCGCCCACCATTCCTACTTTGTTATATTTTTTTAAAAGTGTATCAATAGCTGTGAGTTTATCTTCGGGTAATAAATTAGCTTGAATGTCATCAATGCTTAGTTTTTCGGCAATCGCTTTAGCTGTAGTTGGATTATCGCCAGTAATCATGGCTATTTTAATTCCAAGTTGGTGTAGTGCCTGAATGGCTTGGATACTTGTCTCGCGCAAGGTATCTGCTACTGCAAAAATTGCTAATACCTCATGCTGCGTTCCAAGGACGATTGTAGTTTTTCCTTGTTGTTCCAACTGATGTAAAATAGATTCAACTGATGTATTACATACATTGTTTTCTTCAGCAAAACGATGATTACCCAGAAAATAACGCTGACCATCAATAATACCAACTAGACCGCATCCTGGAAAAGTTTCGTATTCATGGATAGTTAATAAGTCACTCGATGAGTTTAAATTTTTCCAATGCTGTATAATAGCATTAGCAATAGGGTGTTCTGAGTTGGCTTCTAAGCTTGCTGCAAGTTGTAAGACATCATAATTAGAAGTTTTTGTAATGCTGATAACATCTGTAACTTTAGGTTTCCCATGTGTAAGAGTGCCTGTTTTATCAAAGGCGATTGCTTTTAAATGACTCCCTTGTTCGAGATAAGTTCCTCCTTTGATTAAAATACCATGTTTAGCAGCTGCAGCTAGGCCACTCACAACTGTAACAGGTGTGGAGATTACTAAAGCACAAGGGCACGCAATAACCAATAGTACCAGGGCCTTATAAAACCAGGGATAAAACGGAGCTTGCCAGATAAAGGTTGGTAAAAAAGCAATTAAAATCGCAATTATGACCATTGTAGGTGTATAATATTTTGCAAACTGGTCCACAAATCTTTGTGTTGGGGCTCTTTCACCTTGCGCTTGTTGAACGGCACGAATAATTTTAGCAAGTAATGTCTCATTTTTTTGACTTGTGACTTTAAATTCAAATGAACCCCGCTCGTTAATAGAAGCCGCAAATACACTATCTCCTTTGTTTTTTTCTACAGGAATTGATTCGCCGGTAATAGGCGCTTGGTTTACACTTGTGTGACCTTTAAGGACAATTCCATCTAAGGGAATACGTTCACCAGGTTTGACCCAAACAATGTCATTAATTTGAATTTCTTGAACAGATTTAACTTCCCAGCTGCCCTTCCCAGTTTGTACAGTAGCAACATCAGGGGCAATCTCTATCAAACGCTGAATAGCTTGTCGTGCCTTATCTAAAGAATAACTCTCAATTGTTTCCGCAAGGCCGAAAAGAAAAGTTACCATAGCGGCTTCTGGCCATTCACCAATAATGACAGCTCCAAGGACGGCAATTGTCATCAAGAAATTAATGTTAAGTATGAAATATCGGATAGCGCGTATTCCCTTGAGAAAAGTTATGCGACCACCTACGAGCATAGATGCTAATGCTAAAACGATAATCAAAAGGGAATCTTCAGCACGTGTTGTAAAAGCAATAATTTCAGCAGTGAACGCTAACAAACCTGAAAGGGTAATTATCATCCAATCTTTGCTTGTTACATGAGCTTGTAATAGGTTAAGTTGTTTGCTCGTATAAGAACCGTTTTTAATTTGAACATTTAATCCTAATGAAGTTAAAGCGTTTTGGATATCGGAAACATCAGATGTTTGATGTGTAACGATCAACTCTTGTTGAATTAAATTAAATTCCAACTGCTTTACACTAGCCATTGATCGTAGCTTTTCACGAATAAGCTTTTCTTCAGCAGGGCAGTCCATGGTAGGAATATAAAAAGTTGTTTTATGCATATGCTATTTCTCTATTAGGTTATTGTTATTCGGTAAATTTTTACTTATTTTGGCCTTCCCTTTGTTTCCACAAAAGAAAAACAGCAGGAATCATAACAAGCGTTAGAATAGTTGCACTCACCATTCCCCCCACCATTGGCGCTGCAATGCGGCGCATAACCTCTGATCCTGTGCCCCCGAAGAGCATAATGGGGAGTTAATTCTGGCTATTTTCCTCCCTAACATTTATTCCCTTTTAAACCTATTTTTTTTATGGTGCTCTTCTGGCATCTATTCTACTTTTTATATCAAAATCTTATCATGCACGCTTTGCGTGCACAACTAAACAAGCTACACTAAACTGATTGAACATCTCATCTATGCAGGACATTCTCACTATGATGATTGATGAGAGAATAAAAAATACGAAAGGGAGGCAGATGGCACTTATGACAAGAAACCTAAAATCACAAAAAGCTCAACTTACTAAAGCGTTGGGGAGAATCTTACTCATTTGTGGATTCAT
>JAIEPE010000007.1 GCA_019749915.1 Alphaproteobacteria bacterium | reverse complement strand
GACGAAGGCTTGCGTTTCGCGATTCGTGAAGGTGGGCGTACGGTTGGTGCAGGCGTCGTTGCCTCTATCATAAAATAGTGATGTTATCTGTGCGCATTTGGGGTGCACAAAAAGGAAGTTAAAATGAGTGAAAACCAAAATATACGTATACGTCTCAGGGCTTATGACTATCGAGTTCTTGATCAGTCGACCAGTGAGATTGTCAATACAGCGAAGAGGACGGGGGCTAAAATTTGTGGTCCTATCCCTCTTCCTACTGATATTGAGAAGTATACGGTGCTTCGTTCACCCCATATTGACAAGAAGTCTCGGGAGCAATTTGAAATGAGAACTCACAAGAGGCTTTTGGATATTATTGATTGGTCGCCGCAGACAGTTGATGCTTTGATGAAGCTGGACTTGCCTGCTGGCGTTGATGTTGAAATTAAACTCTAAGGATTGTGAAAGATGCGAACAGGACTGATCGCTGAAAAATTAGGGATGAGCCGCCTTCTTACAGAAAAAGGTGAACATATCCCCATTACCCTCCTGAAGGTAGAAGACTGTCAAGTCGTGGCTACAAAAACTGCTGACAAAGATGGTTATACGGCTGTTCAGTTGGGTGTAGGCAAAGCAAAAGTAAAGCGTGTTTCACGTGCTTTAAGAGGCCACTTCGCAAAAGGTAAGATTGAGCCAAAGAAAAAGTTGGCTGAATTTCGCGTCTCGGATGACGCCCTTTTAAAGGTGGGTGATCAACTTTCTGTTGAGCACTTTTTGAAAGGTCAATATGTAGATGTAACCGGTATTTCTATCGGTAAAGGATTTGCGGGAGCGATGAAGCGTCACAACTTTGGTGGCTTACGTGCTAGCCATGGTGTATCTGTCTCTCACCGTAGTCATGGCTCTACAGGACAACGTCAAGATCCCGGTAAAGTATTCAAAGGTAAGAAGATGGCAGGGCACTTGGGACACGAGCGGGTTACAGTTATGAACCTTGAAGTTGTACTCACGGATCCTGAATTGGGGTTGATAGGTCTTAAAGGGGCTGTTCCTGGGAATCCAGGTGGGTATATTTTAATTCGCGATGCTGTAAAGAGTGTGGCTCCTCAAGAATTGCCTTTTCCTGCGGCTTTAGTGAAGGCATCTCCTGTGACTCAGGAAGAAACCATTAAAGAAGAACCACAGGAAGTGACGGTGGATGAGTCAACTCAAGAGGCTCCGAAGGAAGAAGCACCTGTAGAGACAGCTTCTGTAGAAACAGCTCCTGAGGCTCTAGCTTCAGCTGAGCAAGCACCAACTGTTGAGGCTGAATAGTATGAAGTACGAAGTTCGCAATTTTGATAATAAGAAGGTTGGGGAAGTGACATTAAGCCCTGATATTTTCTCAAGCCCTCTCCGCCAAGATATATTAGCGCGTATGGTTCATTGGCAGCTAGCAAAGCGTCGCTCCGGAACGCACGCGACAAAAGGCGTGAGTCAAATTAGTGGCACAACCAAAAAGCCTTGGCGTCAAAAAGGGACGGGGCGTGCACGTGCAGGTAGCTTGCGCTCACCTCAATTCCGTGGTGGGGCTACCATATTTGGACCGCACCCTCGGGATCATGGCTATAGTTTACCAAAGAAGGTGAGAAAACTGGCTCTTAAAACAGCTCTTTCAACAAAAGTTGCGAGTGGAGCCCTTTTGATTGTTGAAGATTTGAATGCAGGCATCAAAAAGACCCAAGATCTTGCAAAGAAACTTCAAACGTTAGGATTACGTTCTGCCTTGATTATTGATGGCGCAGAGGTTAATAAAGACTTTGCACGAACCGCAGCTAATTTTCCTGGCGTTGATGTTCTCCCACAACAAGGGATCAATGTTTATGATATTTTACGTCACGAACACCTTGTTTTGACTAAAGCCGCCATTGAAAATCTAGAAAGCAGATTAAAATGAGTAAAGTAGTAAGAAAGGATATCCCTCTCGGAAGAGAAAGGCTCTATCAAATTATCAAAGCACCTTTGGTAACGGAAAAATCAACTCAAGGAAGTGAGCAAAATAAGTTCACTTTTAGTGTGTTGCTTGATGCCACCAAGCCAGAAATTATGAAGGCAGTGGCTGAAATTTTTAAAGTTGAAGTCACGGCAGTTAATACGCTGCGGGTTAAAGGAAAAACCAAGCGTTTCCGTGGAAGAATGGGACAAAGATCTGATCGAAAAAAAGCGATTGTAACTTTGGCCAAAGGGAATTCAATTGATATTGGGTCAGGATTATAAAAATGAGTTTAAAGCATTATAAGCCAGTCAATTCTTCTCAACGTGGACTCATTCTCATTGATCGCAGTGAGCTTTGGAAGGGGGCTCCTGTTAAAGCTTTGACTGAAGGTCTAAAGAAGACAGGTGGCCGGAATCACGATGGACGTATTACAACCCACCATATTGGTGGAGGTCACAAGCGCCGTTATCGTTTTATTGATTTTAAGCGTACTAAAAAAGACATGGAAGCGGTTGTAGAGAGATTAGAATATGATCCTAATCGGACCTCATTTATTGCTTTGGTAAAGTATGAAGATGGAGAGCAAGCTTATATTTTGGCCCCTCAACGTCTTCAAGCTGGCGCTAAAATTATTTCAGCAGAAAAGGCTGACATTAAGCCTGGAAATGCAATGCCTCTTAAGAATATGCCTGTGGGGACCATTATCCACAATGTGGAAATGAAACCAGGAAAAGGTGGACAACTTGCTCGTTCTGCGGGTACTTATATCCAACTCGTTGGACGAGATGGCGTTGAGGCGATTTTAAAACTTTCTTCTGGGGAAGTTCGGAAGGTTAATGGAGATTGTATGGCGACGGTTGGCGCGCTTTCAAATCCTGACCAAAAGAACATCAATCTTGGTAAAGCGGGCCGCAAACGCTGGATGGGTGTTCGTCCAACAGTTCGTGGTGTGGCGATGAACCCAATAGATCACCCTCATGGTGGTGGTGAAGGACGAACCTCTGGGGGGCGTCATCCTTGTACGCCTTGGGGTAAGCCAACAAAGGGTAAAAAGACACGTAATCGTAAAAAGGCTTCGACGAGCCAAATCATACGACGTCGTAAGTAAAAGGAGCAATATAAGTGGCACGTTCAGTTTGGAAAGGACCTTTTGTAGACGGCTATATGCTTAAGAAAGCAGAGGTTAGCCGTGAGTCAGGCCGTAAGGAAGTTATTAAAACATGGTCCAGGCGATCAACAATTCTCCCGCAATTTGTGGGATTGACCTTTGGGGTTCACAATGGACAGAAGTTTATTCCTGTGTTGGTGACTGAGAATATGATTGGACATAAGTTTGGTGAGTTTGCTCCCACACGTACCTATTATGGTCATGCCGCAGATAAGAAAGCGAAGAGGGCTTAAGAATGTCAAAAGCAAAAACACCGAGAGCGCTTCCAGATTATTCAGCAATGGCGAATTTGCGTATGCTGCGCATTAGTCCCCGCAAGTTAAATTTGGTGGCCCAAATGATTCGAGGGCAAAAAATTGAAAGAGCCTTAAATGCTCTGACATTTTCACCGAAGCGGATTGCAGAAGATGTGAAAAAAACATTATTGTCAGCGATTTCAAATGCTGAAAACAATCACGGCCTTGATATTGACAAGCTTTATGTTTCAGAAGCAACCGTCGGTAAAGCTTTGGTGATGAAGCGCTTAGATGTTAGAGGGCGGAGTAAGGCGGGCCGAATTACAAAGCCCTTTAGCCATCTTCGCATAGTCGTTAGTGAGATTGGAGAAGTTGCGTAATGGGTCAAAAGGTTAATCCAATAGGTTTGCGCCTCGGAATCAACAGAACATGGGATTCCCGTTGGTATGCGCGTCATGATTATGGAAAACTTCTGCATCAAGATTTGAAGTTAAGGGACTTTATTAAAGATCGTCTCGGTCAAGCTGGTGTTTCTAAAATTGTGATTGAGCGTCCTGCAAAGAAAGCTCTTGTTACTATTCACACTGCCCGTCCAGGGATTGTGATCGGAAAAAAGGGTGCAGATATTGAAAAATTAAAGGGTGAGCTTTCCAAAATTGTAGGAACCGACGTAAGTCTTAACATTTTGGAAATCCGCAAGCCTGAGCTTGATGCGAAGCTAGCTGCCGATTCCATTGCTCAGCAGCTTGAACGCCGAGTTACTTTTAGAAGAGCTATGAAGCGTGCTATGCAAGGAGCCATGAAACTTGGAGCCAAAGGTATTCGTATTAATGTAAGTGGCAGGCTTGGTGGTACAGAAATTGCACGTATGGAATGGTACCGTGAAGGTCAAGTTCCCTTGCATACATTTCGGGCAGACATTGACTATGGTGAAGGAGTTGCTAAGACAACTTACGGAATCATTGGTGTAAAGGTTTGGATTTATAAGGGCGATATTATGGAGCACGACCCGATGGCTCTGGATAAGCGTAGCGCCCAACACACAGTTAATCGTACGGCTAGTTAAAGGATGTTGGCATGTTAGCCCCTAAGAAGACAAAATATAGGAAAGCCTTTAAGGGAAGAATCCACGGGAACGCTAAGGGCGGGACCAAGTTGAATTTTGGTGCCTTTGGCTTAAAGGCTGTTGCCCCAGAACGGGTTACGGCAAGGCAAATTGAAGCTGCGCGGCGGGCGATCACCCGTCATATTAAGCGTGCAGGACGCGTTTGGATTCGAATTTTTCCAGATGTTCCTGTATCAGCGAAACCAGCGGAAGTTCGTATGGGAAGTGGAAAAGGATCTGTTGAATTCTGGGCTGCCCGCGTGGCTCCAGGACGTATTATGTTCGAGCTGGATGGTGTTTCAGAAGAACTTGCGCGTGAAGCGTTTGCGCTTGCAGCAGCAAAACTTCCCCTCGACACGAAGTTTATCTCTCGCGATACAAGAGGAATTGAGTAATGAAGTGGCATGATATTAAGCAAATGGATGATGCGAGTCTCAAAGCAAAATGTGTTGAATTGAGAAAAGAAATGATGGGGCTCCGTTTTCGCCGTGTCTCAGGAGAAGCAGAGAAGACGCACCACTTTCAGGTGGCACGCCGCACAATTGCACGTATCAAGACGTTGCTAGTTCAACGTACAAAAGCAGTTTAAGGAGTTTCGAATGCCAAAACGTATATTAAGAGGAACTGTTGTTAGTGCAAAATGTGATAAGACAGTTACAGTTTCGGTAGTGAGGCGGGTTAAACACCCTCTTTATCATAAGTTCATCAGCCGCTCTAAGAAATATGCAGCGCATGATGAGCTCAATCGTTTTAAAGAAGGAGATGAGGTAAGTATCCAAGAGTGTAAGCCCATTTCAAAGTCAAAAACGTGGGAAGTTATTGTTGAAGGTGAACGCTAATACGTTTATGTATTAGAAGGAAAGGAAATAAAGTATGATTCAGATGCAAACCAACCTGAAGGTAGCCGATAATTCCGGTGCCCGTCGGGTGCAGTGCATCAAGGTTTTGGGTGGTTCAAAGCGCAAAACCGCTGCAGTTGGCGATGTTATTGTTGTCTCTGTGAAAGATGCAATCCCTAGAGGAAAAGTTAAAAAAGGTGATGTTCGTCGTGCAGTTATTGTGCGTACAGCAAAGGAAATTCGTCGTGCTGATGGGACAGCCATTCGTTTCGATGATAATGCGGCTGTACTTATTAATCAACAAGGTGAGCCCATTGGTACGCGTATCTTTGGTCCCGTAACACGTGAATTGCGTGGAAAAGAGTTTATGAAGATTATTTCACTTGCGCCGGAGGTTATCTAATGGCTCAACAGTTTCGTATTAAAAAAGGCGATATGGTAACAGTCATATCTGGTAAGGATAAAGGAAAAACGGGCTCAGTTTTGAAGATGCTTCGTAAGGATAATCGTCTGCTTGTGCAAGGCGTAAACCTCATTAAGCGTCACCAAAAGCAAACTATGGCTCAAGAAGGCGGCATCATTCAAAAGGAAGCCTCAATTCATATCTCTAATGTGGCTCATATCGATCCGGCTTCAAAAAAGCCAACCCGTGTGGGAATTAAAATTTTAAAAGATGGTAGCAAGGTGCGCGTCGCAAAGCGTTCCGGCGAGACGATTGAGGGTTAGAGGAAGATATGGCACGTTTAAAAGAACAATATGAGAAGGTCGTAAAACCTTCATTGGTTAAAGACCTGGGGTATAAAAATCCCTTTCAGGTTCCTCGGCTTGAGAAAATTGTCATTAACATGGGGCTCGGTGAAGCGGCTCAAGACAGCCGCAAGGCTCAAGGGGCTGTAGAAGAGTTATTGCTCATTGCAGGTCAAAAGCCCATTTTGATGAAGGCTAAGAAATCTATTGCAGGTTTTAAACTTCGTGAAGGTGTTGTCGTTGGGGCAAAGGTAACTTTGCGCAAAGAAAGAATGTACGAGTTTCTTGATCGTCTCGTGAATATAGCTATGCCACGTATTCGAGATTTTCGCGGGATTTCTCCGAAAAGTTTTGACGGTCGTGGAAATTATTCTTTGGGAATTCGTGAACATATTATTTTCCCAGAGATCAATTACGACAAAGTCGATCAAATGAGAGGAATGGATATTACTTTTGTTACAACAGCAAAAACTGATGCGGAAGGACTTGCCCTTTTAAAGGGGTTTGCACTTCCTTTCACAGGGCAAAAGTAGGTCAGGAGAGAGAGATGGCAAAAACAAGTTCTATACAGAAAAATCTCCGCCGAGAGAGAATGGTTAAGAAATATTCTGGCCGGAGAGAGCGATTGAAGGACATCGCTAACAACTCGGATTTACCAATGGATGAGCGTTTTAAGGCGCGTCTTAAGTTGGCCGAACTTCCCCGAAACAGCTCACCGGACCGAGTACGTTCCCGTTGTGAATTAACAGGTCGTCCACGCGCTGTTTATCGTAAATTTAAACTTTCAAGAATCGCGTTACGCGAACTTGCGTCTGCAGGGCTTATCCCTGGCATGACTAAGTCAAGCTGGTAGGAGGAACACGAATGTCGTTCTCAGATCCATTAGGAGATATGTTAACCCGGATACGCAATGGTCAGAAAGCAAGAAAGAAGACCATTGTTTCCCCCGCCTCAAAACTTCGTGCGAATGTGCTAGAAGTTCTTAAGCAGGAAGGGTATATCAGAGATTACTCTCAAGAAAAAGTAGCTGAGGGTATGGAACAACTTAAGATTGAGCTGAAATACTATGAAAATCAGCCAGTGATTCAAGCTGTAGACCGTGTGTCTAAACCTGGACGCCGCGTTTATGCGAAGATCAAGGACTTAAAACCCATTAATAACGGCCTAGGTGTCGTTGTCCTTTCAACCCCCAAGGGTGTTCTTTCCGATGGAAAAGCACGGGAGTTGAATGTGGGCGGCGAAGTTCTATGCAGCGTATTCTAAGGATTTAGATAATGTCACGTATTGGAAAACATCCCGTTTCTGTCCCTGAGGGGGTTACCTGCCAAATTGCAGGACAGGACATTGTAATCAAAGGAAAGAACGGCGAGCTTGTCGCAAAAGCAAGCAAAGAAGTTCAAATTACTCAAGATGAGAATGGCATCCTTGTTAGGCCAAGTGATGAATCAAAACAAGCGCGCATGCTCTGGGGAACCTGGAAAAATCGTATCCGTAATATGGTTCAGGGTGTGAATGAAGGTTTCACAGTTCGTCTTGAAATTAATGGCGTTGGTTATCGTGCTGCAGTTGAGGGCAAAACTTTAAAGTTGCAGCTTGGTTATAGTCACGATATTTTATATCCTATTCCTGAAGGGATTCAAATAAAGTGCGATAAACCTACATCAGTTGCCGTTTCAGGAGCGGATCGTCAGCGTGTTGGTCAAGTTGCTGCCGAAATCCGCGCCTATCGTAAGCCAGAGCCTTATAAAGGCAAAGGTGTTAAATATGAGAACGAATACATCGTTCGCAAAGAAGGTAAGAAGAAGTAGTCATGCATCACGAAACAGAACTTTTTAAGCGACGCCAACGCCGTACTCGGTATAAGCTCGCAAAGGTAACAACTGGACGGCCCCGCTTGTCGGTTTTTCGTTCAAAACAGCATATTTACGCTCAAGTGATTGATGATGAAGGTCATCGTACGGTTGCTGCAGCTTCAACCCTAGATAAGGAATTAAAAGGTAAGTTGAAAGCGACCTCAAACGTAGCGGCGGCGGAAGAGGTCGGTAAACTTGTTGCGCAGCGTGCTGCAAAAGTTGGAATTAAAAATGTTGTATTTGACCGTGGTGGCTATCTTTATCATGGTCGTGTAAAAGCTCTCGCGGACGCAGCCCGCGGGAATGGCCTTTCATTTTAGGAAGTAGAGAGAATGGCACGAGAAGGAAGAAATAACAGCTCCTCCCGCACAGAGCGTGAAGAAGTTGAATTAGTTGAAAAGTTGGTGGCTATCAACCGCGTCACGAAAGTGGTAAAGGGAGGTAAAAATTTTAAGTTTTCAGCTATTGTTGTTGTTGGTGATGGCAAGGGTCGTGTGGGGCATGGAACGGGAAAATCTCGGGAAGTGCCAGAGGCAATTCGCAAAGCCACAGATCAAGCAAAACGTCATATGATTCGCATCCCACTTCGTGAAGGACGCACCTTACATCATGATGTGACGGCCTCATATGGCGCTGGAAAGGTGCATATGAGAGCTGCAGTTCCGGGAACGGGCATCATTGCAGGTGGTCCGATGCGTGCTGTTTGTGAAGCTTTGGGGATTCAGGATGTGGTCAGTAAATCTATTGGCTCTTCTAATCCGCATAACATGGTCAGAGCTACTTTAAAGGCTCTTCAAATGATTAGTGCGCCCCGTCAGGTTGCTGCACGCAGAGGCAAGAAAATTGCTGAAATCGTTGGTCGTCGCACCCAAGGTGAGGTTTAAGTTATGGCAGAAAAGCAAACTAAAACGCTTATTGTAACTCAAACAGCAAGTCCCCTCCGCAGAGAAGCGAAGCAAAGGGCAACTCTTTGTGGGCTTGGTTTGAATAAGATGAATCGGACACGAGAACTTCAGGATACGCCTGAGGTGCGTGGGATGATTCGAAAAGTTAAACACATGGTGAAGGTTGAAGGGGCATAAAACCCTCTTCTAACTTATGGAAAGTAGACGATGAAATTAAATGAAATTCGAGATAACGATGGCGCCCGTCACAGAAAAATGCGGATTAGCCGTGGTATTGGATCTGGCAAAGGCAAGACCGGTGGTCGTGGTGGTAAAGGCCAAACAGCACGTACGGGTGTTTCAATAAATGGATTTGAGGGAGGTCAAATGCCTCTCTACCGTCGTTTGCCCAAACGAGGATTTACCAATATTTTTGCTCTCCGTTTTGCTGAAATTAATTTGGGACGTCTCCAAGAAGCCCTCACTGCTGGAAAAATTGATGGAAAAAAAGCTATTACAGCTGAAGAACTCGTTAAAGCAAGACTTCTTCGCCGCGCATGGGATGGGGTTCGTTTACTTGGGAAAGGCGAACTTAAGGACAAAATCTCAATAGAAGTTGCAGGGGCAACAAAAGCTGCAATTGCGGCTGTTGAGAAAGCTGGTGGATCCGTAAAAGTATTAACGGTTAAAACAGAAGCTAAAGAAGAGAAAAAGAAGAAATCTTAATCTAAAGGAAAGTCATGGCCTCAGCCGCAGAACAATTGGCAGCGAATATCAACTTTAAGGCATTTTCCAAAGCGGAAGATCTCAAAAAGCGGATTTGGTTTACTATTGGTGTCCTTATCGTTTTTCGATTGGGGACTTACATTCCGTTGCCAGGAATTGATCCTGCAGTGATGGCAGAGTTTGCCCGCAGCCAAGGCGGCGGCATCTTTGGAATGGTCGATATGTTATCGGGTGGTGCTTTAAGCCGTATGTCTATTATGGCGCTGAACATTATGCCTTACATTTCTGCCAGCATTATCGTACAATTAATGACGGCTGTTGCGCCTCAATTTGAAGCCTTGAAAAAAGAAGGTGAGTCTGGTCGCCGTAAGTTAAATCAGTATACGCGTTATCTTACCGTTTTAATTGCTATTCTTCAATCCTATGGCGCTGCCGTCGGTTTGGAGTCTATGCAAGCTGGCGGCGTTTCGGCGGTGATTGATCCTGGATACTTTTTCCGTATGACGACGGTTGTTACTATTGTGGGCTCAACCCTCTTTCTGATGTGGCTTGGAGAGCAAATTACAAGTCGTGGTATTGGAAATGGCATTTCTCTTATCATCTTTGCCGGTATCGTGGCTAACCTTCCATCTTCAATCATCAGTGCCCTTGAGCTCGGCAGAACAGGGGCTATGTCCTATATCTTTATCTTGTTTATTTTGTTTTTTTCAGTCGCTATGATTGCTTTCATTGTCTTTATGGAGCGCGCTCAAAGACGCGTCCTTGTTCAATATCCTAAACGCCAGGTGGGCAATCGTATGTATGGGGGAGAGAGCTCTCACCTTCCTATTAAGCTGAATAGTACGGGTGTGATTCCTCCAATCTTTGCAAGCTCTTTGATCTTACTTCCTGTGTCCTTGGCTGAGCTTTCTGCAGGTCGAGGCCCTGAATGGTTGCAAATGATTATCGGATCATTGCATCATGGCAGTTTTATTTACCTGACGTTATACTTGTTTTTAATCGTCTTTTTTGCTTTCTTTTACACATCAATTGTTTTCAACCCGCAAGAAACGGCAGAAAACCTGAAAAAAGCGGGAGGATTTATTCCTGGTTATCGTCCAGGGCAGAATACGGCTAATTACCTTGACACTATAGTGACACGACTTACGGTGATTGGAGCAGCTTATTTAGCCCTTGTTTGTGCGGTTCCTGAGTTTTTCTATGCTGCTTATTCTTTGCCTTTCTATTTAGGCGGAACAACTTTTCTGATTGCGGTCAGTGTTCCTATGGATACGGTTGCTCAAATCCACTCTCATCTTTTGGCTCATCAATATGAAGGTCTTCTTAAGAAGACTCAGTTAAAAGGGTCTCGCAGATGAATATCATTCTCTTTGGACCTCCAGGCGCAGGAAAAGGGACGCAGGCCCGACTTATTCAAGAGCGGCACGACCTTGACTTGATTGCGACTGGAGAAATCTTAAGAGAAGAAATCGCAAAAAAAACCCCTTTAGGGGTGCAAGTGGAACAAATTATGGCAGAGGGAAAGTTTCCTTCTGATGATATTATTCTGAGCCTTTTTAAAGAACGTTTAGTTAAGGTGTGTGGTAAAGGCCTTATTTTGGATGGCCTCCCTCGTACCTTAAACCAAGCGGAAAAAATTGCTCAGGCCTTTGAGGAGACGGGTTACGACATTCATGTTGTGATCCAAATGGCCGTTAATGAAGAAGAGCTTATCAAAAGGCTTTCTTCTCGTATTGTTTGTATGGCTTGTGGAACACCTCATACGGCTAATTCTTCTTCCCTTGAGGGAGAAACTTGTTATAAATGTGGTTCAAATCATTTTGCTCGTCGGGCGGATGACGAACCGGAAGCCATAAGAAATCGGTTTAAAATTTATAATGAGAAGACGAAACCGCTTCTGGATTACTATTCTAAGCAAGGCCTTTTAAAGGTAATTGATGGAATGGGATCCGTAGAAGAGGTCAATAAGGAAATTGAAGCTCTGTTAGGGCAAATGCAAGTATTGACAAGAAAGCCTGGATGCCTATACTCCGCACAGGATATTTAGGCATCATGCAAAAAGTGTATTAAGGAGAAGTGAGTGGCGCGTATAGCTGGCGTTAACATACCGACGCAAAAAAGAGTTGAGATTGGATTAAGGTCGATTTACGGCATTGGTCCAGCAAAGGCAAAGCAAATTTGTGAAAAGCTGAATATTCCGGCCGCCCGGCGTGTTCATCAATTGACAGATGACGAAGTCTTAAAGATTCGTGAGACAATCGACCAAGAATATAAGGTCGAAGGTGATCTTCGTCGTGATGTTTCCATGAATATTAAACGCTTGATGGATTTAGGCTCTTACCGTGGCCTGCGTCACCGTAAAGGTCTTCCCGTGCGTGGACAAAGGACCCATACCAATGCACGAACCCGTAAAGGTAAAGCCGTGGCAATTGCTGGTAAGAAAAAGTAAAGGTTAGGATAAGTTAAATGGCGCAGAAACCCGCACAAAGAATTCGTCGTAGAGAAAGAAAGAACATCGTATCTGGTGTTGCGCATGTAAATGCAACTTTCAACAATACGGTTGTCACTATTTCGGACGTTCAAGGCAATACAATTTCTTGGTCATCTTCAGGAATGAAGGGATTTAAAGGATCTCGTAAGTCGACTCCTTACGCTGCTCAGATGGCTGCAGAGGATGCCGCAAAGAAAGCTCAGGACCACGGAATGAAATCCCTGGAAGTGGAAGTCAAAGGCCCAGGGTCAGGACGTGAATCTGCTCTGCGGGCTCTTCAAGCTGCAGGGTTTGTTTTAACATCTATTCGGGATGTCACACCTATTCCCCACAATGGATGTAAACCTAAAAAGCGTCGTCGCGTATAGACGTTTGATGTTAACTGAAATCATTATATTGAGAGGGTGAATTCGTGATACAAAAAAATTGGCAGGCTTTGATTAAGCCCTACAAATTAAATTTGGACCACAGTGAAGATCCAGAGTATGTTGCGACGATAACAGCGGATCCTTTGGAGCCAGGCTTTGGAATTACCTTAGGCAGTGCTTTGAGGCGCGTTTTGTTGTCTTCCCTGCAAGGGTCCTCCATAACCTCTGTGCAAATTGATGGTGTTTTGCATGAATTTTCAACACTTCCTGGTGTTAGTGAAGATGTGACTGACATTGTCCTTAATCTTAAGGGGGTTGTTACAAAACTTCACAAATCAGGTTCTGTCCGGGTAAAGCTCCAAGGCGAAGGTCCTTGTGTGATTACAGCTGGTCAAATTGAGTCCACGGCTGATTTGGAAATTTTGAACAAAGACCATTATATTTGTACCCTCGGGCAAGGCACAAAGCTCTCTATGGAACTGACTATTAATACGGGTAAGGGATATGTTCCTGCAGAAGGCAATAAAAAGGCAGATATGCCCATAGGGTTTATTCCGATAGATGCTTTGTATAGTCCCGTCCGTAAGGTATCTTATAAGATTGAAAATACCCGTGTGGGACAACAAACAAACTACGATAAGCTGATTATGCGCGTTGAAACCGATGGTTCTGTGCGTCCTGATGATGCCGTCGCTTTAGCAGCTCGTATTTTGCAAGATCAGCTTCAGAAGTTCATCAACTTTGAAGAACCAAAAGAAGCGTATGTTGAGAAGGAAGATTCACTTCTGCCCTTTAACAGAGCTCTTTTGCGTAAAGTTGAAGAGTTAGAACTTTCCGTACGTTCTGCTAACTGCCTTAAGAACGATAACATCATTTATATTGGTGATTTAGTTCAGAAGACAGAAGGGGAAATGCTACGTACGCCAAACTTTGGGCGGAAGTCCTTGAATGAGATTAAGGAAGTGCTGACTCAAATGGGATTAAACTTGGGCATGGATGTTCCAAGCTGGCCCCCAGAAAACATTGAAGAGCTGATTAAAAAGCTCGATGAGCCATTTTAAGAGAGAATAAGGAGTAATTAAGTCATGCGTCATGGTGTTAGTGGCCGTAAACTGAATCGTCATTCAGACGAAAGAAAAGCCCTTTTTAAGGCGCTTGCTGTTTCTCTTATTAAGCACGAGCAAATCAGAACGACTTTGCCCAAGGCAAAAGATCTTCGTCCCATTGTTGAAAAAATGATTACCTTGGGAAAGAAGGGAGGCTTGCACCGTCGCCGCCAAGCGATTTCCTATCTAGGAGATAAGGATCTTGCTGCTAAAATCTTGGGCCCTCTTGCCGAGCGCTATAAGGATCGTCAAGGCGGTTATGTGCGTATTATCAAAGCTGGATTCCGCCAAGGTGATAACTCTGCTATGGCCGTGATTGAGCTTGTGGATCGTGATTTAACAGCCAAAGGACAAGATTCTGGCCCTACAGCTGAGAAGAAAGCGGATGAGGCTGAGGCATCAAACGACTAAAGGATCCTGAGCCCTTTCGCTGCGCTCAAGGTCTCAGGATGACAAATTTTATTAGATATACTCGCTACAACGTGACGAACTCACCAAGTCTTTTTACCAGTTCCTCTCATCTATGTCATCCTGAGGAGCCCTGTAAGGGCGAGCTCAGGATCTCTTCTTAAAGTTTCGCAAAAAAACATTTTCTTGCCTTACGGCTTGATTATCCAAATTTTCTATGTCCCTTGAGGTCAGTGACAGGCTTGAACTCAACAAGTAAATAGGGCTTCTAGAAATCTGTCGTTGTGCATCCTTTCATTAATTTCTCTTTTCCACTGCTCTTGCAGGAGAGATTCGTCAAAATTTTGCAAAAAGTCATCTACTGAAAAATTATCTCTGGAAAAATCACATGCATTTAATTCAGCATCTTCCTCAAATAATTCTTCGCCTTTTAATTTTTTTACAAATGTATAAAAATGATATAAGGAAGGTCGATAATGACCTGAGTTGTTTGACAGAAACGTAATTTTTCCTTTTTTAATTGAGATATGACCAGCACACCAAGCGAAGCTTCCTTTTAGAAGATCTGGGTGATGGCACCAATCATTACCCTGTATATAAAAGTGATTGTTTGGTGAAATAGCGTAAATTTTATTATCAATTTCATCTGCAGTATTCATCTCTAAATGTAATTTTCTATCTTCAATTGTAAGAAGACGCCTAACCGCTGAGTCCTCTCGAATGTGTGTAAAAGAAGATTCCTGCTGCAAGGAGTCATAAATATCTTTAACTCTTGTGGCTAGCCATAAAGTAGGGTCAGGAATACGAGAGAGGTCAGGAAGAATATGAGAAAGAACTAAAGGATTAAGAAAAATGAAATATTCGTTGGATATATCTAAATATTGTGTTAAGGAAAAAGCCTCGCCATTGAAAACTACTGGCCTACCATTTTGGGAATAAAAACCGGGGTTATCTTTTGTAAAGGGAGTGTTTTCTGAACTGTGTCATTTTTGCTAGAAGTGTAAGAAGCACTTTAGAGAAAGGACTGCCCAATGCCGAT
>JAIEPE010000070.1 GCA_019749915.1 Alphaproteobacteria bacterium | reverse complement strand
AAATCATTGTCATTGCCAATGCTAGACTTAAACCTTTGGACCTAATTTTGCCCGCTTAAAAACATAGTTGATCCATTTTTGAGTAAGAGTCCCTGAAGTCTGTTTTATATATCCCCTCTTTAAATCTCCCTTTTCATTTTAGCTCGCTTCCGCCATCATAGAGGCTATGACACAACGCCTTAAAAATAAAATTGCCCTCATTACGGGCGCTTCTCGGGGTTTGGGGGCAGCCATTGCCAAACGCTTTGCCCAAGAAGGCGCTCAGCTTATCCTCATCGGACGAGACGTGGCCGCTCTTGAAGAGGTGGATGATATTATCCAACAATATTGCCCTCCCGCTCTTCTCGTGCCCTTTGATTTAACGGACCTTCTTCGATTTGATGACCTTGCGAAATCTTTGGCTGAGCGTTTTGGGCGCTTGGATATTCTTGTAGGCAATGCCGGCATCCTTGGTGATGCTACTCCCATGACCCATGTCACTCCAACGGCATGGCACAAAATCATGACCACAAATCTTCATGCCAACTGGCATCTTCTGCGGGCAGTGGAGCCTCTTCTAATAGAAGCTAAAATGGGACGCCTTATGTTTGTGACTAGCGATATTGCGACAATACCAATAGCCTATCGAGGTGCCTATGCAGTGAGTAAGGCGGCTCTTGAGATGATGGTGAAAACCTATGCCTTGGAAGTGAAACACCGCAATTTCCGGGTTAATTTGATTGATCCAGGAGGTTTGCGTACCGACATGGGTGCCGAATGGATGGGAGGAGAGGAAAGAGCTGCAGATCTTCCTTTGCCGGATAGTGTGACAGAGACTTTTATTCGCTGTGCTGAAGAAAGCTGCCCTTACCATGGGGATGTTATAAAAGCCCAGGAAATTCTTTAGGATAGGTTGTCCAATCTGTAAAAGACTTGTACCTGATTCTGACGTCCCGTGGCTTGACCACGGGATCCAGGGGGCTATTCTATGGACTCCGCGGTTAAACCGCGGGGCGTCAATGTAATCTAGTTTGTCATCATCCTGAGATCGCCCTAAAGGGTTCCTCAGGAACTAAGCAGATTTTATTCCTCTGACTTTGTTTCCTTAACAGAAATATCTTCGACGGATGTCTCTACAGGGACGATCTCTTCTTGCTTTTGAGGTAACAGGACTTCAGCTCCCGTCTTGCGGGTAATCTTTTCAGCAATACGCGCTTTTTTACCTGTCAGGCCGCGGAGGTAGTAAAGTTTCGCACGCCGCACAATACCTCTGCGGACCAACTTGACTTCAATGTTAGGAGAATGAAGAGGGAAGATACGCTCAACGCCTTCACCATAGGAAATCTTGCGAACGGTGAATGAAGAGTTAATCCCGGCATTTTTTCGTGCAATGCATACACCTTCAAAGGCCTGAATCCGCTCACGGGTGCCTTCGACAACTTTTACCATAACCTTGATGGTGTCTCCTGCACGAAAGTCAGGGATTGTCTTGTTTTCTGTTAATTTTTTGAGCTGTTCTTGCTCAAAGTTTTGTAAAAGATTCATCTCTCTTCTCCTTAAGTTAAATGATGTTGTTGCGTATATAAATTCCATAAATCAGGGCGCCGCTCTTGCGTAATCTTGATCGCTTGCTCTTGTCTCCAGGCTTGAATTCTTTCATGGTGACCGGATAAAAGGACTTCGGGCACTTCATGTCCCTTCCAAACCCGTGGACGGGTATAGTGGGGGTACTCGAGAAGACCTGTTGAAAAGCTTTCCTCTTCAAGGGATGTCTCATCACCAATAACTCCAGGGATCAAACGTAAAGTCGCATCGAGAATGGTCATGGCAGCAAGCTCACCACCTGTGAGGACAAAGTCACCTAAGCTAATATCCTCGGCTTGCCATTCATCCAGAACACGTTGATCAATGCCTTCATAACGGCCACAGAGGAAAACAAGGGGAAGGGGCGAGAAGGCCACTTCTTGCGCCAAACGCTGTCCAAAAACCTGTCCCCTAGGGGTGAGGTGAATCAGACGGGCTTTACCCTTTTCCATGACGAATGAAAGCGCTTTGTCAATAATATCTGGGCGCATGACCATGCCAGGTCCCCCGCCAAAACAGGTATCATCAACGGTTTGATGCTTGTCTTCTGCAAAGCTGCGAATGTCTACCACATTCAATTGCCATAGCTTTTTCTCAAGAGCCTTTCCTAAAAGGGAGTGCCCTAAGGGACCAGGAAACATTTCGGGGAAAAGGGTCAGGATGGTCACTTTACGCATCGCTTTCCTCCTGGCTGAGATAGGTTTCACCTTCCGGGCTTAACACAAGTGTTCCCTTTTCATTATTGATTTCAGGAACGCAATCCTTTGTAAAAGGAAGCATTTCAAGTTTTCCCCCAAGTGTTTTAATCTCAATAATGTCGCCAGCGCCAAAATTATAAAGCGCGTGCACATACCCGAGTAAAAACCCTTGAGAAGTGTGAACTTGAAGACCAATAAGGTCACGGTGATAAAATGTGTCCTCAGAAAGAGTTGGCAATTTAGAGCGCGGTACAAAAAGCTCCACACCCCTCATTTGCTCCGCATAGTTGCGATCGGAAACGCCTTCAAGGGAGACAATAAGCATATCTCCTTTTTGAGACAGGACTTTTTTGACCCGATACGCTTCCTCTCCCATCTTATCGCAGTAGGGCGAGAATTTGTTGAATTCCGTGGGATTCTCCAAAAAGCACTTCACCTTCACATGGCCACGCACGCCGTGAGCAGCTGCTACGACAGCGGCGCAAAAGAGAGAAGGGGAGGTGGAGGAGCCTGGGGTCATAAACGATCCTTACGCTGACGCTTCGTCTTCGGCGGAAGCGGGAGCTTCTGCTTCAGTTGATGCTTCTACTGGGGCTTCAGCTTCCACTGGAGCTTCAGCAACCTCAGGTTCTGGCGCAGGAGGAGGCGCTTTTGCAGCTTCTTCTCTTGCTAATCTTGCTTCTTCTTCTGCCTTGAGGCGCTCTTGGGCTTTTGCCTTAGGAGCTGATTTCAATGGGGTTTCGCGAACTGCGGGCATTTCAATAAGATTTGCTTTTCCTAAGAAAAGGGCAACCCGATCCGTCGGTTGAGCGCCAACGCCCAGCCAATACTTAATCCGGTCGGTATTTAAGTGAATGCGGTTCTCATTGTCATGGGGCAGCATGGGGTTATAGGTTCCCACCTTTTCGACAAAGCGGCCGTCACGCGGTGAGCGTGCATCTGCAATGACGATTTGATAAAATGGGCGTTTTTTAGCACCACCTCGTGCTAGACGAATTTTTAAAGCCATGGTTCCTTTCTTTCCTTACTAAGAGTTAACGGCGGGGCATAAGGCCCGGTAGTCCTTGACGCAAGAGACCTCTTTTGCCAAGTTTTTTCATGCGTTTCATCATATCGCTCATGTCCCGAAATTGCTTGAGAAGCTTATTCACATCCTGAACGGATGTACCGCTTCCCAAAGCAATTCGGCGCTTACGTGAGCCATTAATCAGACGTGCATCCTTTTTTTCATGCTTTGTCATTGAGCGAATTATGGCAACTTGCCTTTGAACAAAGCGATCATCAATTCCTGCTTGGGCGATTTTATCTTTAAACTTATTAACACCAGGAATCATTCCCATCAAGCTCGAAAGTCCCCCCATTTTATTCATTTGAAGAAGCTGGGCTTCAAGAGCATCGAAATCAAACTCGCCCTTTTGCATTTGCTTGGCCAGCTTTTCAGCTTCTTCCTGGTCAACGGTTTCAAAAGCCTTTTCTACAAGACTGACCACATCACCCATGCCCAAAATACGGGTAGCGATACGATCGGGGTGAAAGAGCTCTAGTTGATCCGGCTTTTCACCGGTTCCAAGAAGCTTTAAAGGCTTTCCAGTGACAGCACGCATAGAAAGAGCGGCGCCGCCACGGGCATCGCCATCAATACGAGAAAGGGCGTTAGCGGTCACGCCGACCTTGTCATCGAATTCTTTAGCAATTGTGACTGCATCTTGACCGGTCATGGCATCAGCCACGAGGATAACTTCTGCGGGGTTTGAAAGTTTGCGAACTGCAACCACTTCATTCATAAGATCTTGATCAATATGAAGGCGACCAGCTGTATCAAGGATAAGGACATCATAGCCTTCAAGACGAGCTTGCTTAAGAGCCCTCTCCGTAATTTTAAGGGGTTTTTCGTCGTCAATAATGGAAAGGGTTTCAATCTGACATTGCTGGCCCAAGGTTTGGAGCTGCTCCCGTGCTGCAGGGCGATAAACGTCAAGGGAGGCCATGAGGACTTTTTTCTTTTGCTTCTTTGATAGGTAATTGCCGAGCTTTGCAGTCATGGAGGTTTTACCCGAGCCCTGCAAACCCACCATCAAGATAACCACAGGCGGCGTTGCCCGAAGCTCAATGTCCACCACCTCTTGGCCTAAGAATTCGACCAACGCGTCATGAACGATTTTAACCACCATTTGTCCAGCACTGATGCTGCGCAAAACTTCCTGGCCAATGGCTTCTTCTTGGATTTGATTGATGAAATCTTTCACAACTGGCAAGGCCACATCGGCTTCTAAAAGAGCAATGCGCACTTCGCGCAAGGCAGCTTTTACGTCCGCCTCCGTTAAGGCGCCACGTCCTTTAAGCTTGTCGATGATAGAGCCAAGGCGGCCCGTTAAATTCTCAAACACAATTGTTTCCTATTTTCCTAACAAAAACGCGCCAGTGCCCGCAACGCGAGGACTGACGTGATGAAAGTGAGAGGACTATAGGATTTTATGGGGCGCTTGTCAACTAGATTGCTGAAAGGATTTTTCTTTTAATTTCGTAATGACACAAGGCCATAGTGGCTCCTAGGATCAGGAAGGAGCCCATCCATGTCCAGGGGGTGAGCCATTCATGGAAGAAGGTCATTCCAATAACAGCGGCTGCAATGAGGCGCGTAAAACTGACGGGAATCAAGTAGATGATTTCAGCAGCTACATAGGCTTGACTGAGAAAAATATAAGCGCAAGCCAAAAGTCCTCCCATGAAAATCAACCAAGGCCATTGCCAGGAGAGGGGAGCAGTCCATTCGGGCAAAGAAGCTACGGCAAAAAGAGGCAGGGTAAGAAGCAAAAGATAAAGGGTAATAGTTTGAGGGGAGTCATGACGTGATTGCTTTTTCCCTAAAACAGCTGCAAGGGCATGACAGGCGGTAGCACCTAAAGGGAAGAGGGCAAGAAGGCTTAAGTCCTGCCAGCGGGCTTTCCCTTCAAAAAGGTCGCCTCCAGAGACAAGCAAGGCGCCAATAAAAGAACAGAGAATGGCGCTCCCGCGTCCCCAACCACATTTTTCTCTCAAAAAAAGGTGAGCCCCAAGAAGTGTGAATAAAGGTGTTGTATATTTAAAAGCCACCACTTGAACCAGGGACATTTGGGATAAAGCGATGTACCAAAGAATCACACCAAGAGAAACGACAATGGCACGTCCCATATAAAGAGAGGGCCCGGTGATGATGAAGGCCGTTTTTCCCGTTTTCAGGGCCCAGGGGAGAATAAATAACAGAGCAAAAAGAGTCTCAAAAAAAGCGAGCTCCGTTGCAGGAAGAGGAGGAATCCCGAGAGTTTTAGCTGAATGGGAAAAATAGTGAACACATCCATAAATGCCGGCAAAGCAAAGGCAAGAAAGGGCTTTGAAAATCGCGCCGCGCAAAGCAGGAGAGAAAAAAACCGATTCTTGAAGCATGGCTATAAATAACTCATATAATAAGGCGCTCTCTATTTTAAATAGGAGTGGAATGCTTTAGTCAAGCTAATCTTCAATCATCAGATATTTGTAAAACATGTCTGAAGGGTTTGTTATTTCTCTTCTCCAAAAGGTCAGTACTTTCAGCAGAGATTTTAAATGGAATATACACACATTAGCAACAACGAAGTCATGTAAAAAACGAATTTCCCATGAATAGAGAGGAAAACGAAAATTTTAATTATGCTCCTTATCCAAACGAATTTCAATACGTCGATCTGGTATTAACCATATCGCTGCAACAACAATATACAATACATATGACATACTCGAACAATAGAATGCTAATGCGATAGCAATCATATATAAAAAAATAGATGATATTTCTTTTATTCCATGACCATGGGCTTTTGCGAGTAGTGAATCTTTGCCATGATATGAAATTAATGCCCACGTTAATATCTGATAAGCAATTGCTGCACACAATAAATCGACGCCATACAGTGCTACGGGCCAAGTTGCAAAATTGTTTTCATCCATTAATGAAGTAAAAAAAGGAATCAAAGATAGCCAAAACAATAAATGTAAATTTGCCCACAATATTTTGCCATTAACTTTTTTAGCGGTTTGTAAAAGATGATGGTGATTGTTCCAATATAATCCAACAAAAAAAAAGCTAAGTATATAACTGATAAATGTAGGTAACAACGGCTTAAGCGAAGCAAGGGTTGTTGCTTCATGAGGTGCCCTTATTTCTAAAACCATGATTGTGATGATAACCGCTATGACCGCATCACTAAATGCTTCTAGTCTAGTACTCGTCATTTGTGCCCATTTCTAAAGAAAAAGTATCTGTTTAATTTTATTATCAAGTGTACCAAACTTCAAACATTAATATCCATAACCTTGCTGCGCAATAAGTCATGCGCTGGATCAACTATGGATAATCATTAAGATGAATCCCGCGGTTAAATCGCGGGACGTCGCCCTCTCTCTATATGACGCCCCGTGGCTTGACCACGTGGTCCAGGGAAACGTTAGGAATCAGTACCTCCACCAGAGGTGGAGGTCTGTAACGCTTCGCTTGGACCACTAAAAGTGGTTATACAAAAGGCGCTTACCCTAGATTGTCAATTCCCTCGAAGGAGGAGATCCAAAGTACTGTTCTCTGGACCCCGCGGTAAATCCGCGGGGCGTCAATAGTGTTTGTAGCCTTTAAACTAATTTTGACGTCCCGCGACTTGATCGCGAGATCCAGGAAAATACTATGATGGGTCCCCGTGTTTCCTGCTTTCGTGGGAATGACCTTGGATAGGGTTAATTTCATTATCCCAACACTCTACGTTTACCCCTGTTCTTGTATCACTTCGTGACCCAAGAACAAAGGTTTATTGCATATAATGTTTAACTTTCTCACCCCTCCGCCAGAGGCGGAGTTTCCTTCGTTTCCGATGGATCGCCGTTTTCTCGAGGACAGAGATGACAGCGGTATGTTAAAATTTACAGAAGATAAAAAACGTTCGGTGTTAAGGAAGCAGACTATTCAGTATGCTTCCCATATAGAGTTAATTTCTTCGATTGATGGCCTCTGTTCTATAAAACATGACGGGTGTTACCGTGTTGAGCAGAAATTTCGCGAATCCTTGTTGCATCTTCTCCTGCGCACTTTCCATCTGCATCATGGCTATCATGAATAAGCATCTTTCCATCACAATTCTCGGCAACAACTTCATGTCCTCTCAGCTGCTCATGGCGATAATAAACTGAATTCTGAGTATTCGTG
Organism: Alphaproteobacteria bacterium; assembly: GCA_019749915.1. Taxonomy (GTDB): domain Bacteria; phylum Pseudomonadota; class Alphaproteobacteria; order UBA9655; family UBA9655; genus UBA9655. Next base: position 6,607 of record JAIEPE010000070.1, on the reverse strand, counting down.
TCACCCTCGATTTTTGCACAAGTTGATCTCATTTCACAAAAAGGTGTATCTGCAAGTCTTGGATCTGTAGGGGTATAAGGACTAACACTAATCGTGCAAGAATCATGGTGAGACCCAGGTAAAGCGGTACATTCAATTTGACTAGATGAGAGTGGTGAGAAGTCTCCAGAAGAATTTCGAATGGCTAATGTGCCGTTTCTATTATCTAAAATTAAACTGCTTGTTGATTTAAAAAACAACTCATTTTCTATGGGAGGGATGGAAGGTATGATGGTATCGCATCGAGTTGTTAATACGCATGAATCAGCGGGCACGTTAGGATCCATACTGCGATAAGGCACAACTGTCGTATTGTGGCAACTCCCCACCCATGCGCCTTCCGGTAATGAACACATTCCCTCAGGAGTGACGACTTCTGCTGCGGCAGGGGTTAGCATACCTGAGACAAGCTGGACTGTAGCCATGTAGCCCAGCAATGTGGGGCCATTTTCAATACCCCATTTAATTAAACCGTTGTTCCATATGCTTCTCGCATTTGCCCGAAGTGAGCCCAAAAGACTCGATCTTCCCAAAATAATATCATGAAGTCCATAGTCAATTTTGGCAGATCTAGGGATCGTATATCCAAAAGCTGTCACGATATGATCAACGTCAGAGCTTGAAACCCCATGCCCAATAAGTTCATTGATAAAAATCGTCAGAGCTTCATCTATATGCCCGCTCCTTTTAATTGAAGCTGTAACTTCCTTTATTTCTTTTTTCGACAATTCTTTATCTTCTATCGATACTTTAAAAGCTACTGAAAGAGCTTTTTTTTGGTCTTCAAAATCATCTTTGTTCATAGCAAAACCATGAGAAGAATATTGAAAGACTAAGATTGCAAAGAAAATTTTAAAAAACATATAGCTACGCATAATAATTACCTCAGTTGAATTTAATGAATCCCAAAAAATATAGCTTTCATCTTTGATATGAGTCAATGAAAAGTTACCTTATGTAAAAGTAGATTTTATCCCCCACTTTTTGGGGTAAGACACTCTTCATCTTCTGAACGTGCAGGATGAAGAACTCCTATTTTTATCAATTCCTTATCAAAATCATCTTGGCAGTGGGGAGCGTGGCAGGTCAGAAGAGCATCATCCAAGGGAACACTGGAGGAAGAAGCAAGGGACTGGCTTCGACACACTTCTGCGCGAATGTAATCGATAAATGGATCAAGACTATTATCGTCCAGAGCTTCGTTAACGGCCGTTTTATAATGTTCATCACTCCAAAAAGTAATGGGTGAAATTCCTTTTTGCTTTAACGTGGCCAATAACCAGCCTCGACCCGTACTCCCATTGCCATCTTTACAGACATGATGCTTCACTGTGGCTTGATGAATACAAGCTGCAGCATCAATTATCTTGTTTTGTTTTAAGAGTGATTTAAATTTCCCGAAATCAGAGCGCAGGCGTTTTTTGAGTGTTTTTGGACTAGAATTTTCTAGCTGATAATACTCACGACAAAAGTCATATTCTGGACCTGCTAAATCAGGATTTGAGAGAATATCCGCAATAAGGAAGCGCCATCCCCCAAATTCAATATCTGCGGTCAGTCTTAAATTAGGAACCAAGCTTCTAGCCAAAGAGACTTCAGAAACTAATGCGTTATAGATCTCTAAATTCTTAGGGTCCTTTTCTTTCAAATAAGCGCGCATAGCTTCCACATTTTCGAATTGTGGTACAAGAGCAGGCTTTTTCTTTATGGTCACCGGCACACTTCGATATGTTGGCAGTTCTTTACTGTCCTGTAGTATCCTATTGAGATTAAAAAAATGGGATTCAAAGGTGTCAAAAGACATCTCTTCAAAGGGGTGTCCTATAAGGTGTGTATCGATGTAGTGTAAAGCATCTTGCCACCTTTTCCCACTCACGGGATCAGAATAGGTAAGGAAACCATCAATGGCTCCGGTCCGTGTGATCTCTTGCACTTTGGGAAGCAAAGAAGGACGCATAATCCACCTCATATGGGTATGGCTTTCCCCAGGCGGGATAGAGATTAGACTCTCAGAAATAGCATGATGAACAGTATCTTCAACACACTGAACACTTTCAAAAAGTTTACTTTCTGAGACATAAACGCCTGCGTGAGGGATGTGAGTGGCATGTTCCGGCCAAGGAGCTGTAGGAGAGACGCTTACAATAGTGCAGTTGCTTGGGGGTTGAGGAGCAACAAAGCCTAAACGCCGAATCTTAGGAGGATGAGGTGGGATAAGCTTGGCATCAGCAGACAGGAGTTGTGCTGTTAACATCAGACTGAGAAAAGGGAGTGCTAAAGGATGGTTGAAGTTCATTTGGGGCGAAAAGGAAAAAACAGGATCTTTTTGTTTTTCCTCGAACTTAGTTTTTTTTAGACTTGTTTTTCTTTGCTGTGTATTCATTTTTCGGTAGTCTACGCTTGGAGTGGTGCGCTGTAGATTCCGACTTCCTCCCGCTTCCGCATTTGGCAATAATACAAAGCTTAAGAGTAGAAAAGAAATAATATTAAGATGTGTAAATTTCCCCCCTCTAAAAACCTTTTCACATATTAAGTCATCCCGAACTTGTTTCGGGATCTTCTTAATAAGATTAATGAGATGCTGAAACAAGTTCAGCATGACAAGTAAATTTTTAGAGGCGCTCATTTAATATAACTACAATAAATATGATATAATTGTGTGCTTTAATATCATCAAAAAAATATATATGTCAATTTTCTGATGTTTTAGGAGCTACGTGTGAAAATTTTTGAGTGGAATCAAGGCATTTTACCTCTCCCCGTTGTGGGAGAGGTCGCCGTGTAGCGGCCGGTGAGGGGTGTTTAAGGATTCTCTCTAAGTTACTCAACACATCATTACTCCAAAATGTATAACGGTATTAAGGACGATCCTTAGAGTTTGTTTGATTTGTACGTAATTTTTTTTAAAATTTTTTACACCAGAGCTACCCTAAAATACCCCTCACCCGTTCCTTCGGAACGACCTCTCCCACAAAGAGGAGAGGTGAAACAGATTGATTTTACTCACAAAATTTTTATGCGTAGCCTCTGGCTACGCCCTTTTTTTCAGTAAATCGAAAGAAGCCCAGGTGCCTCCTTCCCCATGCCAACTTCCTTGAGACGCGGCTTTTGAATATTCAGTTGCGCGTGCTTCAAAGAAGTTGGCGTGCTCAACGCCGTTGAGCATGGCGGTTAGCCATGGGAGGGGATGGGGTTGTTTTTGTTCATAATCGCCAACAGTTCCGGTAAAGTAGCCATAAACCGGTGTAAGTTTAAGCTGAGTTAAGCGCCAATCCGCAATATAGCGGACATAAGCTTGAATATCTTGTTGTGTCATCCCTTCTACTTCACCAAGTTCAAAAGCAACTTCAACAAATTTATCTTCGAGGGATACCATTGTTTTGGCGACATCGATGATATCATCGCCAACAGATTGGGTAATGGCACCCGTTTCTTCAGCCCATGTATGGTAGAGTTTAATAATACTTTCGCAGTGCAAACTCTCATCTCTCACTGACCAAGAAACAATTTGCCCCATCCCTTTCATTTTGTTGTGGCGCGGGAAGTTCATCAACATGGCGAAACTTGCAAATAAGGACATACCTTCCGTAAAGGCACCGAACATGGCCAATGTACGTGCAACATCTGCGCATGTTTTTACGCCAAAACTTTTCATATAATCGGCTTTAGCACGCATAGCTGCGTAATCTCGAAAAGCTTCAAATTCGGATTGGGGCATGCCAAGAGTTTTTAACAATAACGCATAAGCATCGATATGCACGGTTTCAATATTGGTAAACGCCGCCATCATCATTTGTATTTCCAGTGGCTGGAAAATAGGGATGTAACGTTTAAAGTAATTATCGCTGACTTCGACGTCGGATTGGGTGAAAAAACGGAAAATCTGGGTTAAGAGATTGCGCTCATTGCAGGTTAACGTATCTGATTGCCAGTCTTTAATATCCTCTCCCAGGGGGACTTCTTCACCCATCCAGTGAACCTGTTGTTGCCGTTTCCAGCATTGATAGGCCCACGGATAACGGTCTACGTTATAAGTTCCAGAGGTTTCTAATAGACCAATGAGCCCCTTGCCTTGTAAGTCCAGTGGATTTGCATCTGCATATGTCATACTATCATTCTTTCGTTTTTTTATTTATTGGCAGGCCAAGCATTCTTCATAATCAGTTGGCTTGGTCTGTACATCTTTTTTCGCCACACCGTCTCCGCCAGCGTATTCGGCTCTTTGTATAGATTTTGACCGACAATAGTAGAGGCTTTTGATTCCCTTTTCCCAAGCAGACCAATGGAGCATTAACACATCCCATTTATCAATGTCGGCAGGTAAAAATAGATTCAGCGACTGCCCTTGACAAATATAAGGAGCTCGATCTCCCGCGAGTTCAATGATCCAACGTTGATCGATTTCAAAGGCTGTTTTGAAAATATCTTTTTCCTCTTGAGAGAGACCGGTTAAATGCTGCACTGAGCCTTCATTTTCAAGAATCGATTGCCATGTTACGTCATTGTTAAGGCCCTTAGTTTCTAATAACTTTTCCAAGTGCCTGTTCTTGACAGCGTAATTGCCCGAAAGGGTTTTATGATTATAGATATTGGCAGGGATCGGCTCAATGCAAGCGCTTGTTCCCCCACAAATAATGCTGATGGATGCAGTTGGGGCAATGGCGAGTTTATGACTAAAACGGGCCTTTATGGAACGATCGGCCGCATCCGGGCAAGCACCTCGTTCCTCCGCCAGTTGAACGGAAGCTGCATCAGCTTCACGCCTGATATGACGAAACATTTTCTTGTTCCATGATTTTGCCATAGCACTCTCAAATGGAATACCGCGAGATTGAAGGAAAGAGTGAAAACCCATTAAGCCTAACCCTACAGACCTCTCTCGCGTAGCGGAATATTTGGCTCTTGCCATCCCATCCGGTGCCGTATCGATAAACTCCTGCAGAACATTATCCAGAAAGCGCATAACATCCTCAATGATGTAGGGATTATCATGCCATTCATCCCACGTTTCAGCATTGAGAGAAGACAAGCAACAGACAGCTGTACGGTCTTTTCCAAATTGGTCAGGGCCTGTCGCGAGAAAAATCTCGCTACACAAATTTGACATGCGTACTTTTAAACCCAATTCACGCTGATGCTTGGGCAGGGCCTTATTGACTGTATCAATGTAAATGAGATAGGGCTCGCCAGTTTGCAGACGTATCTCCAGAATTTTTTGAAATAAGTTTCGGGCGTTAACGGTACGGATAATAGCGTTGGTCTTAGGACTGCGTAATCCAAATTCTTTATTATCACGGACAGCTTCCATAAATTCATCGGTGATGTTGATTCCGTGATGAAGGTTGAGGCTTTTACGGTTGAAATCACCAGAGGGTTTACGAACTTCTAAAAACTCTTCAATTTCAGGATGGTGAACGTCTAGATAGACAGCAGCAGAACCACGGCGCAGGGACCCTTGGCTGATAGCAAGGGTGAGGGAGTCCATTACACGAACAAAGGGGATAATTCCAGAAGTTTTTCCCGCCCGACCTATGCTCTCACCAATGCTACGTACAAATCCCCAATAGGTTCCGACGCCTCCACCATTGGACGCCAACAATACATTTTCGTTCCATGTGGAAACAATACCATCCAAGCTGTCGGAGACGGTGTTGAGAAAGCAGGAAATAGGGAGACCTCTCTTAGCTCCTCCATTGGAGAGAATAGGGGTAGAGGGCATAAACCAGAGTTGGGAAATATAGTCATAAAGGCGCTGAGCGTGGGCAGTATCATCAGCATAATTGCAGGCTACACGTGCAAACATGTCCTGATAACTTTCCCCTTTAAGGAGGTAACGATTATCTAAGGTTTCTTTACCAAATTGGATAAGGAGATCATCACGCTTACGATCAAGGCGAAGTTGCTCTTTCGTTGGTTTAAGCTTCGGCGTAGATTTTTCTTCTGGAGGAGATTTTTTTTCTTGAACATTAGGAAATTTTAAGAGAGTTCGGGTCGGATCAAAGTTGATCAAGTGTCCGTTTCGGTCAAAATCGTATGCATGGTTCATAGTTATACCCTCTATGGTTAGAGGGCAGGAGTCCAGAAAGCGAGAATACACGAGGTCTGCGTATCGACCGCCCTCATCGGTGCGCCCCGCCCGACGTGTTTGCAGTGTTGTCCAAAGGCAGGTCTCCTGACTTACGGGTCGTTATTGTTACAGATTGCCTTCCCAGGAGTAATCCCAGTGGCTTTCTATCTGCACAACTCGCCGATTACAGTTGCGGGGGCAGTTCCGGCCTTGCATGATGCGCACCGGATTCCCTTTTCAGTATCGTAACATTATGTGACGGTACACCTTAAGACACTCCGATAATGTCTTTAATGTGAGGGCTCTGTCAATAGGTTACGATACGCAAATTAATAAGTGATTAATCGCTTGCATCTCTCCCTTATTTCCTTTATGAAAAGGACAACTCTTTGCCGGCAGAGCCGGCTTGTGAGAGGCATTGGGTCTTTCATAATTAGCCATAAGGAGTCATAAGATGGCGTTATACGAAACCGTCTTCATCGCGCGTCAAGATCTTTCAGC
>JAIEPE010000038.1 GCA_019749915.1 Alphaproteobacteria bacterium | reverse complement strand
GAGGACGAACCTTATCTAATAAATGTTGTGCACTTGCCATGATAAATAACTCCTTTATTTATTTGTTTTTGCGGATACTTTTTCCGCCTCCTACTTATTATTAAAACTGAATGTTGTTAAAAAAGAGTAAACTTTTATCATTTATTTTAAAAATGACCTCAAAAGCATTGGAAATGTTGAAATCTGAAAAAGAAAAAAGTATATAAAATTTTATTTATGTAAGATCACACTGCTCTTCAAGCCTGGTGAGCATATTTGTTAAAAAATGAACAAAAAAACACCTTCATCATCAGGAAGGCATTACATTATTTCATATTTCATTATTTTTTTAGCTTTAAAAAATATTAGGGAAATGCTGAAGTGATATTATTATAAAAATTGGAGGCCCCGCTGCCCAAACTCTGTACTGCAGCCACCATCACCAAAGCAATTAGAGTTGCAATTATAGCATACTCAATTGCAGTTACTGCCCCATCATTCGTCAAAAAAATTTTCATTAGATTTAGAGCACACACCATTAAAAAAACTCTTTCTAAAAAAATTTTACTTTTCTACAAAGCCTTCTTCTTACATCTTAGAACTTGACTTAAAAATAAAAGGAAGAAAATAGCATACATAATACGCTGTTTTCTTCCCATTCATTATTATTTATAAAGAATTTGCTATCGTAGTAAACGCAGTATTAATTTTGCTACCTATCGTACCTACAGCACCAATAATAACAACTGCAATAAGCGCTGCGATCAGACCATATTCAATCGCAGTCACTCCATCGTCCTGTCTTAAAAAATTTTTTACATAAATCATTTTATTTCCTCCGTTATACCGTTATAATATATGCTCTTAAGTATTTTTATTATATAATTTAATTATGAACTTCTTTTATTAAAAAAGCGTTAATTATTTTTTTTAATTAGCAACTTAATGCATACTTTATTATTTATAATAATAACATATTTATTCATGAAAGCAAATAGAAAATCAAATGATCACCAACAATTCCCTTGACATTTCCATCCCTTTTATCCTTCCCTTATACTCCTTGAGAGGACGTTTAGTACGTCTGCAAGACGTCTCTACAACGATCATAAGTCAGCATGATTATCCCGCCCCTATTGCTAAAATATTGGCTGAGTTTTTAGCAGCAGGAGCCACTTTAGCCGGCCTTTTAAAATATGAAGGCGTTTTTACTCTCCAAACAAAAACCTCGGGCCCTTTGAATCTTGCCGTCATTGATGTGACTCATCAAGGAAACCTCAGGGGTTATGCGCAATTTAAAGCGGCTCAAATCACTCCCGAGGATAGTTTTCAAAAGCTTTTTGACAAAGGATACTTAGCTTTTACCGTTGATCAAGGCATAAAGGATAAACGATATCAAGGAATCGTGACTCTCAATCATGAAACCCTCCCCTTGGCTTTAGAACATTATTTTGAACAATCGGAGCAATTAAAAACGCGCATTTGTATTTTTTCTAAAGAAGAAAAAGGGGTGTGGAAAAGCGGTGCCCTTCTCCTACAAGAACTCCCTTCTCAAAAAGCAGGGGAGGATGCGTGGTTCACAGCCGAGGCCATTTTGCAAACCCTTTCAGCTGAGGAATTTTTAGATTTCTCAACACCTTACGTCACTTTTTTGCGGCGCCTTTTTCATGAAGGAGGCGTATTAGTTTATGATTCTCTTCCCCTTAAAGCGAAATGTCGCTGCACTGAAGAGCGCATTAAAGTTTTTCTTAATGCCCTTTCTCCAGAGGAAATTGAAAGCCTTCTTGAAAATGGACAGTTGAAAATTACCTGCGAATTTTGTAATCATCATTATAAGTTTGATCGAAAGGACCTCATGACGGTCCATTAAGGAGATATGATTATGCGTTTTTTGAGCCTCGTTTGCCTAACCCTTTTCTTGGCGTCCTGTTCATCTGTACAAATGCCCGAGCCCGTGGGCCTTGCTTATCTTTCCAATAAACCCCTTCGTCTTAATGTGGCGCGCGTTGAAGTTGTTAAACAATATCAGTCTTCTTCAAGGCCTCCTCATGTCGAAAATGAGCTCCCTGTGCCTCCCACAGCTATGATTCAACAATGGGCACAAGATCGCCTTCTCCCTGTCGGCAAAGGGGGAGGTCATGCGGTTGTAACTATTGAAGAAGCTTCCGTTGTTGAAAAGTCTCTCAAAGGACCAGGAGGGTTTAAAAAAGTATTTACATCGAACCCTTCCGAAGAATACGAAGCCAAAATGTCAGTTAAAATCGAGATTTTTGATGAATTTGGCAATACTAAGGGATTTGCTTATGCACGCGCCCAGGGATCACGAACGGTAGCCGATAATCTTACGCTCGGCCAACGTCGCCTCATTTGGATTAATATGATGGAAAAGATCATGAATAATCTGGACGAGGAACTCGACCGTAACGTCAGAACTTACCTCACCGCTTATATTAGTAATTAGAAATTAGAGAGGGATGAGATTCTGAGCTCGCCCTAACTAAAGGGCTCCTCAGGATCTATTCAATAAATAGTTGATCCAAAGTTCTGTTCTCTGGATCAACCCCGTGGTTAAACCACGGGGCGTCAATAGTGTGTGTTGCTTTTCAATCAGTGTTAACTGGAGCTTGCGAAGGGGTCTTTTATCTCTCAATACCGAAACTGGCCCCCTCTAAATGAGATGCCAAGCGGTCTTTTGTCAGGATTAATCCCTAATTCAGAAGGACTTATCGCTTTAGGAATTTCAAATTTAATTTTTGCTTGGCCATCAACTTGAGGCAGAAGGATATCAATTGTATGATTATCGCCGGGTCTATAAACATAGTGACCCACTTCCACTCCATTCACCCTTACGGTTAGATCTTGTGTGTAATCAGCGGTCACAAGACCTCTCGTATCAACAAAAGAAATACTAGTGGGACGAGGTTCCATGTGTTGTAAAGAAAGAGTTATTGAAGCTTTCGTTCCTTCTGTCCATCTATGGGGACCCTCAGGGACAGAAAATCCACTTGTTAGGTAAGAATTAGATACTCCCATATGGAACGCGCGAGTGTCTGATTCCAAAGCAGTCACAACAGGAGCCGAATTTGAGCTTGAAGTTGAAGACGATGAAGTTGCGCTTGAAGATCCTGGAGCTAACTCAGCATCGGGAGTTACTCCTGAAGCAGGTGCAAACAATGGTGTCAACAGACGCTCATGCTCAGCACTTCCTACTTTAAAAAGTCTAAATTCTTCTAGAGAATCAATTAGATAGGGAGATTCAACAGTAAGGTGGAATGTCTTTCCTTCCCTTCTCAAACGAACACCCATGGGAGCTCTTTCTCCTCCATCATAACGCGCGTTACCAGCGTATTGAGGGCCTCCTTCGAAATCGCCCCACTCAACACACTTCTCTAACTTAATGACTTCAGTTGGGAGTGTAAAGAGAACAAATTTGGCAATTTGGTCTCTTTCCCTTTTATCTCTTTTTCTTTCCCTTTCCGTTTCACCTCTCCTTTCATCTTTTTTTCTTTTCCTTTCAGCCCTTTCTGCGTCACTTTTCGTTACAAAAATTGAAGTTCTTGTTGGGTATTTATTAAGCGCATTCATATAATCGTAATAATAAGTTCCGGGAATAAGGCTGAAGTTTTCTAAGAAGAGATCATCCCCCTCCTGTCGAATCATAACGCTTCCACTTGGTTGTTCGTCAGGATCATTTCTTCTGATCTCATACTTTCCCGCATAAAGAGAAGCAGCAGAACTACAAACTACTACCTCATCTTCGTTCATTGCATACAGGGCAGAGCTTGTACTTAAGCACAATGCCATAAAGGTCATTTTTAAAAACCTATTTCTCATTAATAACATACTCCGAACCAATCTTATTAACTGTGTCTCTAGATACTATATAAGTCAAAAATTTTTATTTTCAAGTAGTATGGGAAAAATATAAATGTTAAATTTTCCATCAGAAACGAGATGCCCTCCGCCATAGGCGGAGGGTCTTTCATTCTTCTGGACCCCGCGATCAAGTCGCGGGGCGTCAATGGTGAGTATCGCGTCTAAACCAGTATTGACGTCCCACTGTCCCTCAGCGGGATCCATTCTTAACGTTTCCTTGGACCCCGGTTTAACCGCGGTGCGTCATCACCACACGCGACGTCCCGCTGCTTGACAGCGGGATCCAGAGAACAGCAGCTTGAATCCTCGGTTAAGCTGCAAGATCCTGAGATCTTTCGCAAAGCGAAAGGAACTCAGGATCCCATGGATAATCATTAAAGTAGATCCCCGCCTTCGCGGGGATCTAGTGTTAAGGAATCACTCTTTGCGGTGAGTCCTTCTTTATCTGCTATTGAAACTGGACTTCTCTAAATGATATGCCAAGCTTTCTTTTGTCAGGATTAATCCCTAATTCAGAAGGACTTATCGCTTTGGGGATTTCAAATTCAATTTCTGCTAGGGCATCAACTTGAGGCAGAGAGATGTCAATTGTATGATTATCGCCGGGTCTATAAACATAGTGACCCGCCTCCGCGCCATTCACCCTTACGGTTAGATCTTGTGTGTAATCAGCGGTTACAAGACCTCTCGTATCTAAAAAAGAAATACTAGTGGGACGAGGTTCCATGTGTTGTAAAGAAAGAGTTATTGAAGCTTTCGTTCCTTCTGTCCATCTATGGGGACCCTCAGGAACAGAAAATCCATTTATTAGGTAAGAATTAGGTACTCCCATATGGAACGTGGTAGTGTTTGCTTGCAAAACAGGCTCATCAACAGGCGCTGTCGAAATTGAACTTGAAGATGATGGCAATGGTTCCAATTCGATAGGAGAAGATGACGATGGTGGCGTTTGTTTGTCATTTATATCTTTTAGAAACAAAAACGCTTCCGCAAGGGCATTAAGTTTACCACGGAATTCGTTTTCACGTTTCTGTTGGAGTTCCCGTTGCTGTCTCGCTTGGGCGTTTCTTTGAGCGTTAGTAAGCGTCTTTGGAACTACCGTTTTCTTTTCTCCGCAAAAATAACTTTGCAATTTACGCCTCTGTTGTTCAATTTTTTCTTCTTCTCGTGGATAACGAGCAATAAGAGAATCGACTATAGTTGGGTAAGACGCAACCAAGTTAGGAAGGGCAGCGGAAAAAAACGTGCTTAACTCAGCCTCTTCTTTAGCCTTTTGGAGAGATTGCCTTATAGAATTCATCTCCTCAGCAGAAGTGCCAGGTTTAACTTGACCATGTGTGATGCTATCATAAGGATCCTCTTTTTCAGCATCTTTTATGGCTCTAAGGCTTTCTATAACAATGGTATCGAGTGGTGAAGCAGGGTCTAGATCAGCCATGACTCTTAGAAGGCCCCCTTGTTTAAGAGTGAATATATCCTTGTATGAACGGGTACCTTTTCTGATCAATGCCTTTCGTAATTCCAACCCTTCTGGGGTCAAGAGCGCAGTCTCAGAAGTCGCTTCTAAATCGCCTAAAAGAGTCTCTGCCGCCTTACGTGCACCCTCAGTCACCCGCGCCGTTCCAGCAAGAAAAAAGCGGGATGCTGCAGCAACATACTTTGAAGAAGCATCTTTTTTAATGAGGTCATTTCCATCATCCATACCCCATGCATTATCCACGGCTGACAACATCGTTGTTCCTACTATGAAAGCTGTAACGATAGATAGCTTATTTCTTTCCTTTATCATCATAATTTAAATCTCCTAATTTTTTAAATCTATTAATACAATACATGGCGCAAAAAGCACTTTACTATCTTTCATTTTAGAAAGAATCAAGTTATTTTTGCACCCATTCTAAAAGCTAGACAGTTTATTTTTCATATTACATAAATCAAAAAACTATATTTGTAAAGAAGATAAATACAAGTAGTCAAACTAGCGTTTCCTGGAAAGATGAAAAGATCCTGATTCCCTTTCGCTAGGCTCAAGGCCTCAGGATACCAAGAAAAAACCACGGTTTTTCGTCATTGCGAGAAGGGTCGAAGACCCGACGCAGCAATGACGAGAAAAATTTGCGTGTTTAAGATCTCTCAATAGTGAAACTGGACCTCTCTAAATGAGATGCCAAGCTTTCTCTTGTCAGGATTAATCTCTAAATCAAAAGGACTTATGGCATTGGGAATTTCAAATTCAATTATTGCTTGGTCATCTTTAGGCAGAGGGATGTGAATTGCCTGATTATTATTGCAAAATGTATAAACATAGCGACCAACTTCCTCCCCATTCACCTTTACGGTTAGATTTTGTTGTGGGTGACGATCGGTTATAAGGCCTCTCGTATCCAAAAAAGAAATGTGGGAGGGAGGGGGGGAGACCATGTCTCCTAAAGGAATAGTTATTGTAGCTTTCGTTCCTTCAGTCCATCTATGGGAACCCTCAAAAGCAGAAAATCCACTAAATGAGAAGAACGTAGTGACCAGACTAGATTTTCCCATATGGAACTCGGGGGTATCTAATTCCAAAGCAGTCACAACAGGAGCCGAATTTGAACTTGAAGACCCTATAACTGGCTTAGTATCAGAAGCTGAAGTTGCAGCAACAAACCATGGTGTCAATAGACGCTCATGCTCAGCACTTCCTACTTTAAAAAGTCTAAATTGCTCTATGGGTGATGCTTCACAAACTGTATAGGGAGTTTCAACAGTAAGGGTAAACATTTCTCCAAAATATGAACCTTTTTCTCTTTGAAAACGAACCCATATGCGGGGAGTTTTGTCTTCAATATTAGCCCAAATCTCATGTAATTTACCAAATCTCGTTTCACCAAGGTATTGAACGTCCTTTTCATCACTCCTTACACATTTTAACTGAAGGACTTCAGTTGGTAGCGCAGAGAGAACAAAGTCGGCAATTCGGCGAGCGTCTGTATTAAAAGGTGAAGTAAAGTTTGGGTTTTTTTCTTCCTGCTCAGAAGCAACCTCCACCACATGATCGTGGTAATAACTTCCGGCAATAAGGGAAAAGTTTTCTAAGACAAGAAAATCTCCCACCTGTCGAAGTGTAACGCTTCCACTTGGTTGTTCGTTAGGATCATTTCTTCTGATTTCATACTCTCCCACATAAGGAGAAGTAGCAGAACTAGAACTTGCTATCTCATCTTCTGGATTCACTGGATAAGAAGCAGCAAAGCTACAATCTTCTAGCTCATCTGCTGGGTTCATTGCATATAAGGCAGAGCTTGTACTTAAGCACAATGCCATAAAGGTCATCTTTAAAAACTTATCTCTCATCAATTTCTCCTATAAAAAACATACTTCAAGGTAATCTTATTAACTGTGTCTCTAGATAATATATAAGTCAAAAAATTTTATTTTCAAGTAATTTTGAAAAAATATAAGTAGTAAAATTAGCGTTTTTTGAAAGGATAAGAAACTTCAATAAACACAAAGAGGTGTCATCCCCTCGCATGAGGGGATCCAGTGCATTACTCATTGCGCAGCAATGTAATATCTTCTTTACTTAAAAGGATTCTTCATTCCTGCGGAATAAGTTGGTTTTTACTGGATCCTCGCCTTCGCGAGGATGACGAAGAGGGAGAGAAAAGAGTGTAAATCAACTTCCCTTTTTAGGACTAAAGTGACGGGGATATTTTTTGTGAACAGAAGCCCACTTATCTGCGTCCTCTAAGGGAGGCTTTTTCAGCCTAATATTGGGCCAAATTTTGGCATACTGAGCATTTATTTCTACCCAAGCTTCCATTTTAGGGTCCGTATCTGGGGAAATGGCTTCAATAGGACATTCAGGCACGCACACCCCACAATCAATACATTCCTCGGGATTAATGACGAGCATATTTTCCCCTTCATAAAAACAATCAACGGGGCAGACTTCAACGCAATCAGTATATTTGCACTTAATACAGGCTTCCGTCACAACGTAGGTCATAAGCGCTCCTTCAGCTTAATAATAAACTATCATCGTCCATTTCGAGGCCACTGGCTTTATGGAAAAGTTCAAGAAGATCAGAAACCTTAAGGCCTTGGCGTTTTTCCCCCTCCACATCAAAGACAACGCGCCCCTCATGAAGCATAAGAGTGCGGTTTCCCAATTCAAGGGCTTGATGCATACTGTGGGTCACCATTAAAGCCGTAAGATGGTTTTCCTCAACAATTTCACGGGTCAATTCAAGAATAAAGGCAGCCGTCTTAGGATCAAGGGCTGCTGTATGCTCATCAAGAGCAATAATTTTCATAGGTTGTAGTACGGCCATAATAAGGCTAATCGCTTGTCTTTGACCTCCTGAAAGCCTACCGATGGGATCTTTAAGACGGTCCTCAAGGCCGAGCTTTAATCGGGCGACTTGCGCCCGAAACTTTTCACGATAATCCTTATTAATAGCCATTTTAAGAGTTCTTTTCATCCCTCTTCCCATAGCAAGGGCCAGGTTTTCTTCAATGGTAAGATTGGCACACGTCCCTGCCATAGGGTCTTGAAAGACCCGCGCCACAAAAGGGGCTCGTTGCCAGGTGGAAAGAGAAGTCACGTCCTTATTATCAATTGAAATTTTTCCCGTATCCGGGAAAATATCCCCACAAAGGACATTCAAAAGCGTTGATTTCCCAGCACCATTTCCCCCAATGACACACACAAAATCGCCTTTTTTAATATCCAAGGTCACTCCCCGTAAAGCCTTATTTTCCATGGCTGTTCCACGGTTAAAAGTGACATGAAGATCGGTCATGCGAATCATGGCTAACTCCTTGAAGCTTTAAAATCAAGTATCTTCGCTCGCAATCGAGGCGTCACCATCGCAATACCAACAAGAACCGCTGACACAAGAGGAAGATCCTGCGTGTGAAGACCGAGAAAACCCATATTAAGAGCGATTGCTGTGACTAAGCGATAAAGAATTGACCCCAATACACAAGCTACGAGAGCCGTCAGAATAACTTTAGGATTGAAAAGAGCTTCCCCCATAATCACTGCTGCAAGTCCTGCAATAATTGTTCCTGGCCCCATAGAAAGGTCAGCAAAACCTTGGCTTTGGGAATAGAGAGCCCCCGCAAGAGCCACAAGCCCATTACTCAGAGCAAGACCCAAAAAAATTTGTCTATTGACGTTGACTCCCTGAGCTCTAGCCATGCGTATATTGGCGCCTGTCGCTCGCATCCCCAGTCCCTTTTCTGAACTTAAAAAACGATAAAGAAGCAACAAAACAAGGGTAGCAAGAATAAACATAGCCGTAGGTAAAGTAAACAGACTGTGCAAACCAGGCTCTTCAAGAGGTGAAAAAATAGTAGTTTCTCCTAAGAGGGCAATATTCGGACGTCCCATAATGCGCAAATTAATAGAATAAAGGGCTGTCAGGGTTAAAATACTCGCAAGAAGATGGAGAATATTCCAACGCACACTAATCCACGCTGTAGTGAAACCTGCCGCCATCCCCGCTAAAATCGCACAGAAAGTGGCCAACCAAGGGTTAAAGCCGGAGACAATTAAAATAGCACAGACCGCTCCCCCCAAAGGGAAACTACCATCCACCGTCAGATCCGGAAAATCAAGGATTCGAAAGGACAACAAGACCCCCATGGCTACAAGTCCATAAAGAAGTCCTAATTCTACAGCTCCCATGAATTGAATTAAATTCATGCCGTCTTACTCCATTTCTTTTAGTAAAAATGCGCCTCGACCCGAACCGCCTCCGGGAGAGAAAGTCCTAATTTTTCAAGGGCATTTTGATTGATGAATATATCCGTTCTCCCAGGAGATGCAATGGCAATTTCAGAAGGGGATTTTCCCCTCAGAATTTCACTCACAATTTCCCCTGTCTTATGGCCAGCTTGAAGATAACTGTAGCCAAGACAGGCAAAAGCTCCCGCTTCAACAGATCCACTGTCCGCCACAAAAAGCGGCAAGCGATGCTTTAAAGCCAAGGCTGACACGGATTTCATGGCAGAGACAATCATATTATCGAGAGGCACATAGACCGCATCCACCTTCCCCACAAGAGCAAGAAACGCGGTTTGAATGTCCGATGATTTAAAGGGCGTTGCCTCAACAAGGATCAATCCTTGAGCTTTGGCCTCAGCGCGAATAACCTCTAAGGAGGATGCGGACCCATTGTCACCAGGATTGTAAAGAACACCCACAGTTTTCGCCTCAGGGAGGATTTTTTTCAAAAAGGCAATCTGTTCTTTAATGGGAGGGGCATCCATAACACCCGTCACATTTCCTTCAGGATGGTCCAGAGACGGAACAAGACCTGCTTCAACAGGGTTCGTCACAGCACTAAAGACGATGGGAACAGCCCTCTGCCCTGCTGCTTTAACAATAGCTTGAGCGGAGGGAGTTGTAATGGCAACGATCACATCTGGATTTAAGCCTATAAATTTACGTGCAATCTGACCTGCTGTACCAGCATTACCTTGAGCATTTTCAAAGATGACTGTTAAATTTTCACCCTCCTTAAACCCTTTTTTTGCCAATTCTTCTATAACGCCACGTCTCACCTCATCTGCAGCGACATGATCAACAAATTGAGTAATGGCTATCTTTTTAGGCGGAGATATCGCACCCAGCGGAGCCATCAACAAAAGAGAGAGAAGAAGGGTTTTTAAAGTTTGTTTTAGAGCGGTCGCTTTCGACATGATAATAATTTCCTATTTTCCAGTGGGTTCAAAAAGTAAGTCTGCTTTATGTTCCCGCTTCTAAATCGAAAATAGGCCATGGGGTTACTCCATTATTACAACAAGAAGTTTATTTAGTCATCAGTTTTACAAAATGTCAATTGCTTAAGATGTCAGCTGGTCAAGTTATTTTTTTGAATCCAAGGTTTTAAAATACCAATGAAAATAACAATAAATATTGGCCAAAATAGGAACAGAAGACAAAAATAAAAAATTGTGAGCCCCAAGGTAGTGAAAGAAGTTTTATGAAACCAATTATGGATTATTCCGAGGCCAATAAGAAAAAAGGGAAAAAAGAAAATAATCGTAAAGTTTTTTCCTATAAGACTAAGGGTACCTACCCCAAAGAGGGAAAGGAGAAGGGTAAGTCCTAAGACAAGAGTCAGTTTGTCGGGAGCATCAAGATTACCAAGAGTAGGAGAAGGACGCAGATTATAGTGAAGACGTACAAGAAGACCTTGGGCTAAAGTACCATTGATAATCATCATCACAGACCAGGAAAAAGCGAAAAAACCAGGAAGAAAAGGGAAAAGCATGTATAAAATGGACTTTGCATCCTTAAGTTGTCCTTCTGGATCGAATACTTTAAGAAAGTTATTCACAAATATTTGCGCATCTTCCCCCTGAGAAAAATAAAGGTAAACTCCCAAAGCAATAACCGTAATAATCGCTGAAGCCAGGGTTAAGTCTCGTAAAAGATAGGTGGAAGGATACCAAATGACTTTCCCCTTCTGCTTTCGGTTTAGAAGAGCACGATTGACTAAGAAAATAGGCCCCAAGGCGGACAAGACAAAAAATTCTGAACCTGCAAGTGCTCCTTCCACAATAAAAACTAAAACTGAGGCAATTAAAGCCGCTCCATAAAGGGAATATAAACCAAGGCTAAGCCCAATGAGGAACAAAGGAAGCGTGGCCAAATAGGAAAAAAGAATAAAGGCAGGATGAAATAAAGCGGGAGAAAAGGAAAGGGTGGCGCTTAAAAGGCCACCCAGAAAGATAAGTACCCAATTGGGAGACGTGTTCATAGAGGCTTTAGTCAAGCACGTACGGCATAAGAGCTATAAACCGTGCCCGCTTAATGGCTTGAGCCAACTCACGTTGTTTCTTTTGAGAAACAGCCGTGATGCGGCTAGGGATGATTTTCCCCCGTTCTGTGGTAAACTTTTGCAAAAGCTTGACATCCTTGTAGTCAATCTTAATCCCATCAGCTCCTGAGAAAGGACAGGTCTTCCGACGACGGAAGAAAGGTTTACGGGTTGTTGGAATATTGCTCATTATTTATCTCCTTCATCAGCAGCATCTTCATCCCTATCATCTCGTTTGATGTGGGCAAAAGCCGCATAGGGATCTTGTCCTTCAAAAGATTCATAATTGCGATCACGGGTGTGCTTGCTTTGCATTAAAGGAGAAGGCTCGGGATCGAGTGTTTCGACTCTTATGGTTAAAAAACGCAAGATATCCTCGTTCAGACCCATTTGCCGCTCCATTTCTTTGACAGCAGGTGCGGGGGCATCAATGTTAAAAAGGACATAGTGGCCTTTGCGGTTTTTCTTGATGCTGTAGGCAAGGGTGCGGAGGCCGCAGAATTCAGTCTTGGTCACTTCACCCTGACCTTGGGTAAGAATGTCTGTCATCATGGTTGCCAAAGTTTCAACTTGACCCGCTGAAAGATCTTGACGCGCGATGAAGACGGTTTCGTATAACGCCATCTTATGACTCCTTATGGCTAATTATGAAAG
>JAIEPE010000032.1 GCA_019749915.1 Alphaproteobacteria bacterium | reverse complement strand
ATAGTCTCTCATTCATGAATGAGAGACTATCTATCTCTCTTATCCTCTTATAACACATCTTCAACTTACAATCCCGCTGTCAAGCAGCGGGACGTCAGAATCGATTTAAAGCCAAACACTACATGACGCCCCGCGGATTTACCGCGGGGTCCAGGAAAATGACACGATAGACAGCATAGGAAACAAAAAATTTTCCGTTGTTAACCTTTTGGTAATATGTTTTAGATTATTCATAACTGAATAATAGAAACAAAAATTAAGAAAGACTAACTCATGATTGCCTTTTTAAGGCCCCTTTTGCAACTTAGCCTCCCTTTTATGCTTTTTACCACTGAGAGTGTGAACGCAAGCCATTGCGCTGCCTATATCACCCAACATGAAAAAGTCCATAATATTCCTGAAGGTCTTTTGCATGCTATCTCTATGGTTGAATCCGGACGAAAAGACTCTAAGGGAAGCATCGTGGCATGGCCATGGACAGTCAATGCACAAGGACAGAGTTACTACTTTCCCTCTAAGGATGCCGCCATCACCACTGTGCGTGAAATGCAGCGCAAGGGAATATCAAGTATTGACGTAGGCTGCATGCAAGTCAATCTTCATCATCACCCGAAAGCTTTCGCTAACTTAGAAAGCGCCTTTGATCCTGCTCAAAATGTGGCTTATGCTGCCCGCTTTCTTACGGGACTTAAAAAAGAACATGCTTCCTGGCATAAAGCTGTTGCTCATTACCATTCGGCAAATCCAATCCATCATATTCCCTATCAAAAAAATGTCATGCAAGCTTGGAAGAAAAATCCTAAAATTGGAGCTCTTGTCTTGGCACAAGGCCGCTTTAAGGATCGTAGCCCCAACCACATCCGCCGGCTTTCAAACGTAAAAACCTTAAGCTTACAAAACAAACCAATTTTTCAAACATCGCCTAGAATGGAAGTCCGGCGAGTCGCTCTTCATACACCATCTCGCCACATTCGAAAGCTCTCAATTCGATAACCTGCCCCATTGCCTTTGCGGAGAATACAGGCTATAATCTCCGCATATTTTGCGGAGATTAATGATGTACATCTATGAGCTCCCCGAATGGCCTCATTTTATTTGGGCTCAAGAGGTGATAACGCCTCTGCTTGCCTCTGTCCGTTATGAACAGGGGCGCCTTTTAGGGCGCATGGAAAATTTTGGATTTAAGCTAAGGGAGGATGCCACCCTTCTTACCCTCACGCAAGATGTCCTTAAATCAAGTGAAATTGAAGGAGAGAACTTAGATGCTCAGCAAGTGCATTCGTCAATTGCACGGCGTTTAGGGATGGATATAGGCGGCCTAATCCCTTCGAATCGTGATGTTGATGGGATTGTTGATATGACTTTGGATGCCACACAAAACTATGACAAACCTCTTACAAAAGAGCGCCTTTTTTCCTGGCATGCGGCCCTCTTTCCAACAGGGTACAGCGGCTTATTAAAAATAAAAATAGGCGTCTGGCGTGATGATAGCCACGGGCCTATGCAAGTGATATCAGGCGCCTATGCCCATGAGCGTGTCCATTATCAAGCCCCTAAGGCAACCCGCCTGGATAAAGAGATGGCGATCTTTTTAGAATGGTTTAATCAAAGCCCCACTGGAGACATTGTTTTAAAAGCAGCCATAGCTCACCTTTGGTTTGTGACCCTCCATCCATTTGAAGATGGCAATGGACGTATCGCTAGGGCTATTGCAGATATGGCGCTTGCTCAATCAGAGCAGACTCCACAGCGCTTTTACAGTATGTCTTCCCACATAAGATTAAAACGCAATGAGTATTATAAAATTCTTGAACAGACTCAAAAGAATTCCCTAGATATAACCCCTTGGATGGCATGGTTTTTAACTTGTTTGAAAGAAGCCATCCAAAAGGCTGATATCACCTTAAACGCCATTCTTTTCAAGGCTCAATTTTGGAGAAAGCTATCTGCTCATTCCCTAAATGACCGGCAACGCAAAGTACTTAACCTCATGCTGGATGGTTTTGAAGGAAAGCTAACAACGTCAAAATGGGCAAAGCTCACAAAATGTTCACAAGATACGGCGCATAGAGATATTCTCAACCTTGTTCAACAAGGCATATTAATTATTAATCCTCAAGGAGGGCGAAGCACGAGCTACTCTTTAAGCTCCTTCCCCAATATATAATTCTTGAATTATATCATAATTTCTTAAGATATACAAATAACAGAAAATCAATAATTTATTAATTAATACAGAGTTATCCTAAAAGTAGAGAGTAATTATTATTTAGGAGTCCGTATTATGTCTAGTCCTGTCACACTTATTGATTCTAAAATTGAAGAAGCCCATCGTCTTCTGAGTGCTACCCATGATTATATCAAATGGCAAGCGCCCAAAGACATGAACACGATGGATCCTCACATGACCTTTCTCTTGAGCTCTGAAGCCATGCGTGTCACTGTTCGCTTGACCCAAATCATTGCGTGGTTCATGCTGCAAAAAGCCATTCTCGAAGGAGAACTCACCTCTGAAGAGAGCCTTTCTGAAAGCTGCCACGTCATGCAAGGCGAGGAGTGTTTAAATCAATCTTCAGAAGAAGATAAAGAGATCCCCCCTCGCCTTCGAGAACTTTTAAAGGAAAGTCGCATCTTTTATTTTTCCATATTGCGCCTTGATACTAGGGCACGCGAACAGCACTTTCCCCATCGCAAACGGATATAAGACTATCAACATTAGATCCTGAGTCCCCCTCATTTTACTCGGGGTCTCAGGATGACATATTTCTTAATAAAAACAGTCGGTTGTCATCTTGAGGAGCCCTTTAGGGCGAACTCAGGATCTAAGGAATAACAGAGTTGATCCAGTTTAATTTGTCTTAAACCCTTTTCCCATCAGCTGGCGAATCACATAATGAAGGATTCCGCCGTGCTGGTAGTAGTGGGCCTCATTTTCCGTATCGATCCGGCAAAGGAGTGGGATAACCTCTTCTTGCCCATCCGTGCGGCGAATGCGCGCCTTGACTTGCATTTTAGGCGTGATTTCTGTCTCTAAACTTTCGATATCAATAAGCTCTGATCCATCAAGATTTAAGGTACGTCGTGTCACCCCTTCCTCAAACATCAAGGGCAAAATGCCCATGCCAACAAGGTTGCTGCGGTGAATGCGTTCAAAGCTTTCTGCTATGACAGCCTTTACACCTAAAAGACGCGGACCTTTGGCCGCCCAATCCCGGGAAGAGCCTGTTCCATATTCTTTCCCTGCAATCACAATTAATGGCGTCCCTTCTTTCTTATACCGCATAGCTGCATCATAAATGGAGAGAACTTCTCCGTCAGGCATATGGCGGGTAATGCCTCCCGTAATTCCAGGAGTCATTTCATTTTGCAGGCGAATATTGGCAAAGGTTCCCCGCATCATCACCTCGTGGTTGCCCCTGCGAGACCCATAGGAGTTAAAATCCTCCATAGAAACGTTATGTTCAAGGAGATAAAGTCCAGCGGGACTGTCTTCTTTGATACTGCCTGCAGGAGAAATGTGGTCCGTTGTAATACTGTCACCCAAAATTGCAAGAGGACGCGCCCCTTTGATGTTCTTTGTAGGCTGCGGATCCTTTGACATATCGTCAAAATAGGGAGGCTCTTTCACATAGGTACTAGTTGCAGGCCAAGCATAAGTTTTACCGCCTTCTACCTGCATTCCCTGCCACTCCTCATCCCCATCAAAGACATTGGAGTAGCGTTTGGTAAACATCTCTGGAGTCATGTTGGCGTGGATCACATCACGAATTTCTTGGTTTGAGGGCCAAATATCCTTTAAATAGACATCCCTCCCTTCCCTATCCTGACCCAGCGGATCATTATAGAAATCAATCAGCATAGAACCCGCCAAGGCATAGGCCACCACCAGGGGGGGCGATGCCAGATAATTCATCTTGACTTGGGGATGGATACGTCCTTCAAAATTTCGATTGCCTGAGAGCACAGCGGCCACGGACATATCATTGTATTCAATAGTTTTGGCAACAGGCTCAGGCAACGGACCAGAATTACCAATACAGGTGGTACACCCATACCCCACCAAATCAAAGCCGAGGGCATCTAAATCCTTTTGCAACCCTGCTTTTTCAAAATAATCAGTTACTACCTTACTTCCTGGCGCAAGGGATGTCTTGACCCAAGGTTTAGAGCGAAGCCCCTTTTCAACGGCTTTCCTAGCCAAAAGCCCCGCGCCTACCATCACCATGGGGTTAGAGGTATTGGTACAACTGGTAATAGCCGCAATGACCACATCTCCATTGCCCAGGCCATAGTCTTGACCTTGCACAGGGATCCGATCGGCTTGCTTATTCTCATGGGCCAGGGTACCCTTAGCAGAAGAGACAACACTCTTTAAAAGAATTTTATCCTGGGGTCTCTTTGGTCCTGCAAGCGTTGGTTCAACATCTTCAAGGTTCAAAAGGAGAGTTTCTGTAAACACAGCCTCCTCGCTATGCCACAAACCTTGAACTTTAGCGTAGGCTTCAACCAACTTAATGCGATGGGAATCCCGGTTGGTAAAGGCAAGGTATCTCAAGGTTTCTTCATCAATGGGAAAAATACCACAGGTCGCTCCATATTCAGGGGCCATGTTTCCGATAGTGGCCCGGTCGGCAATCGTCAAATTTTTAAGACCAGAGCCATAAAATTCAACGAACTTCCCCACAACACCCTTTTCCCGCAGCATTTGAGTGATGGTGAGCACCAGATCTGTCGCTGTCGTGCCTTCCTTGAGTTGTCCTTCAAGGCGAAACCCCACCACATCAGGAATGACCATTGAAAAGGGCTGTCCCAGCATAGAGGCTTCCGCTTCAATCCCGCCCACACCCCATCCTAAGACTCCAAGGCCATTAACCATGGTCGTATGACTATCCATGCCCACAAGGGTATCGGGAAAGGCCTCAAGGCGCTCTTCCCTCTCCTTTGTCCATACAACTTGGCCTAAATACTCAAGGTTGACTTGGTGGCAGATCCCTGTTCCTGGCGGCACCACACGGAAATTGTTATAAGCGTTTTGCCCCCACTTTAAAAAGGCATACCGTTCATAATTGCGCTCTACCTCTCGGTGGACATTAAACTTGTAAGAATCCAAAGTTCCAAATTTATCCACAATGACGGAATGGTCAATAATTAAATCAACGGGCACCAAAGGGTTAATAACTTTGGGATCGCCCCCCATTTTTTGAATGGCCTCCCGCATAGCTGCTAAATCAACAACGGCAGGAACGCCTGTAAAATCTTGCATCAATACTCGCGCTGGCGTAAAGGCAATTTCTTTGTCAGAGGTTCGGGTTTTCACCCACCCCGCTAAGGCCTCAATATCCTTGGCTTTGACAGCCACCTCATCTTGAAGGCGCAACATATTTTCAAATAGAACTTTTAAGGAATAGGGCAAGCGGGAGATATCCCCTAACTGCTTAGAGGCTTCTTCTAAAGAGTAATATGTATAGTCTTTTCCATCTACATTTAAGGTTTTTCGCGTTTGAAGATGGTAAGACATGAATTAACTCCCTTTAGTTTTATTGAGTAAGTTTAGCAGATTCAATCTTTGTCTGCATATGGATTTTTGCCGGATCTCACAAAAAGACGCAAAGGAACTCCCTCAAGGCCAAAGGCGTCACGCAACCCGTTAAGGATATAACGCACATAAAAATCTGGGAGCTCCTCCGACTTACTACAAAATAGAACAAAAGTAGGTGGTCGCGTTTTGATTTGGGTTAGGTATTTAATTTTAAGGCGCCTTCCTGCAATCAAGGGAGGTGGGTGATGGGAGACAATTTCTGCAAGCCACCGGTTAAGTTTGGATGTAGAAATCCGCAAATTCCAGAGAGCGTAAATATTCAAAATAGCATCAAGAAGCTTTTCCTTATTCTTCCCCTTTAAGGCTGAAATAGGAATCATAGGAATGCCACGCACTTGCGGCAACACTGTTGCTAAGCGTGCTTTCAAGTCGCCTAAAAGTTCCAGCTTATTAGAAATTAAATCCCACTTATTCAGAGCCAGCACAAGGCAGCGCCCTTCATCGATAGCCTGGCTTGCAATATGCAGGTCTTGCTTTTCCAAGGGTTGGGTTGCATCAATCACCAAAACGACAACTTGAGCATATTGAATAGCTGTCAGACTTTCAGAGACAGAAAGCCATTCTAATTTTTCCGTCACATTGGCCCTTCGACGCATCCCTGCTGTATCAATCAACCGCAGGGTTTGCCCCTTATACTCCCAATCAATGGCAATAGCATCACGTGTCACGCCGGCTTCAGGACCAGTCAAAACTCGTTCATGGCCAATAAGTTGATTGACGAGGGTTGATTTTCCCACATTAGGACGGCCCACAATAGCAAGTTGCAGAGGAACAACACTTTCATCCTCTATCTCTTCTTCCTCCCCCAGAGGTCCTTTATAATAGGGCAAAAGGGCTTCATAAAGAGAATCCATGCCTTGACCGTGTTCTGCAGAAAGAGGAAAGGGCTCTCCAAAACCAATTCCCCAAGCTTCTGCAAGCCCTTCTTCCGTCCCCTTCCCTTCACATTTATTGGCCACCAAAAGAATGGGCTTTTTCGCTTTTCTCAAAAAGTCGGCAAAGGCTTGATCCAAAGGAGTCATCCCCTGGCGAGCATCGATCATAAATAAAATCACATCCGCTTCATCCAAGGCTCGCAAAACTTGGGCCCTCATCCCGCCCATGAGAGGATCATCGCTTTTGTCCTCAAGTCCTGCCGTATCCATCAGCCTTAAAGGAATGTCCCCCAATTGGCCAAAGGCTTCCTTGAGGTCTCGAGTGACACCTGGCTTGTCATGGACAATGGCCATCCGCTTGCCGCACAAACGGTTGAAAAGAGTCGACTTCCCCACATTTGGACGCCCCACAATGGCCAATTTAAGACCATATTTTCTGCAAAAGGCTTCAGAGAGATTCATGACATTCTTTTTCTAGCTTCACAAAAGATCCTGAGCTCGCCCTTTGGGCTCCTCAGGATGACATTTCTCTAATAAATACAAAAAGTTGTCATCCTGAGACCCCGAGTCATACGAGGGGGACTCAGGATCTCTGCTAAACAAGGAAGATCTAGATGGATATTTCATACCCATCCCGCTATTTAAAAGCCATGACATCCCCGTTATCCGTTAAGATAAAGAGAGTTTCTTGTGCCACAATGGGAGGTAATGATACGGATGAACCCAGATTTTGCTCTCCTATAATCTCGCCATTTTTAGGGTCAAGGCTCAGCAAATTTCCATGGATGCTAACTAAATAAAGTCTTCCACCTGCAAGGATCGGGCCTTCCCAAACCCCTTTAAAGGGGTGTTCAGGGTCAGAGGCCAATTTCTTAATCCAAACGACTTGTCCAAAATCACGGGTAACACACAGCAATTCATTATGAGAATTAACCATAAAGATATAACCTCCAGAAACGGCAGGTGTCCGCGTACCCCCTATGCTCCGCTCCCAACTTCTTTCACCACGTCGTAAATCATAGACTGCCATTTTTTGATTGTGCCCAATAATGATCACTTTTTTATCGTCAATAACTGGCAAGGCACGAATATGGGAAAGAGCAGAAAGGGAATCGGGTCTACGGGTAGAAGTTAAGGTTTCCGTCCACAGTTGGTAACCATTATCCGCCTTTAAGGCATAAATTTCCCCTGAAGAATAGGTGACGATCACAACGCCTTTCGAGACAGCGGGAGTTGCAGTCCCTAAAAGACCGGCAAATTCAGTGATACCTGCGTGCTCCCAAAGTTGCTTTCCTGACTCTCCCTCTAAAACGGTAAGCATATTACTGATGGTTAAGACATAAAGACGACCATCTGCGTAAGCTGGCGAGGCACGCACAGGACTTAAGGTTGGAATACGCCAAAGGATAGATCCAGTCTTAGCATCAAGAGCTAAAACTTCCGCATGGGGAGAGGTTACAAAAATTTTTCCATCACCATAGGCAAGCCCCCCACCAATAATAGCCGTCTCACGACCTTCCGGCGAGATATCTGCCCTCCAAAGATGTACTCCCGTTGAGGCCTCTAAAGCACTTACGTTCCCATAGGTATCCATGGCATAAAGTATACCTTCTTCAACGATAGGGGGAGATAAAAGTCGCCCGGCTCCATTGCCAGCACCAATTGAGTTCACCCATAAAGGCTGAGAGGCACCTGAGAACGCTAAGTTTGACATGACGTGGCTTGCTTCTCGCCCCATTTGAGACCAATTGGCGTTGGCCTCAGTCTGAGGCAAAGTGACGCTTACACTTTTAGCTTCTTCATCCACTTTAATGCTGCTCTCATAATCAACAACGGGAACACGCGTTCCTGTAATGGGTACTTTTGCTGCATCACAAGCAACAAGGATAAGAAGTAAGACTGGCCAGAGCCAATTTTTATTCATGTCTATTTACTCTTTCTTTCTTCTTGTTCAAACATGGCATCGGGGACTTCAATCTGAGTCAGCATTAAGCTTGCCCGCATTCTTTCAGAATCAGAGGCATAAGGTTCTTTTAAAATCGCAATAAAGTTTTTGGCAGCAGCAATCTCATCCCCTTTTTTTAAATTCGCAAATCCCAACAGTTCATAAGAAAGAGACGCCCAGGCATTGTTTGGAGCTGTTAGAGGTTGGATCGCTTCTAAAGCAGCTCTATTATCAAACTCCCGCGCCGCAAGCAGCACTTTTGGTAAATTCCCAAACGCTGGGTCAGAAACATTTCTTCGAGCCATTTCATTATAGATTTCACTAGGATTAAAAGTAAGGGTTGCTTCATAAAGTCGCGCCAATTTAGCATATCCCCCCTTCCCTTGCGCTATTCCTTGAAAGGCTTTCAAAGCTTCCTCTTTCTTGCCATCATTATAGAGTTTTACAGCGGATGAAAATGACGCGTGCGCCCGAAGTTGACCTTTATGATGGAAATACCGCCACAAGGTATACCCAGCCGTCGCAATAATAATAGCCAAGGCAAGGCCTATCAAGTAATTGCCATACTTGTGCCATAGATTCAGGATCTTCTCTTCTTGGATATCCTCTTCTAACTCTCGTAAAAAATCTGACATATTTCAGCTCCATTTTATGCCTCTACCATAAGTGAAGTTAAGATTTTGGTAAAGGGGGCATTAAAGATCGCTGCTGTACTAATTCAAATAGAAATCCAAGGTTGAAACCACCCGAATTTTCTTCTTTAAAGAGGTAAGCCCATTATCATAAGTATCCGTTGGAGACGCATCAGGACTTGAGATCTGGATCACGCCTTGATTCGCTCTTCGAATGCCGCCAATCTGGCTTTCCGTGGTTTTAGCAAAGCTTTTTGCAACCTCAAGAGCATTTTTTGTCGCTGCCTCAACTAAAGCGGGGCGCAAATCATTGAATTTATCCAGATAAAAACGAATGCTTGTGATTGAAATAGTAATTCCTTGCTTTAAAAGTTCTCCCGCCTTCCCTGAAAGGGAATCAAGAATATCAACTTTTGGCGAATTTACGGACAAGGTATACTCAACAAGATAACGTTCTGGGGAAAGAGTCCCCGATCCATATTCTCGGGAATGCAAATCCGTCACGCGTGGCGAGGACAGAGAGATTTCATTTTCGGCTATCCCCTGCTTTACCACAAAACTTTTGACAATTCCTGCATCAGAAGCCAACTTTTCATATAAAGAATTTAATTCATTTCCCGAGACTTTAAAAGAAATTTCCCACGTCCCGCGATCAGAGTATTCAATATGCTCAACTAACCCCTTGACGGTCACATAACGATCACCAAGCTTAGCTTCTTTAATGCCCTTATAAACGAAAAAACCTGCAAGCGCAGGCCCCAAAGCAATACACAATCCTAATACAGCGGCAGCCGGTGTAGGACGAAAGGGTATCATTTTTATTTCCTCCCAAAGCATTATTTTTTAAGGATACCCCAATTTCATCCCCCTATCCAGAAGATTTTCCCTTATTTTCTCAAAAAAACTATCGACAAATGAAGGCAAGCTTGTTATGGTCCCCACCATCTTAAGGGGTTAACCCCTTTTTCTCTGCCGCGGGGTGGAGCAGCCCGGTAGCTCGTCAGGCTCATAACCTGAAGGTCGCAGGTTCAAATCCTGCCCCCGCAACCAAGAAAATTCTCACTTTTTTGATCTTCCAAGAATCTTGCATAACCTCCATGGGACACTTTGAAAAAGTCAGGGAGAGCATATGGGGAGAAAAATAAAAAAAGTCGATTTTTCTTCACGAGTCTAGGTTTATATACTACGCAAGGATTTATATTTGGGCGTCCCTTGCAAACTTTCCTTCTTTAAAGGTTAGTCATACGCATCGTTGACCCTTCCCTTGCAAATACGTGTCATAGGGAGATGCAGGTTTATTCCAGCCAATCTCCTCAAGGGCAAAAA
Organism: Alphaproteobacteria bacterium; assembly: GCA_019749915.1. GTDB lineage: Bacteria > Pseudomonadota > Alphaproteobacteria > UBA9655 > UBA9655 > UBA9655. The sequence continues at coordinate 1,336 of JAIEPE010000032.1, read as the reverse complement.
CGAGGGGATATCATTCTTCGACAGTATTCTAAAGCCCACTGGTTATTCCTTATAGTATGAGCTCTAGTCACTCTGTCAGGCCTCTTTCAGAGATGTAAGATCATCAACTAGAAACAGAGAATGATTTTGGAGTATATTTTGCACCTCAGGGTATCGTTTTTTGAATATTTCGTTGTATTTGCTCTCTCTTTCCTCTTCATCTTCAATATGAGATAGCTCTTGCTTAAGAGAATTTCTTTTTTCTTGAATACAAGTAAAATCAAAAATTAAGTTTGCAAATGAAACAACCGTAAGTTCAAGAGAGGGAACATAGATAAGGTAAGTACGGTAACCAGGAATTCCTCCACCATGTTCAAAAATTTGTCCGACAGGAGACATACTGCTAACAATACCATAACAATAAGAAGTGTCCGGTTTATCAGGAACTCCTATATAGGGAGTTAACAACAATTCCCTAACGTTAAGAGGCAGAACCCTGCCTTTGTATAAGCCGTTATTCCATTTAATAAGATCTGCTGCGGTCGAAATTATACCACCATCTCCTTGATCAATTTCTAATGGCCAATAATTTTCTATTTCTTTGTAAGGACCTGCCCAACTCTCAACATCATAAGTATACCCACGAGCAAGTTTTGAATAAGTCTCTATTTTTTTTAGAGTGAGGCTTGTTCCTCTTGCGGGTAATGAGGTATTTACCATCCCCAATGGAACAAAAAAGGTTTCCCTCAAATACTCACTAAAACTCTTATGGCTTAAACGAGATATGATTTGGCCTAATAGAAAATAGCTTGAATTACAGTAAGCATATTTGGAGCCAGGTTCAAATGTAAGAGGCTTATCCTTGAACAAAGACACAAGGTCAAGTATTGAGGGATTTTCTAAAAGAAAAATCGTTTCATAAAATGAATCAAGATCTGTATAATTTACAATACCTGAAGTATGGGTCAACAAATGGTGAAGTGTAACGAGCTCAGCCCATTCAGGAATCTCACCATCCCAAAGAATATCGTCAGGAGGTAAGTATTTCGATAGAGGTTTATGCAGTGCATGTTTCAATACAGGTATAGATGGATTAGCATCATACAAAACGCGCAATAAGGCTGCAGCTGTAAATTGCTTCGTCACAGAGGCAATATTATATTGTGTATCAACTGTACAGGGCGTTTTTGTCACAGCATCAGCAATGCCAAAACCCTTCTCGTAAACGACCTTATTCCCTACTGCTACCAAAAGCGTGCCGTTTAAAATGTGGCTTCTTTCAAAGTTTTCAACATCTTGCAGAATTTTTTCGACATCTATCATTTTATATTCCTGTCTGACTAACTAGGATTAGACC
>JAIEPE010000010.1 GCA_019749915.1 Alphaproteobacteria bacterium | reverse complement strand
CTGCCGTTAAATCAGGGCGATTTAAATACCCTCTCGCTAAACCAACCCCTCCTATATATAACTCTCCCGTCACTCCTATAGGCGTGAGATTAAGCACCTCATCTAATATATGTAGCTTTATATTGTTTATTGGTCTTCCAATGGTTGTGGGACTATATTCACCACATTGATTGAGCGTGCTTGCGCAAACAGCCGATTCACTTGGGCCGTAGGCATTTACTAAATTTACGGTATCGTTGAAAGCAGCAATAATTTCACTTGAGTTTACTTCTCCAGCAACGATCAAAGTTTTTAAAACATTTTTTATATCATCTTTGTTGATAAGTTTAGCAAAACTTGGTGGAAGCGTTACGTGAGTAATACAATGCGTATTGACTAAATGAGCTAATGATTCTGGCGAATTTGAGCTTTTGTTTGGAAATAAGCATAATGTGACTCCATTTAACAACGCAGTTGTCCACTCTGAAACTGAGGCGTCAAAATTAGGAACTGCAAACTGCAAAATTCGACTTGATCTGTTAATTTGAAATTTTTCTGTTTGTGCAACCTCCAAATTAACAACGCTCGAATGTTTAATCATGACCCCTTTAGGCTTACCAGTTGAACCAGACGTATAAATTACATAGGCTAGATTATCTGCTGTTGCGTTTATAAGTGGACTTTGATTTGAGCAGGATTGATTCTCAGGAATTAGGTTATCAATGTTTATTGTTTGAAAGTAACCATAGGGTAAATTATTGTATCCTTCATCATTTGTAATGATGATACTTAATTTTGCTTCCTCTATGATCGATGAAAGTCGTTCCTCTGGTTCATTTGTGTGAAGGGGTAAATAGCAGGCTCCAGCTTTTAAAATAGCTAATATTGAAACAAAATAACTAAAATTAGCATCAAGGTAAATGCCAATTATCGTTTCAGAATTAACTCCCATGTCAATAAGATAATGTGCAAGCTTGTTTGCTTCATTATTGAGAGTAGAGTAGGTTATGTGTTGATTGCCATCGCATAAGGCAATTGAATCTGGATATTCATGTGTAATTTCCTGAAAAATATCTGTCAGCAATTTTTCGGAAGGAAGGTCCTTCTTGGTATCATTCCATTCTTTTAGAAAACGTTCACAACTATTCGAATCCAAAATTTTAAGTTCTGATATTTTTTGATCCTGGTTATTTGAAATACTTTCAATAAGATTACAAAAGAGGTGATTGAAATTTTTAATAGTTCTTTTTGAAAAGAGATCAGTAGAAAATTCTGTTAGAATTTGAAGATCATCATTTATTTCACGGCAAATAGTTACTAAATCAAAGCGAGAAAACTGATTAGGTATCTCAAAGTGTTTAACCTCCAAAGCATCTAAAGTTAATGTTGAAATACTTGATTGGTGAATAAATTGGACTTGAAATATAGGGTGTTTACTTAAATCACGTGTATGATTTAATTCATTCATTAAACGAGCAAAAGGGTAAGATTGGTGTTCGAGTATACTTAATAAATTTGTCTTCACTTCTTCAAGAAGCTCTGAAAAACTATAATCATCTTCAACGTAAGTACGAACAACTGTCGTATTTGCGAAAAGACCAATTAAACTCTCAACTCCTGAATCAATCCTATTTGCAATGGGCATCCCAATAACAAGATCTTTTTGTGAGGCATATTTTCTAAGAAAAATATTATAGATAGTGAGTAAAACCACATATAGCGTCGTTGAATGATCCGATGCGATCTTCTTTAATTGCAAAAGTCTCTTTTTACCTACCCAAGCTTTTTCGTAACTCCCTTTGTAAGAAGGTGTTAAAGGTCTAGCTCGATCTTTTGGAAGCATAATTTCGTCAGGAGCATTCTTAAGGTATTTCTTCCAAAAGTAGGTTCCTGGCTTTAAAGATTCTCCCGTTAAATTTTCTTGCTCCCATAGAGAATAATCTCCGTATTGAATTTGAAGGTCACTTAAAGGATTCTTTTCTCCCGATTGATGGGAATTGTATAATTTACCAATTTCCTGAAGTAATATATTAAAAGACCAAGCATCACTTACGACATGGTGGAGTGTAATGAGGAGTAAATGTTTTGATTCTCCTATTTTGTACAAAGTAACCCTAATGGGGAGATCTTCGCTAAGATTAAAAGGTAAAGACATATCCTTTAACAGGCGCTTCTTTACTTGAGATATACCTTCCTTATATGCAAAGACGTCAACGAAGTTTATATTGAAATCAAAATTAGATTTAATATCTTGATAGGGCATTTCACGGGTTTCTTTTATCACCGTTCTTAAAACTTCATGGCGACTTATTAAATCAACAAAAGCTCGCTCTAGATTGTTTCTGTTGATCTTCCCTCTAATAATAAAAACCTGAGGCACATTATACACACCTTCAGATGGTAAAAGTTGACTTAGAAACCACATTCTTTCTTGATTATAAGATAATGGGATGTGATCAAACATTCGTTGCCCTTCTTTTAATCTGAGTCAACCCCGAGGAAGTAGAAGCTGTCTTTGCTTCTTCAATTTTTGTTGAGAGTTCGTATATTGTAGGAAATCTAAATATAGTAGGGATTGGCAAATGCACTCCAAATGCTGTTTTTATACGCATCATTGCTTGCACAGCCAAAAGAGAATCCCCGCCAATTCTAAAAAAATTATCCTTTGGATTTACAGACTGAAGAGAAAGAAGAGAAGAAAAAATATCACATAATTTCCCTTCAACAGGACTAATACTATTGGATTCTAACAACAGTTCTCTTTCATTTAGAAAAACCATTTCTTCTAAGATTTTCCTATCCAGTTTCCCATGATTATTCATGGGTAATTTTTCAATAACATTAATCTTAGAAGGTATCATATAATCCGGTAACTCTTTGTTTAGAAGATTAGCCAGATCGTCTGGATCAACATTATTGGATTGCTCAGGAACAACAAAAGCGAAAATCTTATCACTATGAAAAATTACAACAGCATCTTTCACATAAACTGGCTTGATTAAAACATTCTCAACTTCACAAAGATCTATACGGAAACCTCTTAATTTAATCTGATTATCTGTTCTTCCTAGAAATTTATAGTGTCCATTAATACGTTGAACTCTATCACCCGTTTTATATAATCGATATGCACTTGTTGAATTAAATGGATTCGGTATAAATTTTAGAACCGTATTTGTTGCATCTTTATAGTAACCATCACTGAGGCTTAACCCAGAAATATATAACTCACCTATTTCTCCTTCCTCAACCTGGTGGAGTTGTTCATCAAGAATAAATAGTTCTGTATTATCTATGACAGATGAGGTGCGACGAACACTTCCATTATCATTCATATCAACATAGGTATAAACTACCGACGTTGCTTCACTGCTTCCATATCTATCTAGCACTTTAAGGTTTGGAGCTATTTTTCTAACTTTTTTATAAAGTTCATCCTTAAAAACCTCTCCACTAACTTCAAGCACTTTAACTTTGTCAAGACCTTCAGCAATTCCTGAAATTTCATATAATAAAGCCAGAAATGAAGGAGTCAAATACAACCGATTAACTAAGAACTGCCTCATGTTCTTAACGTAGGCCTCAATATCTTGAAAATAATTGTCCTCAAGAACAATTAATCTAATGCCATTTAATAAAGGAAAAAAAAGTTCCCCTAGGTGATCTACAAAACTAAATTTCGCTTGAAAAAAACAAATATCGGAAGAAGCATAGTCAAGATTGTTAGAGGCCCAAACAAGTCTGTTCATAACGCTTGTCGTATTACACAAAACCGACTTAGGATCACCCGTAGAACCAGAGGTATAAATAATTGAAAAGTTATGCCCATATGCTCGCTTGAAACTATCTTGAGTATAGAGCTTAAAGTGCATAATGTCATTTAAGATAACTGGAACAACTTGTACCTTTCCAGTCATTTCTATGGGGATATTAACATCACCCAAAATTATTTTTGGTCTGGTTGCTTGCAAGATTTTGTGAATTCGATTAGCTGGAAATGCAGGATCTATAGGTACATATATAGCTCCAACTTTTAATACGGCTAAGACACTTATAATAAGCTCCAGGGACTTTTCTAGATAAATACCAACGACCTCACCTGGCCTCATGCCCTTACTATTTAGTTGTATAGCGAGTTTTTCCGCAAGTAAATTCAAACAACAATAAGACAGCTGACTTTCTTTGAAAACTAACGCTATTTTATCTGGTGAATCAGAAACTCGCTGCTCAAATACTTGAAGCAAGTGATTGCTGGGATCTATGTTCATAATAGATCTCTTTCTTCCCATAAAGCCTCTCAATATTAATCCCATTATTTTTGCATAAACTTATAAATTTATTTGATTCAATCAACTGTGGGGATTCTTCAGTATATTCTAAAGCCATAATGTAACCTAACCACGGCTCTTGACCCATCGCATAGATATAAACCTCCTTACAATCCATACTCTTAACTAATTTCCAAGCCTTGTCAGAATCTGAACCTGATAAGTTCCTTGATTCATCAAATGAGCGTTTTAATGGTTTAGTCAATAATGGTCCATATAGCCAACTAAGAGGCGCTCCATCACACTCCATTCCTAGATAGAGGACATCAATTGGACCAATATAGTCTCGAATTAAATCATACAAAGCAGGATCTAAGTTTCTTGAGTCAGCAGCAAAGACTAATTTTTTCCCTTTTATCTCTACGCAGTGTGCTATTTTAGAATGGATATTAAGATCAGCATGCTCTCCCAAAAAAGGAATGCCTGTAATGCACCCATCAGGAACGTCTATGGAATCAAATTCATTCAACTCATGTAAAGAGGTATACCCTATTTTTTCCAAAATATATTTCAAAGAAGGATCAACAATTGATCCTTTGTTGCTATTTGGGAAAACTATATTTTTTACCTTATGACGGATCTGTAAAAGAGTCTCAAATAAAATGTGATCCTGGTGGTTATGAGTTAAAAGGACATAGTCAATTTCATCTGGCAAATCATAGAATGTGTAGCGCTCCAAACCAGAATCTAATTTATAACTTAAAACAGGATCAATCAGGATTGAAACATCTCTAGTTTGCAAAAGTATGCACGCATGTCCAAAATATCGAACTCGAATACCCTCACCATCATAATGCCGATCTTGTCCCAAACTTGGAGGAGACTCGGTGAATAAATCTCTAAAAAGGTTTAATTTTGCATCTGGAATTGACATTCTATCAAAGAAATCACTTATGCTACCAGGACTATAACGCATTAAAAATAAATCATCCCAAATTTTATTTTCAAATGGAATTTGTATATAGACCTCTTTATTATTTTCTAAACGAGGGGTGCTTAATATAAATGGTCTAAAGTCACTTTCAACAACTGAGAAAGCTAATTCCTGATAAGATGGATCAAAAAACTTATGGTAGATTAACGGTTCAATAATACGAAAGCTTGGATGACTATTTATATCATAGACAAGCTCTAGACAACCTTTTAAATCTTCAGGAATTTCCTTATATAAACTCTCTAAACTATCTCCTATAGCTCTTGTCTGAAGCAAGATATCAAATTCTTTTACTGAGTTTGCAAGATTAAGCAGATTATGACAGTTTTCTTGAGTTTCATTAATGAGGTCTTTAATTTCATCAACTCGTTCACCACTTAAATCAATAAATGGACCGCCAAGAAGCTTAGGATTTTTTACAGCTTGTGCATGAATTTTAGGAGAACTTACATATGATTGCATAATTTTAATATGCCTGTCTCTTATGTTGCACCCCGCAGTTATAGGAGGTATTAAGTAAGACCACGCATACCATTTCCAGATCAATGGCTCAGCTTTTACATTTGACTTTAAGTAATATTTTTTATTCATAGAAATTTTTTATTTAATTTTATGTTTATTTAGAAAACGGTTTTTAAATTATTGCGAAGCATCCATCTTTTTTCGTAGACTAGCTGGACGCATATCTACCCAAACCTCTTTAATATAATTCAGGCATTCTTCTTTTGAGGTTGCTTCTCCGATGGTTTTCCAACCTAGTGGAACTTTCTGATAATCCGCTAAAATTGAGTATTGTTCTTCATCATTAATTACAACGAAATATTTTTCTTTAGTAGAGTTAGAATTAGCAGTATCCATAAAAACCTCCTATTTTCACATAGCTATCTACATTTGACTTATGCATGAGGACCCCTGTCCCTATATTTACCAGATAATCTTCTCTATACATTCAAAAGTCAATGTGCAATTCTGAAAAAAACAAACAATTCATGGATGAGAATATTATCTAAATCTCATCTATATCGAAAAAACTTTTAGAATTTGAGGACTTATGAAGGAAAAAAACAAATGGTTCTTAAAATTTAAATCTAATCCAATGTCAAAAATAAGACTTTTTTGTTTTCATCATTCTGGTGGAGGAGCTTCTACCTACCACCGTTGGCTCGATCATCTTTCAAACGAAATAGAATTAATAGCTATTCAACTTCCAGGAAGAGAAAATAGATTTTCCGAACCATTGACGAATGATTTAAATGAGATTATTTTTAATATTAGCAAAGAGTTTTCAGTCTATACAGAAAAACCCTTTATCATATTTGGACATAGCCTTGGAGCTTTAATAGGCTTCGAATTCGTTAAGGCAATAAGTCAGCTATACTCTCTTGTTCCACAGCATATGATCGTTTCTGCCGCAAAGGCTCCTCACTTACCCCTTCAAAGAAAGCCACTTAGTCAATTAGATGACATATCTTTAAAAGAGGAGTTAAAATTATATAACGGAATCAATCCAATTATACTTAACGACAATGATTTATGGATTTTATTTGCACCTATAATAAGAAATGATTTTTCTATATTAGAAGCATATAAAAATTTCGGATTAGAAAAAATTTTATGCGATATACTTGCGCTGAGAGGTATCCATGACAACACAGTAAATGAAAAAGAAATTCGTGCATGGTCAGCATCTACGACAGGTAAATTTGAGTATTTACAATTCTCTGGCGATCATTTTTTTTTAAAAAACCATCAAAAATCAATTATAGATATAATAAATAAATTGGGAAGAAACAATGCATTTTAGCGAGAGTCTCAAATTCAGAGGTCAGGTGATCAGGTCCCTTTTTCAAGTTTAACCAATGTCTTTCTTTGATATGCTCAAGGGCGCACATCAACCTTCTCTAATCAATCTGAAAACAGCCTTGGTGGTAGTAGCATTTATGTGTATCTCTAAAAAATAATTAGGGTAAGATAAGAAAATTTCTTAATAAGTTCAGGTAATTTTTTATGATATATATAGAGCCTAAAGAGAGCATTAGAGGATAAATTAAGTTCTTTCATCTTACCACCCATCAGTTTTGCGTAAAGTGTAAAGATGTGATATAAGACTCCTGGAACAACTCCCGGAAGAAGGAGTCAGAATGTCAGGATACAAAGGGATTGTGAAAGCGGTTGCAAGAGATCTCGCAAAACGACTTCCCAAGCAAAGAGCCACACAAAGGCGTAAGCTCAGTGAATTGGTCGCAGGAATGTTGATTTGTCAAACACCCAATTTGATGGAACTATCAAAGGTACTTGATAGGCCAACAGAAAGCGCTGAAGCCCGCTACAACTATGTCGAAAGATTTCTGAAAAACCCTCTTGTTGATACGCAGGTCGTCATGGCTTCATACGCTGAAGATCTATTGTCTCGATTAGGGAAGCATCAGCATACCCTTGTATTAATGTTCGACCAAAGTAAGGTGAATGCGACCTTTGAAGTGTTAATGGTTTCAGTTCGTTTGCGCAAACGAGCCGTTCCTGTCTTTTGGATCGTTAAGGAAACAAAGGGAGGGATCGGATTTTATGAACAAAAAGCCTTACTGGATGTGGTGCAGAGCTGGATACCAGAAGGGTGCCGTGTGATGTTGGCATGTGACCGCTTTTATGGAACAGCTGAGCTTGTGGGATGGTGTCAGAAGCAAGGCTGGAAGTATCGTCTTCGCCTCAAAGGTAATCTCTGCGTTTATCAAGATAAAGGACCCGAAAAGACACTTGATCAGCTAAAAGCTGAGGGAAAGAAGACACTAGAAAAAACCAGGTTTCACTCAGGTATGATAACGTCTGTCGGAATTCTCCATGAGCCAGGACATGACGAGCCTTGGTATATCGCTATGGACAGTTGTCCGAATGAATACAAAACACGGGATTATGGGCTGAGATGGGGGATCGAGAATATATTTTCTGATTTTAAATCCAGAGAGTTTTCCTTGACGCAAACCCATATTCGCATAGCGGAGCGGTTAGAGAGGTTGATCCTTGTGCTATCTATTGCACTTCATTGGGCTGTGTCCCCTAGGGCTTAGCCATGAAAAGCACCATCAAGATCACGCCGAAAAAAGGGGGCCAAAAAAGCCCTTAGGTCCCATCTCTCTCCTTTTAAACGGGGCTTACGCTTCCTCCGAAGATGTTGCTCTCTTAATAAATCGCCAGGAACTCTATGGGTCTATATAAACTGATGGGTGATAAGGTTCTTTCATATTTCTTTGCTAATTTTGTTTTTTAATAATATAAAGATATATAGAAAGGATAAAAACCTCTTCAAAGATCTGAGATTGAATAGAATAATTATGGAGAAAAATCATCTTATAGAGCTAATCCTATGAGCCTATCCAATAAACTATATTAGCATTAATTTACTAAAGGAAATCGTAAATGTTTTCTGATTCTCACGTAAAATCCTGGTTCGTAAAACCAGAAGAAAATGGGCTTTTAGTATTAGAAGCCCAGGAAAAGTCTTTTAACTCATTTGAGTGGATCAAAGAAAGAAAAGTGATGTTTGAAGATTATTTAGCTACACATGGAGGTATTCTTCTAAGAAACTTCAATGTTCATTCAGTTTCTGAATTTAATCGTATCATACAATGCTTATGCCCAAATCTTCTAGATTATGTCTATCGTTCCACACCAAGAACAAAATTAGGTGGCAAAATATATACGGCAACAGAATATCCTGCCGACAGAAGTATTCCTTTGCATAACGAAAACTCCTATACAGACTCTTGGCCTAAAATGATATGCTTCTTCAGTATCTTAGTAGCCTCTGAAGGAGGAGAGACTCCCATAGCCAATAGCCGAAACATCTATAAAAGAATAGATCCGGCTATTAGGGAAAAATTTGAAAAATATGGAGTAATGTATATCCGTAACTTTAGCAATGGCGTTGACTTAAATTGGAAAGAAGTTTTTCAGACTGAGATGAAAGAAGAAGTTGAGAGATATTGCAAAGAACATGATATTATATTTGAATGGAAAGAGGGAATAACGGAACTAACGACAAAACAAATTTGCCAATCAAGCATAACTCACTCCAGAAGCGGAGAAAAAGTATGGTTTAATCAGGCTCACCTTTTTCATATATCATCTTTAGATGATAATATTCGCCTTTCTCTTATTAAAGAACTAGGAGAGGAAAATGTTCCGCGTAATGCATATTATGGGAATGGAGAGCCTATTGAAAATACAGTTTTACAGCATATTAGAGATTCTTATGAAAAAGAAAAAATTAAATTTGATTGGAATAAAGGAGACATGATGATTCTTGATAATATACTTATGGCCCACGGAAGAGAGCCATACAAGGGAGAAAGAAAAGTTGTTGTGGCTATGTCATAAGCAATTCTTTACACTTGATGACTATTAATCATGCAAGAGTTTTTTATCGAGAGTGTTCAAACAAGTGTTTAGTTTCTTGCTATTTAAATACATACAGCCCTCGGGCACATTCAGAAATGAAGTGTAGCTATCTGAAAAACCTATTACTATCTCAATTTCTTTCCGGAAGACTTCAAAATTTTCCACTTCTTTGAACTTTTCTAAAGTACTCTCTAAGTTTGGAGAGAGTTTCTAAGCGCCTTTCCATGTCAAAAAGTCCAAATTGAATCATAAAGTCCTCTATTTGCCTTTTTCCCAAAAATTATAACACTTATTTTTAATTTCTTCTCCGGGTTTAGAAGTGCCCAGCTTAATGGCTATGGGACGTAAATTATCTGTCATCTTACATCGCATATTGATTTCAGGTGAACCTTTCAAATATAGCAAAGTCGCCGCTTAAGAAAAAATAAAGAGAATTGAACACAAAAAGTTTTTCAAGCGCTTTTTCAAAGTTTTTTCTTTGGAAAAGCATTTTGTAAGAATAAAACTGAAGGAATAAGTTAAGACGTACCTCAGCTGCCCCTTAGAGAGCTCGATTCAAACATTCCATTGCTTGTTTCATTCGAAAAGTATGATAAGGCGAAAAAACTCAAAACTTCTTCAAATAGCTATTAGAGCTGAGGTTATTTCACAAACCCCCCTCCAACAATATTAGAAGCTTTGATTGAATCTTCTCTGGCCAAATGCGCGTAACGTGTTGTAGTGCGAATATTTTTATGACCCAATAGTTTGGCAACTTGGTAGAGATCTAATCCTTGTTTAATAGCAAATGAAGCAAAACTATGCCTTAAATCAGGAATACGCACATCATTAAGGTCAGCTCTTTTACGTATTTTTTGCCAAGCTTTTTCAATATTCACTACGTGCCCATTCTTATGGGTATTACTGCAAAATACATAAGGATTTCCAGGTTGCTGTTTCAATTTCACCAAAACCTTCTTAGCTGGCTCATTTAAGGGGACTACTCTTTCTCCTGTCTTGCTATCTTTAAGATGAATGTAACGTTCATTTAGGTATGTATCTTCCCATTTGAGGTTAAAATTTCACTCATACGGCAACCCGTATACATGAGCGTCTTAATAGCTCCTAACACATAAGCTGACTTTAATTGTAAATATTCCTCATCTTCTAAAATTTCTTCCAATCTTTTTAATTCTTCAATTTTTAAAAATCGTTCTCTCTTCTGCTCTGGATATTTTTGAATACCTCGACAAGGATTACTATTTTTTGGTCGATAGCCCCAAAGCTCAGAAAGCTCAAATGCTTTATGAATAACTGCAAAACCCTTATTATAGGTCACAGGAATATGTTTTAAAGATTCTTTGAATTCCATGACGTCTTTGCTATTAATTTCATTGAGATTTCTGTCTCCAAAAAAAGGAAAAATATGGTTTATATATGGTTTAACTGACGAAGAATCAGAAAGAAATAAAAATATCTTCTGCATATCAAAAATAACTTTAACTATCTGAAAAATATACATTTTTATAACGAAAAAGAACGAGAGAGAACGTAGGATATCTTAATGACCACACAATGTCATTGTAGAGGTCGGGGGTTCGATTCCCACTGGCTCCACCAGAGACACAGTTTGTTTTCAAATGCTACCTATTTGCTACCTAGAGGATTTTTCTGTTTTTTATAAATCTCTAAAACCCTGCGTTCCACTGGCGCGCCCGAGAAGATTCGAACTCCTAACCTTCTGATCCGTAGTCAGAACAGCTAGAGGTAGCCCTAGGGTGATA
>JAIEPE010000050.1 GCA_019749915.1 Alphaproteobacteria bacterium | reverse complement strand
TCTCTCATTCATGAATGAGAGACTATCTATCTCTCTTATCCTCTTATAACACATCTTCAACTTACAATCCCGCGATCAAGTCGCGGGACGTCACCCCCCCCCTCACGACGCCCCGCGGATTTACCGCGAGGTCCAGAGAACTCTGATATTCAAAGGCCCCTCATGAAAATTTGTGAGGAAACTAAGGTTTTTTAATTTATGCGCTGATAGTTTCTGAAGATATAATCCTCTCATAAATAATCCAAGAAAAAGTTGCTGTTCCAAGGATAACCAATCCTAAAGAGATCGGAGAATTGGGTAAAAAGGAAATCATCATCTTAAATTTCATTATAAAATCAATTGATTGAGATTATTTTGTGAAAATTGTATTATGAAGGTAAGATTTTCATGATATGCTCTTTTTATGAAAAGAGATGCTTTTATCAAGGAAATTAATGAACTCTTTGGCGTGCATCCGGCCGTTGCCCTTTTAGGGCCACGGCAGTGTGGAAAAACGACCTTAGCCCAAATGTATGCTGAAACTCATCAACCCTCAAAAAGATTTGACTTAGAAAATCCCGAAGACCTTGTTTTGTTAGAGAATCCAATGTTAGCTCTTTCAGAGTTTGAGGGGCTTGTCATTCTTGATGAGATCCAAAGGCGCCCTGATTTATTTCCGGTTTTAAGGGTTTTAATCGATCGACATAAAGAAAATCAAAAATTCCTTATTTTAGGCAGTGCCTCCAGAGATTTAATTCGGCAATCTTCTGAAAGCCTCGCCGGAAGATTGGCCTACATCGAAGTCACGCCATTTTCTTATTGGGAAACAGGAGAGATTAAAAATCTTTGGCTCAGAGGTGGATTTCCTCTCGCCTACCTCTCTAAATCTGAAGTCGATACTTTTAATTGGCTAAAGTTTTACATCATAAGTTTCCTTGAGCGAGATATTCCAAGCTTAGGAATCAATGTTTCCCCTGTAACGCTAAGGCGCTTTTGGATGATGCTCGCTCATTATCATGGAAATATCTTTAATGCTTCTGAAATTGGCAAATCTTTAAGCGCCTCTACAACAGCCATTCGTCACTATATCGATATCCTTGTAGGAACGTTTATGATTCGCCAATTACAGCCCTGGGTAGAAAATATTAAAAAACGGCAGGTCAAAACACCAAAAATCTATTTTAGGGACAGTGGAATTTTTCATTCTCTTTTAGGAATTAAAAGTCGAGAAGATCTTTTTCATCATCCAAAAATGGGAGCTTCATGGGAAGGGTTTGCCCTTGAAGAAATCATTCGTTTTCATCAAGCCGATCCTGAGGATTGCTTCTTCTGGGCCGTTCATAATCAAGCCGAACTTGATTTGCTTATTGTAAAAGCAGGGAAAAAACTTGGGTTTGGAATTAAATATACGGATGCTCCTAAAATCACAAAATCTATACATACTGCCCTTGAAACACTTGATCTTGATTCCCTCACAGTTATCTATCCAGGCAATCAATCTTTTGCTCTTTCAGAGAAAATTAGAGTTGCCAATCTTGAAGGATACTTGAAAGGTACAATAAGCTCATAAATAATCCAAGAAAGAGTTGCTGTTCCCAAGATAACCAAGGCTAAGGAGATTGGAGAATTGGGTAAGAAGGAAATGATCCAACTCAGAACCGCAGCACCACTAATCTGCATAAATCCGTATAAGGCCCCTGCATAACCAGCAGCTTTCCCAACGTGCATAAAGGCCGTGGCAAAAGTATTCGGCCATATAAAAGTTGAGCCAAAATAGAACAAAATGATCGGACCAATAATCGCCCACGCATTGATGCCCAACAAAAAATACCCCATTAACATGAATATCCCCGAAATTATCATGATGGCCCATCCAAAACGCAGTAGGGCTGTCATTCCATAATGAAGCACAAATTTGCCATTCAACCACCCAGAAAGCCCATAGGCACATCCACCCCCAAAAAATGTAATCAGACCAAAATCAGTAGGGGTTATTCCAACTTCTTCTATTAATAGAGCCGGGCCCGCCGTAAACCATGTAAAGAACCCTCCATAACTTAAAAAGGTACATAAACTCGTGCCTATGAATAACCGATTGGTAAAGAGCTCCAGGTACGTCCTTGCAATAAAAGACGGTTTTAGTTTTTCTTTATGATGAGATTGATTTGTTTCCCTAAAACATAGGATAAAGGAGACAAGACAAATTCCAACATAAAAGCTCATAAATATAAAACTGGCGCGCCAATCAAAAAAATCTTGTAAGAGACTTCCTAAAAGAGGCGCCGCAGGAACAAGAAACATAATAAAGACAACGAGGTATGAACTATATTTTGAGAGATCTTCCCCCTTAAACTTATCTCTAAAGATAGACCTCCACAAGCAAGCACAAGCCCCTGCCCCACTCCCTTGTATAAATCGTCCTATATTTAATGTTTCGATGTTTTCAGCCCATAGACAAATTAAAGTGCCTCCTAACATTATCCATAGGCCTACGAGAATCGGAATTTTTCGGCCGATTCCTTCTGAAATAGGGCCATAAATTAAGTGAGATAAGGCCACCCCTAGCATGTACAATGCCATGCTCCACTCTATAAGGGCAATCCTTGTTTGGAGACTCAAGGCAATGGCAGGAATGGAGGGGGCATAAATATCGGCTCCAACTTGAGTCAGACAAACCACCATAAGCAAAACTGATAAATTGAGCTTATTTGAATCCATTCTCTTCACCTTTACAATTCCTTAATATTGACTGATTGGTCAATTAATATATTTCATATAGTGAGCATTGACTGACCAGTCAATATGTTTTATAAAAAAGAATGAGTTCAGAAAATACAAAAGAGAAAATTCTTCTATCGGCAAGAAAGCTGTTCGTTGAGCACGGATTTGCTGGAACGTCTATGGGGCAGATTGCAAAATTGGCTCAAGTTAATCATAGCCTTATTTTTCATCATTTTGAAAATAAAGAAAAACTGTGGTTAGCCGTTAAACAAAATATTGTAAAAGAGAAAAATCAGCAGTCAAAAATGCTGCCCCCTACTGATCAACCCTTTTATGATTTCCTGTATGCTTTGGTCATAAAAAGTATCAAATTTTATCGCGACCACCCTGATATTATGCGCATGATCAGCTGGCAACGTCTTGAGCGAAGTCATGAACAAGTTATAACCCTAACCCTTTCATCGGAGACCCAATCTTGGATTAACGCCTTCAAACATTATCAACAACGCGGAGAGGTGAATCCTCAACTTAAGCCAGAATTTATTGTTATGTTTGTTCTCTCTATTGTTCATGTTGCAGCTTCAGATCATACGGTTTTTACCCAAACGCCTGCTGATGAAGACGCTTATATTTTATTTTGCGTTGAGCGCCTACAAAAAGCCTTGAGCTAGATACAGGGTTATTCTGAAACTCTCCTCCCTTCAGTCGTCATTGCGAGGCCCCTAAAGGGGCCGTGGCAATCCATAATTTTAATTAAGATGGATCACCACGCCCACTACGTGGGCTCGTGATGACGGCATAATTTATGGGTGGTTATTTCCGGTTTCACTATACCATCACCAATCCCTTTTTATCGGCAGTAACGTTCACTTTTTGACCTTCTCTAATCTTGCCTTCCAGAACCATCACGGCGAGGGGGTTTTGCAGCTCTTTTTGAATAACACGCTTTAAGGGACGGGCGCCATAAGCAGGGTCATAACCTTGATCCCCAAGCCATGTCAGTGCCAAATCATCCACATCAAGGGTGATTTTGCGATCCTTCAAAAGATTTGAAAGACGGCCTAGTTGAATCTTCACAATGCTATTCATATCCTCACGAGAGAGCCTGCGGAAGAGCAAAATCTCATCAATACGGTTCAAAAATTCAGGGCGGAAGGAAGCGCGAACAATCTCCATCACTTCCTTACGAACTTTCTCTGAAGGCTCACCCTGATGCTCGGCCAAAATATGGCTCCCCAGGTTAGAGGTCAGCACAATCAAGGTATTGCGAAAATCAACGGTACGGCCTTGACCATCCGTAAGGCGCCCATCATCCAAGACTTGGAGAAGCACATTAAATACATCAGGATGAGCCTTTTCAATCTCGTCAAACAAAATGACTTGATAGGGGCGCCTGCGCACTGATTCAGTTAAGGAGCCACCTTCCTCATACCCCACATAGCCGGGAGGCGCCCCGATAAGGCGGGAGACGGAATGCTTTTCCATAAATTCTGACATATCAATACGGGTCATGGCAGCGTCATCATCAAAAAGGAATTCGGCAAGAGCTTTTGTAAGCTCAGTTTTTCCCACCCCCGTAGGGCCCAAGAAAAGGAAAGAGCCAATGGGACGGTTAGCATCCTGAAGCCCTGCCCGGGCTCTTCGGACAGCTTGGCTGATGGCGGTGACAGCTTCTTCTTGGCCCACAACCCGCTTTTGCAGATTATCTTCCATACGCAGCAGCTTTTCCCGCTCTCCTTCCAGCATTTTATCGACGGGAATGCCGGTCCAACGAGACACAATGGCCGCAATGTCATCAGGGATGACTTCTTCACGAATGATTTGATCATGGGATTGACCTTCCGCATCCTTCAGCTTTTTCTCAAGATCAGGAATCACCCCATACATCAGCTCACCAGCTTTTGAAAGATCACCCTTTCGTTGAGCCATTTCCAGCTCATTACGAGCTTTGTCCAAGTTTTCTTTTAACTTTTGAGCGCTGGTCAGCTTATCCTTTTCCGTTTGCCAGGCCGCCGTGCGTACATTGGATTGGGATTCAAGGTCGGCCAGCTCTTTCTCCAGTTTCTCAAGGCGATCCTTGGAGGCTTGGTCCTTCTCTTTCTTCAGAGCTTCTCGCTCAATCTTAAGTTGGATAATACGCCGGTCCAGCTCATCAATGTCTTCCGGCTTGGAATCCACTTCCATGCGCAAGCGACTTGCCGCCTCATCCACAAGGTCGATCGCCTTATCCGGCAAAAAACGGTCCGTAATATAGCGGTTGGAAAGGGTAGCCGCGGCCACAATGGCGCCATCCGTAATGCGAATCCCGTGGTGAACTTCATATTTTTCCTTAAGACCACGGAGAATGGAAATTGTATCCTCCACTGTGGGCTCACTCACAAAAACTGGCTGGAAACGGCGTGCAAGGGCGGCGTCCTTTTCAATATGCTTACGATATTCATCAAGGGTTGTTGCCCCCACGCAATGAAGTTCTCCACGTGCAAGAGCAGGTTTAAGCATATTAGAGGCATCCATAGCTCCTTCCGCCTTTCCCGCGCCCACAAGGGTGTGTAGCTCGTCTATAAAGAGGACAATTTCTCCTTCCGCATGGGTGATTTCAGAGAGAACGGCCTTGAGACGCTCTTCAAATTCCCCCCGGTATTTTGCGCCCGCAATAAGGGCACCCATGTCCAAAGACATAAGTTGAATATCCCGCAAGGCTTCAGGGACGTCGCCTTTAACAATGCGGTGGGCTAAACCCTCCACAATGGCGGTTTTTCCAACCCCTGGCTCCCCAATGAGAACGGGATTATTTTTAGTACGGCGGGAGAGCACCTGAATGGCACGGCGGATTTCCTCATCTCGGCCAATGACGGGATCTAATTTTCCTTGTCGTGCAAGGGCCGTCATGTCGGTGGCATATTTCTTCAGGGCATCGTATTGGGATTCAGCGGAGGCTGTATCCGCTCTACGCCCCTTTCGCATGGTCTCAATAGAAAGCTTAAGTTTTTCCGAATCAACACCCGCAGAGGCCAAAACTTTTCCTGCCTCCGTATTTTTTGACATCGCAAGAGCCAACAACAGGTACTCAACGGTGACAAAGGTATCGCCTGCTTTTTTGGCTTCTTTTTCGGCCAGCTCAAACACCTTTGCGAGTTCAGGTGCTAAAAAGACTTGTCCTGCCCCCTCCCCACCTACTCTGGGAAGGCGATTTAATTCGTCGCGGGTCATCTCAAGGGCTTTTTCTGAACTCCCGCCAGCGTTACGAATCAAAGTGGCGCAGAGCCCTTCCTCATCATCGAGCAAAACCTTTAATAGGTGGATTGGAAGAATGCGTTGGTGTCCCTCGCGCTGGGCCAGGGTTTGGGCAGATTGGATAAATCCTTGGGAGCGTTCTGTATATTGATTTAAGTTCATGACTATCTTTCTTTCTCTGAGGGAAGTGATTTAACACCATCTACTTATGTATATAAGTATGCCCCTTCAGAGAAAAAAGACCAAGGGGTTGAAAAATTTTAAATAAAAAGTAAGGTGCAAAATGTTCGAGCTACATTTCCGAATATGCCCTATTTCACTTGCATAAAAGCAGGAATATCGTCTCCAAAACCTATAGGAGTGGGTTCATTATCCCCCTGATACTGAGGGGTGTGCTTTGTCCGAGGCATCGCTTGGGCAGTTTTCTTTACCCTTTTAGAGGGAACTGCTGTCTTTTCAAGTGAGATCTCCACGGAATACTCTTCAATGGTTTTCTTTGAGGCTTTTAAGATGGGATCTAGGTATTTTGTTTCATGGGGCGAGACAAAGGTAAAGGCTTTACCTTCCTTTCCTGCACGCCCAGTACGGCCAATACGGTGAACATAATCCTCAGGGTTACTCGGCACATGAAAGTTAATCACGCCTGGAAGATTTTCGACATCAATACCGCGCGCCGCAACATCGCTGGCTATTAAGAGATCAATCTCACCTGACTTAAATTCCTTCAAGGTTTGGTTACGCGTGGATTGAGTAATATCCCCATGAAGAGCACCTACCTTAAACCCATGACGTTTCATTGAGTTATAAACAATGTCTACTTCCCGCTTACGGTTGCAAAAAACAATAACCTGGTGAAGGTTTTCTTTCTTTAAAAGCGAGCGCAACGCATTTCGTTTCTGTTTTTCCGGAACACGAACAATGTATTCGGTAATTTGAGCAGATTCCTTAGAGGAGGCTGCAATGGTAATTTCCTCAGGGTCTTTAAGAAACTGCTCTGTCAACTTTCGAATAGGCACTGGCATGGTCGCTGAAAAAAGAGCCGTTTGGTGAGACGGCAGAAGGCTCGCAATCTTTTCAATATCAGGAATAAATCCCATGTCAAGCATACGGTCAGCTTCATCAATGACCAACATCTTCACATCATTTAAAAGAATTTTCCCACGTTCATGAAGATCCAAAAGACGTCCAGGCGTTGCGATTAATACATCTACACCTTTGAGGAGCTTTTTCTCCTGATCCACAAAAGACTCCCCGCCAATGAGAAGAGCCACTGTAAAGTTATGATACTTGCCATAAGTGGCAAAATCTTCGGCAACTTGGGCCGCAAGCTCACGGGTAGGCTCCATAATCAAGGAGCGAGGCATGCGCGCCTTTGCACGGCCGCGGGTCAATAAATCCAAAAGAGGGAGGATAAAAGAGGCCGTCTTTCCCGAGCCAGTTTTCGCGAGCGCAATAACATCACGTCCCGTCAAAAGCAGGGGAACAGCTTTTTCTTGAATAGGGGTTGGCGCTGTATATCCAACTTCACTAATAGCCTGAAGGGTTTTGGGATTTAATCCCAATTTTTCAAATGACATAAGGTCCTGACTTTAAATATCATGTAACACACCTACCTTAAAGGACGATCTATTAAAAAAAGTCAAATACTTCTTTAAAAAAAAGTTAATTTATAAAAGAAAGCGGCTTTTAAGAGACAGAACTTTAATTTTTGTGCTCCTAGCAATTCTTCTCAGTCAAAAGATAATTAGTTCATCTAAAAAACACTGATCGCCCTTGCGAAAAATGGCGGACTCGATTATTTTCATTTGTAAGTTCGGAAGGGGCACATTTCTTGATTAAGATTAAGTTACATGTTTGGAGCGTTTTAGGAGGGTGTCTCCTCTTGGCTGCGTGTTCAAGTGTTCCTGAAACACCTGAAATATGTCCCATAGGCCAAACCTGTGCTCCCAAAAAAGCCACAAGTCGTCCTTATCAAATTAAAGGCATTTGGTATTACCCCCAGCCCCACTACGAATATGATGAGGTGGGGATCGCTTCCTACTATGGAGGAGGTGATGTCTTTCACGGCCGCCCCACCGCCACTGGAGAGCGCTTTGACAAGAATGAGGTATCAGCTGCCCATAAAACCCTTCCTCTTCCGTGCATTGCAGAGGTGACGAATCTTGAAAACGGTCGTCAGATTCAACTTAAAGTGAATGATCGTGGGCCTTTTGTTGAAGGGCGCATTGTTGACGTTTCAAGACGGACAGCGCAGTTGCTGGGTTTTGAAAACAAGGGTACAGCCAAGGTGCGGGTGCGCACTCTTGTACCTGAAAGCCTGGCTTTAAATGGCATTGACAGGCCACAAGTCATGTTGGCCGAAAAAAAACCGCCCCCTGCTTTTTTAGAATCCCCCCTGCCCCCTATAAATGCCGCCCTGACGCCACGCTTGCCTGACCATCTTTTTGAAGATACCGAAGAAGCGCCCATTTTGATGAAAGTTTCCAATAAGTCGGTTGTGCCCAGTGCCACTTCTCGCGGCCTTTTCATTGATATTGGCGCCTACGGACGGGAAGAGGAAGCGAATGCCCTTTTGAAGACCCTAGGGGATTTAACAAAATCAAATGCGCAATCTATTCACACCTATGGCCTCAAACCTTATGCGGTTAGGGTTGGACCTTTTTCAAGTATGGCAGAAGCCAATCAGATACTTGATCAAGTGCTCAATGCAGGGCATGGTATGGCTAGAATTATTATTCATTAAAGAGGACAAACTACAATGTGGAAACATCTTATTATCTCATTTTTTTCCCTAACAGGGGCTGCATTCGCTATTGAAACTCAAGCACTTCAAGTTTTTATGAAAGATTTTAATACAGGTGAAGTCTTATTTGAAAAAAATGCTGATCAGCAAATGGTTCCTTCCTCTATGTCAAAAATTATGACGGCCCACCTTGTTTTTGAACGCCTTAAAAGCGGTGATATTAAATTAGATGACAAACTACATGTGAGCAAGGAAGCTTGGCAAAAAGGGGGGTCTCGCATGTTCGTTCAAGTGGATACTCAAGTGCCTGTAGGAGATCTTTTGCAAGGAGTTATTGTTCAGTCTGGAAATGATGCTTGTATTGTTTTGGCCGAAGGGCTTGCAGGCACTGAAGCTGCTTTTGCTGAAGAAATGACCCGCAAAGCTCATGAGATGGGGGCTAAAAATTCTAACTTCCTCAATGCAACTGGATGGCCCGATGAAGGACACTTAACCACAGCAAGGGATTTGGCCATTATTGCTGAGCATACCATTCGAGATTTCCCGACAGAATATGCTAAATATTATGGCATGAAAGAGTATACCTATAACAATATTACCCAAGGAAATCGAAACACCCTCCTTTATAAGAACATGGGAGCTGATGGCATGAAAACCGGACATACCGATGCGGGTGGTTACGGTATTGTGGCCACGGCTAAACAAGATGATCGCCGCATTCTTTTGGTTGTAAATGGCCTACCCAAATCAAAGGATCGGGATCAGGAAGCAACGGCTCTTTTAAACTGGGGCTTTAATTTCTTTAAAAATCATAAGGTCTATGGCAAGGGGGATGTGGTTGAAGTCGCTGATGTTTGGAGTGGGGTGGATAAGAAAGTTTCCCTTGTTTCAAATCAAGATATTATTTTCACTATACCTCGCAGCAAGCAAAAAGAGGTGCAAGTTAAAATTGCCTATGAGTCCCCTATTTCAGCCCCTCTGAAGGCAGGAGATCAGGTAGGAACCATTGAAGTAACAATTCCAGACAAAGGGGTCAAAACCTTCCCCTTGGTTACGGCTCAAGATGTTCCACAAGCTGGATTCTTTCAAAGAATTAGCAACTCAATCTATTATCTTCTCTGGGGAAAGCATAGCTCATGAAGTTTCACAAAACTCCTTTTATCACCTTTGAAGGGGGTGAGGGATCAGGAAAAACAACACAAATTGGTATTTTGTACAACCGCCTTTTACAAAATGGACTTGATGTCGTTCAGTATCGTGAGCCGGGGGGCACAAAGGGGGCCGAAGAAATTCGAGAACTTCTTATGGAAGGAGAGTGGGAACGTTGGAATTCAACCACAGAAGCTCTTTTAATGAGTGCGGCGCGTGCGGATCTAGTTCAAAAGAAAATTATTCCCCAATTAGAAGGCGGCACTTGGGTTTTATGTGATCGCTTTGTGGATTCAACCTTAGCTTATCAAGGCTATGGCCATAAATTAGGGGCTAAGTGCATCAAGGAACTCAACCATTTTACCGTTGGAGATTTAGAGCCAGACTTGACTTTTATTTTACAAATTAATGCAGGAATAGGCCTCCAAAGAGCAGATTTGCGTAAGGCCGGCATCAATCGTTTTGAGCGTTCTGATGTTCACTTTCATGAGCGAGTTCAAAAGGGCTATGAAGAAATTCTCAAAGAGAATTCTAAACGCTGCATTGGGATTAATGCTCTCTTAGATATCGATATGATCTCCCAAATAATTTTCGATGAAGTGAAAAAGCGTTTTAATATCAGGTCCATAAAATAAATGAATAAATGAGGGAAAAATCAGCAGCTTATCCAATTGAGCTAACCTAATTTTCCTGGCCACAAATGTGAGTTTGTTTTTTAGAGCCCAATCTTATTTTCGTTTTTTAAATAAATCGCTAACAAGACCCTTTCTTATTTTCACCCATGCAAATAAGGAATTCCATTGTTTTCATTTTTGACATTTTCGAAAAGAATGAATCGAAGAACCAACAAAGATCAGAGATTCTTAAAACATACTTAGAAGCTAAATTTTGCCAGCTAAATGTTATCTTGCAAAATTAGTGAAGGTGGATGGCGGAGAGAGAGGGATTCGAACCCTCGATACGGTCTCCCGTATACACGATTTCCAATCGTGCGCCTTCGACCGC
>JAIEPE010000040.1 GCA_019749915.1 Alphaproteobacteria bacterium | reverse complement strand
CGTGCCATTCTTTATTTTTAGCGAGGCCAGCAAATTCTTTTAAAATTTGAATATAGGTATTTATAAATCCATTAATTATTTCTTCTGAATATAAACTTGTCGCATAGTTAAAGCTTCCTTTTAATTTAGTGTTACTATCGTCGATAAATGTACTGATATCAAACTTAGCTACCTTATATAGGCTTGCCCACTCTGTATAAGTTTGTAATATGTCTTCAGATTTATTTTCTTTTCCTTGTCGTTCATTTTGATTCAATAATTCGCTTCCAAATTGTTGTACTCCAAACATTACCTGAAATATAGGGTGTCTGCTTGTATCCTGAGATATCTTCAATTCCTCAACTAATTTCTCAAATGGCAAATCTTGATGTATTTGAGCTTCTATTACTTCTTGGTTTACATACCGAATAAAATCTTTGATTAAAGTTTTTGAATCTATTTTAATTCTTAATGCTATCGCATTTACAAAAAATCCAATCAAGTTTTCTACTTGAGGATAATGCCTATTAGCAATAGGAACTCCTATCACTAAATCATTTTGGTTACTATAAGATTTTAACATCAAATAATAAGCACTTAAAGCTATACTAAATAGACTTACATCTAATTCTTTTGCGAGCTCTCTTAAAGAAGTAGAAGCGGTCTCTTTTATTTCAAAATAAATATCATGCCCACAATAATTTATTTGTTTAGGTCGTTGATGATCAGCAACTAAATTTATTTTTTCATAACCATGTAGTTTTTCTTTCCAATATTTTAGTTGTTTTTCTAATCTTTCACCATTTAAATAGCTTTTCTGCCATAATGCAAAATCCTTATACTGAATGGTTAAGCTTGGTAAACTTAATGTAGACGCATCAGTTTGTGACTGATCTATATAATAGTTATAACTTGTACGTAATTCTTTCAGAAATATATCAGTAGACCATCCATCAAAAGCGATGTGATGTATCACGATACTTAAGTAATACTCATTTTTGTACGCCTGCGTGTTACTATTATGCAATTTGTATAAACATACTTTTATAGGATACTCATTACTTAAATCAAATATATGGTTTAATTGCTTGCTAAGCGCTTGATCTAACTGTACTAGAGTATCTATTTCAATATTTTCAATGTTTAGAGGGCATTCTTGAAGTTCTAGTGTCAGTTGATAATTATTCCCATCACTGTCTTCTTTAATGAGAGTTCTTAATACATCATGTCTCGTGACAACCTCTTTAATGCTCTTATCTAATACACTTAAGTTAACATTATTTGCTAGTTTAAATATAATGGGTACATTATAAGCATTCGTACCTTTTGTATATTGCTCGATAAACCAAAGTCTCTGTTGAGCAAAAGATAATGGTAAATGATTTAGTTTACTCTTAAGTATAATGTAATTATATTCTTTATTAAAAACATTATTATCTTTTAGACAAACTAGAATATCATCTTTATTCAGTCTAATAAAATTCTTCTGCTCTTCTGTAAACAAAGTACCAGTAGGAACAAATAATTGTATATTATTATCATTAACCCAGATTTTTATACCTCTATTGATTAAGTCATAAAGGCCTTCTAATAAAAACAATCTAGAATACATATTTTTCTCCACTGTTCACGCATTCAAAGCTATGTGTTATATAATCAGATAATTTACTTATAGTATTATGTTTAAAAATGGCAGGTACGTCTATTTTAGGTGCAAGTTCTTTATTTATCTTGTTGAGTAGAGTGATAACCAACATACTATTTCCACCCAATCTAAAGAAGCTATCATGAACTCCAATTATATGAGAAGGCAAGTTTAAAACTTCTATCCATATTTTACATAATTGTTTTTCTAGCTCGTTTCTTGGAGCTACGTAATTATCTTTGATAGTGAATTCAGAGCTAGGAAGTGCTTTGATATCTAGTTTTCCATTGATAGTTAATGAAATTTTTTCTATATGTATCAGCATACTTGGTACCATATAATCTGGTAATGTTTTTTGTAGAAAGTTTAATATATTATCCTCGTTTATCTTATTATCAGATACATAATATCCAACTAAGTATTTATTACCTATATGCTCTTTGACAAGTACAACGCATTGTTTAATTCCGTCATAACCTAATATGGCATTTTCTATTTCTTCCAGTTCTATCCTGTAGCCTCTGATCTTTATTTGGTGATCATTACGTCCTATATATTCTAGATTACCATCTGGCAACCAACGCATTAGATCTCCAGTTTTGTAAAGTCTTAAATTCTTACCTGATTGTTTTTCTATAACAGACTGGAATGGATTAGGTACAAATTTTTCTGCTGTTAATTCAGGATCATTTAAGTACCCACGCGCAACACCTACCCCTCCTATATACAACTCGCCTATACAGCCAATTGGCAATGGCATTAGATTAGCATCCAAAATATAACATTTCGTATTGGACATAGGAAGACCAACATTATTACTTCCATTATCATTATATTTATTTATACTCACTCCTACGGTTACCTCAGTTGGTCCATAACCGTTTAGTACCGTTACATTATTACTATAGTAACAATGTAACACGTCTTTACTAGTTTTTTCTCCGGTTACTACTAGTATGTCTAGCGGAAGTAAATCTTTATTGTCTAGTAATGCTGGTGGTATTGTAGCAATATCAATATAATTAGTTTTTATATAGTCATGGAGTAATTTTATATTCATTCTTATATTATTACCTACTAAGTGCAATCTATGACCATGAAAGAGAACTGTATAGACATCCCATACATGTGCATCAAATGTATAATTATTGTACCACAAGCAATTTTTGATACTATCAGTATCAATTAATCCAAACTCTCTACCTTGTAATATTGCCAAATTTACTACACCTCTATGTTCAATCATAACTCCTTTAGGGTTTCCTGTAGTACCAGAGGTGTATATTACATACGCAAGATTAGTTGAAGTTGTAACAGTTTTTATATTAGTACTTACTTGCATCAATAGTCGTTCTTGTATTATTTCGTTATCTATATCTAATATTTGTATTTGTTGATCTTTTCTAGCTATATCTTCTATTTTTGCTCTATAGATTTTATTGGTTAGTATTACTTTGGCATTTGTATCCTCCAATATATATTTTATTCTTTCGTCAGGATAACTAGGATCTATTGGTACATATGCGCCTCCTGCTTTTAATACTGCAAGAATCGATATCAACATATGTTTATTTCTATCTAAACACAATGCTATTAATGTATCAGGTTTAATGCTATAAGCTTGTATTAAATAATGTGCCAACTGATTAGCTTTTTTATTTAGTGCTTGATACGTCAATTCTGTATCTTCAAATACTAAAGCGATGTTATTTGGAGTTTGAACCACTTGCTCTTCAAAGAGTTGAGAAATAGTTTTATCACTTGGAAAGCTTTTATCAGTATTATTCCAGTCAATTATAATTTTTTGATATTGTTCAGGTTGCAATAAGTTATATTGATTAATATGTTTTAGTTTATTTACATCTTTTATGCTAATAAGCTCATCTAATACTTCTTCAAATAATCTTTGATAGAGCACTACAAAATCATTCAACAAACATGTATCAAACTTTTTTAGATTGTATCTTACTCTATAAAGGAGCGTATTATTCTGAATGTCTTGCTCAAATATCAATCCCTGATTCGGTATATTAATGTTCGTACCATGATTTATAATAGCTTTTACATCGTTGAATTCAAAGACTTTGTATCTTAGGTTTTGTTGAGCAAAGATATAATTAAATGCATTCTTATCTCCAGACATTATATCATATATAGGCAGGCGACTATAATTTATAGATCCATTATTTAAATCTTCAAAAAATCTTGTTGTTTGGTTTATAATATCTAGGAAGTTGTTTATTTTGCTGAAATCATAGGGAATAATGTTTGTGTTAATGTTTGAGCCATATAAAAAGTTAGTTGCTTCTCTTATTGCTATTGGATAAGTGATACAAAATTTTTTTTGACCAGTATACCTATAAAGTAATAAGGCAAATATATTTTGGCTATATAAATACGGTGTTGTTAATTGTTTACCTATTAATTGTTTTAATTTAGATAATGATTTTTGGTCAATAGTAAATCTTTTCTCGCCTAATTCCAATATTGAATGTTCTAAATTTTGTTGTGTATTATTACTTTTATAAATAATGGGTTTTAAAAAGTCAGCGTCTAATGATTCAATATTTGTTAATTGCTCTTTCCATAGCATTATACCTTTATCCTTAAACATAGATATTTTATTACATAACTTATCAGACAATTCTGATAAAGTTAATAGTTGTTCTGGCACAGAGATGCTATTCTTATGTAATGGGTTGTTGTAATAACTTGATAATTCATCGACAAAATAATCAATTGTATTCCCATCAATAATAAGATGATGTAAAATGATTATTAACCTATGGTTATTGTGACAATTCTTTATCAGATAAAATCTATATAAAGGTCCTTGACTCAAATTAAATGGCTCCTTTATATGTAACCAAATTACATCATTTGGTAACTGATTTTCGATGTATTTTAATTCGTATATTTTATTATTGATTTTCCAATACAAGGTCCCACCTTTCTCTTCTACATGGCTATTAAATACTACATGCTCAGAGATAAGGTGCCTTACTGCCTTAGCTAACCTTGGTACATTTATTGGCCCATTAAGCGTCTGATCAAATACTATGTTATAATCACTTCTACTTGGGTCTATTTTCCACTCCATATAAAATATTTTATGATAAGGTGAAAGTAGTGCTTGAGACATAATATAAACCTTTTCTTCAACTATTGTATTGCATTTGTGATCTTGAGCCATTTTGTGTAGATGCTGTTAAGCAACATTTTGTAATGCACAGTATTTCTGAAATTTGAATGGCAATCAACCCCCTATTGCAGGAAAGTTGTCGCCTCTGAATTAAACTAACTTAATGTGGGGCGATGGAACCCTCTATGCGAAAACCCGCAGAATACTCTCCCGAGTTTAAAGAAAAGTGAGCATCTCTAAAAACCCCCTAACAAGGAGAGAAGAAAGTGATAAAATTAGGAGAGAAGAGCCAAAAAGGAGAATATATGATCCAGCCAGGGTTATTTGATATGCAAAATCGCCTAGAGAGTCTGTCACAATTTGGAGATCCCTTAGAGAAGTTAAAAGAAGTAGTGGATTTTGAGGTTTTTCGTTCTGATCTGGAAAGAGGCTTAGATTTTTCAGATAGATCTAAAGGAGGGCGTCCCCCTTATGATGCTGTTTTAATTTTTAAGATTTTACTTCTGCAATCGCTCTACAGCCTTTCTGATGAACAGGCAGAGTTTCAAATTAAGGATCGTCTGAGCTTTATGAGGTTCTTAGGTTTAGAACTTTGCCAGAGTGTTCCTGATGCAAAGACAATTTGGCTTTATAGAGAGCGTCTAAGCCAGAAGGGAATTATAGAGAAACTCTTTGAATCTTTTGATAGAGCTCTAAAAGAGAGAGGGTACCTTGCCATGGGCGGCCAGGTGGTAGACGGCACGCCGGTACAGGCGTGGAACAAATGGGGTGAAAGTCCCCGACTCCAATTGTCTATTCGGGAGTCTAGCAGGAGGTTGAGTTTATAGGGTGACCTATAGGCTTAAGTTACCTTGAACGATAGATGCAAAGCAGCAGGCTGCAATAAAGATGAACCTATAGTGGCCTCGAGAATTGTAAATGTACTTGCCGACCGGATCGTCTACCCGAGAAGGCTGATAGAGGATGGAATACAATAGACAAGTCCCATTCTCAGGTACCGGGGTGGTAGGGGTTGCATGCTGTGAATGTTCCATGTCGTAGGCCGGGAGATCTTATAGAGTTCCACATGGCCAGTGGGAACGGCCTTGTATAAGGGAATACCGAAATCAAGACTGGCTCTATAAGAAGTCCGCGGGGTTTATAGTACCGTTTGTATGGCTTGGGAAACCAAGACAGAGGAAAGGGACCCTACTTCAGTTAATGAGAAAGGAAAGAGCTGAGAATGTCTGATTGCCAAAAAGCTAAGAACAGAACTCTAAAAGTTCGGCAGCTCCAACAATCTCTATACCATAAATCCAAGCAAGAAGAGGAGGTCATATTTTACAGTTTATACGATAAAGTCTATCGGGAGGATGTACTTTGGGAAGCGTGGCGGCAAGTCAAGGCTAACAAAGGCGCTCCTGGCATAGACGGCAAGACAATCAAAGATGCCATTGCTAAAGGAGAGAAAGAGATGATTATGAAACTGCAGAAGCAGCTACAAGAGAAAACTTACAAATTTTCTCCGGTAAGACTTGTGGAAATACCAAAAGCAAGTGGAGGAGGCACAAGGCCTCTGGGAATTGCCATGGTGACTTCATAATGCACCTCTTGCAGTTGCTATTGGGGATTTTGAGCGGGAAATCCCAATTTTAGTTGAACCTTCGACTCTATTTTTTAACTCAGCCTCTTTTTCTGGGTCAAGGGATAACCATATTTTTGAGCCAATGCGACGAGAGCTAACCAACCCTCGTTCAATCCAGTATCTAACAACATAATGGCTAACACTAAATTTTTCCGCGACTTGGTTGATGGAAAGTTCTTCTGGTTTTTGAAGAACGGGGGAAGAGATTTTGTGTTTAAAGCGAATCCAACTAATGTTATGCAATGTAAAAGGATTTCCCTTATTTGTTCTTAACCCCTCTTGTCTAAAATTTTCGACAATTTGCTGGTCTGTCATTGTGCGCGCCAACTCCCTAACCCTGCAAACAATTTCATCTGAATGTTTCCATCTTTCGTTAGCGGGTAAAGGTATAGGCACTTCGAGGACCTCCACTGCCCCTCCTTGCCAACAAATATGTAAGGTAGCTTTATGATCTCCCTTTAATTTTTTGACAGTGATATCCTTTATGAGAAGACGTAAAATTCGTTTGCGATCTTTGGAAGACGTTGCAGGGGCATTCCATAGACGCGGAAAATCTTTAGCCAAAGCTAAAAGATTTTCTTTCTGCCCTTTTGTTGTGATCATAATATTTTTCTTTTGATATTCAGCATATTGAGTTTTAACCTGTTGGAGAAGAGCAAGGGCCTCATTCCAATCCTTTTCAAGTGTTGCTGCCACCAGGCGATTCGAAGGATCAACTTCTTCATAGCGCCTCTGAGCCAGCTGAGCATCATATTCTGCTCTCTCAATTTTCATCTGCCATTGCCTTTCGAGAGATTGATTTCTATGCTCAAGCTCTTCAAAAGCTTTAATAGCAATTTCAATTTGTGCAGGGTTTATGATCATTAATACTTTTTGAGAAACGGCCAAATCTATAAGGGTAGCGTTTACGGAGAAACAGTACTTATGGTCTATTCCCTCTCCCTTTTTCCAATTACATTCATAGGTTGGATAAATTCCTCCATTGCCTTTGTAACGCGTGGAAAGCCTGTGGCCACACAAGCCACACATGAGAAGACCTTGTAAAAGAGCCAAACCCTCTCGTGCATTCAAGGGAGTTATATTCCCTTCTTCATTTGTCTGGTTCTGTTTGACAATCTTTTGATTATCAAGATAGTTGTCCCAAGAAATATATCCCTCGTGATGATCTTTTCTCATAATAGGCCACGCATCCATAGGAACAGCAACAGTACTTCCGTGTAATTGACCAGTTTCTGATAGCTTTTTTTGGCATCTATGTCGACCATACACATAAACCCCAGCGTACGAAGGATTCTTTAAAACCGTACATGCTCGAGAATGAGTTAATCTTCCCCAAATAAGTTTTCCTTTCCAGATTCCCCCATAAGCCCTCTTAGGAAATTGAATGTTATTCTGGCCAAAATGGTGAACAACTCCGTAGGCACTTCCTTTCTCTTTGAATACATTAAAAAACAACTGCAGGGTATTGCGCACCTGCTCATCGGTGTCAAAACGTATCCGATTTTTTTCATCATAACAAAGGCCAACTGGCAATGGAAACCGCAATTCGCCTTTTTTAGCCTTATTAATTTTACCCCCCTGGAGGCGGGCGCGTATGAAATGGAGTTCTGCAAATGACATGGATCCTTTGAGGCCCAAAAGTAATTGGTCGTTGAAGTCGGAGGGATTGTAGCATCCATCTTCGTCGATTATCAGAGTATTTGTCATTGCACACAACTCGAGCAACCGGTGCCAGTCGGTGCAGGAACGAGAAAGACGGGAAGCTTCCAATGCAAATACAGCTCCCACTTTTCCCATTGAAACATCGGCGACAAGTGTTTTGAAATCCTCCCGATTGCTGCTTTGAGCTCCAGAAATTCCTAGATCTCCATCCAGAATTCTGATTATCAAAGGTGACCATCCCAGTTGTTGAGCTTTGCCTTGGAGAGCATATTGACGTTGAGTACTTTCCTGATTGAATCTCACTTGTGCCATGCTTGACTGTCGAAGGTAGATATAGGCTTGTTTTGTTAAGTGATGGGGCTGTATTTTCTCTGTGATCATGAGACTTCTCCTCTTTGTTGAGTATAGAGCTTAAGGCGTTCACCAAATAAGCTTGCAGCATATTGGCGACACAAATAGCGGCGCCATTGATGGCGGAGGAGGTTTCCAAAGCGACGTCCATAATCTTGTCCCTACAATATTTCCTTTCGACCTAACGCTTCGCGATTGATTGTGCTGACATCTTCCAGAATTCTTTGGGCAGATTGATAATTTGCCAAAGCTTTTCTGACCCTGTCTTGGTTTTTGAGAGAGACGTAAATCATGATGGGATTTCGACCGGGCACACTGACAGAAAGGTAATAACTCTCGTGGCCTTGTTCTTCGACACAATGGCAATTGGGCTTTCCACATCTTCTGAATTTCTTGACGAGAGACCCCCGAAGCATATCTGAATCGAGACTGTGAAGCTGCTCGATTAATTGCTTTCGTTTCTGCTTTAAAGTGGATGTCTCCATGCTCTCTCTTGCTATCTGAGGAGTTGTATATATGTTCAGATATTCTCATATTCCACAGCATGAATCAATCCTTTAATTTTTTTGAATGGGCAGAACGTACTTCTGTAAAATAGTTATCAGTTCGACCAACTGTTGGAGATGAGTAAAGGATAACATAGGGAGGGGTGATGTAAGAGAATGGTAAGGATGAGGATCTGCCTTATCTGTCCATTCGCGAGGAATAGCAACGATTCTTCCTGTTGTACTTTGTAGGCTCAAGATATCGCGATTATTGAAAGTCTTAGATGATAAAACTTTCAGGCATTCCCCTCTTAAGGGGTGAAAGGGATGAGTTATTGTTACATATCCCAAATGTCGATTGGACTTAAGTGTGGTTATCTCTATCCATGGCAATTCCCAAGATTCTAATCCCACCTTTGGGCTTGGATATTTCCACTCGCTTTGTCTTCTTGCTTCAGTAGGTCCCTTCTTCCAGTTCTTTCTGAACTTGTCGAAGAACCCCCCCTCCCCTTGTTCTTTAATTTGCTCTATTGTAATTCCATCAATGCCTGGTGCACCGTGATTTGCACAAACTTGCTTCCATGCACACACGAGTACATCCCATCTATATATTTTGTCATGAAGGGTGTAGAATTTGCGTTTAGGATTAGACTTAGCAGATCGATAAAGTTCTCGCTGCAGTTCTCGGACGGTTTGCGCCATGTTACTACCTTTCGGAATCATGGCGTCCTTCCCTGGTTTGAAAACATGACGAAACTGAAGATCCTTCGCTCCGGCAAGGTTTTGTTGTCCTTCCCATCTTCACTACTACTATCTCCCTGACTTCCTGCATAGCATCGGAACGAACTTCGGCTTTTGCCTTATATCCTTCCTTACTCTCGGAACTTAAAGACCATGCAGGATCACCTTTCTCCTCCTTTCTTTCCTACGTGCCATCCCTGCTACGCCGGGAGAGAATATCGGCTATATACCTGTTCCTTTACCGTTATTCTGCAACTTTCGCCCACCAGACGAGAGGCTCAGCATCTCCATTTCCCAGGTTTCCCTGGTACGACCTTCACAGCGCTACATGTAGGTTCCCTTTCGTACAGCCCGTAGTTTGCGTAGCTCCTATTACAGAGCCGTCGTCGAGTGGCTTCACCTACAAGAATTACTCCCTGTAAATGCACTCCTCGCTACCTGGACAACAGGCATTTGCCAGGGTGGGACTTTCACCCACTAGAAAGGCGGCCTTCGTGGCACGCCATCATTTTTGTCTGTCTTATTAATAGTTACCGATAAAATCGCTGCCATTTTACGAGCATCTATACATATCGCTTTTATCCCGAGCTCCTGTAAACCCTTCGTTAAATAACCACTTATACTTCCCGCTTCTAACCCTACTTTCTCTAACTTAAATCCACTCTTTGACAATTCTTCATAAATGGGGTGAGGGTCAGTTGGAGTCTTGCTCTCAAAAACTGGGCGCCTCGAATAACCAATAGACAAAAGTTAGAGGAGTGATAGGATTCGAGAAGAAACATTCAAGAGGGGAGTTAAAATGGCATATCATCCTGGTTTTTTTGATGTTGAGAATCGCTTGCAAACATTGTCAGAGTTTGGTGATCCTTTAGAGAAATTAGCCTCTGTTATTGCCTTTGAGTCCTTCCGCGAGACTATTGAACAGGTTATTACTTTTTCCAATACAGAAAAAGGAGGGCGGCCTGCTTGGGACAGTGTATTGATGTTTAAGGTTCTTATTCTTCAAACTCTTTATACGATATCAGATGAGCAGCTGGAGTTTCAAATTAAAGATCGACTTTCTTTTCAAAGGTTCTTAGGGTGCGCATTCCGGTTAATTCGAACAGTGAATCCGGTTTTATCCGAATGGAGAATCCGGTTCAAACCGAACACCTATT
>JAIEPE010000071.1 GCA_019749915.1 Alphaproteobacteria bacterium | reverse complement strand
ACAAAGCGTCGCCTAGGTTTTGTTAATCCACTCGAAAGTTTCCCCGAAAAAAGTGTAATTTGGGCTCGAATTTTGTTAGAGAGTTGGTGTATAATTGGGGCGGACTCCTTGTTTTCCTTATGGATTTTGTACCAAGGAGTCTATCTTACTTAGTCGGCCCTGAAGAATTGTTTTAGGGGGAGAATAAGGTCCTAGCGCGGGGATTTTCCAGCTGAGATGTCCGCATTATGGTTACAATCAAAAACATAAAAAAGGATATGATCTTTCTTAGGATCATCCTTAAATTGTGACCCACAGCACACAATAGGGCATTGAAAGCATCACCCAGGGTACCTCTGAGGAAGTTGCGATTAAGGTTGCCATCCGATTTCATATGCCCAATATGAGGTTCAACTGCCGACCTGCGCTTTATGCGCTTCTTAATGGCCTTCGTGACGCCTCTCTTTTGGCCGGACATGTAGATCTTTGTGTCCGTTACGCCATGCCCCTTGTATCCTTTGTCCACAAACCCCTCAAGAATCTTGGCTCCAGAGAGTTTCTCTGCTTTTTTGAGGCTTTTATCCAACGTCTGCCCATCAAATTCGTTCCCAGGCAAGGCCATCGATGACAAAGCCAAGCCTTGCTTATGGGTCAAAACCAATGATACCTTGCATCCAAACTCATAGGGTTTGTTGGCCTTGCCCTTTGCGATACAGTAAGTCTCAGGTGCATGAAGGCTGTAAAGTTTATTGGAGCTGTCTTTTTTTTGAACAAGAAGCCGATTTGCTATGCCCAGTAAATCTGCAAAGATCTCTTGCAACTCCAAAAATCCATTGATCTTGCGCTCAATATCTCGAGTCACTCTCCCCAGGTAGTTTTTTAGTTTTTTGACTTCCTTTCTCATTCTCTTAAATTGCTTAGCATGCGCATATTTGCCTGCATTAATTGCGGTCTTACGACCTGTTCTTTTGTAGGTTTGGCGAAGTTTCAAACCATTCTTAGCAGCCAAAGCTGTCAACTGTTCTCTTGCTCGGTTCAGCAATTTTGAGTCCGTTGGAAAGGTGATGTTTTTTTCCATCACTGTGGTGTCAGCAATAACCGTTTGCAAATCTTTTGGAGTTACGGTTTCAGTTCTTAAGGCAACGATAATCGTCTCAGCCAGAATTTTTTCCATCCCCTCTTTCCCAATGCGATTTCTCCATCTTGTCATAGAACTCCCATCGGCAGGTAGCTTCCACTGAAAATAGTCAAATCCGCAGAAGTATTGCCAGTAAGGATTCTGAACCCACTGTTTCACAACTTCTTCATCCGAAAGCCCGTTCATGTGCTGCAACATCATGAGCCCTACCATCAGCCTAATGGGCTTGGGTGGCTGGCCTGGACCATCGGTAACTTCTGCTCCAAAGGAGTCTTCAAATACAGACCAGTTGATTTGCCCTGCTAGAATAAATAATGGCTCTCGAGGATTCAGTTGATTAGATAGACGTTCTCTAAAAAGTTCTGTCTGAGATGTGTCGGTTTTTGATGGTTTCATATTGCAAGCTTTCGATGGGGTTAGCTTCTTTTCTTGCAATTATTGCACCTCATTTCTCCAATAATATCAATTTAATTCAACACATTACATGATATTTCAAGGCCGATTAAGTAGGAGAAGGTTTAAAGAACGATCAACTGATTCAGTCTTTTAGCCTTATAGACTGGGAACCCGCAAAACAAAACATAGGGAAGCTTGGAAGATCTGGCTACGGTATGTTGCATCAATTTATTGAAAGCCTTAATATTGAGGGCTTGGCATAACTTAAGTAATGAAGGATTAAAAGAATTCTTGAGGGTTTGCTTGAACTTTATGGTCATTAGGGGATTGAGAATACTCTTATGAAGAAAACTAAACGGAATAAACCTTTAACTCATTAACAAAGAATGTTTAAACGTATCATTTCTAAGATTTGATATAAGGTTGAACAAGGATTTGGAACCTTGAAGCGAAAATTTAGATTTACCAGGTCTGATTATTTTACAATTCAGAAAGTCCCAGGACAAATGGTCCTAAAAGTTATCGCCTTTAATCTTCTAAAGGCCTCAAATAAAATTTCTTATGGATAATTGAGATAAAGATAAATGAAAAATTGTTTTTTTATACTTGGGTTTGGTTATACAGCTGAATTTTTAGTAAAAGAACTCATAGAATTTGATTTGCAAGTTATTGGAACAACAAGGAGCTCCGAAAAAATTGGGTTCTACCCTCACTCAAATTATGAGCTCGTTAATTTTTCAGCAGCTAGCGTTGAAAAATATCTAAAAAAGGCCACACATATTTTAATTAGCATTCCACCTGCTGAGGAAAAGGGTGATCTCATTCTTGCAAATTTCTCTGAATTAATTAAAAAGTTTTCTCATCAGATCAAATGGTTGGGATACCTCTCATCTACTAGCGTTTATGGCAATCATCAAGGGGATTGGGTTAACGAAACTTCGGAGTCAATATTGCCTAGTAAGCAGGGATTATTAAGGTTGGATGCCGAGAAAGCATGGCTCTCTTTATCAAATGATTATCGATTACCTCTTCATATCTTTAGATTGGCTGGCATTTATGGTCCCAAAAGAAATGCTTTAGTGAGGCTTTTGAGGGGCAAGAAACAAACTATTTATAAAAAAGGCGATTTTTTTTCAAGGATTCATGTGGAAGATATTGCATCTGCTCTTGCTGCTTCTATAAAGAAGCCTGATCCTCTTTCTATTTACAATATTGCTGATGATGAGCCGGTTCCTTCGTATGTTATCGATGATTATGCAGCATCTTTACTGAATATGTCACCGATAGATAAAATCCCATTTGAGATAGCTAAATTATCTCCAATCGAAAAAGAATTTTATTCACATAACCGGCGAGTATGTAATTTTAAGATGAAAAAAAATCTTTTATTTAAATTAAAATATCCTACCTATAGGGAAGGATTAAACCAACTTTTAAAAGACGAGATTTATTTATCATGCGAAAAAAAATAATTCAAATTGCAAGTTGGATTTTAATTTTTGAGCTTGTAGGCTTTTACCTTGGCCTCATTACCAAAGCAAACATTAGTCCTTGGTATGAATTGCTTAATAAACCAATTTTTACTCCTCCCAATATAGTTTTTTCTATCATCTGGCCTATCTTATATGTACTGCTTGCCTTAGCGGGTTGTTTGCTCTGGCAACACCGTCACCGGTCAGTTGCTAGGACAGCAATATTTTTTTATGCTGCACAGATTGTAATGAATTGGTTATGGACACCGCTCTTCTTTTATTTTCATTTTATTGGCTTAAGTTTCCTTTGGATCATCATAATAGCAGGGTTCACTCTTACACTCATTTATCTTACCAAGGATAAATTCAAATTAATTAGTATAATGCTTGTCCCATACTTTATCTGGTTAGTGTTTGCAGCCTATTTAAATGGTGGAATTTGGATGCTTAACTAAATACTTTGGGGGTGGAGACGGATTATCTCCTCATCTACCACAAATATATTCTTCTTTTTAATAATTTACAAAGGTTTTCTTTTATCTTGCCGCTGAAAGATGTATATGTAAAATTAATATTATCTGTAAAATCTATAAGGATTCTTTATAACTAATGCCATTTCATATTGATACTTTACAAATTAAAAGTTTTATAGCCATTGCCGAAATCGGTAGTTTTAGTCACGCAGGAAGATCTGTTGGTCGGACACAATCTGCTCTTAGTCTTCAAATTAAAAACCTTGAGCTAGAGTTAGGCTGTTTGTTATTTAATCGGACCAATCGCAAGATAACTCTAACCCAAGAAGGGGAAATTTTTTTAGGCTATGCAAAACAGATTATTCAATTGCAAAGAGAGGTTTATAGCCGTATCAAAGAACCAGAAATCACGGGAGAGATACGTTTAGGTACACCAGAAGATTTTGCTTCTCATTATTTACCTGATGTTTTAGCAAACTTTAGAAAGAATCACCCTCAAGTACAATTAAATGTCGCTTGCGATTTAACTCTTAATCTTATGGAAGGGTTTCAGCAAGGCAATTTTGACATGATCCTTGTAAAGAGAGATCCGCAAAGGGTGAAAGGAGGAAGTAAGGTATGGCGAGAACCTCTTGTGTGGGCAACAGCAGATTATTATCGCCCAGAAAAACCTTTATCTTTAGTTCTTTCACCACAACCTTGTATATATAGAGCACGCGCCTTGGCCGCCCTCGACCGTGCGCGAAAGCCGTGGTACATTAGCTATACAAGTCCCAGCCTGGCCGGGACTATCGCTGCCGTTAAAGCGGGTTTCGGTATCACAGTGTTGCCCGCCAATATGTTACCAGCTGGCATTCATCCTATTCGTAAAGAATTCAAGCTGCCGGAACTTGCTGATGCTGAAATTGCACTCATGAAATGCGAGAATTTATCTAAGTCTGGAGAAATGCTGGCCGAACATATTATGCACAGCCTTGAGAACAAAAAAATATAACTATTTATAGCTGTATTTGTTATAGCCCAATAAATTTACTAAGAAAGTCATTTG
This sequence comes from Alphaproteobacteria bacterium, assembly GCA_019749915.1. GTDB lineage: Bacteria > Pseudomonadota > Alphaproteobacteria > UBA9655 > UBA9655 > UBA9655. Next base: position 6,169 of record JAIEPE010000071.1, on the reverse strand, counting down.
AGGAATAAATAAGCTATTAATTGTGTTGTTTAGGTAAAGAATTGAGAGCTTCAAGAGCTCTTTTTCTTGAAAATGCGAGATCAATAATTGGTTTAGGATAGGTCGTACCTAATTCTACTCCGGCCTCTTTTAAAATAGCTTCTGGAGCCTCCCAAGGCTTAAAAAGATAAGTATTTGGAAGCTGTGCGAGTTCTGGGACAAATTTACGTGTATATGTTCCTTCTGCATCGAATTTTTCCCCTTGCGTGATGGGATTGAATATTCTGAAGTAAGGTGCAGCATCGGCACCTGCCCCAGCTATCCATTGCCAACTTGCGCTATTATTTGCAAGATCGGCGTCAACCAAGCAGTCCCAAAACCACTCTTCGCCACGGTGCCAATGAATAAGGAGATTTTTTACCAAGAAAGAGCCAACTATCATTCGCACCCGATTGTGCATATACCCTGTTTGCCACAACTCTCTCATGCCAGCGTCAACAATAGGGTAGCCGGTTTTCCCTGTTTGCCAGGCTTTTAATGCTTCTGAATCGGTTAACCATGGGAAATAATCAAATTTTTTTTGAAAGTTTTTTTGAGGCAAATCTGGAAAATGATAAAGTAAGTAATAAGAAAATTCACGCCACCCAAGTTCACTAAAAAAACAGGCAGCATCTCCAAGGTTCATAGGATCATTGACACAGTGGTCTTGTGCAGCAAACCAAACTTGGTGAGGAGATATTTCTCCAAAGTGTAAATAAGGGGATAAGCGTGATACATGTTCTTTTGCAGGATAATTGCGTCCTTCCTTATAGTTTCTTAAGCCTTTTTCTAAAAATTCATTTAATCTTGCATGCGCACCCTCTTCTCCAATATCCCAGTAAGGTTTCATGGATGTATACCAGGGAATCAAATCTAAAAGTTTTAAGTCATGGATTTCTATAGAATTTTTAGAATCTTTTATAAGATTTAGTTTGTGAGGTTTTGGTAAAGGTTGATGTGGGATCTTAGCCTTCAAGCATCCCTTTTGGTAAAAGGGGGTGAACACTTTATAAGGAGTGTTATCGTTTTTAAGGATATTCATGGGTTCCCAAAGCAAAGAAGCGTTAAAACTCTTGCAGTCTACGCCCACGTTTTTAACGATAGCTTTGATTTCTGAGTCGACATGAATACGCCAAGGTTCATAGCATCGATTCCAATACACTGCGTTGATATCAAATTCCTGGAGAAGTTTAATAATAATCTCTTTTGAATCGCCTTGATAAATATTTAATTTATTATCTAATGTTGCATTAAGCTTCTTCAATGAATTATGTAGCCACCATCGACTCGCCTGTCCCATTTTAAAAGAAGACGAATTCACATCATCTAAAATATAAATAGGAATTATTTCCCCATTCTGGGAAGCCTCATATAAACCAGGATTATCAGAAAGACGTAAATCTTGACGAAACCAAAAGAGGGTCTTTTTACTCATTTTTTATTTCCTTGCGTTGAGTTTTCTTAACTGAATTCTTTAAGTAAAAATTAGTCATTGTTTTTGACAAGATCCACAATAAAAGGTTGAACGACCGGATTGTACAATTCTCTTAATAGGATCTGCACAGAGTTCACAAGGCAAATTTTCTTTGCCGTATACTTTAAACTCATGTTGAAAATACCCTAATGTTCCATCAACTTGACGATGATCATTCAAAGTTGATCCTCCAGAAAGAATAGCTTTTTTAAGCACGCTTTTAATGGCTTCGCATAGTTTTTTTAATTCTCTGCTTTTTAACTCATTGCAATTTTTTTTGGGATGAATTCCAGACGCAAAGAGAGCTTCATTTACATAAATATTCCCTAATCCTGCTATAATATTTTGGCTTAATAAAATTTTTTTAATAGAGACCTCTCTTTTTTTAAAATGAGCTTCCAAATATGTACTAGTTAATGTGTTTGAAAGAGGATCTATCCCAAGTTTCTTAAGAAATTTATGTTGTCCAATTTTTGCAGTTGGGATGAGATCCATAAATCCAAACCGACGCGGATCTTTATAAATTATATTTCCTTCTTCCAAAATAAAATGGACATGATCATGAATTGACGGAGCCTTAGGATTTATTAAAAGCCGTCCTGACATTCCTAAGTGTATGAGTAAAGTATAATTATTTTCGAGATGGATAAGAATATATTTTGCTTTTCGATCTACCGTTTTTACGCGAACTTTACGAAGACATTTCCTAAAGTCTGGAGGGAAAGGATACCTCAAATCAGATCGGTTGAGAATAACTGAATCTAAAACAAATCCTTCTAAGTAGGGACGAAGCCCTCTACAAACTGTCTCTACTTCTGGAAGTTCTGGCATTGCGTATCAATTTTATCATGTCTATTCGTAATCATGCTTCAAATTATCTAGGAAATTCTTTGCCTTTAAATTAATTTTCTTTTGTGTATCTTTAGCCATTTTTTCTAAATTGCTGTAGGCAAACTTCATCCGGGGATTCTTGTTTAACCAACTTTCATGCTTTATGATGAAATTCCAATACAAATAATTAAAAGGGCAAGCTCTGTCTCCAAACTTTTCTTTAACGTTATAATGGCATGTTTTGCAAAAATTAGACATTTTATTAAGGTAAGCTCCACTAGAAATATAAGGTTTTGTGCTAATCACTCCCCCATCTGCATAAAGGGCCATTCCTATTGTATTCGGAAGTTCTACCCATTCATAGGCATCTGCATAAACCGCGAGATACCATTCATGGACTTCCTGAGGATTTATCTCAGCTAATAAGGCAAAGTTCCCCGTAACCATGAGTCTTTGAATATGATGAGAATAAGCTTCTTGTTTAGTCATTTTTATCACATGGTGGACACAATTCATTTTTGTGTCAGCAGACCAATAAAAATCCGGTAATTTCCTGGTATGTTGCAAACTATTACTTTGTGCATAGGAAGGCATATAAGTCCAATAAATTCCCCTGATAAATTCACGCCATCCAAGAATTTGCCGGATAAACCCTTCCGCAGCATTTAAAGGAATTATGCCGGAATGATAGGCATTTTCTACGTCTCTACAGATTTCCTTAGGATCAAGAAGGCTAGCATTTAAATAAGGCGAAATAACACTATGAAAAAGAAAAGGTTCCCCGATTTTCATTGAATCTTGGTAATCTCCAAAATATCTTAGGTGATTCTTTAGAAAGTAGTCGAATGCCTTTTTAGCATCTTGCGCCCTAACAGCGAATAAAAAATTTTCCGTGGTGCCAAAATGGCTAGAGAATTTTTCTTCTACAAGACGAGAGACTTCATCTGTTATTTCATCAGGCTCAAATTTTAAAGGAGATAAATCTTTATATTCTGTAGGAAGAGCTTTTCGGTTTTCTTTATCTAGGTTCCATCTGTTTTGAACAGGTGACCCTCCATCCATGAGTAGCCCTGTTTTCTTTCGCATCATGTGATAAAAGTTTTCCATCAAAAGATTTTTATGGGCTTTGGCCCATTCTGAAAATTCTTGTGAGTTAATAAAGAAACGATTGTCTTCTGCTATTTCTAAAGGAATACCCAGTGACTTCTGAAGATTAAGCATGTCTTGGAATTGACGATATTCCCCAGGCTTTGTAACCCTAACACACAAGGGTGAAAGTTTCTTCACGAATTTTTGTATTTCAGTTCGGAAAGTCCCACTGTTATAACGATCATTTAGGGGAACATAAATAACCTGATAACCTTTTTGTTGAAGTTCTTGAGCAAAATGCCGCATAGCTGAGAATTGAAAGATCAACTTTTTCTTGTGGTGTTTAACATAGGTAGCTTCTTCTAAAACTTCCGCAAGAAGAATTATATCTTCTTGCGGGTTAGCTTCTTTGAGACTAGCCAAGTTAAGTGTTAATTGATCACAATAAAGAGGTCGTAATATCATATAAGTAAACCCTCTAGATTATTTTTCATATTCTTATTACAAATTCGGATGCATGTCTTTAGTGAATCGCACTAGATCATGGATTACAAATTGGGCAATTTTCTGGACCCGTGTTAAGGGCTTTCCTAAATGATTCCTCAAAATCGCATTTGACACAGCCAAAAATCTCCTCTTTTATTTTTTCAGTTGGGAAGTCACATTCAGTACACTCAAGACCTTTTAGTAAACGCACAAGCCCCCATCCTGGAAGCTTGCACTTAGGACAAAGGATAGAGAGGCGATGAGCTAACTTTTCTGCTAATTGACCAATAACTGCCATGCGGGTTGGATTCATATGAGCTCGCATGTCTGATTCAACTCTGACCATTTTATTCGATGAAGCCTTCTTACAGATATGAAAGGCTTTTTTAAACTCTCCAACCGACTGAATTCCTTTGAAAATTATAGATTTATCTACCCAATCAGCGGGACGGATTATTATACCGTGAGATGGAAATTTTATTGCGTTCGCAAATTCTAGAAATTCATTCTCATAGCAAATATCTTTAAATTTGTAATTTGTTTCCAAGCTTAAAACATTTTCCCTAAGGTAAAAATCTTTTTCTTTATCTATAAAGATTAACTCTTCATGATCGCAGGGAAGAAAAAAAAGAGAAGGATGAGGCCCAAAACTTCCCTCGCTTGCTATGCCGAGGGTTAAGCCACTAGCTTCCATCCCCAATTCACATTTTTTTCTTAAGACTTCAAATATCGTTCCTGTTCGTTCTAGTTCTCCAGAGAAAGTTCCTAGTTGGTCTGTATTTTCATTACACTCAATAATCTGAAGGCCTAAAATTATTGAGAAAGGTTCAGCAATAGCCTTAGATTTGCTGTGCTTTGTCGTAAGAGCGCATAATTGGTTTTTATATTTCATATTCAGCTCTCTTAAATATTTAATTCAATGCGTACTGACATAGTATAAAATATAGTGGAATGCCAATAGTAATATTAAAAGGAAAAGTAATTGCAAGAGACATTGGAAGATAAATGGCAGCTCTTGCTTGGGGCAATGCAACCCTCATCGCCGCAGGTACGGCGATATAAGATGCACTTGCACAAAGAACAGTAAAGAGAGTTCCCGTGCCAATATCTAAAGCCAATATTTTGCTAGCAACAACCCCTACAATTCCTCCTATTAAAGGCATATAAAGCCCAAAGAGAAATAGACTGAATGTAAAAGCTTTTAAATGATGCTTTTGCTTCGATATCATCAGGCCCATATCCAAAAGAAAGAAAGCTAAAGTTCCTTGGAAAGGGGCCACTAAAAAATCCTGCATTTTTTCTAGCCCCGGCTTTCCAGTTAAAAAGCCTATAAGAAAAGAACCTAGGAGAAGAAAAAGACTCCCATTCGTAAAAATGTCTCTTAAGTTATTAGAGTGTTTTTTTACAACTCCTACAGACTCATGCCGCGCAATGAATAGGCCTGATAAAATAGCTGGAGCCTCCATTAGAGCTAGTACTGCAATGATGTAGCCTGCATAGAAAATCTGATTCTCTTGTAAAAAATTTGTAGCTGCTACAAAAGTAACTACACTTATAGATCCATAATGGGCGGCAATTGCAGCAGCAGTTTCACGGTCTAACTTAGTAGTAAGTTTCAAGATAAAATATCCAATGAATGGTTGTAGAAATCCGATTGCCAATCCCATTATAAGCGTTGAAACAACTTGTAAATCAAAAGAAGAAGTTTCAATGAGGGCGACACCGCCCTTAAACCCAATAGCCATCATTAAATAAAGAGAAAGATATCGACTTATACTATCGGGAACAATAAGATCTGACTTCATAAAGCCGGCTAAACACCCCAACAAAAAAAACAAGATGACAGGAGATAGAGCATTTTCTATGAATAGAGAAAAAATAACCATAATAAAGCCTTCTTACACATTTATTTGAGAGAGATTGTAAGGTTTTCTTGTTAATAAGAAAAATTAATAATTTTAATGCTCTTAAAAAGAATTTCTAATAAATTTTAAAGACTTTTCTTGCTTAATTTCTATTTTATGAATCAAAAATCATAAAAATAAGCGCATAAACCCACAAAAATTATCTCTTTCTTTACCTTTTAAAAATAAGATTCTTTTGTGTAGATAGACAGGGGAGACACTTGAAAGATCATTATATTAAGAGGAAATTATTATTTCTGATTGGCAAGTTACTTTTAGTGAGCCGATGGGGGAGTGTTTTCTGAACTGTGTCATTTTTGCTAGAAGTGTAAGAAGCACTTTAGAGAAAGGACTGCCCAATGCCGAT
>JAIEPE010000056.1 GCA_019749915.1 Alphaproteobacteria bacterium | reverse complement strand
ATGGAAAAAGCCCTTCCCGCCCGGCTTCGTCTAGCTCCTCCCGCTCACCCCAGGCCTCCTCCACAGCGCCTCCGGCTTCAAGTTCAGCGCCGGTTCAGCGACTATCTGCACCAAGAGGTGAACCAAACGCAGGGGGACATATAAGATCATTTGTAACAACGAAAGATGAAGTCTATTATAGAGTATTTTCTGAAGAACCGTGGGGAAGATTTTTGACTAAAACACCCCCTAAAAGTCAAGCTTTGGCAAAAGAAGGGCTGGCTCTACCGCCATCCAATAAGGCAACCTACATTCAGGAGGTTCACGTGCCAGCAGGAACAAGGCTTCAAAGGTCAAGAGCACTACCTGTATCTAGTTGGGATAAGCGAGGAAGCATGGAACAATTCTTTTTAATAGATGACATTCCAACAACGAGTTTTAAGGAAGGGAAGTTTTTTCAATGAATAATCAAAACTCTACAAACTTTTCTTTTGAAGGAAAAAATCTTGAAACAGTTACTTTTTCGAAAGAATTAGATTATCCGATCCAAGACGTTATTTATTTAACTAAGAATCAAACTTATCTTGTTCTTTTTGACAGAGATAGCAACATAAGGAAATGGGGTCAGTTTCCTAATATTATATGTCTCTCCACAGAAGGAGAAAAATTATGGACTGTAGAGCTTCCAACAACAGATACTGGAGATAGCTATTTTCGCATGCAGCTTAAAGAGGGCAAGCTCTTTGGCGATGCTTGGGGTTCATTTGTTTGTGAAATTGATGTTAATACCGGAAGAATTATAAATAAGGTTTTCTTTAAATAGGATCATGTGCCCGCAGGGACCAGACTTCAGAGGTCAAGAGCTTTACCTGTATCTAGCTGGAATAAGAGAGGCGGAATAGAACAATTTTATTTAACAGAGGAACTTCCCAAAACTAACTTTAAAGAAGGGAAATTTTTACCATGAATTCTTCCAATTTTTCTTTTGAAGGTAAAATTATAACGACAGAGAAATTTTCAAAGGAGTTAGATTACCCCATACAAAGTGTTATATATCTAGAAAACAAGCAGAGCTTCATTGTGTTGTATGACATGGATAGTAACATAAGGAAATGGGGGCAATTTCCTAATATTATCTGCTTCTCCGCAGGAGGAAATAAATTATGGATAGCAGAGCTTCCAACAACAGATACAGGCGATAGTTATTGTCAAATGAAGTTTAAAAATGGAAAACTGACAGCCTATTCTTGGAAATCCTACTCTTGTGAAATTGATATTAATACTGGAAAAATAAAAGAAGCGATATTTGTTAAATAGGGAAATTGTGTTCTGACGAACCGTGGGGAAGATTTTTGACTAAAACACCACCTAAAACTCGAGCTCTAGCAAAAGAGGGATTGGCTCTGCCACCATCCAATAAGGCAACTTACATTCAGGAAGTTCACGTGCCAGCAGGGACCAGACTTCAAAGATCAAGAGCTTTACCTGTCTCTAGTTGGGATAAGCGAGGGGGAATGGAGCAATTCTTTTTAATAAACGAAATTCCTAAAACTAGTTTTAAAGAAGGGAAACTTTTAGAATGAATTCTTCCAATTTTTCTTTTGAAGGTAAAGTTATAACGACAGAGAACTTTTCAAAGGAGTTAGATTACCCCATACAAAGTATTATATATTTAGAAAACAAGCAGTATCTCATAGTGCTATATGACAGAGATAGCAACATAAGAAAATGGGGTCAGTTCCCTAATATTATATGTCTTGATAGTAAAGGGGAAAAAATTTGGACCGTTGAACTTCCCACAACAGATACTGGAGATAGCTACTCTCGCATGCAGTTTAAAAATGGAAAACTAATAGCTGACTCTTGGTGTTCCTTTTCTTGTGAAATCAATGTTAATACTGGAAAAATAATTGAAAGCATATTTACGAAATAGAGCATATGTCCAAGTTTTTTGATAAAATCATAGGAAAGAAAGGGAAACTTTTAGAATGAATTCTTCCAAATTCTCTTTTGAAGGTAAAATTATAACGACAGAGAAATTTTCAAAGGAGTTAGATTACCCCATACAAAGTGTTATATATCTAGAAAACAAGCAGAGCTTCATTGTGTTGTATGACATGGATAGTAACATAAGGAAATGGGGGCAATTTCCTAATATTATCTGTTTCTCCACAGAAGGAGATAAATTATGGGTAGCAGAGCTTCCAACAACAGATACTGGCGATAGTTATTGTCAAATGGAATTTAAGAATAATGAGTTATGGGCTTATTCAAATTGCTCTTATATTTGTAAAATTAACCCTGAAAATGGAAAGATAATTGAAAGAATTTTTACAAAATAGAGAATATATTAAGGTTGTTAATAAATTTATAATAAAAATAAGAGAAACTTTTCCAATGAATTCTTCCAAATTTTCTTTTGAAGGTAAAATTATAACGACAGAGAAATTTTCAAAGGAGTTAGATTATCCCATAAAAAGTATTATATATTTAGAAAACAAGAATAGCTTCATTGTGCTATATAATAGAGATAGCAACATAAGGAAATGGGGTCAATTTCCTAATATTATATGTCTCTCCACAGAAGGAGAAAAATTATGGACTGTAGAGCTTCCAACAACAGATACAGGTGATAGTTATTATCAAATGGAATTTGAAGATGGAAAACTGATAGCCGATTCTTGGTGTTCTTTTTCATGTGAAATTGATGTTAATACCGGAAGAATTATAAACAAGGTTTTCTTTAAATAGGATCAGTGCCGGCAGTAACAAGGCTTCAAAGGTCAAGAGCACTACCTGTATCTAGCTGGGATAAGCGAGGAAGCATGGAACAATTCTTTTTAATAGACAGCATTCCAACAACGAGTTTTAAGAAAGGGAAACTTTTACTATGAATTTTTCTAATTTTTCTTTTGAAGGTAACGTTATAAAGACAGAGAAATTTTCAAAGGAGTTAGATTATCCCATACAAGATATTATATATTTAGAAGACAAGCAGTGTTTCATTGTGTTGTATGATATGGGTAGTAACATAAGAAAATGGGGACAATTTCCTAATATTATATGCTTTAATAGTAAGGGGGAAAAAATTTGGACCGTTGAACTTCCGACAACAGACACTGGTGATAGCTACTTTCGTATGCAGTTTAAAAATGGAAAACTAATAGCTGATTCTTGGTGTTCTTTTTCATGTGAAATTGATGTTAATACAGGAAAAATAAAAGAAGCGATATTTTTTAAATAGGGAAATTGTACTCTGACGAACCTAAGGGATATTTTTTGACTAAAGTCCCTCCCTAAAAGTCGGGTTTTAGCACAAGAGGGGTTGGCTCTACCTCCATCCAATACGGCAACTTACATTCAAGAAGTTCATGTGCCCGCAGGAACAAGGCTTCAAAGATCAAGAGCTTTACCTGTCTCTAGCTGGGGTAAGCGAGGGGGCATGGAGCAATTTCAGATTATTGAAAAAGATATATTTAAGGTCAAGTTTGGAGCGGAATTAAGTGTATTCGATGGAAGAGTTGGATATTGATTAAGAAATTAAAACTGTTAAATTATTAGCAAAAGCTTTTTGATCTTTGACAAGTTAAAATAAGTGGGGAGGGGTTGGCGCCTCGATGGCAGGAACGGGAGCAAGTGCGGCCTTCCAAACACTTGTCACTCAGGCAAGCATTTCCCTAGCCAACAATCAAGGAAACATTGGGAAAACCTTGAAAGACCTGGGATCGAGCCGTTCTGTTCGCGCTCTTGTGACAGCTGCGGGAACAGCGGGTCTCACCTATGGCCTCTCTAATCAGCTGGGGGTCTCGGCAGCCGGGACAAGTGTTGGGGACCACCTCCAAAGAAGTGCCATTCAAACAGGTGTTTCAACTGGGTTTAGCATTGTGAGCCAAGATCAAAGTGTTGGTGAGGCTCTCCTCCAAGGAGCCATCAATATCGCTGCCAGTACGGCGGGTGGTTTGGGAGCCAACACTATCGGGGATTGGCGTGATGAAGGGAGTATTGATGCCCTCACCCATAAAGTTCTCCACGCAGGATTAGGAGCCGGCCTTGGAGCGGCCTCAAGTCTCCTAGACGATCCTGGGAAAGGAGCCTTGGGAGGGGCTATAGGCGGTTTCTTTGCAGAGCTCGTGGCTGAAAACACTCCCTCGTCCATGGAACCTCAGACAAGAGCCGATTTTGGCCGTGCCGTGGGAACAGTCGTTGCTGTGGCCGCCGGTCAAGATGGAAACGCGGCCCTTCTTGCCGGCACCAATGCGGTGATGAATAATTCTCTGGGTCATTACAGCCCGGATTCAGAAATAGCCGAGCAAGAGATGGAGGGAGACAAGCAGGCAATAGTGACCCTGACGACAGATATTGAACCGTTGGCTGCTATCAGTGGTCATCTTCATGCCAATGTAGATAGGATCCATGACGCTATTGAAGGAATACCGTATGTAGGTTGTATTCCTTCTTCGACACTTCAAACTTTCCGAATGATGAGGCCCGTCAATCATCTTGCCGTTTCTCTTGTAATGCCTACCACACCCCTTGATGTGGGATTGGTTGGACTTACAGGGGTCGCTGGAAAAGCACTTGGTGCGACGGAAAAGGTGGCGACAACTGTGGTAAAAGGAGGGAGAAAACTCATCTCCCGATTTGCCTCTAAAGCTGCTCCTGTCTTAACAAAAGCCCCGGGGTCTAAAACCGTCTCAGCCCTGGATTTAGCAGTGAAGGATCCTGCTAAGAAGGTCGTCGTGCCCCAAGTTTCTGTGAAATCTCCTGCAGCGTCTTCTGTAAGATCTCCTGCAGCATCTTCTGTAAAGGTCGCCCCTGTTGCAGAGACAGCGCCAAAGCCTATTCTGAAGCCAACACCTGCTCAGAAACCATCGTCTTCCCTGCAGAGGCCATCAACATCCTATGGAAAAAGCCCTTCCCGCCCGGCTTCGTCTAGCTCCTCCCGCTCACCCCAGGCCTCCTCCACGGCACCTCCGGCTTCAAGTTCGTCTAAACCCAAGGGCGTTCATAACCCAAAAACAAAGAAAAGTCTGGACTATGGAAATCAAAAACATAGGGAATTTGAAGCACAGAACAAGCATCGTCATTTGGGAGCTGTAGAGGATGCTCAAAAGAGAGTTCTTCGTCCTGATTTACATACAGAAACAATGGTTCATGAGTTAAAACCTGGCACTGTAAGTGGCGTTAAAAAAGGCTTGCAACAAATCGAACGTTATCAAGATGCGGCAGATAAACCTGGTCTTCTTCATCTTTATGAGCCCGAAGGAAAGCCTATAGATCTAGACGCCATTGTTCAAAAGAATTTTAGAGACGATCCTGTTGTTCAGAAAATTCTCGAAAGTCTTAAATAATAAGGAATGAATATGAGTATTGATAAATTACGTCAACGATATTTAAATATTGTTAAAAATGTATCAATTTATTTGAAAGAAATTGATTTCAAAAAAAGAGGAACAAAATATATAAAACAAAATGCAAATATAATCCTTGAAATTTATTTTCTTGTTCCTCGTCCTTGGATGAACTCCGATAGTTCTTATGAATTTGAGGTGTGGTGGAATATTTCAAGTACAGATCTACATTTAATGGAACTTTCCATTTTTATGGGTGCAAAAAAAAACATAAAAGAAGCCTATCTTTTAGGGTTAAATATTATTCCTGATCATCTCATGGGGAAAGCAAGAACTTTAGGGAATGAAGATTCTTCTAATTTTGATCAAAAATATATAGAAGGTATTAAAAATAAAATTGATACGGTCGTTCTCCCCTTATTCAATCGGATTCATTCTATTGACGACGTGATTCATATAGCAGAAGAAGAAGAAGCCAAACTTGAAAGAAAAGATAGGAAATTTTTTCCCTATGCAATTTACGCTGACCTAGCAAGGTTTTATGCAGCTAAAGGATGGAAAGATAAAGCTCTTGAAATGTGTAACAAACACATGGAAAGAATGACAACGCCTGGTTCTCGTAAACTAGCAGAAGAAAGGAAGAAAAAATATATCAAGTATTTTGAAAAATATCCTGAGCTTATTAAGGAAGAGAGCTAAGCATGTATCAACCCCGATTTCCAAAGCCTAAAATTACACCTGCATTTAAGAAAAGAATTCTTAAAGATTGGCAAGCGTGCTTTCCAAATCTTGTGCCTGATAACTCTGTTTCTCTTTCTCGACGTGTAGGCCCTTTGCTTGTTTTTGTGGGATTTAATATTAGCAGAGGACGAGAAGACTATGAACCTGTCTCTGGTGTACACAATCTTTGTAACACACGTGATTTTTTGACAAGCACATTAAATACACCTCTTCGTACGATTCGAACTAATGCTCAAGATTGGTTAACAGTTCGAGCACATGAAGAAGGACAGTATATTGAAGCCGCAGAGCGTATGAAACAGCAGGCACCGCTTCCATTAGAAGGACCCATTAGCCTCAATATGATTATAGAGGCCTATATGAAGTACGTAGAAAAACGTGGTTCAACGACCATCAATTTACTTCAAGATCCCGCTCTTATCGCAGCATGGGCTGGACAACGAAAGGTTGCGGAAAAAGCTTTAGATTGGCGATATAAGGATTTTGCAACATGGCCAGAAAAATCTCATGAAAAACGAGGAGGTCTAGAAGGTTGGTACAAAGATATGAAAGAAAAAATTGCTCATCCGGAAAGGCTTCGTGCAATAGTGGAAGAACAAGTTGTGTTTCATAAGCTTGAACATATTCCGGTGGAAGAGTTGGTTATTGATTAAGAAATAAGAATCGTTAGATTATTAGCGAAAGTTTTTTTGCTCTTTGACAAGTTAAAATAAGCGGACTCGGCGCCTCGATGGCGGGTGCGGGCACAAGTGCGGCCTTTCAAGCACTCGTCACCCAGGCAAGCATTTCCCTAGCCAACAATCAAGGAAACATTGGGAAAACCTTGAAAGACCTGGGATCGAGCCGTTCTGTTCGCGCTCTTGTGACAGCTGCGGGAACAGCGGGTCTCACCTATGGCCTCTCTAATCAGCTGGGGGTCTCGGCAGCCGGGACAAGTGTTGGGGACCACCTCCAAAGAAGTGCCATTCAAACAGGTGTTTCAACTGGGTTTAGCATTGTGAGCCAAGATCAAAGTGTTGGTGAGGCTCTCCTCCAAGGAGCCATCAATATCGCTGCCAGTACGGCGGGTGGTTTGGGAGCCAACACTATCGGGGATTGGCGTGATGAAGGGAGTATTGATGCCCTCACCCATAAAGTTCTCCACGCAGGATTAGGAGCCGGCCTTGGAGCGGCCTCAAGTCTCCTAGACGATCCTGGGAAAGGAGCCTTGGGAGGGGCTATAGGCGGTTTCTTTGCAGAGCTCGTGGCTGAAAACACTCCCTCGTCCATGGAACCTCAGACAAGAGCCGATTTTGGCCGTGCCGTGGGAACAGTCGTTGCTGTGGCCGCCGGTCAAGATGGAAACGCGGCCCTTCTTGCCGGCACCAATGCGGTGATGAATAATTCTCTGGGTCATTACAGCCCGGATTCAGAAATAGCCGAGCAAGAGATGGAGGGAGACAAGCAGGCAATAGTGACCCTGACGACAGATATTGAACCGTTGGCTGCTATCAGTGGTCATCTTCATGCCAATGTAGATAGGATCCATGACGCTATTGAAGGAATACCGTATGTAGGTTGTATTCCTTCTTCGACACTTCAAACTTTCCGAATGATGAGGCCCGTCAATCATCTTGCCGTTTCTCTTGTAATGCCTACCACACCCCTTGATGTGGGATTGGTTGGACTTACAGGGGTCGCTGGAAAAGCACTTGGTGCGACGGAAAAGGTGGCGACAACTGTGGTAAAAGGAGGGAGAAAACTCATCTCCCGATTTGCCTCTAAAGCTGCTCCTGTCTTAACAAAAGCCCCGGGGTCTAAAACCGTCTCAGCCCTGGATTTAGCAGTGAAGGATCCTGCTAAGAAGGTCGTCGTGCCCCAAGTTTCTGTGAAATCTCCTGCAGCGTCTTCTGTGAAATCTTCTGTAGAGCCTCCTGTAAAGTCAGTTGCAAAACCCGCCCCTATTGAGGCATCCTCAACATCTGTTCCGAAGCCATCGTCTTCCATGCAGGGGGCATCCACTTCCTATGGGAAAAGCCAACGGCCCACCTGTAGTTCCTCCTCCCGCTCCCCCCAGGCTCCCTCCACGGCGCCTCCGGCTTCAAGTTCAGCGCCGGTTCATCTGGGAACTCCTGGAGTGAAGGCAACGCAACCAGCATCGAGCAGCTCTCAGATCCAACAGAATTATCGCTCTGGAAGGGGCTTTCAAGAGAGTGTTCATGCCAGTACAAGAATTCCTGAAAATAAAACGGCTTATAGTGTTTTGCTGCATGGAAAAGGAGAGGTATCAACAATACCTGATTTTCCCTTTCCAAAAACAGGGGTTACAGAGATTAAAAATGTTCGATATATTACCTTTACAGAGCAATTGCAGGCTCAGGCAACCCTTGCAAGAAGAGAGGGAAAAAGCTTTAATTTGGTCATTAGCCCAAATACAAAAAGGATTTCTAAGCCAGTACAGAAAGAGATCGAAAGATCGGGAGGAAAAATTTTTGAATTTAACCCAACAGCAGAAAAATGGTTTGAGCGTATGATTGAAGGTAATATTGTTCTGAGGTAAGAAAATGGCAAAAAAGAAATATGTTCTCTTATCCTTAGTGACCCGTCAAAAGCTTATGAAAGAACCTTATGGGAGAAAGATTCTTGCATTGTTTTATGATCAATATCCTCTTTTAGCGCCGCAATATGCCAATTTTTATGAACCCATTAACAAGCCTATTAACAATGTAGATGAAGCCCTTCAATATTGGGAAGGGGATCCATTCTTGTGCCGTAGAAAAAATTCAATTGTAGGATGGGGAAATATTGGTTCTGATCGTATAGGCGTCAATTGTATTGAATTTGAATATAATTGGAACACTAAAATTGATTGGTTCAAACTCTTTAAAGAATTAGTTGCAATCACAGAAGCTTATTTTGGATATGTGCATGTTTTTACAGAAAAGGAAATTGAACCAGCAGGAGCAGGAAGTGCAATAAGTTGTTTTCTAAATGGAACTCCTGGTGTTCACCTCAAAAAAGGTATTCCGAACTTAGGATGGGGGCATTATTTTGGAGAGGAATATGTGAAGGAAGTTGATGTGCCTCTTCTTCAAAAGCATGGATTTGATGTGCAAAAGTTAGGGGAAGGATATGTTTTTCACATCACTGAAAATTTATCTGATGTGATCAAGAAATACGATGAATTCGATGAACGGCGCAAATTACTAAAATCTCTATTTCGACCAGATCTCTTTCAAAAATATGAACGATATGGATGATTATTAACATGACTGACTTTCTCTCATTCACTTTTTAAGGTGCTAAGGTAAGAAGGGTAAATACAAGAAACGAAAACTTTTTTGTTCTTTGACAAGTTAAAATAAATAAGAAATCCCAAGGATTAACCCCTTGAGGCGCCGTACTGATTTCCTTAGCCGTTGTTCTGGCGACGGGAGGGATGGCAACCGGGATAACAGGATCAGTGACAAGTGCTTTAGGAGGAGGACTCGGAGCCTCAATGGCGGGTGCGGGCGCAAGTGGAGCCTTCCAAACACTTGTCATGCAGGCCGGCATTTCCTTAGCCAATAATCAAGGAAACATTGGGAAAACTCTGAAGGACCTAGGATCGAGCAGCTCCATTCGTGGTTTTGTGACGGCTGCGGGAACAGCGGGCCTCACCTATGGCTTCTCTGAAGCCGTGGGTGTCTCGGCAGCCGGGACAAGTGTTGGGGATTACCTCCAAAGAAGTGCCATTCAAACAGGTGTTTCAACTGGGTTTAGCATTGTGAGCCAAGATCAAAGTGTTGGTGAG
>JAIEPE010000031.1 GCA_019749915.1 Alphaproteobacteria bacterium | reverse complement strand
GCTTGACGTGCTGCCGCTGCCTCCGCTTCTTGACGCGCTGTTGCTTCTTCCTCTGCACGTCGTGTTGCGGCTGCTTGTGCTTCTTCTTCAGCTCGACGAGCCGCTGCAGCCTCTTCCTCAGCTTGACGTCTTAATTCTGCTGCCTGACGCTCGGCTTCTACTTGACGCGCTGCCGCTGCCTCCGCTTCTTGACGAGCTGTTGCTTCTTCCTCTGCACGTCGTGTTGCGGCTGCTTGGGCTTCTTCCTCAGCTCGACGAACCGCTGCAGCCTCCTCTGCAGCTTGACGTCTTAATTCTGCTGCCTGACGCTCTGCTTCTGCTTGACGTGCTGCCGCTGCCTCCGCTTCTTGACGCGCTGTTGCTTCTTCCTCAGCTTGACGCGCTGCCGCTACCTCTTCTGAGGCTTTGCGAGCATCCTCTGCCGCCTTCAAACGAACTGCTTCTTCCTCAGCTCGAAGTGCTGCTGCTTGACGCTCTTCTGCGGCTCGACGGGCTGCTTCTGCTATCTCGTTTTTCTCAGAATAATTAGAAGCTCTAACTTCTGCAGCAGGAGCAGCTATGTGAGCGGCAACGAGCTCAGAAACCGCTGGTTGGAATAGCCTCTGATACTGAAGAAACCTTCTTAGCGGTATCGGAATCACGTTTTCTGCTCCTGTTGCCCAAGCTTGACTGTTTCTTCCACTGGAATGAAACCACCCTAACTCTTGCAGTATTACGTTGCCTGTTTCTACGGGCAGAGCGTGGTGGTTTCTTGCATAGGTAAGAAACTTTCTTAGCGGTATCGGAATCAAGTTTTCTACTCCCATGGCCACAGCTTGATTGTTTCCTCTCGCGGAAAAAGACTCTTCATGACTTTTCTTTACTGCGATATATTTTCCATCTCTTCCTTCTTCTAATAATTCTGGTGTTTCCGCATATATTGATTCTGTTCCGCCCAAAATCGTTGTCATGCTCAAAGCAAATGCAAATTGTTTATTCATTTTCAGCCCCCATGTAAATTTTATGTATAAATTATTTTTATACTTATCGCCAATTTACACTAAGGGGATTAATTATTTTATAATTATGGATTTACTATTTGTTAAAAATAATTTATATATAAAATTGTTTTATAATTTTATTATTAAAATAAAAAGCAAAATATTATATTTTCAGAACAACTAAAAATATGCCTTGTTTTATTTATTTTTTATTTATTAAATTATTTGCCACAGAGACCGCTAAAGAGCTATAAATTTGACTTTCATTTGACATTGGATCGTTCAGCACGATCGGCTTTCCTCTTTCTGAGGCCTCTCTTATGGCCATATGAAGAGGGATCTCAGCAAGCAAAGGCAAACCAAGTTTCTTCGCTTCACGATGCACACCTCCCGTTTCAAAGACATCAGAGCGCTCCTTGCAATGAGGACACAAGAAATAACTCATGTTTTCGATCAGTCCTAAAACGGGGACTTTCACTTTTAAAAACATCTCAAGCCCCCGCCTTGCATCAATAAGAGCAAGATCTTGGGGAGTTGAGACAATAATGGCTCCTGAAATGAGAACTAACTGAGCAAGACTTAGATGAACATCTCCCGTTCCTGGGGGCAAATCCACCACAAGAACATCCAATTCGCCCCACTTTGTTTGATGCAGCATTTGTTGCAAAGCCTTTTGCGCCATAGGACCTCGCCAAATGGCTGGCGCTCCCTCCGCCATCATATACCCCATGGACATGGATTTGAGGCCATGCACTTCAATGGGGTTCATGAATTTTCCATCATCTGTAGTTGGTTTTTCATTTATCCCTAGAAGGCGCGGAAACGAGGGACCATAAATATCTGCATCTAACACTCCTACCTTCAAATTCATCTGTTGAAGAGCGCAAGCTAAATTCACTGCTGTCGTGGATTTACCAACCCCTCCCTTTCCCGAAGCAACAGCCAAAATATATGTAATACCAGGAATAGATTTTTGAAGAGAATTGTTTGCCCTTGGCTTACGTTGTGCTGTCAGCACAATGTTAACTTCCACAATGCCTTCAATGTTTTTAAGAAGAGATTCCAGAGTTTCCTTTAACTCACGTCCCTTTTGAAGGTATTGCGTATCAATCTCCAAAATAAAAGAAACACTGCCTCTCTCTGTAACTTTCAGGCCCAGCACAATACCTGCCTCAAGAAGATCTTTTTGAGAGAGAGGATCCTTCACTGTCTTAAGAACGTTTATAATTTTAGATTCAAGATTCATAAACTATCCTAATTGCCTAATAACATAAGATCATCTATAGTCATTTTTTATAAAAATGAAAAGGAACTGTTCAAAATGAGCTTTAATGACGATGACGATGGCCCCTGGGGGCATGACAACAAAAACCCCTGGCAAAAAAAGCCAAAGCAACGAAATGAAAGCATTCCTGACATAGAAGAGCTTCTCAAAAAAGGACAGCAGCGTTTTAAAAGCCTTTTTCCAAAAGAGAGAAAAGAAAACAGTAAAACTCTTTGGTATGTTGCTGGTGGCATTTTTGTCCTTTGGCTTCTCACAGGCATTTACACGGTTCAACAAGACGAGCAAGCTGCCATTCTCCGTTTCGGAAAATGGGTTAGAACAACTGATCCAGGGTTAAATTATCACCTCCCAACACCTATTGAAACTGCCCTTATACGAAATGTTACGACTATTAACATTCTCACAAACACCAGCAGCAATAATGCAGAGACAGGAAATCTCGCAGGCGAAGGGGCGTTGATGCTCACGGGAGATGAAAATATCGCTGACGTGCAATTTGCCGTAAACTGGCGCATTAAGGATCTTGGGGATTATCTCTTTAATGTCAAATCTCCTGAAACGACCATAACAGCAGCGGCAGACAGCATTGTCCGTTCCGTCATTGCTCAAACACCCATTGCAAAAATTCTCTCTGAAGGACGGAGCTCAATAAACGTTCAACTTCGTGAGATGCTCCAAAAACTTCTTGATGAGTATAAACTAGGCGTTGAAGTTTCTCAAGTTGAACTTCTTAAAGTAACCCCACCCACAACAAAGGTGATGGATGCTTACCTTGATGTTCAGCGCGCAAAAGCCGACATGGAACGCAAACGAAATGAAGCCGAATATTATCGTAACTCCATTGTTCCTGTTGCAAGAGGTCAAGGCAAGAAAATTGTCCAGGATGCTGAAGCCTATAAAGCCAAAATCATGGCCGACATTGACGGTGAAACCTCGCGTTTTGATTTGGTTTACAACCAATATCGCAGTGCTCCAGATATTACACGCAACCGTATGTATTTGGATACCATGGAAAAAATCTTAGAAAATGCACAAAAATTAATTGTGGATGGAGCAAAGAATCAAGGAGTACTTCCCTATCTTCCTCTTCCTGAATTAAAGCAGAAACCTGAAAAAGCGGAGGCCGCACAATGAATTCTCGATCCCTTATCGTTTTTGCAATTCCAGCTCTTGTGATTATTGGAATTTTGTTTGGATCTGTTTTTGTCGTTCAGCAAACTCAGCAAACCCTTGTTCTTGAGTTCGGAAAACTCCTCCGAGTCATTAAAGCTCCCGGACTTTACTTTAAAATTCCCTTTTTGCAAAATGTGCGCAATTATGACAATCGCATTCTCGACTTTGATTTGCCTTCTATTGCCGCAACCTTAGGGGACCAAAAACGTCTTTTGGTGGATACTTTTGCCCGTTATCGCATTGTTGATCCCGCCTTGTTTTACCGTACAGTAATGAATGAGGATGGGGCTGAACAACGTCTGCGTATTTTGAACCAGTCCATTGCCCTCAGCGTTTTAGGAAAGGTTAAATTAACGGACGTCCTCTCCCCCAAGCGGGTGGAAATTTCCAAAACAATTCGCGATCAAATGAACACAGCCGCAAAGGCTTTTGGCATTGAAGTTGTGGATTTACAATTGCGCCGCACGGATTTACCTACCGAAAACAGTGAAGCTATTTTTAACCGCATGATCAGTGAACGAAATCAAGAAGCCCAAGAATTTCGTTCCCAAGGCGATGAAATAGCCCAAGAAATCAAGTCAATTGCTGACAAGGAGAGAACCATTATCCTTGCAGAAGCCACAAAACAATCGGAAATCATTCGCGGCCAAGGCGATGCTTATGTCACAGAAAAAGCAGGAAATACCTATGGAAAAGACCCTAAATTCTATGATTTTTATCGTTCTCTCAATGCTTACAAAACATCCTTGAATGATAAAACAACAACGTTTATCCTCTCTCCTCAAGAGAGCTTTTTTAAATATTTGAATCGCTAAGGAGTTATAAAGCTAATGTCGTTAAGGTCTCTTATTGGTGGAATCTCATTTGTTATTTTCTATTCCTTATCTGCACAGGCACAAGATACAGCTGTACCATCTGTTTCCTTAGACAGTGGTTATGCTGACCTTGTTGCGCCCCTTTTACCGGCAGTTGTTAATATCTCAACGACCACCCTTGTTCGCGGCCGCAATGACATGGGCCACGCTCCCTTAGACATGCAAATCCCTAAAGGGTCTCCTCTTGAAGACTTTTTCAAGGACTTCCTTGACCACATGCACCCTGAAGGTCCCCGGAATACGACGGCTTTGGGTTCAGGGTTCATTATTGACCCAGATGGTTACATCGTGACCAATAATCATGTGGTCGCAGATGCCGATCAAATTACGGTTACCTTGAATGATAATACAGAACTGAAAGCCACTCTTGTCGGGCGGGACCGCCGAACAGACATTGCTATCTTAAAGGTAAAGACTGATAAAAAACTGCCTTTTGTTCAATGGGGAGATTCGGATAAAATCCGCACGGGCGATCGCATCATTGCTATTGGAAATCCCTTTGGCCTTGGTGGCACGGTTACCTCTGGCATCGTTTCTCACTTGGGTCGAGATATTGGAGGAGAAGCGCGCTCTGGAGACATTATTGAGGGCTATATTCAAACTGATGCTTCTATTAACCTTGGAAACTCCGGCGGCCCTATGTTTGACATGGGGGGCAAAGTTATTGGCGTTAACACCGCCATTTTTACCCCTACAGGCGCAAGCGTTGGTATTGGCTTTGCCATTCCCTCCAATGTAGCTAAAAAGGTTGTACAACAAATTCGCCAATATGGGCGTACAAAGCGCGGTTGGATTGGCGTTCACATTCAAGCCATTACGGATGATATTGCGGAAAGTTTAGGCTTAAAAGACCTGAAAGGTGCCCTTGTGGGAAGCGTTGTCAAAGATGGCCCTGCTGCGAAAGCAAAGCTCCAGACAGGAGATATTATCCTTAAGGTAGGTGATCAAGAAGTCAAAGACCAACGTAGTCTTCCACGGATTATTGGAGACTTAGCTGTGGGTGTTGAGGTTCCGCTAACCGTATGGAGAAAAGGTAAATTATTCACTATTCCTGTACGCATTGGAGAATATGAAGAAGCAGAAGAATCGGGAGTTATTGCCTCTCCAGAGAGTGGGAAAGAAATCTCAAAAGGCATTGAAATCCATGGAATGACGCTTCAACCTTTATCGGATGCCATTCGCCAACGCTATGATATTTCTAAAGAAATACAAGGTGTTCTGGTAGTAGACGTCACGGAAAAAAGTTCTGCTGCAGAAAAAGGAATTCGTCCTGGAGATATTATCATGGAAATTAGCCAAGAAGAGGTCAAAACACCACAACAAGTCCTTGAGCATCTTAAAGCTGCGGAAAAAGAAAACCGCAAGTCGGCTCTCCTCTTAATAAATCGTGATGGTGAATCCAGATACGTTTCAATCAAACTTACATCTGAAGAAACTTCCCATTGAGGAAGGGATTAGGCTTAAACAAAATATGCAATAAACCTTTGTTCTTGGGTCACGAAGTGATACAAGAACAGGGGTAAACGAGAGTGTTGGGATAATAAATTACCCCTATTCAAGGTCATTCCCACGAAAGCAGGAAACACGGGGACCCATCATAAGTTTTCCTGGATCAACTATGTTTTTAAGTGTCCAAAATTAGGTTCAAAGATTTAAGTTTAGCATTAGCAATGACAATGATCTTACGCATGAGAGCGGTGAGAGCCACCATTTTCTTTTTTCCTGCTAATAAGCTTTTCATAGAAAGCTTTTAAAGGCGAGTTGGAACGTCGTGCAGCCATAGCTGCCACGAACAAAGCAGGTTTGATAATGTCCCTACCAGATCCTGTATGTCGATATCCTTTGAACTTACCGCTGTCGTTAGCTCTCGGGGCAACTCCAGCCAAAGAAGCGACTTGCTTTCGAGTTAAAGTTCCTAACTCTGGCATTAATGCTAAAAGTGATTCAGAAACACCTTTTCCTATTCCTGGAATTGTTACAAGTACGTTTTGACGTTCTTGCAATGTCGCATTGGCTTCAATTAATGCCTCAATTTCTTGAGAGAGTTGTTTTATGTGTTCAGTAAGGGTCTTGATCACAAATGCACAGCTTTCCTTGATACAGGAAGAAGCTTTAGGAGCTTTAATACGATTTTTCTCAGCGACCAACATTTGCTTAAGATCTTTTCGACGTTGAACTAATTCATAAAGGGTAACAAACTCTTCAGGTGGAGGTGCATAGAGTTCCAATTGATCCTGGCGCTCATAGCCATATTGAGCTAAGGCTTTTGCATCAAGAGCATCAGTCTTAGCTGCATTTCCAAAAGATCGAATAAAGCTCTTCACTTTTCGAGTGTTGGCCCTGTGAACAGTATATTGTTTGTCACAGAGAGTTAACAAAAGCTTCATCTCGTATCCTCCCGTTGTTTCTAAGACGAGCAAAGAAGAGGGAAGTTCGAGTTTAAAGTCTTTGAGGAAAGCTTTAATTCCTTTAAGATTATTTTCATATTCAAGAGTCTTTTTGTTGCTGTGAAGTCCCACCATAAAATTAAATTTTCCAATGTCTATTCCGATAAAGTTTTGATATTTTGACATATGTTTCTCGAGAGTTTAGGGTGTTAAGAATATTTTTAGATTGTAAACGGGAGCATAAAAATGTCCCTTGCAACTATCCAAACGTATCAAGAGTTTGGGCTAGAGTACCTTGATCCAGACGGTTAGGAAAACCTGACCCCGCACGGTCGCTCACGCCCGCGATAGTCTCTCATTCATGAATGAGAGACTATCTATCTCTCTTACCCTCTTATAACACATCTTCAACTTACAATCCCGCGATCAAGTCGCGGGACGTCAAAATTAGTTTAAGGCTACAAACACCATTGACGCCCCGCGGATTTACCGCGGGGTCCAGAGAACAGTACTTTGGATCTCCTCCTTCGAGGGGATTGACAATCATAGGGTAAGTGCCTTTTGTATAACCACTTTTAGTGGTCCAAGCGAAGCGTTACAGACCTCCACCTCTGATGGAGGTACTGATCTTTCAGGTAAACTCATAGATTGCCACCTACTACGTAGGAACGTGATGACGACGAAAAAAATTTGTTCGGTTAAGATAGTTTCTAAAAAAGATAGCATTAGATTAAAATTTAATTTAATTTATTTTAAGCTCTAAAGCTATTCTGAACACTCGTAACTTAAAGAAAGAAAAAGACTTGATCGGCCAATTTATTTACGGATTACCCCCCTTTGCTCTTCTTGCTCTCGTATTAACGAGTAGCATTAGCACTTCTATTTTATGCCTTTTCTTTTGCAGAAAATTTATAAGAATTGCAAAGAAAGAAGAAGATACGAATATAATTGAAATTTACAGCGATGCTTTTGGTATTGCTTTTGCAGTCCTCTTAGGCCTTCTCATTGTCAATTCTTGGAACTCTTACGATCAAACAAATAATCAGGTAAGACAAGAAGCAATTTACATAAGTGATCTTTATAAGAAATCTCTCCTCCTCCATGAAGATTCCAGACACCAATTACGATCAGCCCTAAAAACCTATGTTAAGGATCTTATTAATTTAGAGTGGCCTCTTCTTCCTCAAGGAGAATACAGCAAAAAAGTGAATCAAGATATTTTTCACATCTTTGATGTTCTTTTTTATTCAAAAAAAACAAATGCACAGGAATGGTTTTTTGCCCAACAATTGAATACTCTCGCAACACAACTCAATGATGAAAGAAGTTCCTACCTTTTAAACGCAACTTCCTCTATAACGCCTCTTATGTGGGTTATTTTAATTATATCTCATATAGTTTCTTTTTTTCTTCTTGCTCTCACGGTAAGAGCCTCTTTCTCCCTTCACCTTCTTTTACAAGTATTATATGCTTTTGGGACAAGCCTTATGCTGTTGCTTATTATTATTCTTGACAGACCTTTTTATCAATTTGGAGGAGAAATTAGCCCTTTTCCTCTGCAAACTCTGCTCTTCGAATGGGAAGAAGCGGATTCGCTCCCTTCTAAAGCTGCGCCCACAAGTAATCCCGCATTCACAGGTCCCATTTAATCACTGCGACACAGTTAACAAAGTAGTTTAAGTTAAACAAACGGGAGAAAAGACACTCCGCGGCGGTGCAAAAGGACGATCGTAACGTCCACCCAGGCAAAGTCAATGACCTCCCCCAGAGGGGGAGGTTTGAAACGCTACGCTTGGACCACTAGAAGTGGTTGGTTAATGATTAATAAGTGTGCGTGAATAAATCAGCGTAATCGCTAGCTTTATTCTGCTTTTCTTGGTCCTGGATATAACGTTTAACTGCATGTTCATTATACCCAATTGTTGAGACAAAATAACCTCGAGCCCAAAAATGATAGCCTTTGTATTTACGCTTTCTTGCATATTTATTGGCTACATAGAGGGCCGTTTTACCCTTAAGAAAACCTACTATATGAGATACTGAATACTTCGGTGGAATTGAGATAAGCATATGCACATGATCAGGCATCAAAAATCCTTCTTCTATGCGGCATCCTTTTTGTAAACTCAATTTCACAAAAAGATCTCGTAACTCTTGACGTAGACTTCCATAAAGTCGCTTCGTTCTATACTTACTTGAAAAAACTACGTGGTATTTGCATTCCCACGTGCTGTGTGATAGAGATTTATAGTCCATTTGAACCTCCATTGCTGATCACTCCGTGATCCAAGCGATGGAGGTTTCTTACATACTATGTTGAACTTTTCCAAACCTCCACCGTAGGTGGAGGTTTTTGACTATACAATAAATCAATACCTCCACCTCTGGTGGAGGTATTGATTTTTTAATTTCTTAACTCAATAATTAATCATTGTGATGTATGCCTCGTTCTTATAGTGGATTACTTCATCGCTAACGCTCCTCAAAATGACGATAACTGTCTGTTTCTAAAGAGAAAGATAGAGTTCTTATCCAAAATTCAGGTTAATTAGATTTTATAGAACAGAATATCTGACATAGAATGAGGGACGTATCGAAAACCCTTTTAGCATAAGCTAAAGAATAACTATGGCCTTGGATACCTACTATAAGCAAGGTATTGCCGATGCGATTCGACTTCTTCTCCTAACACAAGATGTAATGACGGGAGGCAGGATCTTCATCCCATAAATATTATTTAAATACATAAGGAAAATTACATTTGGAACATTGTAATAGAAAGACTTTCTTAAGGGTAGGTGAGTCATAAATTGAAGCAGAAAGCTGGCGGGGACCTACTCTCCCGTGGCTTAAGCCACAGTACCATCGGCGCTGAAGACTTTCAGGGTCGAGTTCGGGATGGGATCGTCTGTGGATTCTTCGCCATACCCACCAGCTTACTGACTCAATTTAAACTTTACCAGATCCTGAGCTCGCCCTTCGGGCTCCTCAGGATGACAATACTAAACACTGATTACTGATTTCTAGGATGATGATCAACTGAATGCGAATCAAGCCTACTGAGTTATTAGTACCGGTTAGCTTCAAGACTTACGCCTCTTCCAC
>JAIEPE010000008.1 GCA_019749915.1 Alphaproteobacteria bacterium | reverse complement strand
CTCCCATGCTCTTGGCTGCATCTGTAACTTCGTGATCTATCAGAAGACTAGCAGCACCAATAAGTGCAAAATCACACTCACGATGTTCCAATGCCATAACTCCTCTCTTGAGAGCAATTAGAGAGCTGGAACAAGCTGTATCAATTGTTTGGCTCGGACCACTAAAATTAAATAAGTATGAAACTCTATTGGCTAACATTGCATGGGCATTACCAGTTGCTGAATAAGGGTGACGACTTTGTTTCCACTGCTGAAGAAGTATTTGGTAATCATTAAATTGTATCCCAGCAAAAACTCCAACTCTTCGAGCCAATAAAGGATCATAGCCCGCATCTAGAAAAGTGTTAAATGCAGTTTGGAGAAACAAGCGATGTTGAGGATCCATTAACATAGCTTCACGAGCAGACATACCAAAAAACACAGGATCAAATAGATCCATATTTGGCACTAAACCGCCCAAGTAATCTCGATTTTTCCATCTCTTTGAAAGTGATGAAATAACATCATTTTTATTTGTCATATTATGCCAGAATTCATCCAAAGAAATAGCACCAGGGAGATACCCGTTGGCTCCAATAATGGCATATTTATTTGTCTTAGGAACAATTAAAGGAAAGGTGGGAACAACTTCAAGCAGAGGTTTCTGTTCCCTTGGCTTGAAAGTAGACTCAAAGGGAAGTTTACTGGCAAGGTGAGACGAGACTTTTGCTATCGTATTATAAGTAAAGAAGGCGCTTGGAGGAATGTCAACCAAAAAAACTTCTTTAATTTTATTAGCGAGGTTTTGAAGTGAAACCGAATCAAACCCCATGTCACCAAATTGAGTTATCATATCAATTTGATCAATGTTCAATTTCGTTACATCTGCAACCAAAGACACTAGCTCTCCAGTGAGATTTTCATGAGTAGTTTTAAAAGAAAGTGTAGAGATTTCTTCAGCTTGCTTCTCGTCAAAAAGTCTAGAAGAAAATTCTATGATTTTTTTAAGATCTCCTTTTATAGGAATTACTCTTTCCTCAAGATTCACTCCTTGTAGTAAATTTCCAAAAATATGATAGCCTTCTCTATTAGAAATAGCCTCCATCCCTTGCTCTTGCTTCATAAAATGGGCTTGTTCAGATGATATCCCCATGCCTCCTTCAGACCACAATGGCCAATTAATAGAGAAAGAAAATCCAGACCTGAGACCTTGCTTTACAAAGCTATTTCGAAGACTTGCATATTCATCAACAAAAGCGTTTGCATAACAATAATCAGCCTGACCAGCATTACCATAAACACTCGCTATTGATGAATAACTAACAAAAAAATCCAAGGGTAACGCAGCTGTTGCTGTGTCAAGATTAATAAGCCCTAAAAGCTTTACCGAGACAACACTCCAAAAATCTTCAAAAGACTTAGAAATAAACAAAGAATCCTTAAGTATTCCAGCTGAATGTATAACACCATTAATCTGTGTATGAGTTTCAACGATAGAATCAATAAGAGTTTTGATTTGTTTGGAATCTAAAACATCACACTGATGATAGAATACTTTCCCATTTTCAGATTGTTGAAGAGAACGAAACGCTAACGTCTTTTCTTCACTTAATAGGGATGAGCCAATAAGATGAACGGTCGCACTGTAGTTTCCCATAAGGAACTGCGATATAGCAACACCAACTTTACCGAGCCCACCTGAAATAACATAAACGCCATTCTCTCTATAAATTCTATTAGAATTTGTAACATTCTCAGATACATTTAATTTTTTAACTTCTCTTGCTTTATTAGTATAGCGAATGTCTTCATAACGTTTTAAGAAAGAAGAAAACTCAGATTGTAATATTAGAGAGATATCACTTACTTCCTCTAAAATACGTACCGTTTTTACTGAAATTTTGGAAGATTCAATGGATAAAGTTTTAAACAGAGACGATGTGGCTTGAAACAAAGGATCTATAGAGGACTGAGTCCCACATTTCAAAATGATAACTTTGATAGTTCGACCCAAGCTTTGAATTATGCGAGCAAACTCATAAATAGAGGAAGAAAAAGATTTTAGATCAACCTGATCTTCCGATGTAAGGTCTAAAACAATATTTTGTATTTTATCATTAGATAAAAGTTTGTTTTCCCTATCGAGAAAATCGCTTAGAGAACTCTTTTGATTGTTTAAATCATGAGAACCATTCAGATGTACCCAAAATAAATCCACATTTGATGATTTAAAATTTAGGGGGATATTCGACCACAAGTATTTTAGATAATGTATATTGCTTGGTTGCTCAATTACCTCCATTTTCGACTTAATAGATTGTATGGGGTTTATGGAGTCTTCGAACTCTTGAGCCCAACAAACAACTTTATCAAAGCAATACATTGGCACTTTAATGGGACGACGGATAGGATAGAATTTATCCCATTCAATACTCTTTCCATTAACATAATCTTGCATAAGCTTCTGAGTTTGTTCCTGAGAAAGATCTGCAGTAAAAAAAGAAGAATTTATGGATTCAAAATTAAAACCATCTTGCTGAAGATTTTTCAAAAGGAAGTTTAGAGAATTAATATCCTTAAAAGAAAACGCAGTTCTATGTTTATAATGACCTTTGCCACAAGCATAGGTATAACAAAGATCGTAACAACTAACGTTATGAGTCTTTAGATAGTCCGAAAGAGCTTGCAGCTGATTTCTTAAAGCATTCTTAGTCTGTGCAGAGATAGGTAAAATATATTCGACAAGATTAATCGTTTTCTCTGTTTTATTATCATTATAGCTTTCCAATATTACATGAGCATTGGCACCCCCTGCACCAAATGAACTAAGAGCTGCTCGATATGGCGCTGCACCTGGCCAGTTTGTTATCTCTTTTGCAATGGAAAATGGAGTTACACTTAAGTTTAGCATTTTATTTTCGGGTTGAGAATGAAGACTTGGAACTATTTTCCCATGCTTAAATTGCATAAGAATTTTGAAAATCCCTGCCATGCCAGCTGCAGACTCTAAATGACCAATATTTGATTTAACGGAACCAAGAAGACATAAAGGACTACTAGAGTATACTTTCGCCAACGCTTCAACTTCAATAGGATCTCCAAGTGAAGTTCCTGTCCCATGGGTTTCAATGTATGAAATTGTTTTTGGATCTACTTTAGACAACTTAACAGCAGTTGCAATAACTTCCCGTTGCCCTTCAATGGTTGGAACATAATATGCAGCTGCCCTTCCCGTTGAGTTGATAGCACTTCCTTTAATAATACCATAAATGCGATCACCATCTTGTATAGCATCTTTCAGCTTTTTAAGAATGAGCGTTGCGATACCTTCACCTGGGACATATCCATCTGCAGCCTCGGAGAACGTATGGCAACGCCCAGTCGGACTCAAGAAATTACCTTGAGACAAGAGTCTATATTTTACAGGATGTGGCATGAGATTTACGCCTGATACAAGAGCAAGCTTACACTCTCCCAAGCGTATACTATTACACGCCTGATGAAGAGCTGTAAGAGAGCCGGAACACATTGTATCTAGCCCTATTGATGGACCATGGAAGTCAAAGAAATAAGATACTCTGTTTGCTAAGGAAGCAAGAGATGAATCAATGACTATGTTCTGTGAATTATAAACAGTATAATGAGAAAACATCATTGAAACAAAAACACCAACGTCTTTTTGTGTCATAGAATTTACAGAAGCATCTTCAAAAGCGTGAACAACATTTTGTAAGAGAAGCCTTTCTTGAGGATCCATTCTTTGAGCATCAGAAGGCAAGATACCAAAGAAAGCAGGATCAAAAGTCTTAATGGACTTAAGAAATCCCCCGTGTCGTCCATAGGATTTAGAACCTTCAATTAACTTATCTGGTTCGTAATCTTCTTTCCAATCCCAGCGATCTTCAGGAATAAGATCTATACAATCAGCCGCTACTAAGAGATTATTCCAAAATTCATCATAATTTTCTGCTTTAGGGAATTGCCCTGCCATACCAACAATTGCAATCTCAGCATCTGTACTTCCATCAAGTGTAGATGGCTGTAAATCGGAAGATTCGGTCTTTGGTTTTGTGTGTAAGTCCAGATTAAATCTATTCATAAGAAGTGAGGAAAAATTTTGAGATAGATACTTACACAATTCAAAAACAGTTGGATGATCAAATATGATAGTTTTAGATAAAGAAAAGTTTGGATCTAACTTTTTTAAATCTCTTTCAATTTGCGTTGCAATATTAATCGTAGCAACAGAGTCGACTCCACCTGATAGTATCGAGTCATCTGGTTTTAAATCCAACTTAGTATACTTTTTTATAATTGAAGAAATCCAGTTTTGAACTTCTGTATCTAAAATAATTATTTTATTTCGTTTTTCATTATCTTTAATTGTTGTTTCTAATTCTGGAGCAACCAGTGAACCTAAAACTGTTTTTTGTCCTTTAAATACAAATGCATTCTCTAACCCAAGGCTCAACAATAACTCCATTGCTTCAAAGGCGTCAGCGGAAGACATCGGATAAAGAGCGCTTTGCTCATAAGGTATTTCCATACCACCATCTGCCCAAAGTCCCCAGTCAATGGTAAGAGAGAGGCCTGAGCGCAGCCCTTTTCTGACAAATTCATTTCTTGAGCTGCTAAAGTGTCTGAGATAAGCATTCGCAGCTGAATAATCAGTCTGACCTACGTTTCCAACAATCCCCGTAAGTGAGGAAAAGCTCATAAAAAGGTCAAGATTATCCTTTGCAGAAATCTCATCTAAATTTTCTGTGCACAAAACTTTTGGATATAAAACTTGGCTAAAATTTTGATAGCTCTTTCTATCAAACAAACCATCATTAAGACACCCTGCTAAGTGAAAAATTCCATTCACTTCACCAATTTCACTTTTAATAAATGACCAAGCCTTCTGTAAGCGATGGTAATTTCCAAGATCTACCTCCAGATAGAGACTTGCACCAATTTCTCTAATATTATTTTGTTCTTCATCAGTAAGAGAACGTCTGCCAATAAGTACTACTTTGGCTTCATAATTTCTAACAAGATATTTAAGAAGCTGTTTAGCAACCCCCCCCGTGCCAGTAATTACGTATGTACCTTTTTGTCGTAGTTGCAGATCTGCTTTTGGAAGCTTATCATGATTCAAAAATTGAGACTCGAGCCTGTAATAATCCCCATTTTTCGAAACAAGGTGAGAAACTCTATTTTTTTGTAATGATCCACTAAGAAATATTAAGTCAAGAACAACTGGGCTAGAGCAATCTATAATACACGAAGAAAAATTAGTTTTTTCCTTGCTGAGAGATAAAGAAATTCCCTCTGGTATCGCAGCGCACTTGTCATTTGCTTGTTTCACAAGCATATACTGTAGTGATTTTTCCAGAGTCGCGAAAATTTGAAATGCTTTAAAATAAACTTCTTGAACTTTCTCAAGGTTAGATAGAGTTAAACTTTCATCCCAGCGACTTAAATCTACAATACATTTAACGTTTGAATCAGAGCACTTTTTATTCATCTCTGTTAAATGAGAAATATCCACAAAATTTGAAAAACCAGATTTTTTTAGACCTTCTATAATTATGGGGTTGGACGTTAAAAACAAGAAGTTAGAGCTAACGATTCCATAGCTTTCTGATCCCAAATCAAATGGATTTTTTGAAAGTGTACCTATATATAATTCATGGTGATTAGTTTGCATTTAAGCCTCCCCTCAAACTTCTTTCCAGGACAGGGAAAGAAATTCCAAGGCTCTCAATAAAGAGGACTAAAAACAGAGGAAAGATCACCAACTGACCAAGATAACATCTTGAATTATCAGACACAAAAGCTCCTTTGTTATTAGTTATTTTATTGCTTACTACGCATCCTATAAAATCAACAATTTTTCTCCTAGGATATCCGTGTATTTTACGGATCTTAAACATAATGAAAGGCTGCTAGCATACCTAAATGTTAAAAATTATAAGATAATAAGTTGAGTAATACATGCGGGCTTCTCCTTATGAAAAGGCAATTTGGCAATCTTGGTTAATTGACAAAAACGATCCTTCTCTTGTTTTAAATTATGCTTTTGAAATCAAAGGTCAAATAGACACAAAACATTTACTAGGGTTGCTAAACCTCTATGTAACAAAACATCATCCCATTTGTGGTTTGTCTTTTAAAGAAGACAACGGCATTCTTAAAAAAGAACATATCGATTCTGCTCCCGAATCAATCTCGATTGAAAAAGTTGTACAAAAGAAGCTTGAAGAGCAACTCAACGCGTTTTTTCTACCTCCTATGAACCTACAAAGAGGTCCACTTTATAAATTCAAATTATTTTATCTCGGCAAGCAAAATTACGTGCTTGCCCTTCGTTTTTCTCACATCGTATTTGATGGCTGTAGCTATAACGATTTCTTCAGATTTTTAACAAAGATAGATAGTGAAGACTCTCAGATACTCCCCTTAGAAACCATAACTCCTCCCGCTTACTCTGAGGAGAACATTGATTTTTGGAAAGAATTTATCTCTAAAAGAGAATCAACCCAATCCCTTCTCTTTACCAACGTCACTGATTCAGGATTTAAGAATTGTACTCTTCAAATCGAGGGAAAAGAATATAATAATATAAAAAATTTACTCAGAAAAAATTCCGCAACTATTTTTCAATATATTTGCAGCGTTACTACAATTTTGGTGAATAAGTATAACAAATCAGAGGAAGGGTTGCCCCTTCTTTTGGGACACACCGTTAATGCTTCACCTGTCAATAGTCGCCCGGGTTGTCTCACTAACTTAAACCCCTTACTCGTCCCTTACACCGAATCCAATAACATCGAGATAATACTTAAAAACATCAAAGCCTCCCGACTTGCCTCTAAACCCCATCAACACACCCCCTACATGGAAATACTTCCAGCTATCAGAGAAGTTTTACCAAACTTTGAATTTTTCAATATCTTTATCAACCACTCTCCCGGTCTCATTAATTTTGATGCTTTATCTTTTGGAGAGGCAAAAGTTAAGACTATTCAAAGCCCCTCCTCCGAAGGACCCTATAAATTAGGAGTGATTTATAATCATAATGAAAAGTCCCTTAGCATTCAAATGAACATCAGGGGTGTGACTGATGCTCAAATCAAAGAAATTTCTGAAAATTTTAGGAACCTTCTTATAAATATTTGTACATCACCCGAAAAGAAACTCTCTGATTTTAATCTTATTGCTTCCTGCAAAAAAATAGAAGGAATTAGAAAGGAATATAAATATGGTTTAGTTGAAATTCTTCACACCAGCTTTGAAAAGTACGCAGATAGTATTGCAGTTATTCATAAAAATAAGACATATACGTATTCAGAAATTAAAGATAAAATTAATTTTATAATAAACCATATAGATAAAAAAGTAGACGCTCTTACAAAAACTCCAACTGTTGGTATTTACTTTAAGAGAAGTGAGAATTTACTTTTAAGCGTTTTAAGCTCAATTTGTGGGGGGTACTGTTTTGTACCATTAGATCCATCGTATCCTAAATCCAGGCTGGAAATCATGATGAAAGATTCTCATCTGGATTTAGTGCTAACAGATAAACACACATTGAAGGGTGACTCCTTTCTCAGGTCAACAGAATACCCAATAATAGAGATAGATGCTATTGAAAAGGCACCATTTAGAAAAGAACTGGTTAGCTTATCCAAATCAAATCCTGATCTTCGTCAGTATATCCTTTTCACCTCTGGTTCAACCGGAAAGCCTAAGGCCGTAATCTTAACTCAAGAAAACTTGACCAACTTTATTCTTGGCATGAAAAAATTAGATATATGTTCATCAAAAGATCGTCTATTGGCCATTACCTCTCTCAATTTTGATATTTCTCTCCTTGAGCTTCTTCTTCCACTTACTGTGGGAGGTTGCGTAGATATTGCTTCGTCTGAAATTGTAGACGATGCCCAGGCATTAATTAGTTACGCAGACTCACAATCTATCTCATGTATGCAGGCGACTCCAACAACATGGGAAATTTTAAAGCAATTTGGATGGCAGACTACTAAACCAATCAGAATATTAACTGGAGGAGAAAATATTTCCACAGAGCTTGCTTCATTCCTCCTAGCCCAAGGACATACAGTACATAATATGTATGGCCCCACTGAAACTACTATTTGGTCATCAAGCGCTCAAATAACAAATGCCAATAGGATTTCCTTGGGATCTCCAATTCTTAATACAGATTTTATGATTTTAGATGATAAGCTAGCCCCCTGCCCTTTGGGCATAGAAGGTGAGTTATGGATCCTTGGAAAAGGAGTTGGAGAAGGTTATTTAAATACCCCCGAAAATAATAAAAACTTTCAAACGCTTGATAAGCAACGAGCCTACAAAACAGGGGACATCGTTAAAAATTTCGGAGATGGCTATATTAAATACATTCGAAGAACAGACAATCAAGTTAAAGTACGGGGATATCGTATTGAACTGGAAGAAATAGCAAAAAAAACAAAAGAAATATCAGGAGCTTCTATTGTTTTAGTTGTTGTTAGGAACAAACCCGAGCCCCATCTATTGGCTTTTGTTAAATCTCAGGACTTTATTGATTCAGAAAAAATTTTAAGGGCTTTGGCTACTTACCTGCCAGATTACATGCTTCCACAAAGAATCATTAATTTGAAAGAGCTACCACAAACGCTAAATAAAAAAGCGGACCTGAAAACACTCGAAACTCTTGATCTAGACGAAATAATAGACAGATATGGTTATTCCGAAGAGCCTTTCACTCAACATACAAAAACGAAAGATCTGTCACACCAACTTCTCACAGATATTAAAGATATGTTTTCAAAAGAAGTTGGAGTAAAAATTAAAGACAATGATCATGATAAGCCCTTTGGTTTTTTTGGCTTAAACTCCATTAGCTTTAATAAGCTTGCAAAAGCCATTACGCTCTATACAAACAAAGAATTTGAGCCGCATAAATTTTACACTCATAATACATTTAATAAGCTTATCTACTTTTTATCTGGAAATTATCCAGAAAAAATAGAACTTTCAATATCTCAAAATCTAAAAAATGCTAATGCCAATATATCAATCATTGGCGCCTCTGGCATTGTAGCGGCCCATGAAAATCTTAATCATTTTTGGAAAAGCTTGATTGGAGAAGTTAACTCTGTCCAATCGTCTAGTAGACTCTCACTGAGTTCCAATTTCAAAGCAGGCTTTATTGAAAACCCTGAAAATTTTGAACCAAGCTTCTTTCATATTTCTCCGCTCGAAGCCATTTCAATGGATCCTCAACAAAGACTTCTCCTTCAAGAAGCTTGGAAAACCATTGAGGATTCCGGAATACCCCCTGAATACCTTGCTACTAAACGCGTAGGTGTCTATGTAGCCGTTACAGGACACGACTATCATTCTATTCAAGCAAGCGTATTGAATGAAACACCCTATACTCTTTCAGGCTTATCAGGCTCTATACTTTCCAATCGAATTTCTCATTTTTTTAATTGGTCTGGTCCATCAATTACCATTGATGCGGCATGTTCGGGATCATTAGTCGCTGTCACAAGGGCGTATAATGACCTTAAAAATGGCATCATAGATTACGCATTGATTGGAGCTGCAAACATTATTTTAGACCAACGACTATGTGACGCCTTAGCGAAGGGTAATT
>JAIEPE010000048.1 GCA_019749915.1 Alphaproteobacteria bacterium | reverse complement strand
CAAAGTTTTCAACATCTTGCAGAATTTTTTCGACATCTATCATTTTATATTCCTGTCTGACTAACTAGGATTAGACCTTAAGAACACTTTGCAAGTGATAGCTCAAGAGGGTACAAATGTTAAGAAAAAATGCATCTCGGAGATTTGAGATTATATTGTTACATTTAAGCCTTCAAGAGAGTCATTTTCCCTTACTCCTGAATTGCCTTCATAATCAGTAGTCGGGCATTCGATTCACCTCTTAGGCACTATTTGAAACCTTCCTTTTGCCGCCCAGTTTTCAACTTGAGCTTTATCAATTTCCTTTTCCTTCACAAACATAAAAAACATTCCCTTCCTCATTCCCCATACCTAACTCCGTCCATAAGAAATTAGAATTGTTTTAACCCTTGTAAAACCAATTAATACATTGTATGATTTGACAATGGCAATCTGTTGTAAGTAACGAATACTTTTCTACAAAATCCAATAAAGAATAAAAACGAAAAAAAGACCAAGATTGGAGTCGGTTCAAGCCAAGATTAATAGAAAAGGAGAAAGCCAATGAAAGCAATTTCCAACAAAAGAGCAGCTAAAAAGAAAGCGTTGATGCTTGCAGCTGAAACAAAATGTGATCCCCTAGAAAAAGAAGTTTTGTATGAAGTCTGTGCTCAATCCATGTTTAACGAAATTTATAGTCGGCATAGGGAAGAATTTAATTTTTTTCTTTCTAGGAGATTTAAGTACAGATAATTATTCATTGCGAGAAGGGGCGAAGAGCCGACGAGGCAATCCATCGGAAATGAAGTAACCTCCCCCTCTGACGTAGATACTGACTTTCATCCAACTCCATCATCTTCTTCAGCTTTAGATTTAGTAGATATACAACCAGAGATGCCAGAGATTCCTTCTTCGATGAGCCTTCCTTTATCTTCGACTACTTCCTCTTCCTTTGATACTAGTTGCTGTAAATTTAAACTGCCTTGCTGTAAGAGGGTGTATTTATACCCTTTCGTAAAGAGCGGCGCGCTTCGATGTAACTCAAAGAAATTATTGCTCCCATCAAAATAAAGGCCCCCAGGCAAGTCCATTCTGATGGAACTTCCCCAAAGGCGGCAAGGCCAATAAGAGCGCTAGCAAACCACTTTGTAAAACCATAAGGAATCAGATAACTGACTTCCGCAGAGCTATAGGCTTTGTTGAGGGACAGGTGAGCACCAGCTGCGAGCCCTCCCATCATCAAAAGCCACGGCCATTGCCAAGAAGCCGGCATATGGCCATACATCACCGTTGGAATGAAGAGAAGCGGTGCCATAAAAAGAAGAAGATAGGTGGTAATTAATTGAGGAGAATCTCCAACCGTCAAACGGCGAATCATTAAGGCCGCACCCGAAAAGCATATGGCCGCAAGTACGGGAAGAAAGGCAAGCAAGCTCCACATCCCTAAGGAAAAAGTGGTTTTCGAAATAATGGCGCCTCCAATAAATCCAATAACAATGGCTACAGCACGCTCTTTACCAATGTTTTCCTTTAAAAAAAGGCGTGCCCCGAGAACTGTAATTAAGGGCCCCAAAAACATGAGCCCTACGGCTTGTGCCAATTGCATCTGCGCAAGAGCTGTATACATCAGAACAACGCCGATGGCGGAAAGAGCGATGCGAAAGGTTTGCAATAAGGGATAGCGGGTTTTTAAAGAATCAGGACCATTTTGAAGAATCCACGGAATGAGAAAAACCAATCCGAACAAACTTTGGAAAAAGCCAATTTCATAGGCTGGGAGGGAAACTTGCCCCACGGCCTCTGCTGTCTGGGAAAGATAGCGCACAATCCCATTAATCGCAGCAAAACAAAGAAAAGAAGTTACTTTCCAAAGCGCACCGCGAAAATGGGGAGAACTCGCCCAAAACTGGCTGCAGGAAGTTAACATTTTATATTACGCAGCAGCAGGGAGCGGTTTAGATTTCTTATTTTTCATGTGTCGCACCTCATGTTTACAAAGGCTAACGGTTGCTAAAAGAATAAAGAAAGATCCAATAGCTGTCCAGATAGTTGGCCATTCTTGGAAGAAAAACATGCCGAGCAGCGCTCCTGCCACAAGACGGGTGAAACTCATGGGAATTAAAAACGTGATGTCTGCAATCACATAAGCATACTGTAAGAAGACATAGGCCGCGGCTAAAAGGCCCCCCATAATAATAAGGCAAGGCCATTGCCATGCGAGAGGAGTTACCCATTGTGGGTAGGCTGCAATCCCTAAAATGGGAAGAGACAAAAGGAAAAGATAAAGGGTCACGGTTTGAGGCGTATCATTTTTTACCAGCTTCTTTGCAAAAATGGCTGATCCAGCATAACAAGCCGTTGCTCCCAAAGGAAAGAGAATAAGATACCCAACTTCGGTCCAGTGCGTATTGCCTTGAAACAATTCATGGGCCGTGATCATAAGTGCACCTGCAAAAGCCGTCCCAATGGCAACGGCTCTGGCCCAGCCACACTTTTCGCCCAAAAAGAACTTTGCACCAAGAATGGTGAAGACAGGCGCCGTATATTTAAAAGCAACTACCTGGACGATAGGGAGCTTTGAAAGCGCTGTAAACCAAAGGATAATTCCAAAGGAGGCTGCTAAGGCACGAGCGACATAAAGATGGGGGTTTTTCGCTTTAAAGGCAACTGTTCCTGTAGAAAATATCCATGGAAGAATAAAAAGAAGCCCAAAGAAGGTTTCAAAAAAAGCGAGCTCTGTTGGAGGAAGAGGCGCTTCCCCAGACGCTTGAGCCGATAAGGTGAAATTGCGCACAAAGCCATTGATACCAGAGAAACAAAGGCAAGAGCATACTTTAAAAATGGCTCCTTTGATAGCAGGATCCTGTAATTTCGCCAAAAAACCAGTTGTTACTACACCAGGCAAGACAGTCGATGCATCGCTCATGAACTTGATCTATCCTCTATAAAAGATGCTCACCTCTTCCATATAGCAACTCGATTTCTTTTTTACCAGTCTTCTTTTTAAGAAAGTCAAATTATTTTTTCTTAACCACAAAACGCCATAATTTCTCTTGCCCTTTGCGAATGCCAATGCGCGGTGTGGCTTCATACTGGGGAGAAAGAGGAGAATCTTTAAGGTAAAACGAATCACTCAGATTTAAATCAATCCCATTATGCTCACGGGTAATCCCAAGATGGCGGCAAAGTTTACCAGGACCATTAAGAAACAGGGGCGTGGGACCTAACAACATCAGGCCACGAATCAAGACAGCTGCCGGCCTCCCCTCCTCTTCTGTCACGACATTTAAACAATGATACATACCATAAATAAAGTAGACATAGCTTACCCCAGAAGGCCCAAACATCACAGCATTTCGCCCTGTTTTCCCACGTGCCGCATGACACGCAGGATCATTTTGCCCGATATAAGCTTCCGTTTCTGTAATTACACCCGCATGCTCCCTAAAGACCAAAATCTTTCCAAGAAGGTCTTTTGCCACATCCAAGGTAGGACGATTGAAAAAATCCGGGGACAGACGCTCAGCCATGACGTTTCCAAAAAAATAGACGTTCCATAAAAATCTTAGGAAGTTGAGGAAGCTTTAAAACTTCATCTATGCGCCTGTCAAGGAAAATCCAGGTGGCTTCATGCTCATCAGATTTATCCCGCAACCAATAAAGAAAGGTTGCCGAATAAACCCATGCAAGAAGCCCCCGTTTGGTATAAAAATTATAATCCGTCGCCGTATCTCCTGCATAGTACCAAATCTCGTTAACAGTAGCATATAAAAGGCGCGATGCTTCAGGCATATTCTGTGGTAAGGTAAGATAGGCTACTGTTTTACGCGCAGCTTCTTTCGTAGATTCCAAAAGCCCAATGCGCGTTTTTACGGCCAAGGCTACCTTGGTGCGCACCCGATAGGCCTCAGGCGCAGGTAAAGAAACAAGCATTTCTTGATCAAGAAGGGCACTCCAATAAGCAACGGCTTCCAAAGGACCTTTCGGAAAAAGACGCCAGCTATAAGAAGTATCCCCAGTCACATCAAAAGCTGCCCGGTCTAAAACAGCTTGCGACCACCCCTCAAAAGAGACATGTACAAGGGCACGTTTTAAAATTTGTTGCTTAAGCTTCTCTCGCTTAGACATCTTTTTTCTTTCCATCATAAAAGAGTTATACTATAGTCACCCTACTTTGTTCAACTCTAGCTTAAATTTGGAAGGAGGTGTATCGTTTATGCAAGTTATTGTCCGTGACAATAATGTGGATCAGGCGCTTCGTGTCCTCAAGAAAAAAATGCAACGTGAAGGTATTTTTCGTGAAATGAAGCTTCGCCGTCATTATGAAAAACCTTCTGAGCGTAAAGCGCGCGAAAAAGCAGAAGCCATCAGGCGTGCCCGTAAGCTCGCACGCAAAAAGATGGAACGCGAGTAGTTTTCTCTTTATCACCATCTCTTCTAGAATTGAAGAGATGGTGAGTTTTCTTCTCTACTTCTCTCTTTAACTTTATCTTGCAGCCTTCTCAAATGGGGCGAATCTGTAGGAAAATTTGTATTTACATGCTCGAGAGCTTTCTGGAGATAAGCCTCAGCCTCCTTCCGAAACTTTTCATACCCCTGATGGTCCTCTTTAGTCTTAGCTGCCAAAGCTTTCTGACAGGAGAGATCCGAAAGAGCTTCTAAGACAAGATATTGATCTGGATGCTTATGTTTCTGAAAGATAAGCAAAGCGCGATTCAAGTGATCGCCAGATTGATCAAAATTCCCTTCCAGGATCGCAACCTCTCCAAGTCCCTTAAGAATATAAGCGGTCTCTATGTGGTCCACGCCATAGGTTTCTTCAAGGGGACCTCGTGCTTTTTGAAAAAACTCTTTCGCTCTTTTATAATTTCCTTCTTTCAAGTAGAGCACTCCAAAATGAGAAAAAATCTCAGCCATGTAAGCGTGGTCCTCAGAAAAGTGCTTGCGACATATGGCAAGACTTTCCTCGAAATAATGACGCGCCTTCTCAAAGTTCCCAATTTTCACATACATTGCCCCCAAATCACCTTCAGCCCAAGCCGCCCCAACATAGTCCTTTGCTTGAGCCTTATAAGTTTCCATACTTTGCATGAACAATCGAATAGCTTCTTCGTATTCTCCCAACGTTCCATAAACGTTAGCTAAATGGGCCAGGGACCACGCCACTCCCACACGGTTTTGAGGATGTTTTTTATATATACTCTGAGCCCGTTCTAGATAAGTTTTGGCTTCTTCAAAATCACCAAAAGTATGATAGACAGCGCCTAAATATCCTGATGCTTTCGCCATTCCCACATCATTAGGGGCATACTTTTTATAGATCTGCATACTTTGTTCAAAAAGTTTTTTTGCTTCTTCATAATCTCCTAAACTACGGTTCGCATTTCCTAAGTAGACCAAGAAATGGGCAATTTTATGATGTTGTTCTCCACAACATCTCTTAAGACTTAAAAGACTCTCCGTTAGCAATGCTTTCGCTTTTGAAGAGTGACGTAGATAACAATAGATACATCCTAACTCACCTCGCAACGAACTTGCTGATTCTTCATTTAAAAATTCTTCATGAGTTAAAAAATATTCTGCATGCCTATATAAATTTTTCATGGTTGAAAAATCTTCCTTTTCAACCGACTCCCTCATATAATTCTCTAAGCTTTGAACCTGAGACTCGAGAAGGTTTTTATGTTTTGTGAGATTTAATTTTTTAGTGAGGTACGCAAGAATAATCGCCCGTGTACTTTGATGAATAGAAAATACATGCTCCCCAGGATAAGAGGTGGTGGCATCGTTCGTAAGAAGAGAATACTTTTTCAAATGATAAATAAAGTTATCAACAACGATATTCCCTTTAAATTTCACTAAAAGCTGCCGTGGAATTTTATGGGGGTCCAGAAGACTAATAAAGAGCAATAAATCTTGAAAGTCGGGATTCGTATCAATAAGCTGCTTTAAGGAAAGCATAATGATTCCGTAGCGGGTCTTAGTATAAGCACCAGCTTCTTGTAATATTTTTTCCTGCACAAGTGAAAAATCTATGCTGTGTTTTAGCATATTTTCTAAATAGTTTTTATAGGGCACATTTGTTGCTTTGATATAATAAGCAGCCACAGATACATCTAAAGGAAAAGGGGAGATTTCCTCCAAAAATTGTTTTGTCTCTTCTTGTTCCTTAGGTGCAGGAATAAGAGAGGCCCCATTGTTCATAATTTTTTGAAAGAGTGCTAATTTTTGCTCAGGGTTTAGCTCTCCAACAACGATTGCTGAACTCACATAGGCATTGCTTTCAATATTACGATCACGCGTTGTTAAAATAATCCTTCCCTGCCCCCATATTTCTGGATCCTTTGGGAAATGGTTTTGAATGTCGTTAAATTGTTGGACATTATCAAAAATCAAAAACCAATTCTTTTGAGCACGAAGTCGCTCCTTAACAAATTGAAGTATTTTCATCTCTCGCTCCAGAGGAATCCTCACCTTGAACAAACCAGGCAAAATTTTCTGATCTTCATCGGATTTAGCCAAAGCTTGCGCTAAATTTTCAAATGAAGCCTGAAGGTCTTCTTTTGTTTCCGCATTAATTTCCCAAAGTACGGGAGCCTTTTGAGCAAAGGCATATTGATGGGCAAGGGTTGTTTTTCCAGCGCCGCCGACTCCCACAAGGGCAACGGTTTGAATTCCCTTCTTCTGCCTTCGAAAACGCTCTTCAATTTGCCCTAAAAGTTCAGGCCGGTTTAAAAGAACAGAATCTGTGGGAACATCTAGATCGGAACGAGCCACCTTATTTAAAGAGGTTAATTCCTGATCATGGGGGTGATTATCTCTATTCAGGAATGAGCTAAAGAGCACTGTGATTACACACAAAAGGATAATAAATCCGCCTCCTAGATACCAATTACGTCTGATCAGAAAAGGAGTCAAGCGCTGCTCTCTTTTCCTTAATTGCGGATCTTCTTCCCTTTCGGTTAAAGATAATTGGGCTTCAGCCCCTTCATATTGCTTAAGAAACTCTTCAACAATAGGATGCAAATCGAATTGAGGAAACAGAAGCTCAAAAATATCAAAAATAAAAAGATAATAATTTTTCTGAACGGCTATATCCAACGAATAAGCCTCTCCTATTCTCTGAGGAAATTCCACAAAACTCTCTTTCCCTTGAGAAACAAAGTAAAATCGCAGCTCTTTTTCTTGCTCATCCTCAGAAAGAGTCATTTTAACATAGATGCCGCATTTGTTTTTGCAGAAGTCTTGCACGCTTTGAGAAAACCCCACCACCGCATTTGAAACCGTTACACCTGCCCGCTTTAAGGAATTTTCCAAACACTGGGCCAAACATCCCTCACTCACTTGTTCAGAATCACTAAGGAGCACACAAGAAACTTTATGAGATGAAGTTAACTTAGAAATCTCAACAAGAGATTTTTCGAAAATTGTTTGCGCTAAAGCAGCCGCGTAATATTTTCTTAAAAGGGGAAGCTTGTCTGACTTTTCAACAAAATCAATAATCCCTTCTCGGGAATTGCAATCCAATTTGACCATAATATTGTGAACATGATTCTCAACGGTTTTGGGCGAGATAGAAAAAAAGCCAGCAATTTTTTTAGCCGATCTACCACAAATAAAAAAAGCAATGATATCAATCTCGCGTCGAGTTAGTTTGATACCGTTTATGGCTTGCAAGTGTTGAAAATAAATTTCATCAAGAAGACTGGTTTTATTTTTTTTCATAAATGAGGATTATACTTTTCTTTTCAAATGATTTTAAGACATTACCTTAGAACTTAGTTAATCTCTAGAGGATTTTAAGAACTCTTTCACAAAAACACACTAAGGGAATTTCCCCTAGGTGGATATCTAACGAAAAATAATTTTCTCTATTTTACAGGAAATTTCTTCAAACTATGAAACTAGGTATTTTTTCCGGATATATTCTTTAATTTTCTTCTTCTAAGATCTCCTGTGTGTGAGGGTATTTGGTAGTAATAAGGTGATGGTGTTTTGTAGATGGTGATCCTGAGCCCAGACTCTACGGGCTCAGGATATTTTTTCTCTAAAGCATCTTAGCGGATCTTTAGAGGAAACTATTACAAGCCTTCTCAGTCTTTCTAAAGATCTATACTTTTTTATTCCTTCTCTTTGAGCAGCTTCTAAAAGTTCAATTGCATCATCATCTTCAACTCTTCTATCTTGCATAGAGCGTAGTCTTTCTAATTCTTCTTCAACAAAATAATGAGAAGGAACTAGTGAGCTGACTGGTGCAGAAGACAAGCTGGCTGGTGTGGGAAGTTTTCCTATATGTAATTCACTTTCTAAGTTTTGAATTCGCCGCTGTAAAGATTCTCTCTCTTCTTTAACAAGACCTTCCATTCTAAGAATAATTTGCAGACTCGAAAGTTCTTGTTCGAGACGCTCTTTCTCGCTATCAGCCATCGCTAAAACAGAAGATGTAATAAAAAGAGTAACGGCTACTGTCTCTTTTAAAATTTTCAAAAAATTACACGTAAAAGAAATCATAGTACACTTACTCTATTAAACAGCACTTAAAAATTTTTAATTCACTTTATACTCTAGTTTTTATATCTTAATGACAATATAATTTTAAGCCGCCGCTGCCGTGCTTGTACTGTTTGCGATTAAAACAATCAATCTGCTGCACGCTCTACGGAAATTTTCTCTAGCGATTACAGAGTCACTTTCAATGGACAACTGAATAACTTCGCTTAGAAGAGAAATTTCTTCTTCTGCCCCTTCCGACATGTTAAGAAGTGTAACAGCCAAACTATCCTGCACAACAGGTAGATCTTCTCTAGCCCTTTGATAGTTTGTATTTGCACTAGCTTTAAGCCACTTAACTGCTTTTCTTAGAAGAGTGATTTTTTCTACTGATTCTTCTGACAAAGTTACCAATGCACTCCCTAATTTATATTGAGCAATAGAAAGATTTTCTTTAGCGTACGCGTACGTACTCTTATTGAACAACTGGATAGCTTCTTTTAAAAGGACAATTTTTTCTGCGGGTTCACTCGATAAACTGACGAGCTCGAACCCCAAGCTATTTTGCATAACAGGGAGATCTTCTTTAGCCCTTTGATTTCCTGCCCCTGCGCTAGCTTCAAGCAACTTAACTACTTCTCTTAGCAGAGCGATTTTTTCTGCTTTTTCTGCTGTTTCGCAGGCTAAATTGCCTAGTGAGTGTGCCAAAGCAGTTTGTATATCAGGAAGAAAGTTGTTCCCTATTAGTAAGTCGTTCTCTGAGTAGCGCGTAACTAATTGCAGCGCTTCCCTTAAATGAGGGATTGCGGCAGCCGGCCCTTCTGATGAGGTTGCCAACCTCATCTTTAGCGCAATTTGTGCTGTAAGAAGATCATTTATAGCTGATATTGATGAATAGCCCAACTCTATACTATTTTCAAATCGTTGAATGGCTTCCCTTAGGAGATTAGTAGGGTCTTCGTTCTCTTTAGATTCTTCTGATAACATCATTAGGGCATACCCCAAAAGATTTTGCAACCAAGGAATATTTTGTGTCGT
Organism: Alphaproteobacteria bacterium; assembly: GCA_019749915.1. Lineage (GTDB taxonomy): Bacteria > Pseudomonadota > Alphaproteobacteria > UBA9655 > UBA9655 > UBA9655. The sequence goes on along the minus strand of JAIEPE010000048.1, from coordinate 68 downwards.
TAGCACATGATATGTCCGAACTAAATAGCACTTCAATTGTCCGATAAGCGACTATCTCCAGAAGGAGG
>JAIEPE010000035.1 GCA_019749915.1 Alphaproteobacteria bacterium | reverse complement strand
CACCTCCTTCTGGAGATAGTCGCTTATCGGACAATTGAAGTGCTATTTAGTTCGGACATATCATGTGCTAACGACAAGGGAGTTTCAAGCATTGCCTTCTCATAAAAAGTTGCACATAATCTTGATTTTGAGATTTCGTGCAACTTATAAAAGAGAAATTTAGCTGCACATAACATAGAATTCTAGATTATGCGCAACATCTCAGGTTGCCGCTCACTTTGCAAAGATATGCCATCAACCTTCATAGTGATACTCCATCTGACGGGCTATTTGGAGAGCAAGGTTGGGATTGTCAGCCTTGACATTTTTGTGAAATTTCTCACCGCTTGCAAATGAAACGGGTGTGTTTGCAAGATCTTCTCACTACTACTCGCGGGGCCGCCACCGATGCTTACATAAGGCGGAAGTTTTGTTCTCCTGCAACTTAAAAGAGAGAATTGTCTTTCCTGGCGCTGCGAAGCCTTGTAGAATCAAAGTATTATTATTAAACTGCGAGGGTTTTATGTATATTCCACGTCAATTAGAAGAAAGAATTGGCCATTTAGGCAGCCGGTTTAAGAGTGTCCTCGTCTTAGGAGCGCGACAGGTCGGAAAAACAACCCTTCTTAAACACCTGATGCCAAACGCGCCCTATTTTGTCTTTGATCCTGTTCAGGATTTGTATGGCGCCCGCCAAGATCCTGATATGTTTTTAAAGTCCTATACGCCGCCTCTTATCCTAGATGAAGTTCAATATGTCCCAGAAGTTCTATCCACAATAAAGCGGTTTGTTGATGAATCAAATCAAAGGGGCCAATATTACTTAACTGGATCTCAGAATTTTGCAGCCTTCCGCCACATTTCAGAAAGCTTAGCAGGTAGAGTCGCCATTATTGAACTCGATCCCCTCACCATTTATGAACAACTCTATGTTTCAAGTCATCAGTCTTGGCTAAAATGTTACCTTCAGGAGCCAGCTCATCTTTTGTCATCAGATCTGAAATTACTTGATATGGATCTACTTAACGCTATTTGGAAGGGAGGTTTTCCCGGGACGATTGGATTTTCCACGGCTGATTTCCATGATTTTTTTAATTCCTATCTTCAAACTTATGTAGAAAGAGACGTTCGCATGCTCACTGAGGTGCGAGATTTATCCCTGTTTTCTCGATTTATTTCTCTTCAAAGTGCGTTAACAGCGCAAGAAGTAAATTCTTCTAAATTAGGCAGGGAAATTGGGATTGCCCCGCAAACAGCCCAAGAATGGACTTTTATTTTAGAGAATAGTTATCAATGGATTATGATCCCGCCATTTTCTGGAAATTTAATCAAACGTTTATCAAAAAAACCCAAGGGCTACTTTACGGACACAGGGTTTGCTTGTTATTTAACGCGGATTAATAGTCGCGATGCCCTTCTTGGACATCCTCATTTCGGACACTTATTTGAAACCTTTTGTGTGAATCAAATTTTGCGCACCCTTAAAACCTATGGAAAATCCTTTAATTTTTACCATTGGCGCACGTCGGGAGGGGCGGAAGTTGACTTAATTTTAGAAATGGATGGAATTCTCTATCCTATTGAATTTAAATCTAAAACCAATCCCTCCCGCAGAGACACTCAAGGTTTGGTTCAATTTATGACGGATTATGCCCATTTAAAGATTGCTCCGGGCCTTGTTATCCATGGAGGCGACAAAGCATATAAGTTACAAGAAAATATCATCGCCATTCCTTGGCACGGAGTCTTCCTTGAAAATCAGTGAAATGGCCCCGAAATCGAAACCTTTTCACACTTAAGCCGCTTCTTCTTGAAGGCGGGAGGCAAGCCATTTTTCAAGCCAGTGGATGTCATACTCTCCACTCACTACATCGACGGCTTCCGCCAAGTCACAGTGGAGCGGAAGCAAGGTATTCACTCCGGTGATAACATATTCGTGAAGGGCTCTGCGGGCACGCTGGATGCATTCTTCCCGGGTATCCCCATGGACAACAAGCTTAGCAATCAAACTGTCATAATAAGGAGGAATTTGATAACCCTGATAAACATGACTATCCACACGAACGCCATAACCGCCTGGCGTAAGGTAATCATTAATTTTTCCAGGGGATGGGATAAAGGTGTTTGAATCTTCTGCATTAATGCGGCATTCAATGGCATGACCTTTAAAGGTAATCTCTTCTTGACGGAAACTTAAAGGAAGGCCCGCTGCCACACGAAGTTGCTCGCGCACCAAGTCAATACCTGTTATCATTTCCGTAATGGGGTGCTCTACTTGAAGGCGAGTATTCATTTCCATGAAATAAAATTCGCCATCTTCGTATAAAAATTCAATAGTCCCCACACCGCGATAACCTAGCTTTTTAATAGCTTTTGTGACTATTTTCCCTAGTTTTTCACGTAACTCCGAAGAAATGGCAGGAGATGGGGCTTCTTCCCAGACTTTTTGGTGACGTCGTTGAAGGGAACAATCCCGCTCTCCTAAATGGGCTACATTTCCATGGTTGTCTGCAATTAATTGCATCTCAATATGACGGGGATGACTTAAATATTTTTCCATATAAACTTCATCATTACCAAAACAAGCTTTTGCTTCAGCACGAGCCAGGCGGAAAGATTGCTCAATTTCCGCTGCATTTTGGGCAACTTTCATTCCCTTACCGCCTCCGCCAGAGGCCGCTTTAATCAAAACAGGGTAGCCAATACGCGCTGCAACCGCATCAATGTCTCCTTGAGGATCCAAAGCCCCTTCCGAGCCTGGAACAACGGGGATTCCAAGCTCAAGCGCCGTTTCTTTTGCGGTGATTTTATCTCCCATCAAACGGATATGCTCTGGCGTTGGCCCAATAAAGACCATTTCATGCTCTTCCACCATTTCTGCGAAAGCTGCATTTTCTGAAAGAAAGCCTACCCCAGGATGGATAGCATCCACACCACAAAGTTCAGCTGCAGAAAGAATAGCTTGTATGTTTAAATAGCTGTCTTTTGACGCAGCAGGGCCGATACAAACGCTTTCATCGGCAAGACGTACGTGCATAGCATCACTGTCGGCAGCTGAATGAACAGCAACAGTTTTGATTCCCATTTCACGGCAGGCTCTTAAAATACGAAGGGCAATTTCGCCACGATTGGCGATCAGAACTTTTTTAAACATAAAACACAATCCTTTGTTGGAGAAATCTTTTTTCTACTCGAGGATAACGAGGGGTTCATCAAATTCAACAGGCTTTGCATTTTCAATACAAATTGACAAAACCTTTCCATCGCGCGGGGCACGAATGGGATTCATTACCTTCATGGCTTCAATAATCAGGAGGGTATCTCCTTTCTTAACTAAGTCTCCAGCCTTAATAAAGGCAGCTACCCCAGGTTCCGCTGATAAGTAAACCGTCCCGACCATAGGAGATTTCACGGTTTCTCCTTGAACTAAAGGAGCTTCCACAGAAGAGACCTCTTTTACAGAAGCAAAGATAGGATGAGAGGGGGCAGGAACGGCATGGGAAATAACTGACACATTACTGCGAACCACACGAATACGGTGGGTTCCAACTTGATATTCAATCTCCGTAAGGCCTGTTTCTTCGAGAAGCTTTGCTAGGCCGCGAACTGAATCATCGTCTACATTAAATTTTTCAGTCATTTACATTCCTTTTAAAAAAAAATTACTTATTTTTCTTTTTACAACAAGTATTTTTTAATTCATAAACTTCCTTAGAAACCTTTATATACCCCACTCTCAACTTTCTTGCAAGATGTCTCTGTTCACCCCCTTTTTTTCGTGTATAACAAAGGGAAAGAGGAGAATTATGTTCGTTCATTTACGCGTCCATACGGCCTATTCCTTGCTAGAAGGCGCCCTGCCCGTAAAAAAACTGATTGCCCTGACTCAGGAGCATCATATGCCCGCTGTTGCCATGACGGATACGGGTAACCTTTTTGGCGCTATGGAGTTTTCTCTTGTAGCTCGCGATGTAGGCATTCAGCCCATCATAGGGTGTCAAATACAAGTCACCTCTGAGAGAGGAGCTGCTAAAAATGAAACGGATACTCTTGTTCTCCTTGCTCAAAATCAAAAGGGATACCAAAATCTTCTTAAAATTGTTTCCTACACCTATTTACATGGCAAAGAAGGAGAAGGCCCTCAAATCGATTTTGAAAAACTGGCTCTTTGGAGCGAAGGGCTTATTGCTCTTACGGGAGGAGACACGGGAGGCCTCAACAAACGACTTGCTCGCGGTCTTAAGGCCGATACTTATCTAAAAACACTATCAACCTTATTTCAAAATCGTCTTTACATTGAAATTTCCCGTCAAGGACCTACAACACCCGAAAAAGAGAATATAGAAGAGGCTCTTATAAATCTTGCTTATCAAGAAAACATTCCTCTTGTTGCGACCAATGAAGCTTTCTTTCCTGATCCCTCAATGTATGAAGCTCATGATGCTCTCCTCTGCATTGCAGAGGGATCCTATGTCAACGAGCCTAACAGACGGCGGATAACACCAGATCATTGTTTTAAATCGTCTCAAGATATGGAAGCTCTTTTTGCGGATTTGCCAGAGGCTATTGAAAACACTTGTGTTATCGCCCAAAGATGCAGCTTTCTCCTAACGCCTATTGATCCCATCCTTCCCACTTTTCCCTGTGAAGACGAAGTTAAAGAATTGCGCACCCAAGCCCATATAGGCTTGAAAGAACGGCTTGAACGCTATGTTTACACGCCTTCAATGAGTGAGGAAGAAAAAAATACCACCCAAGAGAAGTACACAGCGCAACTTGACTATGAGCTGGGCGTCATTGAGCAGATGAAATACTCGGGATACTTCCTCATCGTGGCTGATTTTATCAAATGGGCAAAATCCCAAAAGATCCCCGTAGGTCCAGGTCGAGGTTCAGGTGCTGGATCCGTTGTGGCCTGGTCCTTGACTATCACTGACCTTGATCCTTTACGTTTTGGCCTCTTCTTTGAACGTTTTTTGAATCCTGAACGGGTCAGCATGCCTGACTTTGATATCGATTTTTGCCAAGAGCGTCGTGATGAAGTCATTCGTTATGTACGCGAAAAATATGGCAAAGATCGTGTGGCTCACATTATTACCTTTGGAAAACTTCAAGCTCGCGCTGTGTTGCGTGATGTGGGACGCGTTTTACAAATGCCCTATGGACAAGTGGATAAGATTTGTAAACTTATTCCTAATAATCCTGCCCATCCGGTGACCTTAAAGGAAGCCCTTGAGGTTGAACCCCAACTGAAACAAATTGCCGAGCAGGAAACCGAAGTGCAATACCTTCTTGACATTGCTCAACAATTAGAAGGCCTCTACCGCCATGCCTCCACCCACGCAGCCGGTGTTGTGATTGGCAACAGGCCCTTGGATGAAATGGTTCCCTTGTATTATGATCCTCGCTCTCCCCTTCCTGCCACCCAATTTAACATGAAGTATGTTGAGCAAGCGGGCCTTGTGAAGTTTGACTTCTTAGGTCTGAAAACCCTCACCGTGATTCAGCAAACCGTCGAAAATTTAAAGAAGCTGGGTATTGAATTGGACATCCTCTCCATACCTTTGGACGATGAAAAAACTTTTGATCTGCTGATTCGAGGTGAGACAATTGGCATCTTCCAGGTGGAGAGCGGAGGAATGACAGATGTTGTTCGTAAGCTCAAACCCGATCGCTTTGAAGAGATTATCGCTGTGGGCGCTCTTTATCGCCCGGGGCCGATGGATGATATTCCCCGCTACATTGCTTGCCGTCATGGGGAAGAAAAAGTCAGCTACCTTTATCCAGAACTCAAGCCTATCTTAGAGGAAACTCATGGAGTTATCGTCTACCAAGAGCATGTGCTCCGCATTGCCCGAGACCTTGCAGGATACACCTTAGGAGCCGCTGATATTTTGCGGCGCGCTATGGGCAAAAAAATCAAGTCAGAAATGGATGCCCAACGCAAACGCTTTATTGATGGTATTTTGGAGAACGTGGGCGGCACCCCAGGAACGGCTAAAATCCTCTTTGATCAAATTGAAAAATTTGCAAGCTATGCCTTTCCAAAAGCCCACGCGGCAACCTATGCTTTAATCACCTATCAAACCGCTTACCTCAAAGCCCATTATCCTGTGGCCTATATGGCTGCTCTCATGACCCATGAGTTACACAATACGGATAAGTTAACTTTCTTTGCCCGAGAAGTAAAACGCCTAGAAATTGATCTATTGCCCCCAGATGTAAATCAATCCTATGCTACCTTTAAGGTGGAAGGAGAGGCCATTCGCTATGCACTAGCCGCTTTAAAAAATGTGGGACAAGCGGCCATGGATTCCCTGTGCCAAGAACGCGAGAAAAATGGCCCCTTTAAGGATATCCTTGACCTCGTTGAGCGTGTTGATGGGCGAGTCATTAATAAACGTCAAATGGAAAGCCTAATTACAGCCGGTGCTTTTGATAGTCTCTGCGTCAATCGGCGTCAGTTAATGGAAAACCTTGAGATTTTGCTCCGCTATGGAAATGAGGACAAACGCCCTCAAGGCTTATTTGGAAGAGACGTCACCCGTCCTCAATTAACTTCCTGCGATGAATGGGGCCCCCTTGAAAAACTTCGCCATGAGTTTGCCGCCATGGGGTTTTATCTCAATGCCCATCCCTTAGATGCCTATGGCGACACTCTTTCTCAAATTCATACAACTCCGGCCGCTGAGTTGATGGCACGTGCTCAGGAAAGCCGAGAAAGCCAAACTTATCGCCTTGCAGGAATTCTTATCACCAAACAAGAAAGAGCCACAAAAAGCGGGCAAAGATATGCTTTTGTGCAACTTTCTGACCCCTCAGGTATTTTTGAAGTGACCCTTTTTTCAGAATTACTGAATCAATATCGGGATTGGCTTGAACCTGGAAAAGCCCTTCTTGTTACAGTCACCGCCCAACTTACGGATGATGCCTTACGCCTCACTTGTCAAAGTATTGAATGTTTAGAAAAAGCAACAGAGGGAGGAAGCCTAACTCTCATGCTTCATGAAGAAAAACAAATCAACGTCTTAGAAAAAATCCTTGGCAAGGAAAAAGCGGGTCGCACGAAAATCATCATAAAAGTCAATCTTGAAGAGGGTAGCGCCATCTTTACTCTACCTACATCCTATTCCCTCTCTCCTGATGCAAGAGCCGCCTTAAACGAACTTGCAGCTTGAATTTATTTTATGACTTCTGCTCTCTCATGCAAAGAATGTGATGAGGTCGGGCTTATAGTGAAACTATTGATCAAGCTCTCTTCAAGGAAGCTCGAACTTTCAATAATTCTGACTCCATGAAAAGGATCCAACTCGAGAAGATCTTTATCTCCAGTTAAAATAAAAGTTGCACGGCCAGCCACAGCAAGGCTTAGAAATTTATCATCTTTTGGATCACGGCAAGCCTTTAATGGAACGACATGGGAAATGTACTCAACAACTAAAGATAGCTGACGAAGGAATGATTGCCTTTCTTCAATGGAAATGTAGGGATCAAACTTCTTCCGGGAGAGAACTTCCGTTAATTCCGCAATAACTTCATTGGAAACAATAAAAGTTCCTATAGATAAGGCCTTACGAAAAGCTTTTACTGGGAAAGAAGTTGGCCATAAAAGTTGGCTCAATAAAACATTTGTATCAACAACAAACTTAATTTTAGTCATCATTTTTTAATAGGGTCTTAAATTTTTCTTCTGTTAACCCACGGGCCTGCACACGACGAGCGATATCATCACAAAAGATATTAAAGGCTTCAATTTGCATTCCTCTTAGCTGTTCATAATCATGGATAGATAAAAGAACAGCAACGTCACGATGTTGCCGTTGAATAATGATAGGTTCTCTTTGAGCATTGTCAATCATCATGCCCAAAGACTGCTTTGCTTCTGTAGCTGAAATAACACGCATAGGTTTCTCCAATTTGTCTATATAGTTCATAATAGACAAATTAGACAAAATAGTCAATTTGAAAATCACACCCCAACACAAGACCGCTTTAAACGAACTTATGACTTGAGAATACAATTCTAAACAACCTTATTAAAAAAGCCCTCCTTATTTTAATTTAAATTATTCATTTTCAATGTTTATGATATAGTCACAGAAGTTAAGCTTTTACAGGATATAGGATTCCATTGATACATTCTTGGAAAAACAGTGTTGTTGCTTTTATGGACAGGCGCATTCTGTCGATTTTCCTCTTTGGATTTTCAAGTGGCCTGCCTTTTCTGTTGACACTTTCAACACTCACGATTTGGTTAAAAGGGTCGGGGATTAACAATACGACCATTGGTCTTTTTGTTATCATTACCCTTCCCTATACTTTTAAATTCATTTGGGGCCCGATGGTAGATCGCGTTAAGCTGCCTCTTCTTTTCAATCCCCTGGGACAACGACGCAGTTGGGCCCTTGTCTCTCAAGTAGCTCTTATTTTTATGCTAATAGGTCTTGGATCCTCTCATCCGGAAACTCATATTTTTGAAACGGCTCTGTGGGGCTTTGGAGTCGCCTTTTGCTCTGCCATTCAGGACATTGTCATAGAAGCCTACCGTATTGAAGTCATTGATGAGGACCAAACGGGAGCTGCTGCTGCCTCCTCTTCTCTTGGTTATCGTTTTGGCATGATGATGTCAGGAGCGGGGGCTTTGTTTTTAGCAGCAACGTTTTCCTGGCAAACCACCTATGAAATTATGGCAGCCTTTATTGGTATAGGCCTTTTAACGACACTCCTTTGCCCTTCTCCCCAATCCCTTGTTTTCACCCCCGCTCCATACCTTTCCTTTACCCTTACTCCACTCCACAACCGTTTTGGAAGTTGGTTAAAGTCAACCTACGGTCCGCCTCTTAAAGAATTATGGCAATCCTACGACTGGCGGGTAGTCTTGGCTTTTATCTTTTTTTATAAAGTGGGAGATACAGCCTTAAGTGTGATGAATACGCCTTTTCAAGTTGACATTGGTTACAGCAAACTTGAAATTGCCCATGTGGGTAAACTCTTTGGCATTTCTGCCATGATTATCGGAGGATTTATTGGCGGCCTTTTCCTCAACCGTTTTGGGATCCTTGCAAGCCTTATGCTTTGCGCCGTTCTACAAATTCTCTCTAGTCTTATGTTTGTCATACAGGCTCTCGTTGGTTATAACCTTGATGTCCTCATCATTACCATTGGCGTTGAAAATTTAACCTGCGGCCTGGGAGCAGCTGCTTATATTGCTTATCTTTCAAGCCTTTGTAGCGCACCCCATACAGCAACCCACTATGCTCTCCTCACTTCATTTGGATCTCTTGCTCGTATTCTTCTCTCCATGATTTCAGGTTTTCTTGCCGACATCCTTTCTTGGCCTGGATTTTTTACCTTCACAGCCTTATCTTGTGTTCCTTGTCTTGTACTTTTAGTCCATGCCTCACATCACTTTTCCACACAACAAGTCTTACTTAAAGAAGCGGCCTAGAATAATATATTTGACTTTCTGTCAATAGCACTTTAAAATGTCCGAACTAAATAGCACTTCAATTGTCCGAATTAGAGGTCTCATGAGGGCGTCGTTTGATGACGCCGTAACGAGCGAGCACACTTATGCTGCAAGTTG
>JAIEPE010000001.1 GCA_019749915.1 Alphaproteobacteria bacterium | reverse complement strand
GAGTGTGTAGCAACTATTGAAGATACTTTGAAAAAAGCACGCAAGACTTTGACAAATGTTCAGTTTCTTACCTGTGTAAGGGAAGTTTACCTTCACTCTCTTCAAAAGACCCCTCAAAAAGTAAACAAAGAATTTGCCGAGTGGTTTGTTGATCTAATGGATTGAGGAGCTCTCCTGATAAGAAAAAGTCATTCCTTTAAGGCCCGAATCAAGAGGAAAGGAAACTTTCGTTGGCAATAAATGGCTCATTGAAGATAACAGGTTTAAATGTTGCTCATGCTTCTGAAAAACTCTTTCAAACATCATCTGAACAGCAGCTTGAGTAACAGGGTCTATTATGTCGTTGGAATCATAAATTTTTTTGCAATTATAATAAAAGGTACTAAATTCATTATCCCTATTTTCTATTTTTGACTTGGATGACTCAAAAATATTTTTTTGAGCACACTCTGAAATGTGGAGAGTATCCTCATCTTCTAAAAAAGATAAATTTTCCTGGATCTGTTTAATTGAAATAGGGGCTTTAACGTATAGACGTTCGTTGAATGAATCTGCAATCGAATCAAGCAACTGAGGATTATAACAAGATACTTGATTTAAATGAGAAAAGAAAATTACGGCACCTGCGGTCCACTTAACAATTTTTATCATATTAATTCTCCTCTGGGCGGTCCAAGATAACTTGATTTTGGTAATGGATCTTTGGTCTGGTAATAAATCCATACGACTTATCAAGAGTGTGAAAAGTATGGCTTTCTTCATATTTTTCCTTCAAGCTCTGTTTTATAAAGTCTTTTGTCTATTGCTCTGAAGCTGATTACAAAACTAAACATGTCTCTATAAAATGATTTTTTAACATAAAATTCTCTCTTGCCATTTATATTTTTCAATTAAAAAATGCACTAAGGCCAAGTCGAAAGATAATAGTTTGTACTATAGTATTTTATGTGTGTTTGATACCACTCTTTGTAATGTTCTCGCTCAACTCTGGGGAATTGATCCTCTAGTAGTGTTTTAAAAGAAAAAACAACCTTTTTTTGGAAGTTATCAGTTAATTCTTTCTGACCCTCATGAGCTTGTACAAAAGAGAACACCTTGTCAGCAATGTCATTACCAACAATGTTAATATACCGAAGACTATTATATTTCTCAAGAATGGAAGCAAGAAGTTCCAGATCTTCGTCATTTTGTAATTCGCTAATACGAAGGTTCAGAATATTAAGATTAGGTAGGTAGGGAAGCAAGTCTTCAGCAATCATTCTGAGCCCCGATGTGCAAAGTAGGGTACTATGTAAATCTAAAGTATCCACCTCTGTAAGTTCTTCTGGATCTAAAGCGCGGGTTTGTCGAATGAATTTGCTCATTGAGGTATAACCTTCATCTTCAAGCCATTCGGCGTCTTCATCACTCACAACCTTTGTTCCATCCAAAGTGCTGCCAACTGCTGCTGAGCTGTTTAAGCTGAGAGCAAGAAACAAGGCCATCAAATAGAACACTATTTTGTATTTCATAGTAGTCTCCACTTAAGATTTTTTAGTATGCATCTTCTCTTTTATCATTTCTTTGTTAAGTTGTGCAGAGGTCTTAAGATGTGATACTTTCTAAGTTAAATAAACTTGGAGGATTCATTATGGATAGACGATTCTACATGGCCTTGGGATTCTTAACTCTTGTGAGTCCATTGCAGGCTTTAAAATACTCAGATCTAGGCATAGTGGATGATGAAATTGCGAGTGGCATACGCGACCCTAAGCCTTTCTCCGTTACTCAGGTCATAGAGGATATTACGGCTAAGAATGATCTTACAGAACATACAGTTCTTAATCTCAGCGGAAACAATATTTCTATAAGAGGAGCTACTCAAATTCTGAGCTTTGTTGCTGATAATGCTAACAATTTGGAAAGATTAGATTTATCTTACAATCTAATCTATAAAGAGGCTGCAGAAGATGAGAGTTTTAATAGTGCATTAAAACGAGTTGTAGCCTTACCATCACTCCTTGAAATTGATTTGCGTGGCAATGAAATCTGTGAATTATCTTGGTTTCATCAAATAATTTCTGAATTAGGGGAAGGTGGTAAAAAAATTATGAGCTTTACAGGTCCTGTGGAGAGCACTTTTATTTATTATGGTTATTTCATTGACTAAATATTAATATTTTTGTTATATTTTTAATGATTTTAATGAGCAGGAGAAAAAAATGAATTTCATCATGTCTAGCTGTGCCTTAGTCAGTCTACTCTTAGCAGGGACGTCGTGCTTTGCCATAAAACACTTAGATTATCATCAATCAAGGATTGAGGATGATAGTTTTGCACATTTCTATCAATCTCGCCGACCTAAAGTCGTTAGCGACGTTGCTCAAGAAGTGTTAGATGAGAAATATTCAGATATAGAATTTCTTGATTTAAGCCACAATTATGTTCGTGATACTGGAGTAGGCATTCTCAGGGAAACTTTATGGAAAAGTGGAAAGTTACCTGCTTTAAGAGAGTTAGACCTATCTTACAATGAAATTGGCTCTCAAGGACTTCCCTCTTTTAAAGAAATTTTAGAGAGAGAGGCCTTTCAATATCTAAATATCGTTAGAAATCCTGCAGCTACAGTTGAATCAAAGTCTTTCTTTGCGGGGTTAAAAGAAGATCATTTAAAAAAATTAATCTGGATTCCTGAAAAATGCCTTGAAGAAAGGAAATGGATCGTTCTTTTAGAGGGGAGGCCAGACTTAGAGACAATTAGTGACCTTGTCTCTCTTGTTCACAAACAATATTATGAAAAAAAGAGGGCAGAACTTTTATCCCCAGATGAAAGTTCAATAGATGACAATAATCCACTCAATGATCTCTCTCCTCTTGCTTTGAAAGAGGAAATTGAAAATTTACAACATCTTTATCGACAGGCTCGGGAAGGAAAGGGAGAAGACGCTGATACAATAGGATTTTACTATTGGCATAGTTGGAGAGGTGTAAAAGAAAATAAAAAGAAGGCACTTTGGTGGTTTAAATATGCCGCAAACCTTGGCAGTGCTAGTGGTTATTATGACTGGGGTCTGCTTATGGAAGAGTTAGGCCAACCAGAGGAAGGGATGAGGCTTATAGAAGAAGCAGCTACGAGGTGCCATTTTTCAGCAAGAGAGAGGCTTGGATGGAAATGGGATGATAGTGCTATTCCAGGATCTTCTCCTGAAGTTGTGGGTCAGTAGATTATGAAAATACTTTACATTTTAAAATCTTATTTTTTAATTGTCTTATTAAGCACGAACGTTTGTGCAGTTAATGAAGGTTGGTTTTGGCGTGAGTCCTTTGATGGAGAGATACGAGGAAAGAAAATTGCCCTAGATCCCATTCACACGGACTTAGCGCGCCAAGAGTTTGCTTTGTTTGAAAGGCTAGATGATCGTCGCCAAGGAAGGCCATGCAGTACCAATATTGTGTTAGCTTCCTTAAGTCTTTTAGTAGAAGATAGCTCAACAGGTGAACTTCATTGTATAACAGAACCTATTGGAAATTATGAGGATGTTGCTGATGTTTTTGGTTTGTCTCCAAAGCCTCAGCCATTTGTTTTCTTAAGTGATAGTGCCTTTAAAAGAGGGTCAAGGGTACCTACTCCTTCTCTTTTAATAGATGAGGTAACCCAATCTTATGATATTGTAGCGCCTTATTCTTTGAACTCCATGGAAAGAGTCCTTCAATTGGTTCAAGGACTTGCTTCTAGTGGTGCTCACGGTACCTCTTCCAGTAGTTCTTCACCCCCAGCCTTAGATCCTCAAGTATTCGAGATGTTAATCAAGGAGACGACAGAAGGATTAGAATGCCTTGGTGAGTTAAATAGGTTAGAGCGAGAATTTGCATCGACTGGAGATAATCCAACGCATCTTTATAGGAAGGATACAACCAGTAAACGTTTAAGCGAATTCCAAAAACAAAAAGGGGGGCTTACAGAAGCAAAAAGAACTTTAAAGGAAATGTCTCTAGATAGTCGACAAACTGAAGAAGCTCTTTCAGAAGCAGAGCATAGAATATCCCAAAAAGAAGAGATTCTAAAGAGAGTACAAACCGTAAGAGATCAGTATGATGCCCTTGATATAAAAGGAAAATATAACCATACTGAACAAAACTTACTATGTCATCTTCAAGAAGGTATCTTTGATAAATTCCTTAGTGATTTTAGAAAGAAGATACTCCAAACCTATAAACACCCTCTATTTAGAGGGGCTATTTTTCACCTTCATTCACGCTTGGATATTTGTGAAAGATGTGCTCCTGCTATAAAACTTGAAAGTCAAAGAATAAACTCAAGAGTAATTGAAGTTCTTCAACAAATTAACCCCCCAGATACGCCTCTTCCAACTTTTCAGATGCTTGCGTCTGTTCGGCAAGAATTCTCAAATAGTAAAGGGGACTTGGGGTATCGTCGGCATTTATTTGGCCATGATGGGAGGTTCAAGGAAAGAATTGACTTATTGGATCCCGCCTCTCATTTTTATATGAAAGTTGTTGAACCATTGCCACAACCAATAGTAGGGCAAAATCAACCATCAACCAGCTCATCATCAAATGATTGACTTTTCAATTCCCAAGTTTCCTTCTGCTTTGCAACTATGTAAGGCTAATAAGGAAATGATTCATAGTAATTCTTATGAGTTTGGTACCATACCCTATATTTTTTTCGTTCAGCTATAGGAAACTTATCTTCTAGGGAGGCATGAAAAGAAAAAATAACTTTTTGATAAAATTTATCTGTTAACTCTTTATTTTCCTCACGATCTTTCACGAAAGAAAGCACCCTCCAAGCGATTCCGTTACCTACAATATTTACATACTCAAGGCTGTTAAACTTCTTAAGAATTAAAGCCAAAAGTATAAGATCTTCATCTTCACGTAGCTCACTGATACAAAGGTTAAGAAACTTAAGATTAGGAAGATAAGGAAGCAACTCATCAGTAACTTTTCTAAGTCCTGACGTGTGAAGCAGAGTACCTTTAAGATTTAAGCTATCGAACTCTTCAAGGTCTTCTGGATCTAGGGCACGTGTGAGGCGAATAAATTTACTTACGGAGACATAACCTTCTCCTCTAAGCCACTCGATATCTTCATCGCTCACAACCCTTGTTCCGTCTAAATTAAGGCTCTTAAGGGCGGCAGTATTTAAGCTAAGCACAAGAAGAAGAGTTATAATAAGATAAAATCTCATTTTAAGTTTCATATTTTATCTTCCGTTTTGTTTAATTCAAAAATTAGAGAATCTTTATTAAGTTGTTTCTCTGATTTTTTGCATCAGTAATTTTATCTTATTTGGGTATTTAATCCAAGAGTGTGATGGAGTAAAATATGAAGGCTTAGCATTGATGGAGATGGTATGAAAAAAATAGAATTCTATTTGATAGCCATATTTCTTGCTCTCGGCTTAAATAGTTCAGTGGCAGTCGGTAGTATTTTGGATGGAACAAAGGTTGTGAGCGATGAAGATATTGAGTGGCTTGAAGATGAAGGATATATCTCAACCACTAAGTTTGTTCAACAAACCCTTATTTTAGATCCGGAAGAACTTGCAGAAGTTGAAACTTTAGATTTACATAGTGCCTTACTTCGAACATCGGGACTCAGAACGATTGCGCAAGGTTTACTTCCTTACCTTCCTAAGCTTAAATTTCTTAACCTTTTTGTTAGTGACTTGGGAAGCGATGAAGATCTCGAAACTCTAGCTTCTATTCTCGAGAGGTTTCAATCTCTTCAATATGTTGATATTGCAGGGAATAATATTGCTGACAGAGTGTTTTCTTTTGTAAAGGGTCATGAAGCGCAAAAAGAACTAACAGATAGGTTTCGGAACAAAGTTGTTTTTTCTTTTAAAACACTGCTTGAGAGTCAATTTCCCCTAGCTGAGCGTGAACATCACAATGATTGGTATCAAACGCATATAAGATACTATAGTACAAATTATTATCTATCAACTTTGCCTTAGAGGCTTTTTAATTATTTCTACGCATCCGTTTTAGTATTTTATAGTTATATCATTATCTGCATTAAAAAAAGCTTTAAGAATACTGTCTGTGTCAGGTTGATCAACGGTTACCGCTTGGTTGCTTCTAGCTGTAGCTCTTACTGCTTTCAGTAACGCTCTTTCATATTTTTCGCCAACCTTTTCAATAAGCATAAGTACTGCCAACTTCGTTGGTGTGAGATCACTTTCTTCATAGGTAAACTTACAATCTTCTACAAATTGACGAAATTTGAAGTCTTGAACTTTCGCTACAGCTGTTTCACAAAAGTCATCAAAACTGCTTACCTCAGTATATTTTTGTGGAAAGATCTCTGCATCGGATAAAAAATGCAAATGATCCTTAATTTGATCTTTCAAACGGATTCCTACCCATATTTTAGTAACACATTCTTCAGCTTCAGAGTCTAATCTTTTTGCGTTGTAACTATAAGCCGCAGTCGTTATCTGTGAGGCTATGATCAAAGCCCCAAATAATTTTTTAAACATGTTTCTCATAATAAATAATATCTTCGTTAAGATCCATTCTTACAACGTTTCTGAGGGGAGGGATAAACGATTTTTTCTTTAACTCATCAAGGTCTTTGTTGTCTAAGAGTGTATCCCCAGTTTTAGCTTTAAATTTATCCTGTACGAAGATTTTGTTACCTTCCCAATCAATAGCAGTTACTTTTCTTTGAACTTTTCTTGATTTTTGATGCAATAATTCCAGCAGTTCTTTAGTCATTATCCCGCTACACTTTCCCTCATTACTAAGTAGGCCATTGCAGATAAAACTTGAGATTAATAATGCTGCAGCTTTTCTTATCATAATACGATTTCCTTTCAAAATTTCCCTGTGGGAATTAACCTCACTCTCATCTTTTCTCATAAATAGCTAGTCATGCGCCAGTACATCGTGATTAACAACCTGCCCTTGAAATAATAAATAATCTTGTTCCCCCAGTGATCTGGTTAAAGCAAAGCTAAAGGGAGAGTTAATGCTGATATTGGGGCCATTCGGATATATACAAGCAGATTCTCTAACTCCGTGCAAAGCCGTAGCTGCTGATGCCTCTACCCCCTTGTTCGATAGTTCAAAGGTAACTTTTTGAATATAGTCTGTAATTTTAATGGGACTGTCTGCTAAAGTTGTTCTAAAGCCTCCACACAAAATTTGCGGTAGATAACCAGTAAGTAAAATCTTTAGATCTAAACTTTGCTTCATGCTTACAAAAGGGGCATTAAATAGCCGTGTGTATTGAACAGGCGTGTTTCGTAAATAAGAAATTTCTGCAGTTTCTATTGGTCTTATATCTCTTATGTTACGGCTATGGCGAAGCGTTAAATTAACCCCCCTACCGTTGGTAAATTTACGAGTGTTACATCGTTGTTTTGAGTAAACTGCAAAGAAGTGCCTGAAAGTGTAAGTGATTTTACATATTTTGACCTTCTATTCAGGTCACTAAATTTTAAATGGGATTTTTCTACATTTCCCCATATCCAGCTGGCATTTACATAAAGTGTGTGCAGCAAAACAAAGACAGAATCTTGTGAAAAAGTTTCAGCTGTGAGAAGTTCTTTAATCTTACCCTTTGTATCTTTTTCTACAACAGCATTAAATGTGGAGGCAGCCTTTACTGAATC
The DNA here is from genome assembly GCA_019749915.1 of Alphaproteobacteria bacterium. Lineage (GTDB taxonomy): Bacteria > Pseudomonadota > Alphaproteobacteria > UBA9655 > UBA9655 > UBA9655. The sequence continues at coordinate 1,517 of JAIEPE010000001.1, read as the reverse complement.
TGAAAAATCTGCCTCCATAATGCGCGCTCCAATTGCCTCAAGAGGTAAAGCACTATCTTCATTAAGGTTTAGGTGAGATGCCAAAAAGGCATAGGCACCATTGATAAAGTCAAAGTTCCTATTATCCCATTTATTTGTTGGAGTATAATAATTGGCAGAGTCCTGGATTAATCCATTTAGAGTTGTCATATCTTCAACAATTCTTGAGTTTTGGGAAAATTGAGCGATTTCATCTCGAATAGGCTCTTCCGTAATGGCACTCAGCAAAGCTAGTGTTTGAGCAACACCCATGGGACAATAGACATTATTAGTAGGATGTTCTTGCTGGATCGCAGCATGCAATTTCGTGCCGATTAGATATAGAGTTGGATCTACCTCATACGCTTCTACACCATTTTCATCGGAAGTCGATCTTGCGATAGTGCTTTGTTGAGTGTCACTAACGCATGTCGATTCACCTATAAGTTGTGGTTCAGCCCTAAGACTCTTAAAATAATCCATGACACCTTTTTTTAGTTGATTAAGCGAGGCCTTCCCAAGAAATTTATGACTTAATGTTTCTGCTTTCGAATTAGAATTTACTTTGCTAGTTTGATCGGTAGGATCCTTTTCTAACTCATTAACTTCATTACGTTTTATTGTACTATAGCTTTTATAACTTCTTAGATAACTTGACTTTGGCAATGAATCTTTGCTTGTTAACGTTGAGGTCATCGATCTGGGCCAAAGTTTGACACAGTTTTTACCAATCAGACCTAATTCCATGAAAGGATTTGCGTTTACGTTTTCTGGTAATAGATACACACTGCTTACCAATAGTGCGGGAAGTATGGTTTTCTTCATATTTATCCTTCAACCCCTGTTTAATAAAGTCTTTGTTTAATAAAGTCTTTTGTCAATACTCTAAAGTTGATTATAAAACTAAACGTGCAGCTATAAAATGACTTTTAAACATAAAATTCTCTCTTGCCATTTTTATTTTTTTATCAAAAAGTTTCAATAAGGAAAAGCTGATAGATAATAGTTTGTACTATAGTATCTTATATGCGTTTGGTACCAATCATCGTATTTTTCGCGATCAGCTCTGGGAAATTGATTTTTAAGCAAGGTCTTACATAAAAAAACAACCTTTTTTTGGAATTTCTTTGTTAGCTCTTTTTGTCCTTCAGCTTCATACTCTTTCACGAAAGAAAGGACTTGAGTTGCAATGCTATTACCATCAATATTAATATACTGAAGACTATTAAACTTATCAAGAATACTCGCAAGCAGAACAAGGTCTTCACGTGATCGTAGTTGACTTGTATAAAGATTAAGAAATTTAAGTTTAGGGAGGTAAGGCAGTAAGTCATCAGTAATTACTTTGAGTCCTGATGAGCCAAGCAAAGTGCCTTGTAAATCTAAAACCTCAATCTCTGCAAGTTTTTCTGAATCTAAAGCGGGAGTGTTTTCTGAACTGTGTCATTTTTGCTAGAAGTGTAAGAAGCACTTTAGAGAAAGGACTGCCCAATGCCGAT
>JAIEPE010000057.1 GCA_019749915.1 Alphaproteobacteria bacterium | reverse complement strand
CGACGCCCTCATGAGACCTCTAATTCGGACAATCCTTGTGCTATTTAGTTCGGACATTTTAAAGTGCTATTGACACATTTTTGTATATTGTAGAAGCTTGAACTACTTATAAATCCGTTGTAGGCGACATCCAAAGCCAGTAGAAAGCTCGCGAGAGATGGTCTCAATGGACTCGGCCAGATGATCGAGGGTGAAAAGTTCATTCACAAGTTCAACCCACCCTCCTGTAAAACAAAGGGACTCGGGAACGTCGGTTACGTCAATCACTGTATAATCCATGGAAATGCGCCCTATAACAGGGGCTTTAAAACCTTGAATCATAGCAGCTCCCTTGTTGCTCAACCGTCGGTCATAACCATCAGCAAAGCCTATGCCAAGGGTAGCAAGTTTACTGTCACGGGAAAGGGTATGGGTTGCACCATAACCGACACTTTCGCCTTGAAGGGCGGTGCGGACTTGAAGAACACGAGCAAAAAGCTTAAGGCAAGGGGTGAGGGTAGGGGCTTTATAAAGTCCAAAGAGTCCCTTTCCTGGTCGAGCTATGTCGTAATGATAGGAAGCGCCTAAATAAATACCACCCGTATCCGCAAGGCTTGCTTTTGCATTGGGAAAGTAGTGACGAAGGATCTCGAAAAGATTCCTCTGTTTCTCATTGAAAGGACTCTGGAGATCATGGGAAGAGGAAAGATGGCTCATAACACAGTCAACCTTTAAAACCTCTAGAAGACCCTTAGAATCGAAAAGATGGGTGGTCTCTTTTTGATCAAACCCCGAGCGATGCATGCCCGTATCAAAATGAAGGGCACAAGATAATTTTTTCCTCTGTTGCTGTGCTTCCAGGGTCCACTTTTTTACCATGCCCATGTCATTCAAAACGGGGGTGAGGCAATACTCAATAAACAAACTTTCCGTTCCTGGTAAAATACCTGAAAGGATATATATCTGCGCGTCCTTTAAAAGGGATCTCAAGAAGATCCCTTCCTCAAGATGAGCCACAAAAAAAACGGCGCAGCCTTCCTTCTCTAAGATAGGTGCAATCGTATTAATTCCAAAACCATAGGCATCGGCTTTTAGAACGGCGGCACAAAGAGAATTAGGAAGTAATGCCTGAAGGGTACGGTAGTTGTGAGCAATAGTTTTTGTATCAATCTCTAAAAATCCGGTACAATGAGAGGGCAAGGATTCGGTTTCAAAGGCTAGCAATGGCTGCATGTATGTCCCTTGTTGAGAGAGTCATAACGTTCTAACCGCTCAGTAAGAAGGTTGAAAAAACCATCAACATTGACATCATTCACCACAAAGGCGGTGGCCTTACGATCTAATTTTCCATGCCAATCCACGGTGGAACGACCGGCTAGAATTGTTGAAGAAATATCGATTTCAACGTGAACTTTTCGTCCTTTATAAAGTTCAGGTTTTAGGAGATAAGCGATGATGTTGGGATCATGAAGAACGCCGCCGCTGACCCCTGGCTCAAGGATGGCATCAGGGCGGTGGTAAAAAGACAGCATATCAATGATGGCTTGGGCAACGGGGGTGCCCATGGCTTCGATTTTGGAGAGCCACTTTTCGGATGTTTGGGTTTTGCGGGTGGTATCAAGCCCAATCATAACAAGAGGAACGCCTGACTTAAACACAACATAAGCCGCTTGAGGGTCTGTATAAAAATTGTATTCAGCCGCTGGAGAAATATTCCCAATCCCGATGGAGCCGCCCATAATCACGACTTTCTCAATTCTATCCTTAATGCGGGGCTCCATAATAAAAGCGCATGCAAGGTTTGTAAGAGCTCCAGAGGCTGCAATAGTAATCTTTGAGGGTGTGTTTAAGAGAGTGTCGATAAGGTAATCTACAGCATCTTGGGGCTGGCCTGGCATAGTGGGGGGGGGAAGTTTACAGCCACCAAGGCCTGTTTCTCCATGAATGTCAGCTGCGCCATAATCTGTGAAGGAAGCTTGAAAATTCGAGGAAAATAGGGTGCGCGGGCATCCTTTAAAAATCTTTATATCTGGACGTCCTGCAAGTTCACAAATGCGGCGAGCATTTTGTTCTGCTTGCTCGAGAGGGCAATTCCCAACAACCGTTGTAATCCCCAGAAGATCTATTTCCTCAGGAGAGGCTAGAGTCAAAAGGATACCAATAGCATCATCTAATCCTGGATCACAATCCATGATAAGGGGAATTTTCTTCATGATAGCCCCTTTGCGAGTTGAGAGAGGGAAGATGATGTGCCATAGCGTGACAAAAGATCGGTGAGGAGGGTAAAGAATCCTTTGACATTAATTTCATTGAGGACGTGAGCATTGGACTCTAAACGCCGTTTATCATACCAATCAACGGTTGATCGTCCACGAGTGATATTGAAGGAAAGGTCCACCTCGGCATGAACATCCTGACCTTTGAAAAGATCAGGTTTTAAGAGGTAAGCAATGACGGCAGGATCATGAAGGGCTCCTCCGGTTAGGCCGTAAGCCTGAACATCATAATCATAAAAAGCCCGAAGCATTGCCACAAGAGTGTGAGTTACGGAATTATCGAGGGCATCAAGTTCCTCAAACCAGTCATGGGTTGTTAAAACATGATGAGTCACATCTAGCCCTACAAGGGTAGGAATCTTTCCGCTTGTTAAAAGAATGTGAGCGGCTTCAGGATCGGCATAAAAATTGAATTCTGCTGCGGGCGTAATATTCCCCAACTCCATGGATCCGCCCATGGTGACGATTTCATCAATGTGATTAAGAATGCGCGGCTCGCGAATAATGGCGACAGCGATGTTGGTGAGGGGCCCGGTGGTGGCCAGAATGACTTTTTCCTTTGAGGTCATAAGGGTGTCGATAAGGAAATCCACGGCATGTTGGGGCTGGGTTTTCATGGTGGAAAGGGGGAGTTCGGGGCCTTTAAGACCTGTTTCGCCATGTACATCGGATTCATATGCATGACTACGCATCATAGCGGTAGGGCATCCTCCATAGACTTTTACATCTGTCCGGCCCGCAAGCTCACAAGCTTTCAAGGCGTTTTGGGTTGTGTATTTAAGGGGGACATTGCCCCCTGTAACCGTAATGCCAAGGAGGTTAAATTTCTCAGGAGCGGCCAGGATCATAAGAATGGCAACAAAATCATCAATGCCAGGATCACAATCAAGGATTAAAGGTCGCGGCTTGCTCATTCAACTCTCATCATAAAAAATACTTGATGCCATTATTCGTAGCGTATCCTTTATTATTTCGCAAGGAAGATTATTCCACCGGAAAATTAAAGTAAGTGTCAGGAAATGGCTCATTGATAAAGCCAAAATGCCACCATTCTTTGCGGTAGTTTTCAAAGCCATGTTTTTCCATCAGGGTTTTGAGTAAAAGCCGATTGGCACGAGCTTGGGCTGGAATATTGGGATTGGCTGTGTGGGAGAGATCATCCAAACAGTCAAAGCCTGTACCCATCTCGAGGGAGTTATCATCAAAACGCTGACCTTTAGGAAGACGGCCATCTAAAACAGGATCTCCAAGTTTCCAGGTGGTTTGAGGAGGAACGGGGAGGGGGACAATAGTCAAATCTACAGCTCCTCCGCGTGTATGAGAGGATTTTTTGGCAATATAGCCTTCGGCGAAAATATTAACCTTATCAATGGTAGGATAGAATTCGGCTTTCATGGTTTGATCGCGAGGATCTTCTGCCCATCTAGAAAAAAAATCTACCGCATCCTGAGGTCTGTAAGCATCATAAATTTTGAGGCCCAAATTGAGAGGGTTAAGTTCGGCTTGAACAGCCTTTAGAGCGTAAGCGGCCTCTTCACATATAATGGCAATGGGAGCGTTATAGCCAGGGATAGGGCACCCTACAAAGTTGTGGTGTTGGGCATATTTTATATCCTGCACAATGGTAGGATCGATGTCTTGAAGATACGCAAAACCTTTAGGTAAATTTTGAGGGGATAGAGCTATTTGTGAGGTCATGATGCTTCTCCTTTTATTTACTATATGATCTTTACAAAAATTTTGTAAAGAAGGCTAGGCCTTGCTTCTTTTTGCTTCTTATGTTTTAGTAATTATTATATTAAATTGAGGTGGATGAAGGTGGCATGCCCTCAATTTTATTTTAAGCCACTTTAAGGAAATAAAAATATGAAATCGACTCTTCTTAAATCAATCAGTCTTGTTGCGTTTTTAGCTGCATCAACGCCAACTTTTGCGGCAGATCCTGTCGTTGCTATTGTTGATGGCAATAAAATTACCTATTCTGAAGTCATGAAAGCTAAGGAAGGTCTTCCAAAGCAATATCAATCAGCGCCTGAAGATAAAATCTTTCCAGCTCTTGTGAATCAAGCTGTTGACACATATTTAATTAATAAGGCAGCTCAAGCTTCTGGAGAAGCGAATACTCCTGAGGTTAAGAAAGCTATTCAGAAAGCTACGGAAAATATTGTTTCTCAAGCTTATCTTTTAAGCCAAATCAAAGGAAAAATCACGGATGCGGATGTGAAGGCAAAGTATGAGGAAGTTGTAAAACAATTCCCTCAAGAAAAGGAAGTTCACCTCCGTCATATTCTTGTTGATGATAAGAACGTAGCTCTTTCCATAATTAAGGCTTTGAAGAATGGAACGGACTTTAAAAAGTTGGCTCAAGCAAAATCAAAGGATGAAACAGCTAAAGAAGGTGGCGATTTGGGATGGTTTCGAAAGAGTGAGCTTCCAGCTGAACTTAGTGAGGCCGCGTTTTCTTTAACTCCTGGCGCCTATAGTCAAGAGCCCATTAAAACCGATTTCGGTTGGCATGTGATTATGGTAGAAGGAGTAAGAGATGCTAAGCCGCCTAAGTTTGATGAGGTTAAGGATGAATTGAAATCTCTTATGACTCAAGAAGCGATCCTTGCGCTTGTGAAAGATTTGCGTTCTAAAGCAAAAGTTGAGCTTTTTGATAAGAATGGTAAACCGTTGCCAAAGGAAGCTGAGAAAAAACCAGAGGTGACACCTGCACCAGCAGCTCCCGCAGCCGCAGCACCAGCAACGAAATAAACTATAAGGTACCGTAAAAAGCCTCTGTGGAAACAGAGGCTTTTTTTGTGTTAAAGTTTGGACGAATTAGGTTGGTTTTACGCCGATAATACCTACTGTTTCTTTTCCATCAAAGCGGGCATCTTGGGGAATGTTGCTTTTAGAAAAAAGAGAGCATTTTTCAATATGAAACCCTGCTTTAAGAAGAGATCTTTTAAGCACCTTATCATCAAGAAAATGGATAGCGTCAGGCAGATGCTCTTGTCTCTTGCTCATGTACTGTCTGACATGATCCAGTTCACCTGGCCAGACGAGATTTTGCGCAATCCGTTCATGAACAATCGGAATAATTTTTTTAAACAATTCTTTGTATACGGTTTCAGCGATGATATAAACTTTCGCTCCAGGCTTTAGCCATTTAAATACTTTTGCGAGCCCCATATCAATTTCATCTCCCGTTAAAAAGTTGAGAACGCGAGAAATCAAAACGGCTCCAAGGCTATTTTCTTCAAAATTAGTTTCTTGGGGAAACCGTCCTAAATTGAGGGTGAGATGGTTTTTTAGCTCGACAGGGATATTCTGAAATAAAAGATCTAAATGCGGTTTATATATTTCATTCGCAATAACATAAGCCCCCATTTTAAGAGAGTCTAATACGGTCACCCCATAGGCAACACCTATATCAAGAACTGGGTCTTTAATGTGTGGAAGGGACTCAATATAAGCTTTTAAATATTCATTCACGAAAGGACTGTATCTTTCATACATATAGCCCATCCCATTAAGTGTAGGGACGAGGTTATAGAGTTGTCTTTCCTGCTCTTCTTCAGCATTTAATGATAGATTTAACTTTAAAGTCAGCTCCATATGTAAGCTACCACCCTTCACTTTAAATTGTCTTTTTGAAGAATTTAAATATTCTTTGCCACTACCTATCACATAAAAGAATTAGGCTGCAAGTTTTTTAGGGGCCCCTTCTAAGAATTCTAAACCTTGATTCTCGTCAATATTTATGGAGATTACGGCCATCCAACCGCATAGCCCTGCAAACATAAGATATAGCGATGGAGCAAAAATTAAACCATGGCCGACAAGCCAGGAAACAATCATCGGTGCCGTTCCTCCAAACATTGCTACTCCTAAAGAATAGCTGAAAGCAGAGCCACTGTAGCGTTCAGCAGGGGGGAACAAGATAGGCAAGACTGAAGAACAAGTCGCTACATAGGGCATGCTTGTTAAGCAAAGAAGAGTCTGACAAGTGAGGAAATAGGTAAAACTCTGGGTCTCTTGCATGATGTAAAATATAGGAAAAGCAGCCAAAATCGTTGATACAGCGGACCAAGCCATAAGTTTTATTCGTCCAATTTTATCAGAAAAATAGCCTGCTATGGGGAGAACAATCACCCATAAAACCATTAAAGATGTACTGAGAATCATGATTTGTGACGTTGTGAGGTTAAATTTATCTTTGTATTGTGGATTCATATAGATAACAGTTAAATAATAAGGAATTGTTGTGTTCATTCCAATCCCTATTCCTGACAAAATGCTTTTAAAGTGGTTTTTAAACACTGTAAAAATAGGCACCTTTAAAATGGCTCCCTTTTTTTCTATTTCTTGAAAAGCAGGTGTTTCTATGAGATTACGACGAAGGAAGTAGACCAAAATACCAAAAGCTCCTCCTATGAAAAATGGAACTCTCCAAGCCCATAGAGGCATTGAGTCCATTGTAAAAGTAGCTCCAACAAAAGTGCCAGCGAGGGCTCCCACAAAACCGATAGCTGCAAGAAGACTTCCTGCAAAGCCTGCGGCATTCTTTTGCACATGTTCTCGGATGAAAATCGAAGCTCCACCATACTCTCCCCCCAAAGATACGCCTTGGAGGAGACGGAAGAGGATTAACAGGACAGGAGCAGCAATTCCAATCGTATCATAGGACGGAAGACACCCAATTCCAAAAGTCGGAATAGAGATAAGAAGAATTGAACTTAAAAACGCTACTTTCCTCCCATACCGATCGCCCAAATGGCCAAAGAAAATACCCCCTAAAGGTCGCATAATAAAACCAGCGGCGAAAGCCCCAAAGCTAGAGATCAGGGATGCGGTTGGATCATCAGAAGGAAAAAAAATAGGAGCCAACATAAAAGCAAAATAGCCATAGAGGTAGCTATCGAAATACTCAATGATATGTCCAGCTGATGTAGAAAAAATGATCAGATTTTTTTTCATATTTCCCCTATAAATTTCTATAAAGTCTTTATCATGAAAATTATTTTTTCTAAACCTAGTTGCATTTTTTCTTAAGACAATCAAGAATGAATTTAAAGTATGTGTTAAATTTTAGTTTGTTTTGAGAGAAGGAGGTTAGGATGAATTGGGAGAGGCTTAAAGTTTTCCATCAAGTTGCTCGGGCTGGGAGTTTTACAAACGCTGCTTTTCAAATGAATATCAGCCAATCTTCCTTGAGTCGCACGATTATGCAATTGGAGCATGAATTAAAAACGCGTCTTTTTCATCGCCTCCCCCATGGTCTAGAGCCGACTCCTCAAGGTAAAAACTTATATACTGTAACGACACGTATGTTTTATGAAGCTGAAGCTGTAGAGAACCTCTTTACTCAGGAAAAGAATGAACCTGCAGGACTTTTACGTATTATAACGACAATCTCCTTAGCTTCCATGTGGCTTCCCTACTATGTCCTCGGATTTTATGAAAAATATCCTGACATGCGATTGGTTATTACAGGTAATGATGACAACTTGGATTTAAATCTAAGGCAAGCGGATGTTTCAATTAGAACCTTTATCCCTCACCAACCTGACCTTATTCAAAGTTACCTCATCACTTTTACTCCTAAATTTTTTGCAAGCCAAGACTATCTTAAGAAACATGGGGAGCCAAAAACAATTGAAGATTTAGATAATCACCGCCTGCTCACCTATGCTGATTATCATGTCCATCCCTATGGCAATAGCCTTCATTGGATTTTGAATGCGGGGAAATCGATGGAGAACCTCAGAAAACCATTCTTGCGGGTAAATACAGGCCCTGGGCTTTTGAAAATGGCTGAGCAAGGGGTAGGAATCTTAGCCATGTCCGATCAATATCCTGCCGTTCAGGAATCTTCGCTTATTCCTATTCTTCAAGAATATGAAGGACCGGGAACAAAACTATATTATTCATATCCTAAACAAATGAAGGGGTTTAAGCGCATAGAGGTCCTTAACACCTACTTGCAAGAGGTTCTCAATACAAAGAAAGCCTAGAATTTCCTTCCCTGCAGAAATTCCAAATGAAGGGAGTCCCTTCTCTTTGACCCTCATGAAACTCATTTTCGAGAGAATTCTATCGGAGATTTGAGAGAATTTTAAATCTTATGAACTCTTTTAGAGCATGGAAAAGCTGGGATTTGTTACCGGTTTGTTATTCATGCATACCAGAAATATCATAAAAGCACTTTGATTCAACTGCTATTGTTCCTATCCTTCTTGTGTTGGTACGGGTTGGTAAGATTGTGTTTGTTGGTAAAGAGAGTGGTGTTTTGAAGAGTAATATTGGTGGTGTTGGTAAAGAGAGTGGTGTTTTGAAGAGTAATA
>JAIEPE010000020.1 GCA_019749915.1 Alphaproteobacteria bacterium | reverse complement strand
ACTTACACCCATGGGCGCTAGGCTAGGCTCGCATCGGGCCCACACCCACTTAAAATTCGCCTTAATCGAGGTGTCCAGGCTTCATTCGGTTATTGTGCTGCGAAAGACCAAAAATATTTTGGTTTTAAAGGCCATCTCGTGATGCACATAAGTGGTCTTATTCTCTCTTATGAAATGGCGGCAGCTAATATTGATGAGCGAGATGTTCTTCCAGAATTGACGCACAATTACAAAGGGTTAATGATAGCTGATAAAGACCTCCTGCGTCCCAGTCTAAAGGAAGAACTGCGGGATCATGGATTAGATTTGCAAACACCACTGAGGGACAATATGGTTGATACGCGACCCAAAGAATGGGTACAACAAATCATAAGCCTCCGCAGAACTATTGAAACCGTAATCTCTCAACTTGCAGACAGATTCCAGATCCAACCCATCAAAGCCAAAGATCTCTGGCATCTGTCAGCTAAAGCCGGACGCAAAATTCTTGCACATACTTGCTGCTTCTTCACTGTTAATTCGCTCCAGTTCGACGCTATTACATCTTAAAAATGTTACACATTCCGTTTTTATAATAAAAATGTCTTGATGAGGCATATGTTTATCGATTTAGCTAAAAATGTCAATTCTCAATTCATTGTCAATTCATGTCATGTCAGTCCAGTCCTTCTTAATTCAGTCTTATCAAGTTTTAAGAGTGACATGGCCTTATTTTTTATGTGATACTTCCACCTTAGAATAGAACTAACTCTTCCCTTGTTTATTAACATGAGCTTAGGTTAAAATGAAATCAAAGGACTGTTTTTTCCTCAACCTCGATGAAGTACATATCTGGTCTGCTTGTTTGTCAGAGAATGAAGCCAATCTGCCTTATTTTTCTTCTCTTCTGTCTCAGGACGAGCAGAAGAGGGCAAGCCACTTTAAGTTTTCCAAAGATCAGAAGAGATATACCATTTCTCGGGGTATATTAAGAAGCCTTTTAGCCGAGTATCTAGGGGAACCTCTCCAGAAAATAGAAATTTTGTACGGCCTTTGGGGAAAACCCTGTTTGCCAGAAGAAAAGGCTCTATTTTTTAATCTCTCTCATTCAGGGGACTATGCTTTATATGCGTTCACACAAGGTTATGAGATTGGCATTGATGTGGAGTATATCGATGTGTCTCTTGAGTTAGAAGACATGGCAAAGAGTGTTTTCTCTACAATAGAATTTTCTCATTGGAAAGCGCTCAATGCACAAGAAAAAATAAATTCCTTTTTCAAGCACTGGGTCTCAAAAGAAGCTTACTTAAAAGCCTCAGGAAAGGGCTGGTTAGAAAGCAGACATGCCCTCACGTTAACTAAGATAAACGATCTCAAACAAGAGCTCAAAAGCGATTTACGAGAGGAAGCCAAAATAATTTATCCCTATTATTTTGAATCTATACCTGGTTATGCAAGTGCCTTATTCGTTGAAGGACCTCCTTTGAAGCCGTTTCATTATATTTGGGAAAAAGATTTCCCTTGTCGTCCATTCTTTTAGCGCAAGTAGTTTATGCATGCATAAACCGTGCTACTGATAAAATCCCGGAAATTCGCACTTCACCATTGAAAGTGCCATACTGTGAGTTGCAAATCATTTTTGAATATGTAAGAGTATTTTTGTTCACATATAGCAACTTATTAAAAGGAGAAAGTATGTTTGAGCATTGCGAATCATGGAGAGTGGTGATTAACATAGAGGACCAATATTCTATTTGGCCGACTTTCAAAGAGATTCCTCCAGGGTGGAGAGAAGAGGGGAAGGCTGGGACAAAAGATGAATGTCTCGCTCATATTAAAGAGGTTTGGGTTGATATGAGACCTCGAAGCTTAAAAGAACAGATGGATGCAAAACAACTCGAGTCTGAAGTCGCCTAAAAGCAACCCTCATCCTCGACTGAGGGGGTGGTTTTGTTGTATGGAGGCGTAAGTTCCTGCAGATCATCTATCCTTTAAGCAAGGCGAAGATATTGCTCTTCGTTTTGCCATTTATAATTTTGAATAGCGATGGCGAGCCTTTTAATCCCCAGCTCTATAAGTTCTATAGGACAAAAGGCAAAGCTCAGGCGGAGACAACTCTGAACATCGTCTCTTTTACCAATTAAGAAGGCACTTCCTGGAATAAAAGAGACTTTTTCTTCTTCGAGAGCAAATTTAAATAGTCTCTTTGTGTTAATTGAGGGGGGTAGTTTTCCCCATATAAAAAAGCCGCTCTTTGGAATTATGAATTCCATCTCTGGGATATATTTTTGAAGAGAGTAAGCTATGACGTCTCTTTTTTCTTTGTAGGTCTTTCTAAGCTTTAAAATGCGTTCTGTTAGAATGTCCTTTTCAAAACAGGAGGTTATAAGCTTTTGACTGAAGGAATTTGTGTTAATATCGAGACCCTCCTTTAAGATTTCCAATTTTTCTATGATGGGCTCAGACGCGATGATCCATCCTGTTCTCATAGAAGGAGCCAGAATCTTGGAAAAGGATCCAATATAAAAAACTCCTTCCTTCGAATAGGATTTTAGGGGAGGATCTACAGGGTCGTAATTTAAGAACCCATAGGCATCATCTTCTATAATAGGGACTTTATATTCTTTAGCTAACGTCGTAAGCTCAATACGTTGTTTCTTGCTTAAGCTCGTTCCTAAGGGATTATGCCCCTCTGAGATTGTGTACATTAAGCTGGGCCTGACGTTTTTCTCTAAAATCTGCCTTAGTTCTTTTATACAGAGTCCATTTTGGAAACAAAGGGGACTGGGAATAAGATTTAGGTGCATGGATTGAGCAACTTGGATGAACCCAGGATAGGTTAATTGGTCAACAAGAATATCCGCTCCTTCATTAGCAAATAGCTTCGTAAGTAGAGTCATTGCTTGTTGAGCGCCGGTGGTTAATAAGATTTCTTTGGGAGTACAAACTACCTGTTTCTCTTTCATAAACTCTGCAATGTGAGCTTTTAATTCATATGAGGGAGGTGAATATTGTAAGTTATGAGGAGAGAACAGTTCCTCATAACAATCTTTAAGCTCTGGAAGTCTTAGAAGATTATTATCTGGCCTTCCAAGAGAAAAAGAAATGATATCTGGGTTTGCTGTTGTTTCCAAAGCTTTTTGGACACCTGATTTTTCTAAATTTTTAATCCATAGAGGAAGAAGCTCTTTAAACATCGATCATGGCTCTCTGTTGGTCTTTTTCAACGGCCGCATACAGAGCTTTGATGTTATTGCTCCCAAATCCAGTTGAATTTTCTCTTTGGATGATTTCAATAAAAAAAGTAGGAAGGTTTTGGAGAGGACGCGTAAACATTTGCATGAGATATCCATTTTTTTCTAAATCTATAAGGATGTTTAAACGTCTTATCTCTTCCATTTTCTCCTGGAGAATTTTTTTGAGGGCAGGAGGGATACTTTCATAATAAGTTTCTGGAATTTCAAGAAACTTGATGCCATTATTTTTTAAATATTGTGCCGTGCTAATAATATCCTTTGATGAAAAGGCGAGATGTTGAACACCAGCACAGCCATGATAGGAGATGAAGTTCTCGACTTGAGAGGGCTTTTTATTCGAAACTCCTTCAACTAAGACAAACTTAATGGTTTCAGTGGGGTTACTAATAACGACAGAGTTCATTCCACCCTCATTTGTCGTAATGTTTTCTGTAGAAAAAAGATAAAAATCCAGCACATCTTCATAAAACTGTCTCCATTTCCCAAGACTTCCTTTTCAACGGCAATAGCAATATGATCTACGGTCTCCAAGTTAAAAGGGTTCTTTTTGAGAGGATAGTTTAAAGGTATGTAAAACGGTAGTTCATGGGAAGAAGGGTCTTCTCTCTCAATAAATGAATGAACTGTATTTCCAAAAGTTGCAATGGTTGCTTTTATGATTTTGTCCTTGCCGTCATCTATTTCAGTGGGTTCTAGAATAGAGACAGCTCCTGCTTTTAGGGTAGCTTCATAAAGCTGGGAGACGTTGTTTGTCGTAAAGGCAATATCTTTGACACTTTCATCGTGATTTATAACATGCTTTAAAAGAGAAGAGTCTCGATTTAGAGAGGAGCTGATTACCAACCTAATAGATCCTTGACGAAGGAAATATGAGATTTGATCTTTCAATCCTGTTTCTGGGCCTGCGTAAGCGATAATATCAAAACCAAACACAGATCTATAAAAGTTTGCGGCTTGAAAGGCATTGAAAACGTACATTTCTATATGATCAATAGCTGTTAAGAGAGATTGGGTCATAAAGGAGGGGCCTCTTGCTAATGTATGTCATCAGATGCAATTCCTGATGGTAATGAAACTCATTTTCTATTAAAATTTACTTTAATCATTCAGGTTTAAAAAGGATACAACCAAATGCTGTCAGATTCTAATATAAAATCTTGGTTTTTAAAAGAAGAAGAAGAAAGGAGGGGGACCCCCGGACTCGTCTCTGGGCCTACCTTAGGGAGTTCTGGCCCCCTTGTATTAGAAGCTCAAGGAAAAACCTTTAATCCTTTTGAGTGGATTAAAGAGCACAAATCTTCTCTTGAGAGCTGTTTAATAAAACATGGAGGGATTCTCCTCAGGAACTTTAATATTCATTCCGTCTCCGAATTTAATCGCATTGTGCAAAGTTTATCACCTGACCTTCTCGATTATGTCTATCGATCAACGCCAAGAACAAAATTAGGCGGGAAAATATATACAGCGACAGAATATCCTGCTGATAGGGTTATCCCTTTGCATAATGAGAATGCTTATTCTAAGTCTTGGCCTCAGAAAATCTTCTTTTTTAGTGTTATTGTTGCCTCTGAAGGAGGAGAGACGCCTATTGCAGATAGCCGTGATGTTTATAAACAAATAGACCCCGGAATTAGAAGCAAGTTTGAAGAACATGGGGTCATGTATACACGAAACTACAGCAAGGGAATTGACCTAAGCTGGCAAGAAGTTTTTCAAACAGAAAATCAAGAGGAGGTCAACCAATACTGTAAGGACCATGATATTGAATTTGAATGGAAAAAGGGAGTTCCTGAATTAACGACACGGCAAACATGTCAAGCGACCCTTATTCATCCCACAAGTGGAGAACCCGTATGGTTTAATCAAGCCCATCTCTTTCATATTTCTTCTTTAGAGGGAGAATCCCGTTTGTCTCTTATTAAAGAGTTGGGAGAAGAGAATATTCCGCGTAATGCCTCCTACGGCAATGGAGAGCCTTTTGAAGCTGATGTTTTAGATCATATCCGCAACGCTTATGAGAAAGAGAAAATAAAGTTTAAATGGCACAAAGGAGATATCATGATTCTTGACAACATGCTTATGGCCCATGGAAGAGAAACTTACAAAGGTGAAAGGAAAGTGGCTGTTGCTATGGCGTGAGTTCTCTTTCAAAAATGAGGAGAGATCAAGTTAAAATGCTACCCTTACTTTACCTTATCTTATTCTACTCTCCTACATTTTCTCTTTTTTCCTGACTGTGCCGTTCTCCAATTTGATTAATGAGGGCTAAGATGCTTTTTTGATTATCTTTAATAAAGAAGTGTTCTCCTGGAAAAGAGAGATGTTCGAACTTTCCTGATGTATAGGCTGACCAGGCAAGGATCTCTTCTTCTGTAACCGTTTGGTCATGGGTGCCTGAAAGGGCCAGGATATCACAAGGGAGTGTCTGTGACTCTGAAAAGCAATGTGTTTCATAAATACTGAAATCATTTTTAATGATTGGCAAAAACAACTCAAGAAGCTCATCATTATGAAGAATTCGTTCATCAATACCATTATAGACTTTTAGCTCTTCCTTTAAGGTCTTATCATCTAACCCACTGAGATGTTTCATTCGAAAAGGCAAGTGAGGGGCTTTTGTGGCAGAGACGATCATATGATGAGGATATACGCCATAGTGCTGTTGCACAGCTTTGATAAACTCAAAAGAAATTAAAGCCCCAAGACTGTGCCCAAACACAAAGAAAGGTTTATCGTTATAAAAGCGAAAACCTTCCCTTAACTGAGTTGTAATGTCTTTGAGATTATTATTCAAAGGTTCAGTAAACCTATTTTCTCTTCCTGGAAGTTGAATAGAAACCATCTCAATATAAGGGGAGAGGAATTCTTTCCAATGATAGTAAGCTGATGCGCCGCCTCCAGAATGGTGGAAACAAAAAAGCCTAATCGTTGCTTGAGGTTTTTTTTCATACTCTAGAAAATAGGGGTGAGTCATTTCTTTACCTTACTGCGTATTCCGGTGAAAGCGGTGGGTGATTCTGGATTTAACCGGTCGGCCGTTCTGGTTTAATCCGGGCACGTGTTCCGATTTTATCCGGTCATCTCTTCTGGTTCAATCCAGTCGTGGGTTTCTCTTTAATCAAACCACACTCCCAAGAGAAGCAATGTTCTCTATTAAATTACCTCATTGTGCCCTCCTTGGTCAAAGATTTTGCTTGTTGTAAATGTAGCCTTTAAGGATTTTGTATCTTGATTAATCCTCATCGCTCTTCTTCACCAACAATGGATTGGGTTTTTCTCTTCCTTTAAGCTATTTTTATCTTTTCCAATATGACTCCGAGCCTTTCTCATCGACTCTCCTTTAATCTCGACCCGATAGGAGTTATGAACGAGCCTATCAAGAATGGCATCTGCAAGCGTTTCATTCCCTATGCAGTCATGCCATAACTTGACGGGCACTTGGCTTGTAACAATTGTTGAGCGCTTGTCGTGGCGATCATCTAAAATCTCCAATAAATCACGTTGGTGATCCTCTGTAAGGGGAGAGAGGCCAAAGTCGTCCAAGATGAGAACATCTGTCTTAGCGAGCTCCGTCATACGCTTACTGTATTGTCCGTCCCCTTTTCCCAGTTGTAGTTCAGATAAGAGACGTCCCACACGACAGTAAAGAGAGGTGTATCCAGAAAGACAGGATTTGTGAGCAAGGGCACAGGCTAAAAATGTCTTCCCCGTCCCGCAAGGCCCAACGATTAAGATATTGTGATGAGAGGGCACCCACTGGCAGTGTGTAAGGGTGGCTAATAAAGGTTTATCTAAATGACGAGGCGAATGATAGTCGATGTCTTCTATGCACGCTGATTGATGGAGACGCGCTTTGCGTAACCTCTGCTGTAGCCGTCGATTCTCTCTGGCGCTTACTTCAGCATCAATCAATAAGCCAAGACGCTCTTCAAAGCTTAAACAGGTTATTGTGGGGGATTCCAGTTGTTCCTTGAAGGCAGCTGCCATGGTATGGAGACGCAGTTGCTGGATTTTATAGAGAGTAGGATTCACAAGCATTGGATTATTCCTTTCTTTTTGTTTTTTGGTTTCTTGTTGTTGCTTATTTAAAATAGTGTTTGCCACGAATGTACTCATGTGACGTGGGTGTCCCTTTTCCATTGGTAAGAGGCGAAGTCTCAGAGAGAGCTGTTTGATCCAGCTTGTTCTTTAAGATGGATTCAACGCTCTTATAGCTATGGGCCCCAATGTCTAAGGCTCTTTTACAAGCAGCTTCTAGACGGTCTGTGCCATAGCTCTTGCCGAGCCTAATAATTCCCACACATGAACGGAAGGCCTGCTGGGGATGGAGATAGGAACTCATGATGGTTTCGACGAGCTTTTCTGTTGCCTCTCCTGTTTTTCTTGCCCAAGATGCAATCCGCTCAGGCGTCCATTCTACCTGGTATTGATGCTTTTTGGGCATATGCAAGGTTTCAGTTGTATAGCCGTAGGCAATGTAGCTTCTTACATGAGACGCAATGCGATTGCTTTGATAAAAGATCTCTATGGTGTTGGTGTCATAACGAACATGAAGCTCCTTCTTGATAAAGGTGAAGGGAACACTATAAAAGTGCTTATCAATTTCCACATGGTAGTTGAACCCTGCCTTTACCTTTTTCCACTCAGCATATTCATAACGGCGCTCAGGAAGAGGTTGAAGTGCGGGCTTCTCAAGCTCATTGAATTGACTCAATCGCGACCCCGGGAGTTTCTGGAAAGGACGGTTATTCAAGGCGTCCAATAGAGGTCTCATCACACAATTGAGTTCCTGCAGACTCATAAAGACCCGGCTGCGGAACTTAGCTAATATATGTCTTTCCGCCTGTAAAACGCCATTTTCTACTTTCCCCTTTATCTAAGTCAACAACTGCATGTTGTGCAGGTAAACAAAAAGAGAATGTCTTTAAAATTACACATCCGTTTCATCCAAAGCAGTGGGCGCTATCGCTCAAGGCCAAAAAGTTTTATCACTGTTCAATCTCCAGAATGAGGTGCAATATGAAACCTACTCCTTATCTTTTGGGGAATTTGGACGGGCTGGAAGCACTGCAACGCTGTAATGAGTTGCCATATCTTGATAGGTTGGA
>JAIEPE010000047.1 GCA_019749915.1 Alphaproteobacteria bacterium | reverse complement strand
ATTCCGCCTGTCCGGTTCTAAGAGGACTCTGCTGGAGCGATCCGGCAGTTTTACTCTCCTGATGTACTCCTTCTTGCCTAAGGGGTTATTGTGGTTAGCTGTACATGGGTGTTTCTAGCGCCCATGTGCGGCGTTAAAAGAAGTGTAACATGTTTAGTGTTTGCTGGAAAACAGTTTTTTCATGATACACTTTTCCAATTCACAGACATTGTTTGGTCAATCCTGAAGTATTGGAAAACTTCGAAAAATCTATTTTGTTATTCACCCCATTAATCAGCAGTTGCCAAAACGATTTATCAGACCTGAATTGAAAGATAACAATTAGAGTGCTTTAATTTTATAGGTATAAATATTATAAAGGTATTTCTATGATCGCAGCGTCTATCAAGTTATGAGATGAAGAAGATGAGGATGAGGATGAGGATGAGGATGAGGAACCGCCTCTGTTAAGAAGCTCGATCTCACTTTCGTTCATTCCTGTACAAGAAGAAATTACTGGAATACTAATTTGTTGACTTAACAAGGCGGAAACAACTGCATGTAAAGTTTCTTTTTTTGACAGCTCTCTTATTTTTTCAACTTCGCTAGAAGTAGGGAAGTAAGATTGAGGAACAACGGCTTGAGTACTCATAGTAAGACTAGGGGGTAAAAGTGCTAACTCAAAGGGATCTTGATAATTTCTAAAAGCCATTAACGGTGAAAACGTTCTTCCATCTATCGTTTCGTGTGAAATATCATATCCACATTGGTAACGATGCATTTCTCCTCTACGTGAACCAACTTGTTGAGAAGAAGCAAGAATTAGATAAATAAGATCATCTCTTGATTGGAACTTTTTAAACTCTCCATTGAATTTTTCGAAGAATCCATAAGGATCGCACGTACCTCCCCTTATGCCTCTCTTCTTTATTCTAGGTCTCACTACGTCTGTATCTACATGACTCATTTCTGATTCTAAAAATAAGCAGTGTGCACAAGGTTCACATATGTCGTTAAGTGAATGAAGATTGAGAAACACGGCTTGTTTTGTAGAAATTTTAGAATCTAAAAGAGAAGTTATATTATTATATAAAAATAGCCTTAATAATTGTTCGCTATGAAAAAAATCTCCAATAAATTTATCACTTTCTTTGTGCTTACTCCTAATTTCAGTTGTACTATCTAATAGTGCAGGCACTTCGATTGCCATTTTCAATAATGAATCATGTGTTGTTTGTAATGAACTTTGGGAAAGGCTGCCTTGAGGTAGAGGAGCAAGATTCCTAAAATGATGTTCTAATGTAGCATATCCTTCATTATATTTTTTCTTAATATCCTGTAAACTTTTATAAGAGGTGACATGCTTATTAACTTGACCTTGATAAAATGCAGATCGAAAAATTAAATTTTCTGGGGCCCTGCTTAAATCATGAGAGAGAATAAACCCTAAATTTCCTTTTAAAAAGCCCGTATAATTTTCTTCATCAAAAATCATAAACTTGTAGTGACAAAAGTCTGGAAAGTATTCTATAAGTTTTGCTATTTTATTTCCTGTTCCACTTAAAAAAGCGAGATACCTTACTCTCTCTCTATCCATAAGGAAGGTATGTTTTAAAGAATCGTCTTCCAAGCTGCTAACTCCTGCTAAGACGATATTTCTCTGCCTTAAACGCTTAAGGTTATCTTCCACAATATCTTGAATAGAGTAAGAGTACAGAGGACTTTTACAATCTGTTCGCTGTAAAGCTTGATATAGTGTACCCATTTGCGAACTAGAGCTAGTTACACTCATTTCCAAGTTTGAACTCACGTCATTAATTGTTACTCCGTGGCTTTCAAGGTTTTGGAAAAGATCAAGTACAACACCTGTCTGGTTTTCTTCTTTCCGCATAAACTCAAAAACCACTGCAGGGTTAAGCCCCTTTATTTTAGTAGAAAGAGATAAAGTTCTCTTTCGGAGGTGTTCATGCACATCTTCAAAAGAATGCTCTTGATCATCAATTTTAACCGTTAAACTTTTCTTCCAACGCCATCCTTCCTCTGGTTGTTGAATAGGCAGCATGGCTAATACAAGGTTATTAGCAGTTAGAATTGGTAAAACTAAAACTAAAAGTAAAGTTAAAAAAGATCTATAAAATTTCATATTTCTATAAACTCTTTAAAATTCTGTATCATCAAAATTATCGATTCTCAACTTCTGGCGTGCTTTATCCTCTATTTTTTGAAGGCTTGCAAGGTTAGCTCCATAGTTGCCTGTAATATCAATCTCTTTAATATTGTCCTTCAAAAGCAAAGTCTCTAAATGTTTTACACCTCTGTCTGTAATGTAATTAGAAGACAAATCAATAGATTTTACGAAAGGGTTGTTTTCAAAATATTTAGAGATAAATAAAGCTCCATCATCACATATTGAGTTATTTCTAAGGTTGATCTTCACTTTTAAAGTTGATGATTTGTCAAAACGCTTTGGGTCTTTGGAATATTCTTCAATTCTCTCACTTATCTCTTTACATACTTGGCTCACACCTATAGGTCGTGGATGTATAAGTGAGGTCGAGATTTCATCGTCTGTGATATTTTTATTCGAATAATCAAGTACCTTACCTGCATAACAGGGAGAAGCCACAAAAAAACTTATGGATAAAAAGACTAAATTTTTCATCTTAATTATTTTCATTTTATTCTCCTTCGTTTAACTTTTATTAAATATAATTTCTTTGACAATTTTTGTCAATTAAATTGGGGAGCTTGTCGCGAACATATATGGACCCTGCTTCAATGCAAGAATAATTTTTTTGAGGACAGTGTTGAGTTCTGTACATATATCCGGCTTCCTATTGTAGTATATCCTACGAGCCCTGATGGAATTCATGCACTTCTTTTCCTTAACAAGTGACCGGCCTTCAAGATGGCCGTGTTCGCGACCAGGTTTGAAAGAAGTGAGCTCTGCTCTTTTGCCATCAATTTATTATTCTAGCAACTCGGGAAAGACAAATTTATTTATCACACAACTGAGCTATAAGATTCTCCTTTAGCTATTAGAGCCCATAGTATTCGTGCATTTTTATTCGCAACAGCTACGTAAGACTTATGCTTACCCTTCCGCTCTATAAGCTCTTTCAACCATTCCGTTTGGTTCTTTGTGCGTGTTACAAAAGCTCTTGCTCCGTGGATCAGTAAAGTCCGTAAATATTTATCGCCACGCTTACTAATTCCCAAGAGTAATTTTTTATTACCACTTGAACTTTGTCTTGGAACAATCCCTAACCATGCAGCCATCTGTCTACCATTCTTAAATACTTTTGCATCTCCAACAGCTGCCACAAGAGCTGTGGCAGTTAAGTGACCAATTCCTGGTACTTTTATTAAACGCCTGCAAACTTCACTCTCTGAACAGAGGCATTTTATTCTATCATCAAATGAACGTATGCTTTTATCTATTGCTAAAAATTCATCGTAAAGCTCATGAAGTATTTCCCGCATTAAGGAGGTAAGTTCGTTTTGTAGATCTTCTAAGATTGTTACAAGCCTGGTGCGTACATAGATTATCCCTTGAGGAATGATAACCCCGTATTCTAATAACAATCCTCTTATTTGATTAGTGATAGAGGTCCTATTGCGAACAAGCCGGGAACGGAGACGATGTAGACTTTGAATATCTTGCTGTTCAATGCTCTTTATAGGAACAAAATGCATTGTAGGTCTTGTCACGGCTTCACAGATAGCTTGAGAATCATTAAAGTCATTTTTGTTTGTTTTAACATAGGGTTTTACATATTGAGGGCTCATTAGTCTAACTTCGTGCCCAAACCGTGTAAACTGACGAGCCCAATAATTAGAGCTTCCACATGCTTCCATCCCAATTAAGCACGGAGGTTGTTGAGCTATAAATGCCGTAATCTTTTCTCTACCAAGACGTTTGGTCAAAACCACTTTTCCGTATTTATTCATCCCTGTGATTTGAAAGATGTTTTTTGCTAAATCAATTCCTAGTGTTGTAATATTCATGGAATGCTTCCTCCTTTTGTGTGTTTACTAATTCCCTCCTTCACTATGCCTAGTCGGTTATTACTTAGGAAGCAGGGTCCATTCCATTAAGTGATATGACCGAGATAGTTAGCACGTTAGTTGACCGAAATTGAGACAATCTCCGCAAGGAGTTTGCTATGAAGAAAACAGAGGTCAAAGAAGAGGAGCTAAAGATGAAATTTGAAGAGGTATATGACCGCTTTCAAAAGAAGAAGCTAACAAGTGAGGAAGCTTCAGAACTTCTAGGCATTAGCATGAGTACATTTTATCGGAAACGGCAACGTCACGATTCACAGGAGTTTGAGGGACATTTTGATTTACGACTTGGGCGTGTTAGTCCACAGCGAGCGGCGGATTATGAGGTTACCTTTATAACAAAGTTATATGCTGGGAAATATAGAGGATTTAGTGTTCGCCACTTTCATGAATTTGCAGTCAGAGAGCACGGGTTTAAGAGAAGTTATAGCTGGACAAAGAATAAACTTGAAGAGGCTCAGTTAATCAAGCGTAGTAAACGAGGAGGAGATCACCGATTGCGCCGAGAGAGGAAGCCCATGGAAGGAATGATGCTTCACCAGGATGGATCGACTCATCGTTGGCTGCCTCATTTAGACCATAATTTGGATTTGATAGTTAGCCTTGATGATGCGACCTCAAAGATAACCTCAGCCTTTCTTGTAGACCAAGAAGGGACATTAAGTTCCCTGAGAGGGATAAGGGAGACGATAGAATCCTATGGGTTATTTTGTTCTCTTTATACAGATCGAGGAAGCCATTATTGGCTAACACCTGAAGCAGGAGGCAAAGTAGATAATGGTAGACTCACCAAGTAGGCAGAGCTTTAGGCAACTGGGGATTCGCCATACCGCTGCCTATAGCCCCCAGGCAAGGGGAAGAAGCGAGCGTTTATTTGAAACATTGCAGGATCACCTTCCGAAAGAGTTTACTTAAAAGGTATTAAAACAATTGAAGAAGCCAATTCTTACCTTAGGGATTTTTATACTCCTCGTCATAATGAGTGTTTTTCTGTTGCTGCAAAGGAGAATAAGAACGCCATTATTCTTTATATGAGGGAAGGTTTGCGAGATATTTTATGCATTCAAGAAGAACGGGTTGTTCAGAATGATAATACTATAAGATATGAGGGGCTTATTTTACAAATTCCTAAGAATGAGTTCAGGCCTCATTATATGAGAACAAGTGTAGCCGTGCATGTGTATGAAGACAAAACGATGGGGGGTTTTTATGGACACTTGTGTTTAGGCAAATATGATGAAGAAGGAAATCTTAAATATGGGCAAGCAGAGCCATGGGATAAGCTAGCTGCTTAATCCCTCATGATCCGTTCAGGCCTACGGCCTTCACTTCTCTCATGAGGGATTAAATCGGTCAACTAACGTGCTAACTATCTCGGTCATCTTCACCTGTTATTGACATTAAATTGGGGAGCTCTGTCTCCAATTTTATATCAATAGCACAAGGTATATCCAAGATAATTAGGACATCGAATTGACTGAAATGAAGTACTCTCTAAGAAGAAGCAATTAATAATAAGAAAGAAACTTAAGCTCAAAGAGGAGGTTCTAAAAATGAAATTTGATGAGATATATGATCATTTTCAAAAGAATAACTATCTATAACTATCCTCAAATGGTGGCTGCATATCTAAAATGTGTGTGTTAAGAATCCACTTTAAGTTGAGTATTCATGAGTGTCGTAAGGCGATGGGTAAAAAGTTGAGAATCTGAAACAGGTTCTCCTTCAAGGATAAGAGCTTGGTCATACAGAAGGGCGGCCATTTCTTCCAATGTTTCCTTCTTATCTTGCTGCTCAACAAGTGAAGATAAGTTCTGAATTAAGGAGTGATTGGGGTTAATTTCAAAAATATGTGATGCTGGACTTTGCTGTCCTTGAAACATTCCTGAAAGGTGAGGGCTCATGTCCTGATTTGACGTTACAAAGCAAACAGGACTTTCTTTAAGGCGCGTAGAGACCCTTACCTTCTTTACTTTTCCTTGATATTGTTTTTCTAAAAACTCAACAAGCGTATCTAAATGTGTATCATCAGACTCCTCAGTATCAAAATTGAGGTCTGCTTCTGTAATCGATTTAAGAGGATGGTCTTTATAAGATCTAACACGAGAAACCCAAAGCTGGTCTATAGGATCAGTTAATAGTAGGACATTGAGCTTACGATTCTGAAAGCCTTCTAGCTGTGGGCTTTTGAGCATCTTTGCATTATCTTCTCCAACTAAATAATAGATCTCTTTCTGATCCTCATTCATATGAGCAACATACTCTTCAAGAGAAATGGGTTTTTCTTTTAGGGTTGTCTTGACACGGATTAGAGAAAGAAGCTCATCTTGCTTTGCAGGCTCTTCATAAAAGCCTTCCTTTATTATGGCTCCAAAGTTCTGCCAGAACTTTAGATATTCTTCAGGCTCATCTTTAGCCTTTTTAGCTAAGGTTTCCAAAATCTTTTTTGCTAGGGTGCCTTTAATTTTTGAGATACGAGGATCAAACTGCAGAGTTTCACGACTTATGTTCAGAGGAAGATCTTCTGTATCCACAATACCTTTGACAAACCTTAAGTAGGAAGGAAGAAGGTGTTCGCAATCGTCCGTGATAAAAACGCGTTTAATATAAAGTTTTAGTCTATTTTTTCGATCGGCACTCATTAAATCATAGGATCTAGTGGACGGAATAAAAAGAAGAGCTGTATACTCGATAAACCCTTCAGCTTTTGTATGAAGTGTGCACCAAGGATCATCAAAGGCATGGCTGATATGTTGATAAAAAGATTTATACTGTTCGGGAGTAATTTTGTTTTTAGGCCTTAGCCAAAGCGCCCGATCTTCGTTTAACACCTCTTCGGTATCTGTCTTTTTGAGAACGATTGGAAAATCAATGTTTTCAGAATACTTTTCAACTAATGTTTTTAATCGTAAAGGAGCGAGATAGTCTTTTGCTTCTTCCTTAAGATGGAGAACAATTTTTGTTCCAGGAAGGGGTAACTCAGCTTTTTCAACGGTAAAAGAATCAATTCCGTTGGATGTCCACTTGTAAGCTTCTTTTTTTCCAGCTTTTCGACTTATAACATCAACCTCTGAGGCAACCATAAAACACGTATAAAAGCCAATGCCATATTGGCCAATAAGGTTGCTATCTTTTTTAGCATCTCCGGTTAGTTTCTTGAGGAACTGTGAGGTTCCTGATTTCGCAATTGTTCCAAGATTATCGACAAGTTCTAGGCGGGACATGCCGATGCCATTATCCTCAATAGTTAGAGTTTTATTCTGGTCGTCAGTGGAGAGGATAATTTTGTACTCAATATTTTTTTCAGTAAGATCTGGGGTTGTTAACTGAAGATGCCGCAATTTATCACAAGCGTCAGAGGCATTAGAAATAAGCTCTCTTAAGAAGACTTCTTTGTTTGAATAAAGATGATGAGTGACCAGTTGTAAAAGCTTACTGACTTCAGCTTGAAACACGTATTCTGACATAAGATTTCTCCTTTATTCTTTTAAATTGATAGATAAAAAAATAACTGAAGTGAGTTTGAAGATCAAGCCTTTCCAAGCAATCCTTCGAGTCAATTCATACAAACTGTTTGTATCATTTTTTCTGTGACGCGTATAAAGGCCTGATTAAGGCAGTCACTACATTTAATTTGCGGTTTCTTACAAACTCTTCGCACCCATTCATTCTGGCAGGCGGGAGAATAGCCCGACTTTTCTGTTTTCTGATTTTCCCACCGTTTGGGAAAGACGTCACGACGACCCTGAAAAAGATCCATAAAAAGGGAGAGTTTTTCATCAGAAGAAAGAGGAGAGGGGACGTGAGAAACAGGGGAGGCATTTGAAGGGGGTGAAATTGGTTTTTCTTGAGTAAGCTTGGGTTGTCCCAGCTTTTCTAGCTTCTGAATATCACAATTGTAAAGCCAGATTCTTATATGTTGAATGTATTTATGAATAAACTTCATATTAAGACCGCTATATAAAGGGTAGTCGTCACGGTAAACGCATCTAAATTATAGAGAAGACCTTAAGGAAGTAATCAGGCTTATTCCATAATTTGAGCTGTTTTC
>JAIEPE010000036.1 GCA_019749915.1 Alphaproteobacteria bacterium | reverse complement strand
GTTAAGCCTCATGCAGTGCGGAATATCCTCACAGGGAAATCAAAAAACCCGAGCGCTGTTAATTTGCAAGCTATTGCAGATGTGCTGGGGTGTAGTGTCAAAGATCTTCTGACAGCTCCAACCGTCTTACAGGAAGAAGCGACTCAGCCCTCCTTAGAAGAGCTTCTTGAAGCCAAGCATGTTAACTCCTCCTTGATGAAAGAGTGTGTAATAACCATTGAAGATATTTTGAAAAAGGCACCTAAAACTCTGACAAATGTTCAGTTTCTTACCTGTGTCAGAGAAGTTTACCTTCATTCCCTTCACAAGACCTCTCAAAAAGTAAACAAAGAATTTGCCGAGTGGTTTATTGATTTGCTTTGAGCAACACTTACCTTGGTAAAGAAATAACATTCCCTTTCGCGATTTCATCAGGCTTCAGGGCAAAAGAGACTTTGGTTATGAACTCACCTTCTTTTGTTTCATAAGATTCGTAGCCCACTCCGTTTTGAATACACAGTTGTCTTAATTGCTTCGCCTCTACAAAAAACTCTAGGGGAATTTTCAAATATTGTTTTCCAGCATTCGTGAGAGAGTACCGATTATCTCGGACTTCAATATGAGCAAATCCATTCTTGCTCATGACAGAAATTAAAAGGGCTCCATTTTTTTGTGTGCTGTAGAGTGGAACGCCGATAGCATTGAGGAGAACGATCTTCGCAAAAAGAGGATCTCCCACGATCATTAAGTCATGAAGTCCCGTAACGTTCCACTTCAGGTTAAGTTTCTGGATTTGATTTGCAAAATGCATCTTAACCTCATCAAGAATATCTCCTAGAATAAGGGGGTTTCTTTGAAGATTTGGCCATAACCCGCTTGAAAGTGCTTGTGCCAATTTTTCTACCTCACTCATCAAGACTCTATTCGATCCACCATAAGATAGCTCAATATGGGTCACGACTTTATGAATGACGCCTGCTAATTCCTTAGATCGCTGGATTATATGACGCAGAAAAGAGTTATTAACCTCCAGAGACGACCAATGAGTGTTTGAGTTTTCAAGCTCGGCGTTCAATTGACTAATTTGAGAGCCATAGGCAAAGCCAACACGCTTCTTTGCAATACGTCCTGAAAAGAACACCAAAGGGCCTCCTATCAAAACAGCAAAAGCTAAGACCCAAAAATGGGACGCATAGGAGTTTAAATAAGCAAGGTAGGAGAGGGGGCTTTTATAGGTGAACTCCAAGGGCTTGTTTTGAATTAATTTTGTTCCATCCGCTTCAAACAGCTGAGGAAACTCAAGGGTTTTAAAGTGCTCAGCCCCGATAATTTTTTGAATATCTAAAGACGGTACTTTGACTGCCACAATCCCTTTGAGACGATTGTTCTTGTCTAAAACAGGAAGCGTTCCCACCAGTGCATTGTTTTGATAGGTCAAGGCTTCCAAAGTTTTTGCGGACTTACGAAAAGCCTGAGGCACTTTGTTCAAGGGCGCAATCAGTATAGGTGTAATCACAGCTTGAGGATGTGAGAGTTTATAATAAGAAATATTCTGAATCGTTGGGATTGCATAACGCTCGGAGAGCAATTGTCCCGCCTTTAAAGTAACTTGAATGCTGAGAGAATCCTCGGGAGTGGCAAGAATCTTCATTCTTAGCGCCTCAGTTAAAGTTCTCAGCTCAATAAGAGTTGAGGTGATTTTTTCGTTAACTGTTTGTACTTCTTGTTTTTGGGTATTTCTGTACTCTTCAAGATAGCGATTATAGGTCCAATCTACATAGAGAAAGTAGACAACAAAGGGCAATCCAACATAACAAAAAACGCGAATGAGGTCGTCCTTCAACCCATCTCCCAAATGCAAAGTGGAGTTCATATTTTGAAATATTCTCCCTTAGTTTTTTACTTTTTTACGGCTCGTGGGAAGAGGGAGTTTTCTCTTGTCTACTGGAGCCACAAGTGAAGCAACGTTAAGCCGAAATTGGTCTTTTGTTTCTATTATTTCGAAATCGACAATGAAGCGCTGAACGTCAGGATACTCTATCCGCTTCTTTTCCACTAAAGCATGGAGAACACAACTGACAGCTTCCTTTTCTTCAGATTTCTTTTTAAAGTCTAAAGACTGAAGATAATCCTCAATGCAGTCAATCGTACTTTCTGTATCTTCATCAGCTACAATAGCAATATTCCAGGCAACGACAGCCATCATGATAATGCCTTCTTTCTCCTGATCACTCTTTGCACTATCAAGAAGTTCCTCGGCAAACTCGAGAAGAATTTCAGACATCTTATCCAGGCCAAGTTCATCAGATGTTCCCATCATAATGGATTCATCTTTGTATTGTTTCTTAACTTTATCTCCCATTGTTTGGAGCAAAGCGGTTTGATCGAAAGAATCCTTATTTTCAGAATTCTTAAAATTAAGTAAACAACACTTTTTGTATTTTTTCCCACTCCCACAGAGACAAGGGGCATTGCGGCCAACCTTACCTTTGTTGAGATTTGATGGATTTTGGATTCTCATTGTAACCTCCCAGGGGTTTATATTTTAAGATCCAGAAGTTACTTTACACATATTTTATGATTAACCAAAGGGCGATTTTTTTTACTTGCCCCCCATAATTTTTCCTCCAATTTTTTCACTGGCTTCAATAAGAGGTTGTCCAATGAGATGGGCATAGCGGGCGGTGGTTTGAGTTTGCTTATGTCCTAACAAAGCGCCTATGATCGGAAGAGAGAGCCCATTGCTGACGGCAATTGAGGCGAAGGTATGGCGTAAGTCATGGAGGCGAACATCATCTAATCCTATTTTTTCCCGAATGCGTTTCCAAGGCTTTTGGAGATTAATAAGATGAGCTCCCTCTTTGTCACCGCATATAACATAAGGGTTGCCTTTTATTCGAGGAATAAGCCTAAAAATACTAATAGCAGGTGTGGAGAGGTAAACGACTTTTTTCCCCGTCTTACTATCGCGAAGGCGCAAACATTGGTTTTCTAAATCCACCTCGTCCCATTTGAGAGTAAGGATTTCACCCCGCCTGCAGCCTGTCATTAATAACAAGCGAATAGCATAAATTGCCCAAATATTTTCTTTTCCTTGTAATTCCATTTCCAAAGCCTCTATCAAACGGCTCGTTTCTTCTTGGCTTAAAAAGCGTTCACGTTTTTGCTCTGTGTATTTTTTGATATGGCGGCATGGATTGGAATGATTTGGACGGTAATTCCATAATTCTGCCAAGTTTAAAGCTTTAGACAAAAGAGCAAGGGCACGATTGGCAGCAACAGGAAAATGTTGTAAAGATTGATGAAACCGAGCAATATCGCTTTTAGATAGGGACGAAACTTTTAAAGCGCCTAAAATAGGAAGAATATTATTTTTCCACAATCGCTCATCTTCCTTGTAAGTTGAAGCTTTTTTACGGGATGCATATTCTTTCATGTATTGTTCTGAAAGTTCTTTAATCGTTGGGTTTGAACGCTGCTCTTGTCTTTCTCCTGAAGGATCATTTCCTTGGCTGACTTCTAAAAGCCACCGTTGAGCTATATTCCTCGCTTGTTCACAAGTCATGATGCCATGATCGCCAATTTTAGGCCTTCGTTGTCTTCGGTCCTGAGTGCGATAATATAAGAAGTAGCTCTTTTTTCCTGCGGGTGTAATTTTACAGAAAAATCCACTCATCTCAGAATCCCATAGGATAAGATCCTTATCTTGTGGTAGAGTAGACTCAACTATTTTTTTTGTAAGTTTTGGCATATCACCTCTTTTCTAGGTAGCATATAGGTAGCAACCTAAAAAGATTTTAGCAATGCGAAAAAGAACATAAGAAGTTAAAAAGTGGCAGAAAACAAGGAAAAATAAACCTTTAAAGATCAATAAAAAATGAAGAAAATAGATGAATTCAAGTTTGTGGCACTGGAGGCCGTGGGTTCAATTCCCATCACTCGCCCCATAGGGATAAAGGGCTGTTAATTTAACTAACTTTCAGAGACAGAAGTCAGATCAATTGATCATTAAGGAGGAGTAGTTGCACTCTCTTTTCTTCTTGTAGAAAGAGGATGATTATAAAATTGAACAAGCTGTTGGTTTTCCTCGATAATAATTTCGACGTCCTTAAATTCATGACTCAGGGTTTGTATTTTTTTCATCACCGTATGATCAAGGTAAGTCACAGCACGGAAACTAATCATAATGTGTTTGTTTTCCTTGGCTAGTCTTTCAACCGTTTTCTTTAATTTTAAATAGCTTAGAAAAGTTAAGGGGCCTTCTATTTCGATCAGTGTTCTATCTTCTTTTTTCTCGATTGTAATAAGGGGAGAAAAGAGGCTTTTAAAGCTATTTCCTCTCATCCAATGGAAAAGAAATTTCAAGAAAATTCCCGCCGCAACCCCTATCAGTAAATCAGAGGCAAGGGTAACGATAAAGGTTGTAATGAAAAACACGAGCTGATCTCTTCCCACCTCATAAGCATGGGCAAATTCTTTTGGTGAAGCCAATCTGAATCCTATGAAAACTAAGAGGGCTGCTAAAGCTGATAAGGGAATAAGGTTCAAGACGGCTGGAAACAAAACAACAGCAAGAAGCATGAATACTCCATGGAAAAAATTTGCTTTTGCTGACGTGGCCCCATAGTCAATGTTGGCCTTGCTCCGTACAATTTCTGAAATCATGGGAAGACCGCCGATACAAGCACTGACAAGGTTGGCGACACCCAAAGCGCGGAGGTCTTTATTCAAATCAGAAAATTGTTTGGACGGTGCCATAGAATCAACGGCACACACCGTTAGTAAAGACTCAATGGACCCAACAAGGGTAAACATGATGATGTATTTTAAACTTATAGGACTTAAGACTTGAGAAAAATCAGGGAATTGGATGGCATCAAAAAAATTCATGGGCAAATTAATTAAAAAACTTGGACCAACTGAATAGGTGTTCCCTAAGATGTTATATGTATGTTCCTCATTTAATTTAAAATATAACGATAGGAAAATCACCGTTGGTAAAATAATGATGGATGAGGGAATAAAGGCAACCTTTTTTAACTTTGGCCAAAACAAGACAATAGAAAAAGCAAGCATTCCTATGGCAAAGATAATGGGATTGAAATGTAAAATCTCTACGGGCAAATAAAAAAGCAGCTCAAGAGGAGTTGACGTAGAGGGCTTTATTCCGGCTAAAACGTAAGATTGCTTTGAGATAATAATAACCCCAATGGCCGCTAACATACCGTGAATAACGGAAGGGGGCATGACTTCGGCAATAACGGCCTTTCGCATCCAAGCAATAAGTAATTGGAGAAGGGCTGCAACGGCACCAACCGCAAGGGTGAGTTTATATCCAAGAATTGGGTCGCCCTGTCCCAGCTCTTGAACGGCTCCAAGGACAATGGCAATGAGTCCAGCTGCAGGGCCTTTAATAGTCAGACCAGAGCTTCCGATAAGAGAAGCCAGAATGCCTCCAATAATGGCTGTAAAAATACCAGAAATGGGAGGAAAGTTACTCGCGATGGCTATGCCTAAACATAAGGGCAGAGCAATGAGAAAAACACTAAACCCCGCAATTATGTCGTTTTTCATTCCTTTAATCATAAGTTTTTACTCCTCAGTTCCTATTAGCATTTTTACCAATAATTGGGCAAGCCATGCTTCGTATTCGTCTGAGGTCCATCCTTGTTCAACCACGAACATGCGATACATATCCCGTCCTGTAAAGGCCCAGAGGATATCCCGTGCTTTAGATAGACTGAGTTCTTTGAGGAGAGCTCCTGCTTTTTCTATCATCTTGAGGCTCTCTTCCTGTCGTTTGTAACGACGCAGCTCTCTTTCTTTTTCCAGCTCTTTGAATTCGGGAGATAAAATAGCAGCCCCCTGGAAAATCTCCATTTGAGTCCTCTCGGCATCGTACATACGGCGGGCTATTTTAGCAGAGAGGGCGAGATGCCTTTTCGGTGATGTTTCCTGCATAGCCTCTTTTACGAGCGCTTCAAATTGATCGGCTGGGAAAGCTTCATCCATCAGGATACGTAAAACGCCGCGTTTGGATTGAAAAAGACCATAAATTGTAGGGGCTGAAACGTCTGCTGTTTGAGCGATTTGTTCTATTGTCACCCCCTCAAAACCCTTTGAGTGAAAGAGTGACTGTGCAGCAGCAAGAATACGGCCTCTTGTCTGTGTGGCTTGGGCCTTCCTCGTTTCCGAACGATAGGTTCTTCTTTTATGCCTTGAAATATTCATTATAGTTTACTATATCTAATATGATGTTCCAATTACCCTTAGGAAGGAGATTATAATGAATCAAAAGAATATGGCCATAGCCAACACATTTTACACAGCCTTTGGAGAAAAAAATCTTGAGACCATGGAAAAATATCTGCACCCAGATGTTCAACTTATCACTCCTCTTTCAACGTTGCAGGGGAAAGAGGCCTACCTTGAGGCTGTGCAGGGATTCGTGGTTTTTTTTAAAGCTCTTAGTATACGTGAAACCTTTGGGGAGGGAGATCAAGCTGTCGTGGTGTATGATTTAGAGTGTGGCGGGGGCATTGGAAAAACATCCGCCGTAGCGCTGATGACCTTTCAAGAAGGGCTGATCATAAGGAATGAACTTTTTCATGATACCAGTCCCTATGCAAAGATAATGGATGAGCTTTCGGCATAAACACTCTTTAGTCATCCCCTCGCATGAGGGGATCCAGCGCATGACTTATTGCGCAGCAATGTTATTGTTACTTTGTTCAAAAGGATTCCTCATTCCTACGGAATAAGTTATTTGTTCTGGATCTTCGCCTGCGCGAGGATGACAAAATGGGAGTTAGAGACTCATTATGGAAAATCATCCGATATTAAGAAAAGTCCATGTTTTGAGTTGACTATTTTGTGGGAGCAGGTACTTCTAAAGGAAGTAAATTTAATTATTTACCATGTTTTAATTAAAAATTAACCAAATTTTAATTAAAATGTATGATTATACGTTAACATATCTCTTGTAGATATTATTACCACACCAAAAGGAGAAAAAAAGATGAAGAAATTATTACTAAGTGCTGCCATTTTGACTGTCTTTGTTGCCAATGCTA
This sequence comes from Alphaproteobacteria bacterium, assembly GCA_019749915.1. GTDB lineage: Bacteria > Pseudomonadota > Alphaproteobacteria > UBA9655 > UBA9655 > UBA9655. The sequence continues at coordinate 686 of JAIEPE010000036.1, read as the reverse complement.
AGGCGATGCCTGGAGAAGAATGTCCTGACAGAACGAGTTTGTTAAAAGCAATAGGTTCACTTCGCGGAGACATGAAAGGTCAATCAGTTGAATTTACCGATAAAAATGGACAGAAGTGGCGCGGTTCAAATATTGTTGAACATGCTGACCGCGTGAATCTTGGAACCGGCGCAGAACCCACCTTTACTCATGAAGGTTCACAGTGTCACGTTTCTTATAAAAAAGAAATAGATGTTCAAGGAGGAGGCAAAGGAGTTGCACCAATATTAGATCTTGACCTTACTAAAGAATAGTAAAAACTTAGCTCTTTGAGCGGAGCCGTTGGCTCCGCTCGTATGGTTAAAAGTTGGAAAATACTTTAAAGACTGTACTTGTTCGACATGAAAACGCCTTATATTCATACCTATCCAGTGTCATCTATAGCGATGACGAAAGTCTAGAAAAACTGGGTCATTGCGAGCCCCCAAAAGGGGCGTGGCAATCCATGGATTCATTTGAACAATGGATTGCTTCGGCGGGTCTTCGCCCCTTCTCGCAATGACGAAAAAATGTGGTTTTCCTTGGTATATAAAAATCCGTCTGGTGATGAGATTTTTCTTTTTTATTTTCGTTAAATTAACCGTTCTTTAAAGTTTTTTCATTATAACTAAAAAGATTATATTGAAGGAGTGAAAAATGGACAACAA
>JAIEPE010000069.1 GCA_019749915.1 Alphaproteobacteria bacterium | reverse complement strand
TCGATATATATTTTGAAGGAAGGCTCCAACTGGGGTCAATGTTTAACCGTTGACACAGTTAATTGAACACTCTCTTTGTAAAGCCAAGATATTTATTACAAAACCAGGATGAAAATGTTTCAAGAAAAAATGTATTACCATCATATCCTAGGTTCCTTACAAAGCTTAAAGCTTTTTCAGGAGAATAGGCCCAAAAATTAACCTCTATTCCACTTTCCCTTGATAATTCAGGATGTTTGGGACTCAATAGGGATGAGTCTAAATCCACAGTGTCGGTTATGGAAAGCTTGTCAGGGATTATAAGTTTCGGATAAACGCAAAAACTCATTTGAAAAGGTGTATTTATACCAGGTGACGGATTATCTTCGGTCACCCATTCTGCAGTCAATAAGAAGTCTTGTCCTACAGATAATGTTTCCATGATTCTTGGCGACCCAATAGGCTTATACCTTGGGTAATGTGATGATTTTACATTGTGACGATAGCTTTCCTGATGGCTATAATGGAATCGATAATGGCCCGTGTCAAAATCTTCAGCCTGGATAATATGCAGTGTATCTAGGGGAGAACAAGCACCTGATTGACAAAAATCTAGAAAGGATTTTTCGATGCTACTTTTTAGAGGCAATATTTTATAGCCATTTTCCTCTATGTCTTCTCGAGACATTGCATGATTTGCTGAGCTAAAAATATTAAAAATAATAAAAACACTAGCTAGATAAGAAAATTTATTTAACATGTTTTTCTCAAAAATAATTAAAAATTACATATAATATCTACATAATCATAGTTGATACGACTTTCAAGGGCGGCCACACATAAAGATTTCCTGCTAATGCAAAGAGATCCTGAGACCCTCTTGTGTTACTCGAGGGCTCAGGATGAACAATTAGCCTCGCAGCTATTTCTTGTTTCCTGGCATGCTTGTACACACTTCTTGTGAGCAGCATGGGATTCAGAACTATATGATGGCTCTGCACATTTACCTTCGCATGTATCTGATGCCGCTAAACAAGTCACTTTGCAATTATGGATTTCATTACTGTTCATCGCGACGAAATTCCCACTCATAAATATTGTGGAGAATGTGGCCACTGCCAGACTTTAGAGTAATTTTCTATTCATAATGATTTTCCTCTTTGTTTATTTTATAGTTATTTCGGAATTGGTTATTGAAAGAGGGGTATCCCACCTTCTCATTCAATTCTGTTTTCGTAGGTTAAATTATCTTTGTCAAAAAATGGTTAATGGAGAGAAGGAGGTTTTAGGGAGAGGTTTAGAGATTTAAATACAAAGAACTGTTATTCTGAGGAGTCGCAAGGAGGCTTTGAAGCTATTGCATAACAAAGGTTGAACGCTTCTTCAGAGGGCGTATCTTCCTTCGGCGTATAGTCGCAAGTCTCAACAATCAATCCTGCTTTTAATAAGCCCTTGTGTAGGGATTGAGCCTCAATAAGTTGAATCGAGTTGGGTAAGGTAGACTCTAGATCAGGCAGGATCTTCCAAAGATTTTCAATATAACCGGGCCAAGGGAATCCGGCGGCTTTTTGCTCTTCGTAGATGGGTTTGAGGAGAGCCCATTTTTTTCTCAGGGGGCTGGGAGAAGAGATATAAACAATACCACCAGGCTTAAGAGCTTTTTGGATTTTAGTGAGCGCCAAATTTATTTCTCTGCCCTGGAGAAAAATGAGAACACGCGATAATAAAATCCCATCAAAGGTATTTTCGGGTAAGTCAATTGTGTTGGGGAAATGACCGCAAACAGTTTCCAGTGCAGATCGATAGGGGCGCGGACACTCTTTTAACAACACATCCAAATGGCGTTGATCTATATCAATTGCCAGCACCCTTCCTCCGTGGCGGAGAGCTTCTAATGTGGCATATCCGTATGCTGCGCCAATGTCCACAAAGTAACCGTGTGAATTATGGACGTGCGTTAAAAAGGCAGTGAGCACAGGGTCAGAATGAGAAAACATCCAGCCCATTTGATTTAGCGTTTTTGTGCGGTACGTATTGTTCATTATCTACTAAATGAGTGGATTAGTGTCAAACTAAATGAAAAACGTGAATAAATAGCGTTAAAAACACTTCAATCATAATGAGGAGGACAATGATTGTCTCTAGCATGGTGGAATGGCGGTTGTTAAGCTCATCGCGCATCATCTCAAAAAGCTCCTTGACGATGTCCAGACGGCGGTTAAGCACATCGGTGCGTGAATGTAGCTCAAGATCTTTAATGGTCATCGTATAAAGGCTTTCATACTCAGGATGGTCCCAAATAAAAACGGGAGCATCCAGGATGTCGCTATGTAGGTTGACCGAGTTGCGCTCAATCACAAGAGCGCCAATGCGCCGAGAGATTTCTTTTCGCGATAGGGAAATTTTTCCTCGAGCTGCTAATTCCTGGGGAATGGTTTTTGTAGTCTCAATGGTACTCTCAATGCGGTTTTCAAAAGCAGAAAGTTTAACTGCCTGAGAGAGTCCATAGGATACAGCAAGCATTTGTAAAGCATGGGAGCGCGTTTTTGCTAAGGTAATTTTATCCTGGAAAAATCGCGGCTTACTTGCAAAGGAATATTCAAATTCTTCAGAAACCGAAGTGATAGGATTAGAACAATAGGTTTGAAGGGTTTCGAGAAGTTTTTCTTCTGCTTCTAAGGGAACATTCCAAAAAGCAACACATCCATAAGAGAAGAAAAAGACATCCCCTTCTTTATAGGAAGCATGAAGGGCATCGGTGTAAAAATTGATATAATCAACACCCTCTAAGGTCAAGGCTAGGCCATGAAGATCATAGGTTTCGGCTGTACATAAGGTCAGGCAACGCATGGAAATTATCCGTTTGTTTTTTAATAGAATACTTGATTTAAGAAAAAAAGACCAGGGGCAGATTTATCTATGGCCGATTATAAGGAATATATTTGACACAAAGGATTCCTGGAATGGTAGCAAGAATTACAATCACTAAATACGGCGTCCACCCAAATCCATCGATCAAGGCACCTGACAGAGGAGCTGTAAGGGTGCGACTAAGACTTGCAATTGAGGTTAGAAGGGCCAGTTGGGTGGCTGCGAATTGAAGGCTACAGCAGGTTAATTGATAAGAGAAAAAGGCGGTGAGGACCACCCCACTAAAGAAATGCTCCATACCAATCGTGCAATAAAGAAAGTTAAGGTTAGAGCCAATTTTTTGTTGTAGCAAGAAAAGAAAACAAGAGAGTCCATGGGTGACAGTCGCCCACAAAAGAGTTTTCTTGTAGCCATAAAGGCGAATGGCATAACCTCCAACAATACTCCCTAAGATGCTGGCCCCAAGGCCAAAAACTTTGGCAACGGAGCCAATTTCTACATAAGTAAAGCCTAAATCAAGAAGAAAAAGGGTTTGCATCATCCCCAAAAGATTTTCCGGCAATCGGTAAAGCAGCATAAACAGAAGGATGGCAAGCCAGCCTTTTTGGCTCATAAAATTTTTAAAAGGGCCAATAAATACGAATGTAAGCCATTCAGTCCAATTCACAAAGGAATGGTTGTGGACGGATGAAAAGGACTCGGGCTCTTTGATGATCAGGACAGCAATAAATCCAACAAGCATAAAGCTTGAGAGGAGAAGGTAAACCTCTGGCCAGGATAAAAAACTAGCGAGATAAAGGGCGCCTGCGCCACCTGTGAGAATCGCCATCCGATAAGCAAAAACACTCATGCCCTCTCCGATTCCCCAATTCTCGGAGGTTAAGGATTCCATCTGATAGGCGAGGAGAAGGATGGTTTGGCTGGCAGCAGAAAAGGTGACGAGAAAGCCGCAAGCAACAAAAGGTGTGAGATTTTCAATGGGATGTAAAAAACTCATGGTCAAGAGGCCAAAAATGGCTGTCGCTTGGGTGACACAAAGCCAGCTGCGCCGCTGGCCTAAATACTGCTTCAGATAAGGTAGAGAGACATGATCTAGAAGAGGGGCCCACAAAAATTTAAGGGAGTAGGGGAGGTGCAAGAGACCAAAAAGTCCAATGGTTGTATAATTAAGGCCAAAGGTTTCAAGCCACACCCCCAAAGTTTTTGAGGTCAGGAGGAGAGGGAGCCCATTAGCATAGGCAATACACCCGATGGCCAGTACCCGAGGATTCAGGTATTGGGAGAAAAATTCAAGTAGTTTCTTGAAAAATGGTGAGATTACCAGTGAGACAGCTTGTGCTTGAGGATTCATGTTAAACTGACCCTCTTTGACGCCCCGCGACTTGATCGCGGGGTCCAGGGAAGCTGTAAGATGGATCCCCGCGGTCAGGCCGCGGGACGTCATCTCTTTTGAATAAATCGTTTTATAAGTGAACTTAAAAATCCTTCCTTTCGAGAAAGTTACAAAATTTTTCTTACTGTGTCATCAACTATGTTATTGAATAGACAGTTGCTGAGTCCCCCTCGTGTAACTCGGGGTCTCAGGATGACAATTTTTTTTCTAACAAAAACAAAGTACTGTCATCCTGAGGAGCCCTTTAGGGCGAGCTCAGGATCTCATGGATATAACCGTGAAGATAGTTCCCCGTCTCCTCGAGAATGGGGATGACAATCATAGAACTTTGCAATTCCCTCTTACACGCGCATAGGCATCAAAACATAAAGAGCGGAATTATCATTTGCATCTTTGGCGATGATGGCTTGGGTTTCATCTCCTACAAGAAACTGTAATGTCCCACTCGCAATTTGTTGAGTAACATCCAAGACATAGCGCGCATTAAAGCCAAAATCAAGAGGCTCGCCCTTATAAGCCACTTCGAGTTCTTCCACAGCGTTTCCTGTGTCCGTGCTGTGGGCAGACATGGTCAGAACAGAGTTGCCAATACGCATCTTGACGGGACGTAATTTATCGGTGGACATGATGGATATCCGGTCAACACTATCTGCAAAAGAGCGGGCATTGAGATCGATAACTTTATCATTTCCAACGGGAATCACTTTTTCGTAATCAGGGAATTTTCCTTCGATGAGGCGAGAGATTAAGACAGAGTTACCCACAACGAAGCGTACCTGGTTTTCTGAAAAGGACAAAGTGACCTCCTCGGCGGCCTCTTCAATAAGCTTACGAATTTCATTAATGGTTTTCCGAGAAATAATGACTTGAGGCATGCTCTTGGCTTCTTCAGGTAACTCAATTTGAGCCTGAGCAAGGCGCAATCCATCGGTAGCAATGGCTCTAAGATAGCCATCGGCTGTGGCATGAAAACAAATACCATTCAAATAATAGCGCGTTTCTTCCGTTGACATGGAAAAACGAGTTTTATCGATCAGTTGAGAGAGCTCTGCCGCATGAAGCTTAAAGGTGCAGGAGAGATTTTCCGTCGTCATGAAAGGGAATTCAGAGGCAGGTAAACAGGCAAAATTATAAGAGGACCGTCCGGATTGTAAATGAAGGGAGCCTCCATCCTCATTGGCTTTTAGCTCAATCTCGGCACCATCGGGAAGCTTTCTAACGACATCAAAAAGGAGCTGGGCAGAAACAGTGGCTCGGCCGCTCGTATGAACGTTGGCAGAGAGAGTTTCAATACATGCGATTTCTAAGTCCGTGGCAGTGATTTTGACCTTTTTACCTTGGGCTTCAATGTGAAGATGAGCCAAAATCGGCACCGTATTGCGTCGTTCCACAACGCCTTGGCAGTGGGTTAATGCCTTCAAGAGAGCGGCTTTTTCCGTGATAAAGTGAAGGGGATCATAGCTAGGAATGGGGAAAATTTCCGGTATCATACTTAAGCCTCCAATGTTCGTCTGAGTAATTCAATATCTTCGCATATAGTTTTATCTTCGCCCATCAATTCTTCAATTTTTTTCACCGCATGCAGAACAGTGGTATGATCACGACCACCGAATTTTCTTCCAATTTCAGGCAGAGAGCGGGTTGTAAGAATTTTGGTAAGATACATGGCCACCTGGCGAGGGCGAGCTACAGTGCGTGCCCTACGGGGGGAATGCATATCAGAGATGCGAATGCTATAGTATTCGGCAACCTTTTTTTGAATTTCATCGATGGTGACTCTACGATCATTAGCCCGCAAGAGATCCCGTAAAACATCGTGGGTTGTATCGAGAGTGATCTCTCGACCTACAAGAGTGGAATGGGCCACAACGCGGGTTAAAGCTCCTTCAAGTTCGCGTACGTTTGAGGAAATTTTATAGGCTAAAAACTCCAAAACCTTTTGAGGAATAATTACGCCGATTTGTTCAGATTTAGCCTGAAGAATTCCAAGACGCAATTCATAGGTCGTGGGATGAATATCAGCCACAAGTCCCCACCCAAGCCGTGACTTGAGGCGCTCTTCCATACCTTCCAAATCGGAAGGAGATTTATCCGCAGAGATAATAATTTGGCGGTTTTGATCAACGAGAGCATTAAAGGTATGAAAAAATTCTTCCTGAGTCGATTCCTTTCCCCCGATGAATTGGACATCATCGATCATCAAAACGTCGACAGAACGAAACTGCTCTTTAAAAGAAACAGTGTCTTTAAAACGCAGTGCCCGCACAAATTGATACATAAACTTTTCAGCGGAGAGATAAATAACACGTCTTTGAGGATGGCATTTTTTAATTTGCCAAGCGATCGCATGCATAAGGTGAGTTTTGCCAAGGCCAACACCCCCATATAAAAACAAGGGATTAAAAGCAACAGTCTCCGATTCAGCGACTTTCAGGGCAGCTGCATGAGCAAGCTCATTCGGTTTTCCTACCACAAAATTGTCAAAGGTAAATCGAGGGTCAAGATTTGATCCGATATCAGGGGCATCCAGAGCTGAAGTCGGAGAGGAGGTTTCTTGGGAGCTTTGTTCTGGGGCAACAATGATGTCTAACTTAAAATTATTGTCGTTCTTCTCTTGCAAAAGAGTTTGCATATGGATGGCATAATTGTTTTTCACCCAATCTCGCATAAAAGAGGTAGGGGCTGCCAAGCGTAAGCAGCCGTTTTTTATATCAATAAAAGTTAAAGGTTTGATCCAACTTGTGTAAGTGCCTTCCCCATACTCATCAAGGAGTTGGGGCTGTATATTTTCCCACTGCTTTTCAAGGCTTTCTTGTGCCATTGCCATTTTTCGTTCTTTATCCTGGTTACAGTCGACAAGCCCTTTATGGAAGAGTAAAACTTCCATTTTTATCTAGGTTTAAGTTAGGAGTCTTCAGCTAGTTATGCAAGCTTTGAAACGCGTGCATTAAGTCGAGACATCTTACGTGAAGCCGTATTTTGATGAAGGACTCCTTTGGTGACTCCCCGCATAATTTCTGGTTGAGCTTCCTTGAGAGCCGCTTGAGCTGTACTCTTATTGCCAGAAGCAATTGCTATCTCGACTTTCTTAATGAAAGTGCGAAGACGAGCAAGACGTGAATGGTTGAGGAGGGTTGTCTTCTTATCCCGGCGAATCCTCTTCAAAGCTGACTGATGTTGTGCCATACTATTCCTTAATAATAATTATCCACAGTGTTGTAGAGGATTTATAGCTCACTCTCTCGAGCCCGTCAACAACTCCCTT
>JAIEPE010000022.1 GCA_019749915.1 Alphaproteobacteria bacterium | reverse complement strand
TCGAGAACTTCTCTTATGGGGAACAAGTGGCCAGGAGGCTCTTTGCCAAAAAATCCCCTTACCCATCATTAAGAAGAATCAATACAAGACCCAAATGACCTATCCTCGTCCAACAACACGTGGACCCATGGCGTGTAATCCTTTAGGACGGACAGAAGTCATCTGGGGATCAGGACGTGAATTTCCTTACAAAGGAGAAGATTTTGGCTATTTAATTTGGAGGAAACGCAATTGTTGCGCGCTTTGACAAATTCTCTTTTTTTCTTTCTTATCAGTACATTAGAAGAAAAAACTGCTTGTTCTCAAGCTATGTCATGTCCTTCTCGTTTACAAGAGGGTCCCCTCTCAGGGGGTTCACTCATAGAGTGTTCTCTCTTAGAGAGGTCTCTAGAGATCATTGAGACTGTTCAAAAAGATAAAGACTTCCAATTACTTTTAACTGAATCCTCTCAACAAAGAGATGCTGCTTTAGAAAGTAAGGAGTTTCAGGATGTTGTGGCAACGCTTCAAGTTCAAAAACCCTTACAGAACTCTCAAAATCCCACAGAGATAACTAAAAACACATCCGCAGAGCTCACCCTCTTCGTGTCCTTTTCTCTGGGAGAAAAAGCTCTTTTGAATCTAGCCCATGAAGCCAAAGCTTATGGAGCCACCCTTGTTCTTCGTGGATTCAAAAACAATAGCTATGCTCAAACCGTAAAAATCCTCCAAAAGATTATTCAAGCAACAGGACAGGGATTTATCATTGATCCCGAGCTTTTTTCTCTTTTCTCAATTTCATCTGTGCCTACCTATGTCTTAAGCCGCCCTTTCCAGCTCCAAACTTTTGAGCCTAAGACTCTCGAGTCCCATGCATTAGAACGAACCCAAACACCAATTCATGATCGCCTTCAGGGCCATGTGAGTCTTCAATATGCCTTAGAGACCTTTGCAAAAGAAGGAGATCTTAAAGAAGAAGCAAAGGCTCTTTTAGAAAATACTCAATTAGGGGGAGGAAACTCAAAATGAAGAAGAGAATTCTCTTATCTTTTTGTTGGATTGGCCTTTTCCCTTCTTTTATTTTTGCCAGCCCAACAGCTAACCTTAAGTCAGGAGACAAAACGGCTAAAGACTTTTTGAGTCAGTTAGAGGCAAAAAAGATTGAGGCAGGACACCATCCTTTTTATGCTGGCCATTCAAATGCGGCTCAACTTAAAAGTGAAGATCTTAATGGGCGGGCTCAAAGCCTGAGTCACTCTGATCCAGTCAGTCAAATGCTTCATCAGAGCATTGACTCCCGCCCTCAAGTGAGAATTGATTCCTCAAAAGATTCTCTGATCACCGAATCTCAAAAAATTATGGAGTCACCATTACAAGAGATAGGCGGAAAAGGAACCCACGTCGTTGAACACCATCGAGAGAATAAGGACGAAATCCTCACCTGTGAAGAGCCAGGTGATGATTCCCTTGAAAGCTGTACAAACCAGCTCATCGTAGAAGTGCGGAAAATAATACTTAGAAAGGAGTTAGAAACTAATTTTCATTTGTGGCTGCCCTATGGAAAAAAGAGACGCTTCTCTCTTGCCTGTGGAGCTCTTAGAAATGCTGTTCAGGATGTTTATCATAATGGGGGAGAGATTACAGCTCCGTATAAAGCCTGCATGCAGGAACTTAGTATGAGGAGACGTAATTGCTGCGCCAGTCTTCCCTCATTAAATTTTCCAGTAGATGCCATTAAAGAGGTTAGAATCGAAAAGACACTTGTTAGAGGATGGAGGGGACGTATAAGAAACATATTTCTACTCAATTACGATGGCCATACACATAAAAATTTAGGCAGAAAAAAAAGTTGGTATACCTACAGGCCCCGCATTAAAATCACCTATGAAGAAGAGTCTTATGAAATCCTTCCCGATAGATGGATTTCAAATTGCGAAAGACTAGAGGAACGCGTTGATCAAGGGCTTTGTCACTATGATACAAAAGAATGTACCCAAGGGCCTCAAACACGGATTATTGAAGGTGTCTCAATTACTAAACCGTGCTGGGAAGAAAAACTAACCTATGCTTGTGAGTTTCCTACAAAAGACAACTGTGGTCCTTTAAGAGCGCGAGGTTGTGTTCAGATTAACTCCGTCTGCAAACAAAGTGTAGGTCATATTTGTGTTGCCTACACTCAAACCTATCAATGCAAAGGAGCAGTAAAAAACTCTTATCATATTACGGGAGGCAACACACCTTTCTGTCTTGATGGAAGCTGTCGAGATCAAAGTTTTGAAGCTAACAATGAGATGATGTCCTCCATCGCTCAATTGAGTCTCCTCAAAGACATACAAGGAAAAATCAACTCTATTTTTACTGGAAAAGAGCATCAATGTTCAAAGCACATCTTGAGTTTTAAAGATTGTTGTGGATCAGGAAAGGGTTGGGGAAAGAGTCTTGGTCTTGGTGGATGTAGTGCGAATGAAAAGCTTCTTCAAGAAAAACGAAAATCCCGACTGTGTCATTATGTAGGCACCTATTGCGCTAAAAAGGTTTTAGGCAAGTGCGTGAAGAAAAAATCCTCCTTTTGCTGTTTTGGATCAAAACTTCTTAAGGCCTTTCATGAACAAGGAAGGAGACAAATCAACCTTGGTTGGGGCAGTCCAAAAGAGCCCCTCTGCAGAGGTTTTACCATAAATGAAATCCAACGTATTGACTTTTCTAAGCTGGATCTTCGAGAAGCCTTTGAAGATCTCATGAAAAACTATAGTCCTCAAAAACTCCAAGGAATGGGAGAAAAAATAGGAGAACGTCTCGATACTATCAAAAGGGGACTTGGTCCTTCGGGAGCGAGTTCCAGTACTGCAAAGAATCCCCAACAAAGGCCGGAGGCGTAACAGTGTTCAGTGCAGAGAGTCCGGTGCTCAGAAAGTTTGTTGAGAGATGGGAATCTCTAAGGCTTCTTAGTGCGACTTTGAAGCAGATAGTTTTTTCTCTTGTTTTCTTTCTGAACGTTCATCATTTATCTCTAACGACTGCTGTAAAGGCTACTTCTCCTTCTTTAACCCAATCCCATAAGAAATATGAGAATTCTTTAAAAATCGCCTCAGAAGATCCTTCTAAAAATCAGGTGAAGGATTATCCTACGGCTCAGCCTTCCAGGCTTGCCTTTTTTGATAGGCATGCAGAAGGTTGGCATTGGTATGAAGAATTTCCAAGAGACAATAAAATAGAAGAGAGAAAGAAGACTCCATCCGGCAGGAATTCTCCTTTTAGGAGCTCTCCTTTCTCTTCTCCTACCCCAACGGAGAAAATTGAGGCTCAGCGCAAGGAACTCCAGACAAAGCTACATACAGCTATTCTCGAGCCTTCTCATGAGAATATCATAACTTACATTCTTGTGCAAAAAGCGCTGATGGATCAAAGTCAGAGGTTTTCTGAATCTTGGCAACGGGTGGTTATGACCACACCTGCATTGGATGAAACACTAATTCATCCCGTCGATCAAAATGCGCGTCATATTTACTATCAGGAGAAGCATCAAGAAATTACAAAGCGCATTAAGGCCTTAGCTCAAGAATATGGACTTTTCTTCTTCTTTAAGGGTGAGTGCTCCTACTGCCATCACTTTGCTCCCGTTGTGAAGCATTTTGCTAAAAAGCATGGGTGGTCTGTCCTGGGGATTTCTCTAGATGGGGGATCATTAGCTGAATTTCCTGGAGCTAAACGAGACAATGGCATGGCAGCACGTCTTCAAGTGTCCCATGTTCCCGCCCTCATTGCCTTTCATCCAAGCTCAGGACAAATGATTCCTTTAGCTTATGGATTGGTTTCCGAAAGTGAAATTGAAGAAAGAATAGACCTCTTAACACGTGTTCAAGCGGGAGATTTCAAAAAATGAACATTTTTAAAATGAACATTTTTATAAACTTTGCTGCGATGATCTATTTTTATAGCAACAATAGTCAATTTGTGATCCATAATTTCGCAAATCAACCGGTAATCACCAATCCGATATCGCCAGAACTCTTTCAGATTTCCGGTAAGAGCTTTACCCAACACTCGTGGGTCTTCAGCTGTCAGAAGGTTCTTATCAAGAAAATTTCTAACTCTGCGGTAGGTTTCAGGATCAAGTTTTTTGAATTCTTTAGTCGCTTTTTCAGTAAACTCCAAAGACCATTTAGTGGGAAGAGTGGTCATTCTCGTATTGCCTTATTACGTCTTCATACGGAATGGTTTTTTCTTCTCCTCTTTCCACACGTTGGGAAATCTCAAGAGCCTGTAAATAATCTTCCTGGTCCTCAAGATATTCTTCCAAAGCATGAAGAGCATATTCATCTTTGGAAACGTGAGCTTTGGCAGCAAGAGCTGATAAGCGCTTATCCAACTCAGCGGGAATAGTGAGGTAAGTCATGACATTTCTCCTTAAATATTCTCATATTATACATGGTTCTTATCGAAAAGAAAGACAAGTAGACTTTGAAAAACTTTTTTTCTTAGGACTGAGAAAAAAACTAGGTTCCTATGAGTACAGGGAGGTGTCTCAAAGGAACCTAGAGAGTAGTCTCTTTCTTCTCAATATGCATGGCAGAGAGAAAGAGTTTAGGCGGAGGCCTAGGTGTGACATTACAACAATAAGGAAGGGGTGGCGATGATTTTTATTTATTTAAAATCAATAACTTCACGAAAAATCAACTTCATCGAAACCAAACTTGTTTGGGCGAAGCTTCCTTTACTGCTTCTTATATTGAGTAGCTCTCTGGCCTATGGCATGCAAGCTAATCTTGAGAGGGCTTTTCATACTCTTGGCGTGGCTCATAACGTTACTGAGGGAGGAGGTTATCAAGATCAAACAGGCGGCTTTTATACGGGCGGAAGTCTCTTTGCCAGGTCAAAAGTCAATAATGCGGATTTGCTTTCACTGCAACTGCCCCATTATCGTGCGGGATGTGGAGGTATTGATCTCTTTATGGGCGGGTTTAGCTATATTAGTACCCAGCAGTTTATCACCCTTCTCCGGAATATTGGCTCTAATGCAAGTGGTTATGCCTTTAATCTGGCTCTGGCAACTGTAACACCTCAGATCAAGAGTGTGCTTGATGATCTTTTGGCTAAGGTCCAAAAGATGACCAATCAAAGTATTAATTCCTGTGAAGCAGCAGCAACTCTTGTTGGAGGCGTTTGGCCTCAATCTGATGCCAGTTCTCAATTGCTTTGTAATGCCATGAGCAAGGACCTTGGCATTGCAACCGATTGGGCTCAAGGGCGGCAAAAATGTGGCTCTGAAGTCCAAAGAGAAGTTGTCTTAAACCGGAAAGCTGAAAGACCAGGATTTAGAGATATGCTAGGCGATGAGTTTAATGTGGCATGGAAAGCGATCTTAAAGAATAGCTTTTTAGCTCATAATAGGGAATTGGCTGAGTTCTTTATGACCCTCTCCGGTACCATCGTCTCAAGGCGTGTAGGCGAGGGATTAGAAGTTAAAGTACTTCCTTCAAAGAGCCATGATCCTCAATTGATAGCGGCCTTGTTAACTGGCAATGTCCCTGTTCAGATCTATAGATGTGATAGTCAAAGTGAAGATGGGTGTCTTAGTCCCACATTACAGAGTGTATCTTTACCCCAAGTCAGTGCTCTTTCTTCAAAAGTTCAGAACATACTCATTTCTATTTCACAGAAGGTTCGTGTTGATGGAAGGCTTTCTGAGGAAGAACGAGGCTTTATCAATTCAACCATGATTCCTGTTTTAAAGATTATCGCTGTAGAGGTCGCTTTTAAAAATGGAGGAAATCCTCTCAGCGTTGCAGAATTTAGTGAAGCCATTGCTCACGATATTCTCCTCCAGTATCTCGATGAAGTCATGTCCCTTGTCTGGGACAGTGTTACTCAGCTTAAAAAAGTCCAAATCAATGATGGTATGATTGAAGAGCTAAGATCAGGGATCGCAAGTTCTAGAAAGCTTCTCTATGCCAAACGGACAGCCCTTTTTGAGCAGATGTCGATCACCCTTGATTTAATAGAGAGAACGCAACAGGTCGAATCTAAACTGCAGAACATGTTCGTTTCTTCTCAGCAAGGAACAAAGGCTGGAGTGAGGTAGGGGGAAGTAAGATGGAGCACGTTATTACCACTTACGGAGGCGGAGAGCTCTTTGTCCTGGTCTTTAATGGGATAGCCGCATTATTTAAAACAAATCATACAGGGTTTGTGATGCCCCTCATCCGTATTGGATTGATGGTGGGGTCAGTTTATATGCTGATTCTCATGCTGGCACGTAGCAGCTTAGAAGAAGGCTTAAAGTGGCTTTTATGGGTTATGATTGCAACTAATCTTTTGTTTTCACCCAAGACAACTGTTTTTATCCATGATCCTCTCACAAAGGTGAGAGCCAAGGTTGATCACGTGCCTTTTGCCTTAGGAGCTTTTGCAAGTCTGGTAAGTCAAGTCGGGCGAGGCATTACAGAACAAATGGAGTCAGTCTTTACCTTGCCTGATTATATGCCTTACCATCAGACAGGAACCGTTTTTGCCTCCTCATTGATGAGTCAGATTGGGCAGTTTCGAATTGTAGACCCTGAGTTTAAGGGCAATATGGAGCGGTTTGTAAATCAATGCGTTGTTTATGACGCTATGATTGGCCATAAATACACACTCGTCGATCTCCAGAATACACCTGACATCTGGACACTGGTGAGAACACAAGCCTCCCCTGTACTCGGCTTTCTTTATAAAACAGCTAACAATCCTGGAGCTATTGTGACCTGCAGAGAAGGCGCTGAAAACCTTGCTAACTTATGGAATACTGAAATTGATAAGGCAACAGCACTTTATGGAAGTCGTGTTCAGAATCAACATCTAACAAAAGCTGCTTTTTTTACAAACCTTGGGCAGGGTTATCAGCTTAT
>JAIEPE010000011.1 GCA_019749915.1 Alphaproteobacteria bacterium | reverse complement strand
CTGCCGTTAAATCAGGGCGATTTAAATACCCTCTCGCTAAACCAACCCCTCCTATATATAACTCTCCCGTCACTCCTGTGGGGATCAAGCGTGCATTCTTATCCAAGATATAAATTTTAACATTGTCAATTGGGTGCCCCAGTACTTTATTGCTCTGGCAATCTTTATGGATTTTAGTAGAAGTCACATCGATCGTGCTTTCTGTAGGTCCATATAAATTTACATAAGTTATTTTATGATCTTGGACGATATAATCTATAGACTTCTCTTGTATAACATCTCCCCCAAGAAAAATGAGTTTTGTTGATTTTGCCTTTGAGGAAAGTTCTTCTTCAAGAAAAGAAAAGATGCTTGGCGTAAACTGAGCGATAGATATGCAAAGATCCGTCATAAAACCAGGTAGTGATCCCACATCTTTTTCTAAGTTGGCGGAATATAATGCAAGACGAGCTCCTATCAACAACGGAGCAAAAATTTCCCATACTGACGCATCAAAGGAAAATGAGGTTCTCTGAAGAATAATGTCGTCTTGTGTGAACTCAAATTTGTTCAGCATCCAGAACATATGATTCCACAAACTGCCATGCTGAATCATAACCCCTTTGGGCCTACCTGTAGAACCAGACGTATAAATTACATATGCCCTATGATAAGGAGAGGGTTTTTGAGCCAGATTCTCTAGTGAGAATTTTCCAATTTTCTCTAGCTCTTTATTAAGTAGAAGTAGGTCTCCATTAGAGCCTTCTAAACAACCAATTAAGCTTGAGTGACTTATAACAATTTTGGACCTTATATCTCCCAACATATAGCTTAAACGCTCTTTCGGATAGTTTGGATCAAGCGGAACGTAAGCTCCTCCAACTTTGTGAATGGCCAATAGACTCACAACCATGTCTAAAGATCGCTCTAAACATACCCCAATTAAACTTTCATCACCCACACCTTGTTCTTGTAAATATCGAGCTAATTGATTCGCGCGGTTGTTTAGAGCTCTATAACTAAGTTGTTCTCCTTCATAGATTAATGCAATTGCATCAGGGGTCTTTTCCGTTTGCTTCTCAAAGAGACCTATTACTGTTTGATCTTTCTTACTATACTCAACTCTTGTTTCATTCCAACATATCAGTTGAGCCTTTTCCTCTTTAGTTATAAGATTAATATCGAAAATGTTTGCATTTTTGAATTCTGATAATGCACAAAGACTCTTTTCAAAATGAGTGGCAATATTTTTGATTTGGTTTAATGAAAAATGGTTTTCTTGATATCCAAAGTTAATTTCTAATCCTGAGCTTTTAGGCAATACGGCTATAGTTAATGGATATTCTGTTTTCTCTTTTCCACCTATTCGTTCCAACCGAAGAAAAGAACCGTTGTTTTGATCTAATTTTTTAGTCGAATAATTTTCAAAAATTAATATGTGATCAAATACTCCCTTTTCTCCTGAAGTTTTAGCCCAAGTTTGTATCTTGGCAAGAGATGTATGGGCGTAACGGTTAAGCTCAGCTGTTTTTGCTTGAATGTTCTTTAAAAATTGTGAAATGTTAAGATATTCATCTACATTTATACGCAAGGGAAGGGTGTTAATAAATAAACCAACCATATCTTCCACACCTGGAAGATCTATTGAACGACCTGATACTGTAATCCCAAATAAAACATCTTCCTTCTGAGAATATCGACTTAAGACGATACTCCATGCCGCCTGAACTACTGTATTCAGAGTAACTTGTTTTGATTGGGCTAATTCTTTTAAAAGATCTAGCTGATTCTTTGGTAGTTCTATCTGATATTCACTATGACTTCCTTCCTTATCAATATCTTTTTTATCACACATTCGACTAATTTCATAAAATCCCTCCAACTCTGTACGCCAAAAATGTTCTGCTTGCTGTTCGTCTTGACGACTTAACCAATTAATATACTCACGGTAAGGAAGTGGTTTTTTGTTATTGGTAACATGTCCGACTTTTAGGGCCGCATAATTTTCTAAGAAATGTCCCATAATAATTGGGGAGCACCAACCGTCCACAATAATATGATGTCGGGTTACCAACATAAAATAACGATCAGCGTCGCAACGAATCATAGATATTCTGATTAAAGGGGGGATACTTACGTCAAACCCTTTCTTTCGGTCTTCTTCTAGATATTGTTCGAGTTTTATTTTCTGATCAACATACGAGTATTGTCTCCAATCATCTTCTACCCATGGTAACTCAACGGTATCAAGTACATATTGTAATGGTTCATCTAAATCCTCCCATTGTACCCCCGTACGAAAGACTTCATATTTTGGTAATAATAAGTTCCAGGCCTCCTTTACGAGAGAAACATCAACTTTCTCAGAAATTTCATACACACTTTGTAAAATATATGCATCAGACCTTTTTTCATAAAGCGTGTGGAATAAGAAACCAGCTTGAAGCGGAGATAAGGGATAAATATCTTCTATTGTTGCCTTCATTGCTTGAGGCTTTCTAATTTTTTAGTGAGTTTATTTAGTTGATTTTGATTCACTTTTGCTAATGAAAAATCAGAAGGACTATATCCTCGAGTTTCTTGTTGACAACAATGAGAAATAATTGCTCGAAGTTTCTCAGTGTACATATCTATAATTTTTTGTATTGTCTGTTCTTTAAAATGCTTTTTACTGTACGTCCAATTTATTTCTAATGCCCCCCCTATAATATGACTATTTATCTCTAAAAGCTGCTCTCTCACCCTTAAAGGATCTTCACTCTTTCCGGTAGGTTCGCCAGAAAACTGAAAAGCTTGCTCCGTATTTGAACCACTTTCCCATTGGCCTAAGTAATTAAACAACACTTCAGGAACTGGTAAGGGATCTAATTGCTCTATTCCTCTCCGATTTAAATATCTTAATATCCCATAACCAACCCCCTTATTAGGAATATCTCTAAGCCTCTCTTTGACTTCTTTTAAACACTCTCCAATATCTAGTGGATTGGTTAAACGGCATGACACGGGATAGATCGAAGTAAACCAACCTACTGTGCGAGATAAATCAATTCCTTCTATTATTGATTCACGCCCATGACCTTCGAGATTGAAAAGTAAATTATAGTTTCCTGTCCAGTCCCCGATAGCTTGAATCAAGGCTGTTAGAAGCACATCATTGATTTGAGTACTGTAAGCTTGAGGAACCTTTTGCGTTAATTGTGTTGTTTCATCTTGGCTTAATCGACTAACAAGCTGTGAACAAGACTCAACGGTTTGTTCACCCAAATTAAAGTCTTTTGGGAGGAAATTGGCAACTCCCAAAATCGATTTTCGCCAATATTCTATTTCATTTTGTAAAGTATCACTTTCAGAATATGAAGTTAACCGATCTGTCCAATGTTGATAAGATGTAGTCTTGGCAAAAAGGATTGGAGAGTCTGATTCATTGAGTTGTAAATATGCTTGATTTAAATCATCTAACAAAATCCTCCAAGATACGCCATCTACAACTAAATGATGAATCACGACTAATATCTTCTTACCAAGCTTTCCGCAGTCAAAAAATACAGTCTTAAATAATGGTCCATCTGTAATATCTAACTCCTGCTGCGCTTGATCAGCATAAGTTAAAATCCTTTTATCAACTTCTGTAGACTCTGAATCAGTTAAGTCAATAAATACAAAACATTGTCTATCATCGTATGGTCTGGTTGAATCATATTCCTGGAGCCAATACTTATTTTTTTTGAAATAATAATACTTAAACACATCATGATACAAAACTACTTCTTTAAATGCTTCTTTAAATCTTGTGAAGGTCACGTCTTGTTGAACTTTCAACATCATAGCTTGATTACAATGATTGAAATTCTTTCGTCTTTGCGAAAAATACCAATGCTGAACCGGAGATAACTTAACTTTTCCCTGAACTGTTTCAACACCTTCTGTGCTTAATTTTTTTTCTGCTTGAATTCTTAATGCCTGTGCTAAGCTAGCTATTGTTGGTGATAAAAAGACTTGCTGAACATCAAAAATAAGGCCTTGCTCTCTTGCCTTTGAAACCAACTGAATGCTAATGATCGAATCTCCGCCAATCTCAAAAAAATTATCATGAATGCCAATCTCCTTAATATTAAGTAAGGCAGACCATATCGCAACGAGCTTCTTCTCTGTGTCACTTGTAGGAGCCTGATAGGTTTCTCGAACCTGCCTCTGACCTTTATCAAGAGAAGGTAATGCCTTCCTATCGATTTTTCCACTGCCGCTTAAAGGTAATTCTAGCAAAACCATAAAATAGCTCGGAACCATATACTCAGGTAAGCGTTCCTTTAAGTAACTTCTTACCTCGTCTATAAACTCTCCTCTTAATTCTTCTGAGAGCTCTTCCTTGCTTACTAAGTAGCCAATTAAAAACTTATGGTCATTCTCTTGAGCGTCTATCACTACCGTATCTTTAATATCCGGATACTTTCTTAAAACACTCTCGATCTCTCCCAGTTCAATCCGATATCCACGGATCTTCACTTGATGATCAATGCGACCAACATACTCTATATTCCCATCCGGTAAGTA
The DNA here is from genome assembly GCA_019749915.1 of Alphaproteobacteria bacterium. Taxonomy (GTDB): domain Bacteria; phylum Pseudomonadota; class Alphaproteobacteria; order UBA9655; family UBA9655; genus UBA9655. The sequence continues at coordinate 1,525 of JAIEPE010000011.1, read as the reverse complement.
TCGTGCTAAATCCCCTGTACGATATAACCTTGCTCCTGGCTCATCACTAAAAGGATCCGGTATAAATCTCTCGGCCGTTAAATCAGGGCGATTTAAATATCCTCTCGCCAAGCCAATACCACCGATGTACAATTCTCCCACTGTTCCGAAAGGAGCATGGCGTTGATACTTATCAAGAATATAAAGATATAAATTATCAATTGGCTTTCCAATTGATATATCTGAACTTTCATTAGGTTGAAAATCCAAACAACTCGAATAAATTGTTGCTTCAGTAGGTCCATATAAATTATATAGAATTCCTTTTGCACTGAGTTTTTCTGCTAGATGAAGAGGAAGAGCCTCTCCTGCAGAGAGAAAAGTAATATTTTTCTTTAACTCTACATCGCAGCCAAGCAACAAAGAAAAGTTGCTAGGAGTTCCTTGCATGCCTGTAATCAAATATTTATTCAAGTGTTCAATAATTTGGAATGGATTTTTTCTCACCAAATCTGAAGCTATGATTACGCTAGATCCAATTGTCAATGGCAGAGCATAATCTATAACTGAGACATCAAATGTCATTGCGGTAAGCGCTAAATACTTATTAGATTTTGTCGCCTTTGTTTCTTGTTCAACCACCCTTACACAGTTTACTAAACTACTATGTTGAACCATAACGCCTTTTGGTTGTCCTGTAGAACCAGAGGTATAGATGACATAAGCCATGTGGGAAGGAGATGGCTTTGTATCTAAATTATCGGATGAGAATCTTTTAAGTTGGTCTTCCATTTGATCAACTAAAATTGTCTTTCCCTTATATTCTTCTATACACCCCACAACATCTGAATGACTAATCACAAGCTGTGAGCTTATGTCTGATAGCATGTAACTTAAACGATCCTTAGGATAGCTTGGATCAAGAGGAACATAGGCTCCTCCTGCTTTATGAACAGCTAATATGCTTACAACCATGTCTAAAGATCTCTCTAGACATATCCCAACCAAGCTCTCAACCCCCACGCCTTGCTCTTGTAAATATCGGGCTAATTGACTCGCACGGACGTTCAAAGCTCTATAACTCAGCTGTTCTCCCTCAAACGTTAAGGCAATCGCATCGGGGGTATTCTCGACCTGTGCTTCAAATAACTCAGGCATAGTTTTTAGAAGATTTTGAAGAAGATTGCTATCAGTTTTATGAAGAAAAAGTTTGTTACATTTCTCATCCTCCATTAAAAGCTTGATATCAAAGACTAAACTCTTACTCGGAGCTAGAATACCTTGAATAACTGATTTAAAATGTTCAGATAATTGAGTAATTGCTTTTTTGCTAAAATAAGAAGCATCATAATAAAATCGAAGTTCTAACTTATCTCTTGGAACAACGATAACCGAAAGAGGATATTCAATTCTCTCAAGACTTTTGACATGAGATAATTGAACAACTTGTTGAGTCCCAAGAGCCGTTTTATTCGGATAATTTTCGAAGACGAGGATATGATCGAAGAGGTTATCACTTGATTGGACATGACTCCATGCTTGAACT
>JAIEPE010000037.1 GCA_019749915.1 Alphaproteobacteria bacterium | reverse complement strand
TAGTCTCTCATTCATGAATGAGAGACTATCTATCTCTCTTATCCTCTTATAACACATCTTCAACTTACAATCCCGCGGTCAAGCCGCGGGACGTCACCCCCACACGACGCCCCGCGACTTGATCGCGGGGTCCAGGGGTACAGTAATGTAGGCAAGAAGACAGCTTCAAATGCAAGATAATGTAAAAATTTTGCTTTTAAACTACTTGGTCAGCTGCGCATTCACAAGAGCAATTGCTTTCATCGTTAAAGCTGCGCTCACAAGCCAAACAAACAAACCGAAGGGAACAAAAAGAGCAAAGATAATGACTCCAAGCCACATGTTAATCAGACCTAAGAGCCAACCTCCAAGACCGATGATCGCTGAGCCCAAAATCGTTATTCCAACAATGGCAAGCCATATGAGGATTAACAAGCCAATGAGACGTAAAACATTTCCTTTCATGACACGCCAACTTGTCCTTAGAGCTTCCTTCTTATCAATAGCTACATTAAGAAATACGAGGATAAGACGTCCCACAAGATAAAAGAATCCTAAGCCAAAAAAGATAGCAATAAATGCTGTAATAACGGCATTTTCTGCAAGAAGGTAACTCCCAATAGTAATACCAGCAGCTATAGCTCCATAAACTGCAGACAAAGCAATAATAAGAAGATGATATAAGAACATCTTCCAAAGACGTTTGTTCCAGTGAAAATTCCACCACTTCTCTCCCCCCTCACCCAAGACAGCATAGCGGAAGCCGTTGATGTACCAAATAAGTATCGCTAGCATATATAAAACGTAATAAATAAAGTTCCAACCCCCAACTGAAGCCGAAGTTTGTTCCGTATTTTGTATAATAGTGGCATGTTCTATGATGGATGTGATTCCACCGGAGAGATAAAAACCTATTCCCATAGAAATAATGCCAATGAGGTAGATGATAAACGGGGTAAATGCTACTCTTACCCATGGAAGGAGATGTCCTCGAACATCTATATAACTTTCTTTAAAGGTTTTTATTATGGCAATCATGATTAGATCCTCCTAAAGAGCATTTTTTACTATCTTTATTTTAGCCATAATGTTATTAATAATTAATTAAAATTAAACTATCCCTAAAAAATTTCAAAAAACTTGCCCCTCATTCAAAAAGTAATCAAGGATTTTTTTATCAATTTCATGTAAACTCCTTAAAAATGGAGATAACAAGCGTGGAATCACTTTTGCCCTGGATAGGCATTTTTATACTTATCCTGCTTTTTTTAATTTTGGATTTGGGAGTTTTTAACAAAGTTCCCCACAAAATTTCCATGCATGAAGCCTTGGGAATGAGTGCTGCTTGGGTTGCCCTTGCCCTTTGTTTCAATCTTGGCATCTGGTTTTGGAAAGGGGGAGAGCCAGCTTTGGCCTTTTTTACAGGTTATCTACTCGAAAAACTCCTGAGTCTTGATAATATGTTCGTGTTTCTGATCATCTTTAATTTCTTTAATATTATCCCTCGTCATCAACACCGCATTCTTTTTTGGGGAATCTTGGGGGCTATTGTTTTCCGGCTGTTTCTGATTCTGCTGGGCATTAAATTAATTCAAACTTTTGACTGGATCTTATATTTTTTCGGTATTCTTTTACTTTATTCAAGCTATAAAATATTTCGGGAACGACATAAACCAGCAGAAATAGAAACAAATGCTATCATTATCTGGGCAAAGAAGTGGATTCCTCTGCGAGATAATTATAAAGGACGTCGCTTTTTTCTATTCCGAGAGGGACGATGGGTCGCCACCCCTGCCCTTCTGGTTCTTTTTACCATCGAAGTCAGTGATATTGTCTTTGCCATTGATTCCATTCCCGCCATTTTTGCCATCACTCTCGACCCTTTCATCGTCTTTACATCAAATATCTTCGCCATTCTTGGGCTCAGATCCCTTTATTTTTTAATAGCGCACATTCTTCCGCGCTTTTATTATCTTCAACATGCTTTGGCAGCCATCCTGGGTTTTATAGGTATAAAATTGCTTTTAACCCATTCCTTTAAAATTCCTTTATGGGGCTCACTTTCTTTCATTGGAATAACTCTTTTTATTGCCATTATTGCATCTATAAGAAGAGTAAAAGGTAATCCTCATTAAGGACTTCTTTTCAAAATTTAAAATTTATGATTTAATTTATAGATAAAGGCTCTCCTATAAGAGGTGGATAGGTGTTAGTTTTTAAATTTTTAAAACAATTTATCAAGTATGGAACGTTAACTTTAATCGACAGCAGGGGAAAGACTTTTACTCTTGTTGGAACCCCTTCCCCAAACCTCACCATTCGTCTTCATAGCAAATCTATTGAACATAGACTTTTCCTAACGCCTATGCTGGCCCTAGGTGAAGGATATATGGACGGTGATATTACCATTGAAGAAGGAGATATTTATCAGGTACTCCTTTTTTGTGCGAAGAATGACAACTGCACTTCGGGTCTTTTAAAAACTCTAATCAGCCGCCTCGCGACTTTGCGCAACTTCTACCATCGATACAACCCAATCTATAAATCTCGTAAGAATGTGGCTCATCATTATGACCTATCAGAAAGTCTCTATCGTCTTTTCTTGGATAAAGACATGCAATACTCCTGTGCTTATTTTAAAACCTTAGAAGATGACCTAGATACAGCCCAAGTGAATAAAAAACGCCATCTTGCAGCTAAATTTCTGCTCAAACCGGGGCAACGGGTTTTGGACATAGGTGCGGGCTGGGGAGGTCTTGCCATCACCCTTGCTCAAGAATGGGATGTGGACGTGACCGGTCTTACCCTCTCAGAAGAACAATACCGCGTGGCAACAGAAAGGGTTAAGCAAGCGGGCCTTGAAAAGCGTGTTCGTTTTCTTCTGCGCGATTATCGCCATGAAACGGGAAACTATGACCGCATTGTTTCCGTTGGAATGTTTGAACATGTAGGCCTGAAACACTATCAAGAATTTTTCTCAAAAGTCTCCTCTCTCCTTGCTCCTGATGGAATCGCTCTTCTCCACTCTATCGGCTATTCAAAAGGTCCCGACATTCCTAATCCTTGGCTAAACAAATATATTTTTCCTGGCGGCTATGCCCCTGCATTATCTGAAACCCTGGCCACAATTGAACCCTCTGGCCTGACGGTGACGGATATTGAAATCCTTCACCACCATTATGCAGAAACCCTTCACTATTGGCGCGCAAGGTGTGCGACAAAGCAGCAAATCATTATAGATTCATGGGGAGAGCGCTTCTATCGCATGTGGGAGTTTTATCTTGCCTCCTGCGAGGTGGCCTTTCGAGCCCGTGGGTTTATGGTTTTTCAAATCCAAATGTTTAAAAACCCTGAATTAGCTCCTTTGACGCGCGATTATATTCAGGAGGAAGAGGAAAGTTTTCTGACTGATGTTATCTTGTCGAACAATAAATCAAGAATGGCAGAACGTATCTGACGCAGGCTTTTGATCATTTCTGCGATAGTCCCTCAGGGCGTCATAAATGGAGAAATGTCCCGCAACTTGATTCAGGATCTCTGGACCCCGCGGTAAATCCGCGGGGCGTCGTGTGGGGTGGTGACGTCCCGCGGCCCAGACCGCGGGATCCACTTTTCTGTAAGATCTCTTAAAGTTTTTAGGAATAGATACAACAATTTTAGGAGTTGTACTCCTGAAATTCGTTAAATTTCAGGAGTAGCAATCCGATTTTGATGTCACTTTTGGTGAATATTTAAAAGATAAATCCACATTTGATTACACCATATCTCCTTTGTCTGGGAGGAAGCCGCCAACTTGAGCTGCCCAGAGGGTTTTATAGAGCCCCTCTTTATTGACTAAGGTTGCGTGATTGCCATCTTCAACAATTTTCCCTTGATCAAAAACCAAAAGCCGATCCATATCCAAAAGGGTTGAAAGCCTGTGCGCCACAACAATTGTGGTTCTCCCTTCCATAAGGAGAGCCAAACTTTCTTGAATCAGGGCTTCTGTCACGGAATCTAAGGCACTTGTGGCTTCATCCAAAATAAGGATAGGAGCATCTTTTAAAATAGCCCGCGCAATCGCAATTCGTTGTCTCTGGCCGCCGGAAAGCTTTATCCCCCGCTCCCCCACCAAGGTATGGTAGCCTTCCGAAAGAGTCATAATAAATTCATGAGCATGGGCGCGCTGCGCTGCCACGATGACTTCTTCATCGGATGCTTCGGGACGTCCATAGCGAATATTTTCCATGATGGTGCGATGAAACAATGTCGGATCCTGAGGAATCAGGGCAATTGATTTGCGCAAACTACCTTGGGTGACTTTGGAAATATCTTGACCATCGATCAGAATTTGTCCTGACTGAATATCAAAAAGCCGCAGAATAAGGTTAACGAAGGTCGATTTTCCACTTCCTGAAAATCCCACAAGGCCAATCTTTTGACCAGGCTGAATCAAAACTGACTTATTGGTAAAAAGGGCTGTACTTTTCCCATATTGGAAATGAACTTTCTGAAATTGAATTTTCCCCTCTTTCACATCAATATCTTGTGCTCCCTGAGCATCCACAAGAGCTACAGGAACTTGCAAAAGAGTTAGTGCTTGACGGCAAATACCAATTTCTTTAAAGGCATTCGGCAATTCAATACTTGCCCACCACAAGGATATGATAATGTTCCACGAGGTATTGAAAATAACCGCGACGTCTCCCACCGTAATCAAGTGATGGCTCCAACACCAGTAGGCATAGCCGTTTAGCGCAAGACCTGGACCAAAAAAACTCAATGCCCCCAGAGCAAAGCGTACCTTTTCAATATAAATAATTTGCTTCTGGTTCTGAGTTCTTTCTTGGTTTTGAAGGGCTCCCACGTATTTTAACTCATAGGGTTTATTGGCAAAAATCTTAACGGCAAAATAGTTGGTAAGACTATCCACAATACGACCATTCAAGCGACTTCTGGTTTCTGAGTGCACATGAGATAAGTGAGAGCACCGTGCCGAATAAGCGATTCCTACTCCTATATGAATTAACGCCCATCCAATAAGCAGAGAAGCAAAGAAGGGATTAAGCTGATAAAAAATGAAACTGGCAATGACCACCCCCACAAAGGCAGGGATGAATAATGTCAGAAATAGTTGAATAATATGATTTAAGTTATCAACCATGTCAGAAATCTTCGTTGAAATTTCGCCCGCAAAATGAGTTGAAAAATAGGCTTGAGATTGATTCAGCATATGAGAAAACATATACATACGAATTTCTTTATCTAATTTAGGAAAAGCATAGCCCATGAGAATGCCGCCAGCCCTGAAAGCCAATTCAACACAAATCCACAAAGCAATGGCCCCTAAAATAGGGCCCTTGAGCACGGTCCACGCGTCTGCGCGGTCACCCACATAATTGCTAAAACCATCAATGATTTTTCCAAAAAGCAAGGGAAAGATGGTTTGATCAATAGACCAAGCAAACCACAAAAGTTGAACAAGCAAAAGTTTGATCCATTGTCGTTTCATAAAAAACAAGGCAAAGCCTAAAAGCGTTCTCGAAGGAACGGAATTCTGCGACGTACGCATGATTAAATCCTATAAAGATGGCTGGGAATTGATGATAACGATGTTGCGATCAGTGTTATAGCTTACACGAAAGCTTTTCGTTTGACAAGAAGTTTTTTTACCTATGTCGTTAGCACATGATATGTCCGAACTAAATAGCACTTCAATTGTCCGATAAGCGACTATCTCCAGAAGGAGGTGG
>JAIEPE010000029.1 GCA_019749915.1 Alphaproteobacteria bacterium | reverse complement strand
CTCAAAGAAGTCGATCTTCCTTGGCATGAAGAAGATTGGAGAGGTTTATCAGAGGAAGAGCAGAATCAGAAACTAGAGGAGTACGTAAAACAGGATCGCGCTTCACCCTTTGATTTAAGCAAGCCTCCTTTAATGAGAGTTAGTCTTATCCGAAGAAGGGATGACACCTATATGATATTGTGGACCCGGCATCATATTATTGTTGATGGTTGGTGCTCTCCGATTGTGTTCGGGCGTTTTATAGAAGGCTATAAGACATTAGATGCAGGAAACCCAATAAAATATTCAGAGCGGAGAAAATATAGAGATTATATTCAATGGATTAAAGAACAAGATGAACAAGAGGCAGAAAAGTTTTGGAGAGGAGAGTTATCTAGATATGCTGAATCAACGCCTATAAGTTCTGAAAATTCTCAAAGAAAAGAGGCCAACCACGGACAATACAGATTTAGTTTGTCGACGGGAGAGTTAGATGCTCTAAAAAATTTTGCGAAAGCTAACCAAGTAACTCTCAATACAGTTATCCAAGCCGCATGGAGTATCGTCCTCAGTCGATATACGCAAAGAGAAGATGTAGTCTTTGGAGTGACTGTATCTGGGAGATCCATGGATCTTCCTGGTATAGAGGGAATGGTAGGTTTATTTATTAATACGCTTCCCTTAGGGGTTAAAATAGATGAGTTTGAAAGCATCAAGAGCCTACTGCAAACCATTCAAGGGAAGATGGCAGAGATCAATGGTTATTCTCATGTCTCCCTCGCTAAAGTTCAAACATGGAGTCATGTCCAATCAAGTGATAATCTCTTCGATCATATTCTTGTCTTTGAAAATTATCCGACAAAAGTTTTTTCTAATCAAATGGCAGAAAGTAAATTTTCTTATATTACAGGAGTGGGGGCAAAGCCTGAATATCCATTAGTAATTGATATCATACCTGAAAAATCACTGGAATTAGTATTTACGTTCAGAGATGATCATCTCAATATATTTCAAATAGAAAAAATCTCATCATATTTTTATAATGTTCTATTAAATTTTATAAAAAAAGGAGATCAAATACTTTTTGATATTAGTTTGTATGTTCATGAAAAAGATATTATTAATTTAAAAGAAAAATCTACAAAAGTTGGATAAGAGAGAATTTATGAAAATTTATAATACTATAAATGATTTTTTTGTAACGACTGAATTTGAAAAACAGGTAAATAAAAACCCAGAATCCATAGCGTTAACTTATGATGGGAAAGAATTAACTTATGCGTCACTTAATGATAAGGCTAACCAATTAGCAAAATATTTACATGAATTAGGAGTTAGATCGGAGAGTGTTGTTGGGATTGGGTTAGAGCGTTCCTTTGACTTGATCATTAGTATTTTAGCTGTTCTTAAAACAGGTGGAGCTTATGTTCCCTTAGATCCAAATTACCCTGAGGATCGCTTGAAATACATATTATCTGACTCAGGTGCTAAAATTTTACTTACGCACTCTTCAGTATTTTCTAATGTCTCTTTCTTTTCGGGAATGCCCATTTTACTAGATAACGTTCTCTTGAAAATTGAAAGTTATTCATCTGATAATTTTGAAATAAAGCGTGATTTAAATCATCTTGCCTATGTCATTTATACATCCGGTTCCACAGGTCAGCCAAAGGGTGTTGCTATTGAACAAAGAAGTTTGGGAAGTTATATTAACTGGTGCATTGAACAGTATCCTTGTAATGGAACAGTTCTTCTTCATTCTTCGGTCGCGTTTGATATGGCCATTACAAATATTTTTCCTCCATTGCTAAGCGGCGGAAAAATAGTCATTCTTCCTGAAAACAAAAGATTAGAGAACTTACAGAGAGATAATATTTGTAGAGATAAGCTTAACTTTTTAAAGCTTACACCATCTCACCTGATGGCACTCAGTCGCTTGGAGGATAAGAATAATTTTTTTAACTCTGTAGACACTCTTATTCTGGGAGGAGAAGCTTTATTGCATGATCACCTAATCAAGTGTTTTGAAGCTAATAAAAACCTTAAAGTAATAAATGAGTACGGTCCCACTGAAGCAACAGTGGGATGTGGAACTTTTCAGATAGATTGCCTTAACTCTACCCATGGAGCCGTACCGATTGGTGAACCGATTCAAAATATGAAGTTGTATATCTTAGATAAATATTACCGTCAGATCCCTAATGGAGTAGTAGGTGAGTTATATATAGCAGGAGTTGGGTTAGCGAGAGGGTATTTAAATCGACCTGATTTAACAGCAGAGAAATTTATACCAGATCCTTTTAACGATGAACCAGGAGCTAGATTATATCGCACAGGGGATTTAGCCCGATATTTACCGGATGGGAACATGGAGTATGTTGGTCGTATTGATCATCAAGTAAAGATCCGTGGATATCGGATTGAGCTAGGGGAGATCGAGAGTGTTTTGAGAAAACATCCAGATATAAACGATGCGGTTGTAATTGATTCTCAAGAAAATGATTACAAAATTTTGGTAGCGTATCTTATTAGAAAAGAAGAAATTTCGAATGAGAATGAAAAAGAGTTTATAGATCAGATAAGAAGCTTTTTAAAAAAGTGTCTTCCTGAATATATGATCCCTACCTATTTTATGACTATACCTAAGTTACCCTTAAACCATACAGGTAAGATTGATCGTAAGGCTTTGCCTGCGTTTGGTAAAGATCAAAGACAAATTGAAATCACCGGTCAAGTTCCTTTAACTGAAACAGAAAAGAAGCTCATTTCCATATGGTCAGAAGTACTTAATGTTGAGAAAATAAGTCCACATGATGACTTTTTTTCTTTAGGAGGGCACTCCTTATTGGGTATACAACTTATATCAAAAATAAATGAAGAACTTGGTATAGATATGGAACTTGCTGACATATTTGAATTTTCTGGATTCCTTGAGTTTTTTAGGGTATTGGAAGATTATAAGAAAAAGATGAAGAAGGGAGCTTGAAATGTTGCAAAAGTTAGCTCATAAGTTATTTGAAAATCGATTCCCGTTATCGTTCTCTCAACAAAGATTCTGGTTTTTAGATCAGTTGTTGCCAAAAAGTGGCTTATTTAATGTTCCTCTTGCTTTGCGTTTAAGAGGTCATCTTGACCTTATTGCTCTAGAAAATGCATTTACCTCTCTTCTCAATCGTCATGAAATATTAAGGACTCAGTTTTTTTGTGGATACGATGGAAATCCTTACCAAATTGTAAATCCAGTAAAAGCCTTAAAAATTGAAATTGAAGACTTATCAAAATTTGATCCCCTTTTACAAGAAACGATTGCCCAAGAAAAAGCAGAAGTCGAGGCTGCTAAGTCATTTGATTTATCTAATGACGATTTAATACGGGTTAAGTTACTGCAGTTAAATACGCAAGATAATATTTTACTCATTACATTTCATCATATTATTACAGATGCGTGGTCAACTGGAATTTTTTTTAAAGAATTGGCATCTTATTATGAAGGTTGGACGAAAGGCAAAGAAATACAATTGGGTAAACTCCCTATACAATATAAAGATTTTGCACTTTTGCAACGAGAAAGACTCCAGGAAGAAAGGTTTGAAACACAACTTAAGTTTTGGAAGAAGAAAATGTCAGGTTCTTCTGAATTACTTACTCTTCCAACCGACCGTCCCAGACCTAAAGAAATCTCATATCAAGGAGGCGGGTATAGATATCAATTATCTTCTGCATTAACCAAAAAATTAAAGGGATTTCGGCAAGAGGTAAAATGTACAGCTTTTATGGTTCATACAGCGGCATACTACTTGTTATTGAAATTTCTAAGTGGGCAACAGGATGTCGTTATTGGGACTCCCTTTGCTAATAGACAGTATCAAAATGTTGGCGAGTTACTGGGTTTATTCGTTAATATTCTCCCCTTGCGTATCAATTTAGATGAGAGCAAAACATTTAAGGAAGTTTTGGCCTGTGTTCGTCAAGAGTTTTTAGAAATCCTCCGTAATACTGACATTCCTTTTGAGCAGCTTGTTGAACAGCTTAAAGTACAAAGGGAGCTATCTCGGAATCCTATATTTCAAGTAATGATTGTAGTTGGCGAAGTTGAAGAGATTCCCGTAAGTATGGGGGCTCTTGACAACTCTTTCTATCGCACAAATACGAAGTTCTCAAGATATGACTTGTCACTCTATGTATCAGAGCAAAAAGAACTGACAAACATAGAGATAGAGTATTCAAAAGACTTGTTTGATGAAAAAACAATTGCACAAATGGCGCGTTATTATGAACAATGCTTAGAGGTGATGGTCTCTCAGCCAGATAAACGTTTGCGAGAGTTTAGTCTTCTTAAGGAAGAAGAGAAGGATCAGCAACTGATAGGTTGGAATGATACGAGAGTAGAGTATGCGAATCAGGAAGAGACGATACCGTCATTAATTGAGAAGCAGGCTGAGAAGACTCCTGATGCGATTGCACTGATGTTTGAGGGAGAGCAGCTCAGTTATAGAGCTTTGAACACCCGTGCGAATCAATTAACCCGATATTTACAAGAGCAAGGCGTGGGGGTTGAGAGCTTGGTTGGGATATGTCTAGAGAGATCTTTAGACATGGTTGTAAGCATATTAGCTGTTCATAAAGCAGGAGGAGCCTATGTTCCTCTTGATCCAAGCTATCCTAAGGATCGTTTAAGTTACATGCTATCAGACATAAGCTCGCAGCTTGTGATTAGTCATTCAGATGTTGTGGGGTGTATAGAAGAATATAAGGGAAAGTCAATTTTAGTTGATCGGATGGAAGATCAACTTATTCGCTTCTCCCCAGAGAACTTAGACACAAAGCCCTCTTCTTCCTATATGGCTTATGTCATCTATACTTCCGGTTCTACGGGGCAACCAAAAGGCGTTATGGTCGACCAGGCAGGACTAGTTAATCGTCTTTGCTGGATGGATAATGAATATGTTCTCAAACCTTCTGATTCAGTTCTCCATAAAACCCCCTTTAGCTTTGACGTTGCAGGATGGGAGTTGCTTTGGCCTCTTATCTCCGGAGCTAAGATGGTTATAGCAAGTCCTGATCTTCACCGAGATGCAGAAGCACTTGTGGATTTAATAAATTCACGTGGAGTGACTATTTTGCATTTTGTTCCTTCCATGTTGCAGTATTTTCTTTCTGAGTTAGAGAAAGGAAGAACCGTTTCTTCTCTGCGAAGTGTGTTTACCAGTGGAGAAGCCTTAGCTTATGAGACTGTAGAGAAGTTTTACCAATTAGTGGATTCTGAATTACATAATTTATATGGTCCCACAGAAGCTTCGATAGACGTGAGTTATTGGGACAGTGAGAAGTATAAAGATTATAATTGCATCCCCATAGGTAAACCGATATGGAACACTCAATTATATATACTTGATGCCTATGGTCGTTTAGTCCCACAGGGAGTGATAGGCGA
>JAIEPE010000043.1 GCA_019749915.1 Alphaproteobacteria bacterium | reverse complement strand
CGCCAACAAAATGATCTACAATCTCTCTACCTGAACACGCTCGATCAATATTTTCAAGCTTTCGTTAAATTACAAACTGCAGTGGGGGAGCTTTAATTATAAAGTTTAGGGAAGAAAAAATGAAAAATAAAATTGTAGATAAGTTTGCCAAATTCTCCACATTTTTTTATATGCTTATTTTAAGCTGTATCTATGCAATTCCATTGTTGGCTCATGGTAATGAAATAGAAATTAAAGAATCTCAAAAAGGAGGAGAAATTCATTTAGATGCAGATCAGGTAAAAGCTATAGATTTGAAAACGGCTCAACCAAGCATTCAGCCCCTTTCTCAATTATTAAATTTAAATGGCGAGGTGCGCCCTTTGCCAAACTCTCAAGCTGATGCAAGTGTACGTATCAATGGCCAAGTGACTGAGCTTTACGCTAATGTTGGAGACATGGTTCATAGAGGTCAAAAGCTTGCAAAGGTCCAATCATTTTTAGTTGGCGATCCTCCTCCTAGCGTTGAAATTACAGCCCCTATAGATGGAATAATCGATGTACGTAATGTTAAGTTAGGGCAATCAGTACAACCTAATACGGCGCTTTTTAGTATTAGCAGTCGAGATCCAATCATGGTCTTAGCAATTCTTTATGAAGAAGATATAGGGAAAGTAAAACTTGGACAGACTGTAAATATTAATGTGCTTAGTTATCCTGATCGTGTCTTTAAAGGCAAAGTCATTTTAATTGAGCCTAACCTTGACCCTCTTACACGCACCGTTAACGTACAGATTAAATTAAATAATCCTCAGGGGCTCTTAAAGCCTAATATGAGTGCTCAAGCTAATATAATTCTTGAAGAAAATACGAATGCTATGGCCGTTCCCAATGCAGCCATTTTAGAAGCTAATGGAGAAAAGTTTGTCTTCATACAGAATGGGGAAAATTACAAGCGAGTCGTTGTTACGACAGGTGCAAGTGATAATAAATATACGGAAATTAAGAGTGGAATAAAATTTAATGACAACGTTGTTATTCAAGGACACCGTCAATTATACACCCTATGGCTCACTGGTGGATCTCATAACAAAGACAAGGAATAGTTATGTTTACATCTCTCATTGCCTGGTCATTAAATAACCGCTTTCTTGTTTTAGCCTTCACTCTTATTGTTGTCATTTGGGGTGGTTACACACTTCAACGTATGCCCGTTGATGTTTTTCCTGAGTTTGCTCCTCCGCAGGTTGTCATTCAAACAGAAGCCCCAGGAATATCCCCTCAAGATGTAGAAACCTTAATTACTTACCCGCTTGAAAGTATCATCAACGGAACACCAGGCGTTGCTCATGTTCGCTCAAAAACTGCAGCCGGTCTCTCAACCATTGTTGTTGTCTTTAATGAGAATACAGATGTTTACAGAGATCGCCAATTAATCAATGAGAGAATTCAGCAAATCACGGGGCGACTTCCTGCCGGCAGCAAAAGCCCAATCATGCTCCCAGTTACCTCTGCTGTTGGATGGATGATTAAGTATGCGCTAACGAGTGATACCGTTTCTCCAGAAGACTTAAGAACGATCTCTGATTGGGAGATTCGCCCGCGTATTCTTGCCTTAGGAGGAGTTGCTTCTGTTGTATCCATTGGTGGTGAAGTCAAACAATATCAAATAAAGTTGGATGCTGCACGAATGTTTGCTTATCGGGTGAGCGTCACTGACGTCCGCCAAGCCTTAGAGAAAACCAATACGAATGTACCTGGTGCATTTTTGTACCCTCCAGGACAAGAACTGATTGTGGGAGCTATTGGCCGAGTTCGTACCTTAGAAGATCTTAAAAAAGCGGTCATAGCTATTCGGAAGGGAATTCCAATCACCATAGGTAATGTGGCAAGTATTGCTTTTGGAGGGGAAATTAAACGGGGAGATGGTGCCCTAGGTCTTAAGAATGCTGTCATTGGGACTATTTCTAAAGCTTATGGTGCTGATACACTTACAACGACCTATAAGGTTGAAAAAGTATTAGAAGACATTAAAAAGACCCTCCCTCCAGGCGTAACCCTTAATACCCACGTCTTTCGTCAAGCTAATTTTATAGAATCCGCCATTCATAACTTGAAAGTTGCTCTGTTTGAAGGGGCCATCATTGTCGTTATTATTTTATTTATTTTTTTGATGAATTGGAGAGCTTCCTTAATTACGTTTTTATCAATTCCAGTATCCTTCATAGGAGGCATTCTCGTTATGAATGCTTTAGGAATGGGCATTAATGTTATGACATTGGGAGGACTAGCTATCGCGATCGGTGAGGTTGTAGATGATGGAATTATCACAGTAGAAAATGTGGTACGCAGGTTAAGGCTAAATCGTTCTTCCTCCAACGTCTTACCTTCCATTGAAATTGTTTTTGATGCCGTTCTGGAGATTCGTAGCTCTGTTGTTTATGCTACGATGATCATTTGTATGGTCTTTATCCCCATTTTTTTCTTGGAAGGTATTTCTGCACGTATTTTTAGTCCCTTAGGAATTGCGTATATAGCTTCTGTCCTTGCTTCTTTACTTGTTTCGATCCTAACATTACCGGCTCTATGCTATTTGCTATTGGTGCGTTCGAAAGAAAAGAGAGCTGATGCTCGTGTGTCATTGCGCGAATTAATAAATCGTGATGTCATGAAAAACGATGACTCATTTTCTGCAGAAGAACATCCTATAGAGAAAGAGACCCCATTTATTGTTTGGCTTAAGGGAAAATTCTCATCTATTTTGAATTGGTCATTGAACCATTATCTTTGTGTTCTTGGATCTGCAGCCACTGCTTTAGTAGTAGCTTTAATGCTCCTCCCTTTTTTTGGGAAATCCTTTCTGCCAGAATTTCATGAAGGAAATTTTATTATTTCCATGAATACACTGCCGGGGACGTCTTTAGAAGAATCCATGCGTTTAGGAAAATTAGTCCGCCAAAATTTATTAAAATATCCCCAAGTTATTTCCATTTCACAACGTGCTGGGCGTAGTGAATTAGACGAAGACGCCGAGCCCCCAAACTTCAGTGAATTTGATATTCTTTTAGACTTTGATAAAGACAAAAATACACCACCTATAGAATTGGTTAAACATATTCGCAAAGAGTTGGCGAGAATCCCTGGAGCCGTATTTAACGTTGGTCAATTTATTGCGCATCGGATGGATGAGGTTCTCTCGGGAGTAAGGGCTCAAGTCGCCATTAAGATTTTTGGAGAAGATCTCTCTACACTCAACCAAACTGGTCAATCTATAGAGAAATTTTTACGAACAGTCCCTGGTGTTGTGGATGTCAATAAGGAACAGCAGATTGCAGTTCCCCAAATTGCTATTAAAATTGATCGAGAAAAAGCCGTTCGCTATGGCATTCGAGTTGGGGCCATTGCAGATGCAATACAAACTTATCTCAATGGAGTCGTTGTTTCTAGCATCTTGGAAGGTCAACGCAGTTTTGATTTATTTATACGCTTGGAGGATAAGGATCGTAATACTTTTAAATCTCTCCAAGATTTATTCATTGATATTCCAGGAGCAACTTCTGAAAGTAATTCTAAAATTCCCTTACGGGCCATTGCGAAAATATCAATAGAAAATCAACCTTATTCAATCAAACGCGAAAATGTTCAGCGTCTTATCGTTGTTGCTTTCAACGTACAAAGTCGCGATTTAGGAAGTGTAATTCAAGACGTTCAAAAAGGTATACAAGAACAAATTAAACTGCCTACAGAGTACTATATAGAATATGGCGGGCAATTTGAAAGCCAACAGCAAGCCAACCGCATTCTGTTAACTTTTGGAGTCTTAATCTTATTGGCTACTCTGATGTTACTTTACAAAGTGTTTGGAACCTTTCGGGAGGCTTTCCTTGTTATGCTTAACGTCCCTCTTGCGTTGATAGGAGGGATTTTTTCTCTTTACATCGCTGGGGCAGATATGAGTGTAGCTGCGATGATTGGTTTCATTACCTTATTTGGGATTACCATGCGTAACGGTATTATTCTAGTTTCTCGTTATAATCAACTACATCAAGAATCAAAACCTCTTCAAGAGGTGGTTGTTCAAGGAACCTTAGATCGTCTCGTTCCTGTTTTAATGACCGCTTCTACTGCAGCGCTTGGTCTCATACCTCTGTTATGGGGATCTCCCGTTGGTAAAGAATTAGAACGTCCCTTAGCTCAAGTTCTTCTAGGAGGCCTTTTTACATCAACGATGTTAAATATGATCGTGATTCCGACGCTTTATTATCATCTTGAAAAATGGAGAGAACAGAGGCATTGTAATCGTCAACTTTCCCCTGAAAAAGAATAAAAGGATTGCAGGAAGGTAAGCAATGATAACAAGCAGAACGTTCTTAAGTATTTCGATCTTTATTTTTTCGTTTGTGGGTAGCTTGCCCTTGGCAATGGGTTCAGAGAATACGCCTCATAATTGTGGAAAGGCTGCTGAGGCGGGTCAAAATGCCATCAAGGCAGAAATATTCCTTAAGGGACCTCTTGTAAAAGATAAAAAAATACCGACTGAAATTGAGTTTATTTCAAAAAAAGACAATACGCCTTTACTGCCTTCTGAAATTAAAGAAACACACACAGAAATAATACATTTGCTTATCTTTGATCAGACGTTGACAGATTATCAACATATTCATCCTACTCCTACCAATAAACCGGGGATCTACCAATTTGAATGGACTCCCAAGGAGGCAAGCCAATATAAAGTTTGGGTTGATCTTACGCCTTTATGTACGAACCAGCAGGAATATATTATGGCTGACCTTGGGGACCTTTCTAAAAATCTTCAAAAAGTGGATAAGATTCTTAATACAACTTATAGCACCGGTGGAAGAAGTGATAAAATTTACTTTAGCCTTTCCTTTGACTCTCTAGAACTCATGAACGGAAAACCTGCAATGGGAAAAGTTCTTGTTAAAGATTCGCAAGGTCATCCCTTTACTCAATTAGAGCCCGTCATGGGAGCCTTTGCTCATATTGTCGCGATAAATGAAGATTTTGAAACCATTGCCCATGTGCACCCTATGGGAGTTGAACCTTCAAAAGAATCAGATAGAGGAGGGCCCGAGCTTGATTTTCATTTTGAACCCAACAAACCAGGTTTCTGGAAAATTTGGGTCCAAGTTAAGGCTTATGGAAA
>JAIEPE010000026.1 GCA_019749915.1 Alphaproteobacteria bacterium | reverse complement strand
TTTGGCTCCCTCTAAAACCCTTTGTTTCCCTGGCGCGCCCGAAGAGATTCGAACTCCTAGCCTTCTGATCCGTAGTCTTAGATTCAGTGGTTTTGTTAGATCTTTTTCATTCTACAGAAGTCTATTTTCTCCTTGTTTTGACTAGTTTTTTGATTTTTCTTGTTCTTTTTCGTATTGCCAAAATCTTTTTAAGTTGCTACCTATTTGCTACCTAGAATGAAGAACAGAGGCAGCTGATTATGCAAAAACTGACTAAGAAAATCGTTGAATCCACCCTCCCCCAAAAGAAGGATCTTATCTTATGGGATTCTGAGGTAAGTGGTTTTATGTGTAAAATCACGCCCGCGGGAAAGAAGAGCTACTTTCTGTATTATCGCACGCAAGATCGAAGACAGCGTCGTCCAAAAATTGGAGATCATGGGATCATGACTTGTGAGCAAGCCAGGAATATGGCTCAGCGGTGGCTTTTGGAAGTCAGCCAAGGAAATGATCCTTCAGGGGAAAAACAAGAGGTGCGCCAAAATCCGACCCTCAAAGAACTTTCTGAAAAATATATGAAAGAACATGCTCCCCACAAAAAACTATCAAGCCGCAAAGAAGATCAAAGATTGTGGAATCAATTTATCCTCCCCACTATGTGGTCGTTAAAAGTCTCATCTATCGAGAGAAGTGACATCGCCAAGCTTCACCATTCCTTGCAGCATCTTCCGACAACAGCTAACCGCGTACGGAGCGTTTTATCCAAAGCCTTAAACTTGGCAGAGCTCTGGGGATATCGACCAAACCACTCCAATCCCTGTCTTCATATTAAAAAATATGGTGAAACAAAACGAGAGCGGTTTTTAAGCCACGACGAAATTGCCAGATTGATGGACGCTCTAACAGATGAGGAGAAAGGAAACACAAATCCGTGGCCTCTTCATGCCATCCGTCTATTATTGATCACAGGGTGCCGACTTAATGAGATTCTTACCCTCAAATGGGAGGAGGTAGATATGGAAAACCAATGCCTTCGTCTTCGCGATAGTAAGACGGGTAAAAAGGTTATTTATCTTTCAACAGCTGCCATTGAGCTTTTAAAAAACATCCCTCAAGAAGTTGGAAATCCTTTTGTGATTTGTGGGGGCAAGGAAGGGACGCACCTCATTAATCTGCAGAAACCCTGGAGGCGGATTCGTGCGAAGGTTGGATTAGATGATGTTCGTATTCATGATTTACGCCATACCTTTGCTTCTATTGCTGCCAGTAATGGGCTTTCTCTTCCTATCATAGGCGCTTTGTTAGGCCATAAGCAAACCCAAACCACCGCCCGCTATGCTCACCTCATTGGACAACCTCTAATTGAAGCGAGCGAAAAAATTGGAGGAAAAATTATGGGAGGCTAGTAAAAAAATCGCCCTTTGGTTAATCATAAAATATGTGTAAAGTAACTTCTGGATCTTAAAATATAAACCCCTGGGAGGTTACAATGAGAATCCAAAATCCATCAAATCTCGACAAAAATAAGGTTGGCCGCAATGATCCTTGTCTCTGTGGGAGCGGAAAAAAATACAAAAAGTGTTGTTTACTTAATTCCGAGAATTTTGAAGATAAGGATTCTCTCGATCAAGCCGCTTTGCTCCAAACGATGGGAGATAAAGTTAAGAAACAATACAAAGATGAATCCATTATGATGGGAACATCTGATGAACTTGGCCTGGATAGGATGTCTGAAATTCTTCTCGAGTTTGCCGAGGAGCTTCTTGATAGTGCAAAGAATGATGAGGAGAAAGAAGGCATTATCATGATGGCAATCATTGCCTGGAATATTGCTATTATAACTGATGAAGATATAGAGAGTACGATTGACTGTATTGATGATTATCTTCAGTCTTTAGACTTTAAAAAGAAATCTGAAGAAAAGGAAGCCGTCAGTTGTGTTCTCCATGCTTTAGTGGAAAAGAAGTGGATAGAGTATCCTGACGTTCAGCGCTTCATTGTTGATTTCGAAGTCATAGAAACAAAAGACCAATTTCGGCTTAACGTTGCCTCACTTGTGGCTCCAGTAGACAAAAGCAAACACTCTCTTCCCACGAGCCATAAAAAAGTAAAAACTAAGGGAGAATATTTCAAAATATGAACTCCACTTTGCATTTAGGAGATGGGTTGAGGGACGATCTCATTCGCGTTTTTTGTTATGTTGGTTTGCCTTTTGTTGCCTACTTTCTCTATGTAGACTGGACCTATAATCACTATCTTGAAGAGTACAGAAATATCCAAAACCAAGAAGTACAAACAGCTAATGAAAAAATCACCTCAACTCTTATTGAGCTGAGGACTTTAACTGAGGCACTAAGAATGAAGATTCTTGCTACTCCTGAAGATTCTCTCAGCATTCAAACGACTTTGAAGGCGGGACAATTGCTCTCCGAACGTTATGCAATCCCAACGATTCAGAACATTTCTTATTATAAGCTTTCACATCCTCAAGCTGTGATCACCCCTACCCTGATTGCGCCCTTAAACAATGCGCCTCAGGCTTTTCGTAAGCCCGCAAAAGCTTTGGAAACCTTGACCTATCAAAACAACGCAATGGTGGGAACGCTTCCTGTTTTAGACAAGAACAATCGCCTCAAAGGGATTGTGGAAGTCAAAGTACCGTCTTTGGATATTCAAAAGCTAATCGGGGCTGATCACTTTAAAACTCTTGAGTTTCCTCAACTGTTTGGAATTGATGGAGCCAAATTCATTCAAAGCAACCCCTTGGAATTCACCTATAAAAGCCCCCTCTCCTATCTTGCCTATTTGAACTCCCATGCTTCCTATTTTTGGGTCCTGGCTTTCGTTGTTCTGGTTGGTGGGCCTTTGGTGTTCTTTTCAGGCCGTGTTGCAAAGAAGCGGGTGGGATTTGCCTATGGCTCTCAAATTAGCCAATTGAACACCAAGCTTGAAAGTTTAAACACGCATCGGTCTTCCCTGGAGGTTGATAACTCTTTTCTGCGTCATATAATCCAGCGATCTAAGGAATTAGCAGGCGTCATTCATAAAGTCGTTACCCATATTGAGCCATCTTATGGTGGATCGAATAAAGTCTTGATGAGTGAGGTAGAAAAATTAGCACAAGCGCTTTCAAGTGGGTTATGGCCAAATCTTCAAAGGAAACCCCTTATCTTAGGAGATATTCTTGATGAGGTTAAGATGCATTTTGCAAATCAAATCCAGAAACGTAACCTAAAGTGGAATGTTACGGAACTTCAAGACTTAACGATCGTGGGAGATCCTCTTTTTGCGAAGATCGTTCTCCTCAATGCTATCGGCGTTCCTCTCTGCAGCACACCAAAAAATGGAGCCCTTTTAATTTCTGTTATGAGCAAGAATGGATTTGCTCATATTGAAGTCCGAGACAATCGGTATTCTCTCACGAATGCAGGAAAACAATATTTGAAGATTCCCTTAGAGTTTTTTGTCGAGGCGAAGCAATTAAGACAGCTGTGCATTCAAAATGGAGTGGGCTACGAATCTTGTGAAACAAAAGAAGGCGAGTTCATAACCAAAGTCTCTTTTGCCCTGGAGCCTGATGAAATCGCGAAAGGGAATGTTATTTCTTTACCAAGGTAAGTGGTGCTCAGAGCAAATCAACAAACCACTCGGCAAATTCTTTGTTTACTTTTTGAGGGGTCTTTTGAAGAGAGTGAAGATAAATTTTTTCATTATCAACTTTTATACTCATATTTATGGTCACAAGTTTAAGGTTGCCACAAGTTTAGGTCATGATACCTTCTATGTGGATCATATATCCCTTTGTTTGTTTTAAAAGCATGTAAATATCTAGGAGAAATATAAATTATTTTATGAGCTACAGTTTTAAATTCATTTTCTAAAGCATAAGAAAAATCTACTGTGTCCATAGCATGTGTATGCCGCAGATCAAGAAACTTAAACTGATCTTGTTCTAAAAGTGGCTTGCAAATACTTAAAATAGAAAGATCTACTGGATTTGCCAGTAAATTAAGATACTTTAAATTCTTAAACTTAGATGCATGCTCAGGACTTATAAGAGTATCAATAAGGTAACGCACTCCTTCATTTGTTAAACGATTTGCACTCAAATTAATTCCCTCAATATCATTTTCCTCTCTTTTAAGAATATCTTCTTCGAGGATAAGTTTAATGTTTAGGGAAGTGTCACTCTTCTTTTTGGTTCGTGGAGGATCTTCAACCCCAAAACCCGAATATTCAACATAATGAACACACCTTCCCTCTCCCACACTAAGGAAAAGAGGAAGAGCTAAACTTAAGATTTTAATTTTCTTCATTTTAATTCATTTTTAAATAATGTTATGGTTGATGATAGATACTTTGAATAGAATATACAAATATGTTTTTCCTCAGGAAAGCGTGGTCTCTTCTTGATCAAAGATTTTCCATGGGTATAGACATCTAGTCGTTTCGCCCAAGAATGTAATGAAATAAGATATGAAGGCTTAACATGAATGGAAATTATATGAAAAAAATAGCGTTCTATTTGATAGCCATATTTCTTGCTCTCAGCTTAAACAGCCCTGTGACAGTTGGCAGTACTTTGGATGGAACAAAGGTTGTAAGTGATGAAGATGCAGAATGGCTTAAAGATGAAGGATATATCTCAACGAGCAAATTTATTCGACAAACTCGTGCTTTAGAGAGAGTGTTCAATTAACTGTGTCAACGGTTAAACATTGACCCCAGTTGGAGCCTTCCTTCAAAATATATATCGAGC
>JAIEPE010000063.1 GCA_019749915.1 Alphaproteobacteria bacterium | reverse complement strand
TCGCCTATCACTCCCTGTGGGACTAAACGACCATAGGCATCAAGTATATATAATTGAGTGTTCCATATCGGTTTACCAATCGTACATGCCGAGTAATCTAAAAAGTTTTTCAAAACACTTGCACACACCGTTGCTTCAGTTGGGCCGTACGCATTTATTAAATTAATAGAGTCTTTCCATGCATCCACAATAAGTTGATCACCAGCCTCGCCCGCTAAAACAATAGTTTTAGGATGAGACAGTCCACCATCATTACTAATTAATTTTACAAGACTTGGTGGTAAAGTAACATGCGTAATACAATATTGATCGAGGAAGCCTTTAAATTTTGCACTAAGATCTTTATGTTGGTCTTTGGGAATATATAGAGTTGCCCCACTTAATAAAGCTGTTGACCACTCAGAAACAGAAGCATCAAAATTAGCTGATGCAAATTGAAGAACACGACTAAAGTGATTAATTTCAAAATACTTTATTTGTGTCAGAGCAAGATTACAAAAGCTCTTCTGCTCAATTGCTACGCCCTTTGGTCTCCCAGTAGACCCAGAGGTATAAATCACATAGGCTAATTGATGAAGAAATGAATTAATAGCAAGATTTTTATTAGATTTTTGCTGGACTTCACCCTGAATTCTGTCTAATAATACATTCTGCCCTTCAAATTCATCAAAGCGGGCTGATAAACTTGATTCCGTAAGCAATACCTTTACAGCCGAATCATTTAGGATGAATTGTAGGCGTTCCTTGGGATATTCAGGGTCCAAGGGAACATAAGCCCCCCCTACCTTTAATACAGCTAATATAGTTATTATTAAATCCAAAGAACGCCCTAAGCATACTCCAACTAAACACTCTGGTCCCACCCCCTGTTCTCGTAAATACCAAGCTAGTTGATTTGCTCGTGCATTTAAGGCTCTATAGCTTAACTGCTCCCCCTCATACATCAATGCAATCGCATCAGGTGTCTTCTCTACTTGTTGCTCAATGAGCGGTATAATTGTCTGTTTCTTTTTTGCATAATTAACTTTCGTATTATTCCATTCTATGAGTTGTTGATGACGTTCCTCCTCACTTAATATGTCATATTCTCTTAACTGAAGCTTGGTATTCTCACTTAAAATATCTAAGCATCTCTCATAATGGGTTGACAGTTGTGCAATTGTCTTCTCATTAAAGAGATCTTCTGAATATTCACACTCAAACCATACTACATCTTCTTTATCTTCTACTGCCGTAACAGATAAGTCAAACTTTGATATATAATGACCCAAATTTACTGAATTTATATTTAAATTATTTAATTTCATTGACTGAGCTTGTTGAAAACCAAATAAAACTTGAAATATGGGATTTCGATTTGGTTCTCTTTCAATCTTTAAATAATCAACTAACTGTTCAAAGGGAACATCCTGATGCTCATAGGCACTTAAAGTTGAATTTCTTGTTTGTAATAAATAATCTTCGAAGTTTTGATTTTCTGTATAAAAACTTCGATAAGCGAGCGTATTCACAAAAAAGCCAATTAAACCTTCTATCTCTTTATAATGCCTGTTCGCAACAGGACTCCCTACAACAATGTCATCTTGACCACTATAACGATGGAGTAATACCTGAAACGCGGCTAACAATACCATAAACAACGAACAGTTCTTCTCCTGAGCTAAAGCCCTCAACCGCTTTACCACTGACCCTTCTATTTTCCCTCGATACAGTCCTCCTCTGTAACTCATCTCTTTAGGTCTTGGCCTATCTGTTGGAAGTTTTATTTGATCAGGCGCTCCTTCTAACCGATTCTGCCAATAATGAAGTTGCTTTTCTAACTCTTCTCCTTGCAGCCAATTTCTCTGCCATACTGCAAAGTCTTTATACTGGATGGGAAGGCGCTCAATGCTTAATGCTTTTCCATCAGTATAACTCTCATAATATCCCCCCAACTCTCTAAAAAAGATTCCCAATGACCAGGCATCGATTACAATATGGTGTAAGGTAATTAAGAGAGCATAATCTTCTTTACCTAAATGCAATACCCGAACCCGAAGCAAAGGCCCTTGCGAGAGATCAAATGGTTGACTCGCTTCTTTCTCAGCTTCCTCTTTCAAACATCTTTCTTGTTCTACATCATGTATATGAGAGAAATCTTCCTTTATCAGCCTTATTTCATGCGCTTCTTCTATTACTTGATAAGCTTGCCCATCATCACTTGCAGTAAAATGTGTTCTTAAAATTTCATGACGCTCAACCAATGAAGAAAAAGCTTTCTCTAAAGCTTCTATATTTAGCTTACCTCGTAAACGTAACGCTATGGGAACATTGTACAAGTTACTATTGGGCAACAACTGGTCTATAAACCAGAGTCTTTGTTGTGCAAACGAGAGAGGAATATCCTTTATCTCTCCACTTGGTGTAATAGGTGGTGCAGTCCGGGTTTTCTCTTCTTTTCCCCCTAAAACTTTCGCTAATCCAGCCACGGTCGGATTCTCAAACAAATTCTTCAAAGTAATGTTCTTTGAAAAGGCTTGTCGAATACGAGACATAAGCTGAATACCTAATAAGGAATGGCCCCCTAAGGCAAAGAAGTTATCATGAACCCCGATTGTTTCAACTTGCAGTAAAGTTGACCATATATCTGCTAATTTCTTCTCTGTCTCATTACTTGGGGCTTCATACGTTTGTCCCACTTGTCTTTGTTCTTTATCAAGAGCGGGGAGTGCCTTACGGTCGATCTTTCCATTACTACTTAAGGGAAGTTCCGGCAAAACCATAAAGTAACTCGGAACCATATAATCTGGCAGGCGTTCCTTCAAATAGCTTCTTGCCTCATCTATGTACTGACCTTGTTCTTCTGGTAAAGATGCCTTTTCAGAGTTTACCAAATAAGCAATGAGATATTTATTATCTCCATCTTCTTGCACTATAACAACGACATCTTCAATAGAATGATACCTACGCAGCACACTTTCTATCTCACCCAGTTCGATTCGATATCCTCGGATCTTCACTTGATGATCAACCCTTCCCACATACTCGATATTCCCATCAGGCAAATATCGTGCTAAATCACCTGTCCGATATAACCGTGCCCCGCCCTCTTCACTAAAGGGGGCCGGAATAAATCGCTCCGCCGTTAAATCTGGCCGATTTAAATATCCCCTCGCAAGTCCTACTCCTCCTATATATAATTCTCCAGTTACACCAATAGGTAGGGGATTTAAATCTTGATCCAAAATATACAGCTGGGTATTGTCAATAGGACGACCTATAGGAACAGAATCAGAAGAAGACTCATAATCACTCTTAACCTTAAATACGCAACAACCAACTGTTGTTTCTGTCGGACCATATTCATTAAAGATAGGAATACCTTCTTTCGCATTTAGCCAAGGCTTTATGTCTTCCTTTAGAAGGTTTTCACCACCAATAATTAATCCACTCTTTTGTCCATGAATATGCTCTAAACTAAGCTGACTTTTTAATACTTTAAGGTGGGTAGGCGTAACTTTGATAAAACTAAGGTTATTATTATGCTCTCTTAGCACTCCCCCTAAAGAGTCTACTGAAGAATCTTCAGGAAGAATGTGAATTGAATTTCCTTCTATTAGAGGTAAAAAAATAGAAGTTATACTCATGTCAAAGGCAAAGGATGAGTGTAGGATAGTAGTCCCACGAGCTAAAGAATAAGCTCTTTGAGTATATTTTATATAATGACTCAGATTTCCATGACTAAGCATTACACCTTTAGGTTGCCCCGTAGATCCTGATGTATAAATCACATAAGCAAGATTGCAAGGAGAAAAAACATAATCTACATTAGCTGATGAAAGAGTCTTTAGATAATCTTCTATGTTCTCTAAACAAATAACTTGAGCCAATGTTGTAGGAAGTTCATCATAAGTTTTTCTATCTGCAAGAATAATCGGAGTTTTTGTATCGTCTAATATATACTGTAAGCGCTCCTCAGGATAAGTTGACTCCAAAGGAAGGTAGGCCCCTCCTGCTTTATGAACGGCTAAAATGCTTACAATTAAATCTAGAGACCTCTCTAGACATATCCCAACTAAACTCTCAGGTCCTACACCTAAATCCTGCAAATACCGAGCTAGTTGATTTGCTCGCACATTTAAGGCTCTATAACTTAACTGTTTCCCCTCATACATCAATGCAATTGCTTCAGGTGTCTTCTCTGCTTGTTGTTCAAATAAGGATATGACGGTCTGCCCTTCTTCAGCATAATTAACCTTTGTTTTATTCCATTCTATGAGTTGCTTATCACGTTCTTCTCTTGTTAATATGTCAAATTCTCTTAACTGAAGTTTGGGAGTCTCACTTAAAATATCTAAGCACTGCTCATAATGGCTTGCCATTTGCGCAATAGTCTTCTCATCAAATAAATCTCTAGAATACTCAACACCAACCCAGATAGCATCCTCTCCTTCCTCTATAGCTGTGATTGTTAAGTCAACCTTTGAAATGTAACGCTCTAATTGCAGAGGAGAGACTTCCATACCACTTAAATAGATTGGCTGATCTCCACGAGCATTATGCAATCCAAACATTACTTGGAACACTGGGTTTCGATTTAGTTCTCTCTCAATCTTTAGGTGATCAACTAACTGTTCAAAGGGAACATCCTGATGTTCATAGGCACT
>JAIEPE010000065.1 GCA_019749915.1 Alphaproteobacteria bacterium | reverse complement strand
ATCGGCATTGGGCAGTCCTTTCTCTAAAGTGCTTCTTACACTTCTAGCAAAAATGACACAGTTCAGAAAACACTCCCAAAAGAAATCAACGCATCATCCTCTCTTCTTCCTGAAAATGTGATTCAAGATATCATATTAAAAAAAATTATGAATCTTCTCCAGAATCAAGAAAAATGTATTCTTGATGGGTTCCCAAAAACTCTTGAGCAGGCGCAGCAAATCGATCAAATTCTTACCCTTCATTCTTATCAAGAACAGGTAAAATTTATCTACCTTGATGTTTCTTTAGATATAGCCTTACAAAGGGTTCAAAATCGACAAACATGCTCCGTTTGTGGAAAGCTTTATAACTTAATCAGCCTTCGACCTAAAACCTCTGAAACATGTGATCTTTGTAAACAAACTCTTTTTAAGCGTTCTTGCGATAATGCTGATAGCTTTGTGAAGAGAGTTATGCTCTATAACCAAACGGTTAAAAAAGTAATTGACCTTTACAAAGCTCAAGGAAAGTTAACAAAAATCAATTCCAATATTTCTTTAGAACATTTTACAAAAAATGTCTTACAAATGAAGAAGGATGCACATTCCTTTGAAAATGATCAATAATTATGTTCTAAATCCTAACCTTGCAGTAGGCAATTACGGTCAAAATTGCCATTCTTTACGCACTTTACGATTAAAATACGCAATTTTTTCATGGATAAGCTTGGCCTTCTTTTTTAGCATCAAAATTGCTAAGCCAGCTTCTTACATGTTGAATGTATTTATGAATGAATTTCATATATCCTTTGATTAGGAAGTTTTACTTTGATACGCTCCAAAAATCTCTGATAAAGTATCATGAAACCCCCATCCAATGTTACGGGTATTGCTGACGATATCTTCGACTCTTGTAATAAAAATCTCCTTACAATGATTATGTTTTTTGAGTAGTTGTAGAGCACTTTCATACATGGATTCAATACTGGCATAAAAACGTTCGTCAATATCCCCAAACTGGTTTGTAAAGTTTACACCGCATTCACAATAATAAATCATCAGGTCTATAAGTCCTTCTGGATCACCCAGGGCTTTTTTGTAATCACGAATGGCTTTACGGCCTGTTGAGAGGGAAACATCCCTTTTCCAAGGCTCAGCGGGGCAAATGCTCTCTTCAATGATTAGCTTATACTCCTCAAGTCCACTTTGTTGATTTCCAAATCGGGTTTCAAGGAATAGTTGAGATTGTTGGCTCAGTTTGTAGAGCTCTCCAACTAGACTTATTAAATCTCCATGGCTGGTTTGATTTAACCTTGAGCGAATGTCTTTCCACTGTGAACTCATAAAATCCTCTCTTTCTTTTTTGGTTGCCAAGCATCACCCGGTAAGAGACCTATCAATTCTTTATGAACATGAGCATAGGACGTTTTATGATTATATTCACGATTGGGAGAGAGAAGAGCAAAAATGTCTTCTAAAAAGAGTCTATCTTTCAGTTTTAGATGCATGTTTCGTTCAAATTCCGCTCTTGAAACCTGAAGCTGTTCTTTTTTGAGATAATAGAGAAAGCAATCTACGATTTTTTGCCTATCTAACGTAGGAAAGCTTTGCAATATGATCATAAGGTCAAATAAGTCTCGGCCCTTTTTCCGTTGATAAAGGGCGCGCATTTTTGTACCCATTAATTCCTCTAAAGCATATGAAGATACTGAAGCTTTTCCTTCAAACCATCGATTGGAAATTTGAAAAGGAATATCCGCTAAATCACAGTATTGATAGTGCTCCCGGGTGTTGATTTCGATTTTTACCTTCATGTTTCGAACGGGAATAAATTCAGATTCATAGCGGTAATAGAATGTGACCCGTCCCTTTGTTTGCTTCCATTTTGGTTCTCCTAGCCAAGGATTAAGAACATCATGAAGCTCTTTTAGGGTGTTCCCAATAGGACCTGCCTCTTTTTGAACAAAGTCGAGATCTTCTGAATAGCGCTCTTGAAGAGGAGAATACAACTTATGTAAGGCTGTGCCTCCTCTGAAAATCAGTGCTTCCTTTAAAAACTTATTGGAAAAGATTTCAACAATGGCCCGCGAAAGAATGAGATCCTGCTCAACTTGGGCATTATCCTTCCAAGGAGCTTGGTTTTTCCATTCTGTAATAAAGTTTTGAGGAATCATATGTCTGACTCTACTTTCTCATTGATGAGGATATGCCACTTCTTATTCTTCTCAGCATTTTGTGCCGGGCTATCGGATCTTAAAAGAATGTACCTTAAGCTTTTGCTGGAGACAAGTTGATGTAATGGGGCCGTCAACGACTCATGTCCCAACAGATCCAGTAAATATCCGAGACGCTGGCTATATCGAAGCGATAATTTTTGGCCCACAATAGGAAGTTTTTTGGCATCAATCACATCGCCAAGTTCGCTTAGAATCGTTGCTACATGATTGAGGTGGCCTGATTGATGAAGATAGCGCATTAAATCAAAAGCCGTTCCTTCGGGAGTTGATACTTTAACGTATCCTGCTGGTGTTTTAAGATCTTGCGTTGGAATAGCATCAAACTCTTTGCTCTCATAAAAGCAAATTTTAAGAAGGCCTAGATTTAAGTCTGGGATTTGTTTGTTGCATATGACTTGAAATATTTGAGGAGCTTGATGAGCTGCTCCATGAAAAGCTGCCGCAGACAGTAAACCAATGTAATAGGAAATCCCTAAGTGAGACATTAAGTCATGGAGTATCCACTCGGGAGGCAAAGAGCCTACAGATTCATACTCAACAGGAATAATTTGATAGAGGCCCTTTTTGAGGTAGGCGACTTTTCCCTTCTTAGAAAGGCGCCAGATACTATTTTGCAAAGCGTTATCAGAAATCCCCAAGGTTTGGGCAGCTTCCTTCTTCAAAAATAGGTATTTCCCTTGTTTTCTAAGGCTTTCTATATAATCTATAAGATAAGAATAGTTTTTCATATGCAAATAATGTCACATTGTGACATTATTTGCAATTGATAAGACTCATAAAGAAGAATATTTAGGATCTATTTTTTGCTTTTTAGTTTTTCCACATGTTGTTTTTCTAAAATGAAGGGCGCATTAAGGCCGCGCGCAAAGGTCCTCATAAAGTTTTCTGGCAGAGTGTAGGTGTTTCGCTTTGCGTAATAATAGCCACCTCCAAGTCCGATAAGTCCAGAGAATACAATGCTTATAAAGCAAAAGAGTACTAACTTTTTGTATTTGTCTCCCATGGTTTCGTTAAGCACTCGTTGAGCATTTTGGATGGATCTATCGAGGTCCAAGAGTCTATGGGTGATGACATCCTTAATGAGTTGAGAAAATTGCTGTGCCGATTCTCTAGCCATTTCTCTCGCGGCTTCTTTGATTACGACTTTCATGTGTTCTTGAGTTTCCTCAGAGAGCTTTTTGAAGACGTCAAAATGAGCGACAAGGCGCTTATTCGTTTGATCTAAGGTGGTTGCATAGGTGCTTATTTTTTTTATTTCCTCATGAACCTGCTCTCGAATCTGCATAAAGCGCTGAATATCGTTTTCAAATTCATGTTGTTTTAAGTCATTTAGTGTCATAGGCGGTATCCTTTTTGTTAGGTGTTGACTTTTGTTAAGAAGATCTCCCAAATAACCTTGGAGGAGAGACCCTCCAAGGCTACTTTTAGAGACGTCGCGTCACCTGGGGTAAAGAGGCACAATATCCCAGGTTTTTGACCTGTGAAGATTGACGCATTGTTGCAGGTCAAAACATGCTGAACCCTTTGCGGGTCATTCTCAAATGCGGGGTTCATGAAATTACTTTTTGTGAAGTATTTTGCCTGATTCTCTCGTTTTCATAATCCTCAATAACCGCGAGATCATAGAGAATGCTCTTTCCTACTTTAATGTAACTCGGGCCGTTTCCGTTCCACCGCCATTGACTTAAGGTGCAGAGTGTAACTTTCCATCTTTCAGCTAACTCAGATGGAGAGAGGAGGATTTTGTTTTTGTGGTCTTTCAAGGTGTGATTTCTCCTTTGTGTCGAAAGTTGTACGAATTTACTTTTTGTACAATTTATCACACATTTTACAAATGTCAAATTATTTTCAGAATCGACATTCATTTTTATCTATCAATTTGGAAACATTCTTGGTATAAATATGAATATCGTGAAATAAGGAGGAAAAGACACAATAAGATTCGTCCAATTTTGTGTCTTGGTTTGTATGAATAAAATAGATCTATTGAAGAGGAGATATTTATGACTGCCATTGCCCAACAAATTGACGTTCGAATGAAGGCTAAAGATCTA
>JAIEPE010000052.1 GCA_019749915.1 Alphaproteobacteria bacterium | reverse complement strand
CTCAAAATGCAGGAGGGGGCTGCAGCGCATTTCCAGTATAACAGGGTAAGGCAAAAGGTTAACTTAACCACCCCCACGAATGATCAAAGCTTAAAATGAGTTTCAAACCTGTCTTAATCATCTTTCTTTTCTTTGTTATCAGTCAGATAAAATTCTTAATTTCCTCTTGGAGAGAAAGAAGCCCCTCCTTTATTTCTGCATCTAAAGACTGTATTTTGAACACAGCCTCAATCTTTTGATGTAGTTTCTGTCGCTTTTTATCTATGTTTTTTCGTTTTATCATACCCTTCTTTTTAAATTCTTCCTGGCAATCAGATTTTAATCTGGCAAATTCTTCCTTTAAAAAATGGAGGAGTTTATTTTGAGCTTCTTTAGAAGTCCCTATCACTTGATTCATATTTATGATTTCTCCCTCGAGCTAAAAATTAGACAGCTTTTTTTATCTTTTCTTGAGTATTTTTTCGCATTCTCTCTGCCCTAAATCTCACTCTCTATAAGTTTATACTCTTTTTGTTCGGAAGGTAAATATCCCTTCCCCATACGAACAGAAATAAGTCCTATCAAACAAATAAACATCACATAAAGGAAAGGAGCGCGGGTCGTTCCTAGCCAATTTATAAGAGATAAAGAAATATAAGGAGCTGTCCCACCAAACAAAGCCATACCCATGCAATATCCAAAAGCTGCCCCCGTATATCGGGCACGTACAGGAAAAAGCTGGGACATGAAAGCATTGAGCGGCGCTACAAACAGTTGTGAAAGGGCTAGAAAGAGCAGCTCCGCAAAAACGATAGTAAAAAAGGAGTCCGTGTAAACAATGCAGAAAAATGGATAGGCGTACATTAAAGAAAGAAGAGCAGACAAGACCATAATTTTTACGTGACCTACCTTATCTGCCAAATAGCCTACAAATGGCATCGTAAGAACACAGAATAGCAAGAGGATAAAATTCAAACTCTCACTATGTTGGATGGTTATGATATTTAAAAAAACTAAGTAGCTGTTAAGAAACCCTATGGTTAGATAAAAGGGAACAGTCCCAAGAGCCCCTATACCGACGGCACATAATAAGGGGATAAAATGATGGCGAAAGACTTCTTTTATAGGACTGTAATTGGTTTTAGAAAAAGAATTCTTAAAAGAAGAGCTCTCCTCTAACGTACTCCTTAGATATAACCCAACGCCTCCAATAAAAATTGAGACGATGAAGGGAATTCTCCACGCCCAAGAAGGCATTATTGATGAAACAAAAATGACACTTACAATAGAAGCATAAAGAGCGCCAAAAGTCCCTGAGGCAGCAACTAATGAGCCAAAAAATCCAGAGTTTTTTGCTGAGGTAGACTCAATAAGAAAGATTCCACTTCCCATGCACTCTCCTCCTGCACAAATTCCTTGAATAAGGCGAAAACAAGCTAAGAGTAAGGGAGAAATAATACCGAGTGTTGCATAAGAAGGTAACAACCCTATACAGAAAGTACTCAGTGCCATCCCCAGGAGGGATAGGGATAAAGCAAATCGCCGACCATATCTATCTCCCATATATCCAAAGAGAAGTGCGCCTAAAGGATAGGCGAGGAATCCAACAGAAAAAACACTATAGGCTAGAAAAAGCGCAGCCAAAGGATCTGATAAAGGAAAAAATAGAGGTGTGAGCGTTGGAAGAAGCATTGCAAAAAGTGAAAAAGAGTACATTTCGAGTAGGTTTCCCAAAGAGGAAGCAACGATAACTCTTTTTTCTACAAGGAGGGATTGCTTTAGGTTCATAACTTTTCTTCTGATTTTACTTTTTTGTATTTTTCGGAGATTTTTCTCTATCTAGCCAGCAAAGTAAAGCACCTCTTCATTAATTTGGTTTATAGAGGTATACCCGCATAGGGCCATCGCTAAATCCAACTCTGCCTTTAAGCTGCATAAAATTTTTTATGAGCCTCTTCTTGAGCCTTCCACAATAAAGCATAGTTCCCCTCTTCCTTTAAGAGGGAGCGGTGGGTGCCCCGTTCCCTTACAACCCCATTGTGGAGGACGAGAATTTCATCCGCATTAACCACCGTTGATAAACGATGGGCAATAATAAGGAACGTAGAATTTTTTAAGAGGGGAGCTATGTTATTCATAATTGTTTCTTCTGTTTTAAGATCCAGAGATGAGGTTGCTTCATCAAAAACATATAAAGCTGGTCGTTTTAAAAGAACTCTTGCAATAGCTATTCGTTGCTTTTCTCCTCCAGAGAGCTTTAGACCTCTTTCTCCAACAATCGTATCATAATGATCAGGAAGCTTTTTTAAAAAAGGTTCAAGATGAGCCAATTTTATAGCCTCTTCGACTTCTTCTTTTTGAGCGCTTGGGCGCCCAAAAAGAATATTCTCATAAATGCTCGTATTAAAGAGGGTTACGTCTTGAGGAACAATGCCAAGGAATTTGTAGAGACTACTTGAGTCTAAATTTTGGATGTCCTTATTATTAATAAAAATCTTTCCTGAATTTACGTCATAAAATTTAAAAAGAAGACTTGAAATTGTTGATTTCCCTGACCCTGTCTCTCCCACAATTCCAATGGTTTTACCAGCGTCAAGTGTAAAACTCACGTCGTTGAGAACAAGGCGAGAGGAATTATAGCCAAATGAAACATTTTTAAACTCTATGCTTTCTAATTTATCTGGTGAATAGGAATCTCCAGAAGATAGAGAAGGCGAACGGTTAGTTCTATAAATTTTCATAATATCAGAAAATTCATTGAGTCCTCTCCTCATGTTTCTTGCAATAAATCCCATCTGACCTAAAGGAGCCGCAAATTGTAAGACGTACCCATTGATGAGAACGAAATCACTTACATCATAAACGTTTAATAAGGTTTGCTTTCCTGCTGTGTAAGTAAGTAAAATAAGTCCAGCTCCTATAATAAGGTTTTGCCCAATTTGAACGAGTTCCATGGTTGAGGTATATTTAACGAGGAGATTTTCTCTCTTTTTAAGATGAATATCACACTTTAAGACTTCATGTTCTTTATTATTAAAATACTTAACACTCGTAAAGTTTAACAGGCTATCAACAATATTTGCATTTGTTTTTGATTTTTGGTCGTTGCACATTGTTTGAAAATGAGATGCCCACTTTGTGACGTATAGGGTAAATATGATAAAAACAGTGGCTATAAAAAGCAAGAGAACCCCATAAATGGCTCCATAAAAATAACATAAGATTGCGGCTGCTAAAAATAACTCTATGATTGTTGGGATAACAAATAAAAACAGTCCCCAAAACACATCTGGAAACCCATGTTGGGCCCGCTCTAAGGCATTGGTAAGAGCACCTGTCTTTCTATCCATATGAAATGTCATAGGCAAAGAATGCAAATGATCAAAAAACTTAGAACAAAAAAGTCGGATACAACTCTCCAGCGGCTTTACCATAATGATCTGCCTTACGTTTTGAATGACTTGTGAGAGCGTCCAAATAATCCCATAGGCGATTAAGAGCAAGGATAATTGATAGGTCATGCTTTGATCCGGAATCGCAAGGCAAGAGACAACTTCCTTTAAAACAAGAGGAATGCTAAGATCTAGCCCAATTGAGATAAAAATCAACCCAAATGCAAATATGAATAAGCTTCGGATTTTTTCTTCCTTCGTCCACAAGAAGGGAAGCAAATCTTTTATAATTCGGAGGTTCTTGAATCTTTCTTGCATATTCTCTAATTTTCTCATAATTAAACTTATCTAAGAATAGCCAAGAAACGGATCATTTTTAATGGGAGTTTAACTTGATGCAAAGCAAAACTTACAAGAAATCAAATTAATTGGGAAGGAATAAGATGAAAATAAAAAAAGAAGAGAAGTCTAGCACAGCTCATATGTATTTTTATTTTAACTTCTCAAATCACCCAGATTGTAAGGTGCATATTCTGGTTTAATCCGGGCACGTGTTCTGGTCCAATCCGGTCAGTGATTCTGGTTTAATCCGGGCGGGTATTCTGGAGCAATCGGGTCATCAATTCTGGTTTAATCCGGTCGATGATTCTGGTCCAATCCGGGCAGATATTTCTCCCCTAATCGAACAATAATTCCAAGACAGCGTTTGCCACTAAGGACTCCTTTTCAAGAAGATCCTTGGTA
>JAIEPE010000017.1 GCA_019749915.1 Alphaproteobacteria bacterium | reverse complement strand
ATTTTGTTAGGATTAGACAATTACGTGTGGGAGGGGGCTGCACAAGACTTCATTCATAACAGAGAGGCTTGAGATCGTAAGATCACCCCCACTAATTTCAATATATTTTTGCATAATATCGATATTATATGGAGCGTGAAAAACGAACAATTTTAGGTCATATTTAAGCAACGAGCCTCGCAATCTCTAAAATTCGCACGACTACCCTTTATGTAGCGATCTTAATATGAAATTTATTCATAAATCATTCAACATGTAAAAAGCTGGCTTTACAATTGTGATATTCAGAAAACAGAAGAGCTGAGACAACCCAAGCTTACTCAAGAAAAACCAATTTCATCGCCTTCGAGTTCTTTCCTTGTTTCTCACGTCCTCTCCCCCTCTCTTCTGATAAAAAAATCTCCCTTTTTATGGATCTTTTTCAGGGTCGTCGTGACGTTTTCTCCAAACGGTGGGAGAATCAAAAAACTGGAAAGTCGGGCTATTCTCCAGCCTATCAGAATGAATGGGTACGAGGGATTTATAAGAAACCACAAATCAAATGTAGCGACTGCCTTAATCAGTCCTTTATACGCGTCACAGAAAAAATGATACAAACAGTTTGTATGAATTGCCTAGAAGGGTTATTGGGAAAGGGTTGATCTTCAAATTCAGTTCAGTTATTTTTTTGTTTATCGATTTAAAAGAATAATGGAGAAACATTATGTCAGAATATGTGTTTCAAGCTGAAGTCAGTAAGCTTTTACAACTGGTCACGCATCATCTTTATTCAAACAAAGAAATCTTCTTAAGAGAACTTATTTCTAATGCTTCTGACGCTTGTGATAAATTGCGGCACCTTCAATTAACAACTCCAGATCTTACTGAAAAAAATATTGAGTATAAAATTATCCTGTCCACTGACGATCAGAATAAAACTCTCACTATTGAAGATAATGGCATCGGCATGTCCCGCCAAGAACTTGTTGATAATCTTGGAACAATTGCAAAATCAGGAACCTCACAATTCCTCAAGAAATTAACAGGAGATGCTAAAAAAGATAGCAACCTTATTGGCCAATATGGCATTGGTTTTTATACGTGTTTTATGGTTGCCTCAGAGGTTGAGGTTACAAGTCGAAAAGCTGGAAAAAAAGAAGCTCATAAGTGGACATCCAATGGTATTGATTCTTTTACCGTTGAAAAAGCTGAATTACCCCTTCCTGGAACAAAAATTGTTCTCCATCTTAAGGAGGAAGCAAAAGATTACCTTGTGCCTTTACGATTAAAGACATTAGTTGAGAAGTATTCTGAAAACATTGATTTTCCAATCATTCTCAAAAAGACAGATACCGAAGAGGTGTTAAACGAAGATCGGGCGCTTTGGTTGAAGCCTAAAAATAAAATTACTCCAGAGCAGTATAAATCTTTTTATCAACATATCAGTCATGCCTTTGATGATCCTTGGTGCACACTACATACAAAAGCTG
Organism: Alphaproteobacteria bacterium; assembly: GCA_019749915.1. Taxonomy (GTDB): domain Bacteria; phylum Pseudomonadota; class Alphaproteobacteria; order UBA9655; family UBA9655; genus UBA9655. The sequence continues at coordinate 1,440 of JAIEPE010000017.1, read as the reverse complement.
AAGGAATTATAGAGTATATAGCTCTTCTTTTTATTCCCTCCACTAGATCTTATGATTTAATGAGTTCCGATCGAAAAAATAGGCTGAAGCTTTATATTAAACGCGTTTTTATCACGGACGATTGCGAACACCTTCTTCCTTCCTACTTAAGATTTGTAAAAGGCATTGTGGATACAGAAGATCTCCCTCTGAATATAAGCCGTGAAACTCTGCAGTTTGATCCTCGTATCTCAAAAATTAAGGCCACCCTAGCAAAAAAGATTTTGGAAACCTTAGCTAAAAAGGCTAAAGATGAACATGAAGAATATCTAAAGTTCTGGCAGAACTTTGGAGCCATAATAAAGGAAGGCTTTTATGAAGAGCCTGCAAAGCAAGATGAGCTTCTCTCTCTAATCCGTGTTAAAACAACCCTAAAAGAAAAACCCATTTCTCTTGAAGAGTATGTTGCGCATATGAATGAGGATCAGAAGGAGATCTATTACTTAGTTGGAGAAGATAACGCAAAGATGCTCAAAAGCCCACAGCTAGAAGGCTTTCAGAATCGTAAGCTCAATGTCCTATTATTAACTGATCCTATAGACCAACTTTGGGTTTCTCGTGTCAGATCCTATAAAGACCACCCTCTTAAATCGATTACAGAAGCAGACCTCAATTTTGATACTGAAGAGTCTGATGATACACACTTAGATACGCTTGTTGAATTTTTAGAAAAGCAATATCAGGGCAAAGTAAAGACGGTAAGGGTATCTACACGCCTTAAAGAAAGCCCTGTTTGCTTTGTAACATCAAATCAAGACATGAGCCCTCATCTTTCAGGAATGTTTCAAGGGCATCAAAGTCCAGCATCACAGATTTTTGAAATTAATCCCAACCACTCCCTAATTCAGAACCTATCTTCACTTGTTGAGCAGAAAGATAAGAAGGAAATATTGGAAGAAATGGCTGCCCTTCTGTATGACCAAGCTCTTATCCTTGAAGGAGAACCTGTTTCAGATTCTCAACTTTTTACCCATCGCCTTACAACACTCATGAATAATCAACTTAAAGTAGGTTCTTAACACACACACAAATTTTAGATAAGCAGCCACCATTTGAGGATAGTTGCTAGAGAAAGAGCAGTTTGTAGAATAAAAAGTAAACAAGTGAGCTAACCTTGCTAACCTTCAAAAAATAGAAGATAAAATACGTCAGAAGTTGAAAATTGATAATTTTGATGATTCAGAGTTTTAAAGAATTTATAGAAATATAAAATTCTATCATTGAAAAAACTGTTTTCCAGCAAACGTTAACATGTTACACTTCTTTTAATGCCACACATGGGCGCTTCAACACCCATGTGCAGCTAACCACAATAACCCCTTACGCAAGAAGGAGTACATCAGGAGAGTAAAACTGCCGGATCGCTCCAGCAGAGTCCTCTTAGAACCGGACAGGCGGAAT
>JAIEPE010000027.1 GCA_019749915.1 Alphaproteobacteria bacterium | reverse complement strand
CAGGATCAAACTCTCATGTTCATTTCTGATTTTAAATAAATTCAAAACCAAATTTGTCCAGAGCTAATCCTTCAATTCCAAAGTCTAAACTTTGAAAATAGTCTTACTCTTAAAAAAATTAACGAGTCATTTCTTAAAACGCATGGCATTTCGAATGATGAACATTTGCCAAAGACAAATGACATATTCTAATTTGCTTTTGATACGCGGATCTTAAAACGGCTCGTCATGCAAACCGCTTCCCGCGTATCCCTTCTCAATTTACTTTTCAAAGATCTGTGAATACTAACAACTTGTTAAGGCACTCACTAAAACATAACGTAGACTCTTCAGAGAGACAAGCTCTCTTTTCATCCGCGCTTGAGTGTGATTCTTATACGCAGTGGTTTAGCGAACGTCAATAGAATTTTTCAAAAAAATTTCAATTATGATTTTTCAATGAAAAACTTGATGTTTCTGGAGGGGTAAAACTAAATCTTGGCTTAAGATTTTCTCTCCCCACAACTTAAATATGGGAACGTTGAAAATAAGTTACAAGAGAGAGAGGTAATTAACTCTCTCTCATATTAAATTTTTCAAGATCCTTAGGAGTACTTATATGAAACCATTCACCTTTGTGAAGGGTGCCGAAAAGGCGGCCCTTCTCTAAAGCCTGATTCCACAAAACATTTAAAGACAAAGGGCCTTCTGGAGCCTCATCAAACAAAGAGTTGTGAGTCAATTGAACGCCCATGTAAACATAAGGAGCTTCTCTCCCATTTTGAGGACGCCGTAGCCCCCCATTAAGATCCAAGAAGAAATCACCTTTACCTTCATAACCATGGGCATTTTCTTTAGGGACAAGCAGCAACAGAGCATCCATTATTGAAGGATCCCAGATATCCTCCATGACCTTCAAGCTCTCACTCCCTGTCCACACCGTATCTCCATTGAGTGTAAAAAAAGCCCCCTCCCCTAATAAAGGAAGCGCCTTTTTGATACCACCCGCTGTCTCGAGCAAAACCTCTTCCGGAGAGATTATAATTTCAGGATCAAGATCCTGAAGATGAGCAACAATTTTATCTGGTAAGTAATGGGCATTCACAACGATAGGCCCCGCATTAATGGTCTTCAGGTGCTCGTAAGCACGCTGAAGCATGGTTTTCCCTTTCACCGAAATCAAGGGCTTAGGGGTACTGTTCGTGAGAGGGCGCATGCGAAGACCTAAGCCTGCAGCCAAAATCATAGCGCTTTTTTTCATATTCTCACTTTTTCAAACCAATCCTTAAGGCCCGCAAGGGAGGGATGCTGTAAGTCCCGCTCTAAATAAGCCCATATGCGGGGAACGTGCTCTAAATACTTTGGCTTTCCATCACGCTTTGCAAGACGTGAAAAGACGCCTAAAATGCGCGTGCTCCGTTGAGCTCCCCATAAGCAATAGCTGGCCATAAAATCCTCGCGCGCGAGCTTTGGAAAATGGCTAAAATAGACTTTTAACATAGATTGCGCGAGATCAGGTGCAACATCTCGTCGAGCATCTTCAAGCAAAGACACCAAATCATAGGTCACAGGGCCCCAGCGGGCATCCTGATAATCAATAAAGCCACAACGTTTATACCCTTCTTTTTTCGGCAACCAAAAAAGATTATCCACCATCACATCCCGCAAAATAAGACGTTGGGGAACGGCGGGTTGGTTTTGGAAGGCCTCCATCCACAATCCGACAAAATCTTCCTTTGCGCCTTGAGACAAAGCCAGATCGCTCCACTGGGTAAAAAGGCTCACACGCTCCAAGAAAAGGTCTAGATCATAGGAGGGAAGATCTGCCTTATTTTTTTTCATCTTCTTGTGAAGATGGGCTAAGGCATTAATGGCCTCTTTATAAATAAGAAATTCCTCATGGCTAGCTTCCAGGGCCTTTCGATAAGTCAAATCTCCAAAATCTTCAAGAAGCATAAAACCATTCTTGTGATCTGCTGCATAAATCTTGGGAACCGTGAGGCCTGCTTCTCGCAATAGGTTCGTTATATTTTCAAAAGCTTTTGTATCCTCGTGAGGAGGAGCTGCATCCATAACGAGCGTATGGGAAAACCAAAAATAGCGGCGCTTAGAAGCATCAACCGGAAGCGGCAAAAGCTCATCTTCCTCAAGACCATGTTTTTCAAGAAATTGTTCAAGTAAATTTTCTCTTTCTTGTGTTTCAGAAAGAATTGCAAGCTCATTCTTTAAAGGTAATAAGACGCTCATGGTACTGGCTTCCATATTGTAATTCAATTTCCCTATAGATTTTGGGCAAATGAGAGCCCAAACGGTCGGGCCACTCAATAAGGCATACACCACGCTGCAAGGCTTCTTCAATCCCTAATTCATAAACTTCTTCAGGGGAGTTAAGGCGATAGAGATCAAAATGCCAGAGAGTAAATTCAGAGGCTTCATAGGTTTGCACAAGAGTAAAAGTTGGGCTGGGAACAATTGTTTCCTCCCCGCAAAGAGCTTGGATCAACGCCCGAGCAAAAGTTGATTTCCCTGCACCTAGCTCGCCTCGCAATAAAACCACATCTCCAGGACGCAATTTGAGGGCCAGGCTTCGAGCCACCACAGCAGTTTCTTCCTCAGAATGACTTATAATGATATTTTCCTGTTGCATGTAAGCGAGTATGCCATTAATTTCTCTAAATCCTCAAGGGGTCATAGCTCAGTTGGGAGAGCGCTACAATGGCATTGTAGAGGTCGGGGGTTCGATTCCCCCTGGCTCCACCAGAGGTAACAGTTTGTTTTTATGAATAACTTCAACTACTCCTTATGCGTCTCTCCAATAAACCTATGGATTCGCGAGCTTGTTCCCTCTTTATGGTCCGTCA
>JAIEPE010000058.1 GCA_019749915.1 Alphaproteobacteria bacterium | reverse complement strand
ATGGAAAAAGCCCTTCCCGCCCGGCTTCGTCTAGCTCCTCCCGCTCACCCCAGGCCTCCTCCACAGCGCCTCCGGCTGCGGTAAAAACCACAACCCGTCCACTTAGAAAAATGCCCTCACCTTCTTCCAGCACATCTGTAGGTCGTTCATCACCTTCCGCAACTACAGCTAGCAAATCTGTCGTTGCTGAGAAAAAAACGCTTCTTCCTGGAGAAGGACAAGTGGGGACCTTCTCTGACTTAGATAAACTAAGTGTTAAAGGGGATAACTTAGCGAGTCATCACATTCCAAATGATAATTATATGAAAGCTAAAGGTATACCCCGTGAAGAAGGAATTGCGATAAAAGTGGAGGAACCGCATCCTGGAAGGGGCGGAAGGCATAGAGAAATTCATAAAAAACTGCAAAAGCAAGATCCTAAACTAGAGCCTCGAAAAGCCTTAGCTGATGCCGTAAGAAGAGTACACAATGTTTATAAAAATGATGGATTAAATAATGAGATTTTGCCTTCTCTAAAGAAAGTTATTAAGCAAAGCAAAGAAAAACATCCACATCTGTTTCAAAAGGATATGAAAAAATGAAAAAATTAGAAGGTCTATATCAAGAGCTGGAAAAATATAGTGATTTTAGTAAAAGTGGGAATGCTGAAAAATTTTTAGAGACTGTAGATAAAGTAATTATATTGAAGAATTCTACAAGTATTGAAAAATTAATGAAGTATTTTGATGATGATAGTGAATATGGATGGGTTTTAGAATCTCTTAAGGTGGGCTTAGATAATTACCCTGATCAAATTCATGCTAAAGCCGTAATAAAAGAAATACCTTGTATGATGGAGCGGGCTCCAAAATGGTTATTAAGCCTTATTTATAGAATATTTAACAATCCCTCTTCATTGATGCAATTTCGAAATAATATGGATCTCATTCCAAAAAAATCCATGTTAGAGTTTTTGAATCTTGTTGCAAAAGAATCTGAATATCACCGAGACCTTTGTAATGAGTTAAAAAAAGAATTAGTAAGTGATTATAAAGAGTAAGCTGTACTTTGAACTAAAAGCTCATGAAGCCATAAAAAGTTCTGAATCATTGCCTGGAAACAAGAGTACCCAGTAAGAAAGGAAGGAATTCAATGGCTCATAATCGAAAATTTGTTCCTGGTATCGTGGCCCTTGTCAAGGAACGAATTAAAAACACAAAATTGGTTATTCAGGTTCAGGATGAAATTGAAAAACTCATTGTTGAGTCTCACTTTCTCGATAGCGCTCCTTTTAAGTGGGTAGGTTTAATTTATCGTTATGGGTTAAAAAACAAGCTCAAGCCAGAGTATCAACGTATCAACAAAAAATATGGAGATTTACCCATAGCAGTTGAATTAGATACAAGAGTTCTGCAATGGGCAGATCAAAATAATCTTCAGCTTTTCAAAGATATTTTTATTATTGCTGCCCTTGAGGCTCTCCTCGATGTTGGACAGAAATATAACCTACCGACAGATTTAATTGCACAGGAAAGATCAAAGTACGTGGATATTCCGAACTCTGTAGAAGAGTTAGAAGGTAATTTGTAAAAAATGACAAAAAATATCAGATAAACAGAAAAGGATAATACTAATATGGAATTTGCACCTGATAATAAAATTCAGAAAACAGCTGATTACCATGTTATTCAAACTGAAAAAAAGAACAAAAAACAGCATCGATATGAAAAACAGGCATTTTTAAAAATCTCTATTCCTATACAAGAGATTGATACAGAAGATGCTAATTTCTTTTTTCTTACTGCAAAGGGCAGGCTTAATAATGTCGATATGGGACTTAAACTCTTTATTAGTAAATCCTTTCAGCCCATTTTTGGGCTTAAAAATGGCGATATTGAACAAGTACGAGATCCAATAGAAGCACAAGTAAAAAACGGCTTAGTAATCTGGGGTGGGGAAGATATTTTAAGTGATTTAATTAATCGAATGGCTCACGAATGGGAACTCCCTTCTTGTCCCGTGGTCAATGATTTAAATTGTGATGGTCAGCTTCTGTGGGGAGATATATCCACTCTTAAACCCTACAAAGTTTCCAAAATAAAGTCTGTTAAAATTGAGCCTGCTGACTTTTCTAATTTTTTGACTAAAGATACCCCTTTAAATTTGCTTCACTTTAAAGTTTTAGGATTTTATGAAATTAGATTCCCAGGAAAGCCTTTAGATGAAAGTGAGGTAGGTCAAGTCCCTTTCTTTATAAATATTAACCTTGATACCATGACTGTTGATGTTGAAGAAAAGGATCTTGATTTAAGAAGAGAATTTATCAACCTGTTTTGCCTTGATGAGAGTTATCGTGAAAATCGTCTTAATAATAAAGATAAGGTCATGCTCATTTTAAAGGCCGTGGAGTGTCACTCGTAAAGAGTGATGGATATATAAGTAATTGATATTAATGACAAAGAAGATCGTAAGCTCTCTCCTGATTCTAACTCTTGTATGGCCGAATTGCACATGGGCTCGAAATCCTCAACTTGCGCCTGAGGAAGATTTTGAAAGCAGAAATGACGCTGTACCCGCAGCAAAGAACCTAAACATAACTGCTGGAGGAACGGTTTCTTTTGCGCCCAAAATATTAAGAAGTGAGCAGACAACAAGAAGAAAGACA
>JAIEPE010000068.1 GCA_019749915.1 Alphaproteobacteria bacterium | reverse complement strand
TCGATATATATTTTGAAGGAAGGCTCCAACTGGGGTCAATGTTTAACCGTTGACACAGTTAATTGAACACTCTCTTTCTTTTTGATATTTTAAGCCAAGAGGTGTTTTAAGACGAACCTCTTCTCTTAGGATATTACCTGTAGAAAGATGCTTATATCCCCTTTCTCGAAGAATCTCTGCAAAAGTCCCCTTCCCAGCCCCTGGATATCCAAAAACGACATACATTCTTACGCCCTTTTGAGAATTTTGAGAACAATCTTTTTGAAGAGTACAACTAGAGGAATTTGTTTTTCTATAGTGCATTAGCTCTCTCCTGAAGAGAAGGCTTACCTTGAAGAAAGGTTTTTTGAGAATAAACCTTGAGAAGATTATAAAGTTGATCATTATTAAAAAAAACAGGCCGGCCATTAACAACTTGGAGACTGTGTTTTAAAAAATAAAGAGTGGGAACCCCAAGAACATTAAGAATACGTGTACAGGACTCTCCAAGCCCTTTCCGTTTTGCAAAAAAACAGAGAGTTCTTTCTTGTGTTTCATTAGGATACGTGTAGAGAATAGCTTGTTTCTGAGTTTTATCTATGCTTTTTAAAACTTCTTTTTTAAGATTGGAAATTGTCATTCTTTTGTCTTCTAAAGTATCAATAAATTGGACATTTTTAATGCCAAACTGAGGGAGTTCTTTTTTATAAAATTGATGTAAGGCCTTTAAAAACTTTTCTTCAGACCATGGCCAAGGGATTTGATCTCCACGTAAACGTCGACGTTGTAACCCAATCTCGGGGTGGACATCAAAAACAAAGAGTTTATTAAAAGGAATTTCCACAAGGTTATTAATGAAGAGTCTTATCTGATTATGGTAGTAGTGGGTACCTTTTAACGCATCTAGAGCATAAATATAAGCAAAATTTGAGAAGTATGTTCTATCTGTCATAAAACAAAGGGAAGGATCTTTAACGGTCTTTAAAAGAGTCATTCTTTCAATCCATAAACGTAAATAAACGTCTCCCTGATCTTTTATGGGAAGTTTTCCATAGGGAGAGTTCGGTTCAAAGTTGATTTCCGAAAGAATAATCGCTTTTCCTTCTAGCTCTTCAGCAATTGCGGTAAGAATAGTTGTTTTACCAGCTCCGGGAAGACCTTCAATGCCAATAATATGACTTGTTTCAGAATAGGATGATGCTTTTGATGGCAAGACTAAAGTAACACTCATAAATCCCAGTTATTTTATCCTGCTAAACTATAAGCAATGGTTTCTTCAGAGAGAGGCTTAGGGTGTTGCTGGAATCTCTTCATAGGCTTAATTTGTATGATCCTATCTGTCAAACGCCTTTCCACATCTTGTCCAATCTCAGGAGCAACCTCTTTTAAGTGAGAAATCTTTTCACTACACTCTGGATAATTATTGTAGTAATCAATGGCTTGAGATATTTGTGTTTCAGAAACATCATAATGTCCCAACTTTAGAAGCTCTAAGAAGTCTCGAAATTCTTTAAAAGAAGGGTTCCTCTTGATTTCTTGATCAACAACAGAATAACGGGCCTTTTTATAAAGAGTTATGAGTTTTTCCGGAGATTCATAAATAAGAGTTTGTAGCTCTTGGGGAAGTTTTTTGAGTTCTTGTTTATTAACTCTTTCTTCTTTTAAATAATCCTGAAGCACACGGATTGTGTAGTAAAGACGGACTTTCTCATCCTCAAAAAGACAGTTTCCAGCATAATCTCTTACACTCACTGCCTTCATTAAGGTTACGGCCTTTGGAGACACTTCAGAAATTATTTTTTGGCGATATAGAGTCCCTTTTTCTATATAAGACAAGGTAAGAGGGTCTTTAAAGGTTTCCTGTTGAGTTGTAAGGTAATTGTCCTCGTAAATATTCAAAGGATTATCTTGAACCCTATTTTGCCATGTACAAACATTCCCGTTATATTCAACGAGCCAATCCAATCCCTTTTGGTCTTGAGCATTAAAAACAACGGAAGGGAAGTTCCTTTCGGAGAACTCTAAATCCTGATCGTAGACATTAATTGTGTCTTCAATAGAATGAGGGTCATTTAAATTAGGACGTAGCCCTGGTGTAAAAACTCTAGATACTCCTAAGATTGTGCTATACCCCGAAGAGAAAGTTAACTTTTTCTTCCATGGGATAACCTTTTCAAGGGACAGGTCATCAGAAACATTCTCTCCCATGTCTTCAAGAGTAAAATGAGGGAGGGATTCTAAAAATGTCCAAAGGGTCTTATCACCTTCAAAGGTTTTTAATTGGAGGGTTAGATAAGGATGAGAACGGTAAGAGGTCTCAAAAATCTTAAGCAGATTCTCAAGGGGTTTCGTACCAAGCTTAAAACTATGGCCTTCACTGATACTTAAACGTATAGAGACGCGTGCAGGGTGTTTTCTCCTAGAAACCGCCTCAGCTATGCTATCTACATAAGCTTTAGCAACATACTCATCAACAGCCCATACTCC
>JAIEPE010000006.1 GCA_019749915.1 Alphaproteobacteria bacterium | reverse complement strand
CTTGTCCCGAAAAAGGAAGGAAAACTCAAGATACCTGCCATAACTATTGAAAGTTCTGAAGGTATGTTGTCCAGCAAGCCCATTAGCCTTTCTATTGAAAAGGCAGCTTTTCAACAGCAGAAAACCGATGACAAAGACATTACAATCTCAGCTCGCGTCAACAAGGTCACTCCTTACAAAAATGAACCCATCATTTATACATTCCAGTTAATTTCCTCTCAAAATTTAACCCACATTCAATTGAGACCTCTCTCTGCAACTGGACTCGTCGTAAAAGCTGTCGGTAATCCTAAAGTTTATGAGAAAACCCATAATGGATTGCCTGTTAAAGTCCTTGAGGCTAAGTATATTGTGACACCTCTAAAGACGGGTTCTGTTACTATTCCTGGGTTGATTATTGAGGGTGAAAAATTAGTCCGTGATGAGAGCCCCTTAGATTCATTCTTAGGCCGTAATCTTGATCCTTTAAGTTTATTCCAAAAATTTCAAACCATGGGAAGTTTTGGAATTCAAAGGTTAGAACCCTTTTCTCTAAGCAGCAATGAAATTATTTTAAATGTTCAAGCTCCACTTCAAGGGATGATTTCTTGGTTGCCCGCAACCTCACTTAAGATTACAGAGAGCATCAAGGAAACAAAGTCTCTCAAAGTTGGAGAGCCATTTACCCGTATCTTTACAATTGTAGGAGAAGGCATCACGGCAAATCAACTCCCAACTCTTAAGCATCAGCAGGAAAAAACAAATGATTTCAAAGTCTATTCGGATAAACCTACCACAGAGGAGTCCATAAAAGACAACAAGCTCACCAGTTGGCGTGAGGAAAGCTATACCTTAATTCCTCAAGAGCCAGGCTCATTGACTCTTCCAGAAATTACTATTCCCTGGTGGAACGTCAAAGAAAATAAAATCTCGTATGCGAAAATCCCTCAGCGCAAGATAGAAGTCCTTCCTGCAAAAGATACTGTTATGCCTGTAGCAATTCCAACTAAGACAAATATCAAGCAAGAGGGTTCTGACAACAGTATCCCACAAAAATCATTAGTTGAAGAAACTAAACCCATAAAAGTGAACTCTCTATTTTTATACGCTTCTATCATCATTATCATAATCATTTTTGGTTTTGCACTCTTCTGGATGCTGAGATTCGCCAGGAGAAAACCTAAGTTCAAATCAGAAATCCAAGAGAGGTTTTTTGCAGAACCCTTTGATAATCCAGAGTTCAGACAAGAAGATTTTAACATGAAGGAATTTTCAAAAATAAATTCTGCTGAAGAATTGCAAAGGTTTCTGCAAAAGTATGCTTTCCAAAACTGGCATACGGCCAAAAACGCTTCCCTAAATGCCATATTTGAAGCGGCAAGAAACCTATTCCCAGCCCTCTCTCAAAGAGAAGTTAAATTTATTATAAATTCTTTGCACGGAGCTATGTATGCTGAAAAAGATATCCCTCTTGAAGAGGTGAAAGAATGCTGCAAGGAGTTACTGTTAACAATGAAAAATAAAACCAAGAATGAGTCAAAAAAGGTCACAAAACTACCAGATTTGAATCCAACCTAAGGCTTGAAATCATAAAAATCGATTCCTAAATCATAGATAGGATAAAGCTTTTACTAAAAAAGAAAGGAGAAAAAAGCTATGGAAATTAAAAAGTTTGCACCTTGGAACTGGATAAAAGATGAAAAAGTAGAAGAAGGAAAAACAGTTCCTATACAGCGCAATGTGGAGCTTAAAAATCAACCTCAATTTTATGCTAACCCTATTGCTCAAATCCATGAAGAAATGGAAAAACTTTTTGATAATGTATTTCGTGGATCCGGATCCTTAAGATTTGATAATGAACTAAGTAAAGCCACTCAAAATATTTTGAAACCTCGTTCAGACATATCTGTGGGAGATCATGATTATATGATCAAACTAGAAGTTCCGGGCGTAGATCAAGATGATGTGCAAATTGAAATAAGTGACAATATGCTTACTATCAAAGGAGAAAAAAAATTAGAGAATGAAGAAAAGAGTCGAGATTTCTATCGTATTGAACGTTCCTATGGTTCTTTCCAGAGAGTATTCTCCTTACCTGAGGATACAGATCAAAGCAATATTAAAGCTTCATTCAAAAACGGGATATTAAGCATTTGCTTGCCACGTAAAATTATAAAAAAAGAAGAACCAAAGAAAATTCAAATTAGCAAAGGTTAGCTCTGTTTTGTGTTTAACTAATAGATATTGAATTATATGTGATCTTGCGTGGGTTGTTTAACTAACAGCGTTTGAATAGCCTCCAACGCTCTCTTCCGAGCAAAATCGTGATCAACGATCGGAAAGGGATAGGTCGTTCC
>JAIEPE010000059.1 GCA_019749915.1 Alphaproteobacteria bacterium | reverse complement strand
AAACGTTCCCTGGCCAATCAGGTTATGAGCGTTTTGAATATGGGCAATTAGGTCTTGAGATAAATAGTTGATTTGGGATACATCTAACTTAGCCATGGTGATCTCCTTGTGGATTGCTATGGTTAGCGGCGTGGAGGTGTTACTAGCACCTTTACGTCGCGCTATTTCATTGTGAGATAGTTTTTGCAATTTAACAGCTTTTTTTCTAGAAAGCAAGGAATTAATTGTTCCCGATCAGGAATTTTCATCTTGAATTTATTCATTGATACTCTATAATGTTCCTGATCAGGAGCAAATGATGAAAGAAATAAAAACAACACAGGCTTTGGGACAGCTTATGCGAGAAGCTCGTAAATCCCAAGGATTAACCCAAGAGCAATTAGCAAGCATTTCAGGAACAGGACGCCGTTTTGTCCTTGACTTAGAGTCAGGAAAAGAAAGCTGTCATCTGGATAAAACGCTCCGTGTGCTTACTATGCTTGGGTTTGAGCTTTATCTTCGACAAAAGGAAGAGTAACCCACTATGGCACGCACCCTCTCCGTTTATTTTGATGAAAGACTGGCTGGCAAGCTCACTCAAGACGATAGTGGGCGATTAAACTTCTTATACGATGCTCATTATCTAACCTCGGGAAATGCTTTTCCCCTTTCAGCTTCTTTACCCTTAAGCGATAAAGCTTATGCGGATTCTATCGTTCGTCCCTTTTTCTCCAACTTACTGCCTGATGATTTTGCCCGACATCGTGTGGCTCGGTTATTGGGTGTTTCAGAGAAAAATCCTTTTGCTATCTTAGAAATCATTGGGGGAGAATGTGCTGGCGCCATTTCTCTCTACCCTGAAGATCAAATTCCCTCTCCACAACGTACAAAGGACTATGACTTTTTAGGGGAACAAGACCTTCATAAAATATTAATGATGCTCTCACAGCGACCTTTATTAGCTGGAGAAAAAGATGTGCGTATGTCTTTGGCAGGAGCGCAAGATAAGTTAGCTGTTGCCCTCATTGATGATAAAATAGCCCTTACAAAAGGAACATCTCCTACAACCCATATTATTAAGCCCCCAATATCAGACATACTTGATAGTGTGTTTAATGAATACTTTTGTATGCTTTTAGCCAAAAACATGAACTTAGCTGTCTCTTCGGTTGAAATAAGACAGGCAAATGGCTTCCCCTATCTTCTCATTGAAAGATATGACAGAACAGCAGACCATCATCACCGGCTCCACCAAGAAGACTTTTGCCAAGCTCTCAGTATTCCGCCAGAACTCAAATATGAAAATGAGGGGGGTCCTTCTATAAAAAAATGCTTGGACTTAATCGAAAGATGTAGCATTCGTCCCGCCTTTGATAAGATTATGTTTATTCATACCATTATCTTTAATTACCTTATCGGTAATGCAGATGCTCATGCCAAAAACTATTCTTTTCTCTATCTAGAGGGAAGGCCTCGCTTGGCTCCCGCCTATGATCTTTTAAGCACAGCTGTTTATCCCCAATTAAGCAAGAAAATGGCGATGAAAATAGGAGGAAAATACAAGCCAGAAGATGTCTATTTAAGGCATTGGGTTCAACTTGTTCCCGACACACAGCTTGCCAAAAACACGATGGAGAAAGATCTTAAGAAGTTCGCAAGTACACTTCCTAAAAAAGCGCAAGCTCTTTCAAAAATGTTGGAGAAAAAAGGTCTTTCCTCCCTTATATTTGATAAAATACAAGCGACCATTGAGAATAGATGTCAGCATGTTCTCAAATATTGGGAAATGAATTTATAAAGGTTGATTCATAAGAGGAATTTCAATTCAGCATCGAAAAATTCTGAGTCTCGAGGGTTGCCAAGGCTATCTGAATTTTTTGAGCAAGCCAGTCTTTCTCTAGATCATCTTTAGCCTGGTCTGATAAAAGAGAAATGAAGGCATCCAGATAGACAATGCGCTGGGCTTGGAGTTGAGTTTGCTGTCCGCCATATTCTGCAATGGCAAGGCGCTCTTCGAACTCATAAGAAAGAGCATCATACTGAGTGGCATCATCGGCTCCAGAATTTGTTCCATTGCGTGGAACAAGTTGATCAGGATGTGGAACAGATTTTAAGGCCTCTGTTCCAGGTTTGTTCCGGTCTTTGTTCCTCTCCAAAACCTTGTTTGCCAAGGCTTTTAGAGAGCTTATTCCAGCAATGTTCCACTGAGTGTTCCGCATGACTTGCTCTTGTTCCACTGTTCCATTCCCTAGAGAGTGGAACGGTGGAACAGAGGATGGAGAAGAAGGTAATGAAGAAGAATG
>JAIEPE010000013.1 GCA_019749915.1 Alphaproteobacteria bacterium | reverse complement strand
AACAGCGTTTGAATAGCCTCCAACGCTCTCTTCCGAGCAAAATCGTGATCAACGATCGGAAAGGGATAGGTCGTTCCCAACTTAATCCCTGCCCTTTTCAAAATTTCAATCGGAGTTTGCCAAGGAGAATGAATATATGGAGCATCCAAGGCGTGAAGCTCTGGCACCCATTGCTTTATATAAGTGCCCTTCGCGTCAAATTTTTGACTTTGAAGAGAAGGGTTAAAAATGCGGAAATAAGGCGCTGCATCCGCCCCACATCCCGCAACCCACTGCCAGCTAACCGCATTGTTGGCAAGATCTGCATCAACGAGAGTATCCCAAAACCATTCTTCCCCCTTCTGCCAAGGAAGGAGAAGGTGTTTTACAAGGAATGAGGCTACAACCATACGAACTCGATTATGCATAGAGCCTGTATGCCAAAGTTCTCTCATCCCTGCATCCACCAAAGGATATCCCGTTTTTCCAGTCTGCCAGGCTTTAAGGGCATCGGCATTCTTTTCCCATGGAAAATTTTGAAAAGATGATCTTAAGGGGTTGGAGGGAAATTCTGGGAAGTGATAGAGAAGATGATAAGAGAATTCTCGCCATCCCAACTGCCTTAAAAAAGGAAGAGCTTCCATCCCATAGGATAGTAAAACTTGGTGCCAAATTTGAGTAGGACTTAACTCTCCCCAGTGAAGATAGGGAGATAAATGGGACGTCCCGTTTTCTGAAGGATAGTCTCTTTTCTTAGCATAGGCTTGAGCCCCCTCCTCTAAAAAGTGGTCCAGTCTTTTCCAAGCGCCCTTCTCTCCTGGTTGCCAAGTTTCTTCTAAACCTTGTCCCCATAAGGTAGGCACGAATCCCCATTCTTCAAGGGCATCAGAAGTAACAGCTGTCTTCCACCCTTGAAGGTCAGGGATTGAAGTTGGCTTAGGGAAGCTAAGACTTTGAAGGACTTTCCAAAAAGGAGTAAAAACCTGATAAGGTCCTTTTGTTTTCGTTTGAATTTCCCAAGGTTCAACCAAAAGAGATCCATTAAAACTCTCACAAGGAATACCTTCATTTTTAAAGTGGAATTTAATTTCCTTATCTCGGTGAATAGCGTAAGGCTCATAGCATCGATTCCAATAAACCCCACAAGCCTTCGTTTCTTGAGCAAGGGCTTTTAAAATATGAAGAGGGTTTCCTCTTCTAAAAATAAGCTGAATCCCTCGTTCTTGAAGAGATTGCTTTAGAGCGTTCAGACTCTTATAAAGCCACCATCTTGATGCTCCTTCAGGAGACCAAGGGTCCTGTTCATCCCAAATATATACTGCAAAAAACGGATGACCGGTTGCACCTTGAAGTGCCGGATTATCTGCTAATCTTAAGTCTTGTCTAAACCAGAGAATAGCTGGTTTTTCCTGTGTCATTTAAAAACCTCTTTTAATCACTAAAACATTTTTTCATGAAGTCGTCATTCCATTTTGTGCTACAATGAAAATTTAAATGAACTCAAAACTGTCGATAAAATGAAAATTAAGAAAAGTTACATTTTGTACGGGATTCTCACCCTTTTTTTAGTCCTTTTAGCAATGAGTGGAACAATTATGAGCCAAGTGAATGAACCCAAGTTTAAGGTCATTGAATCTCATGGAAACATCGAGATTCGTGAATATGAGCCTCTTCTTGTTGCTGAAGTAAGGGTTGAAGGAGAACGGAAAGAAGCAATCTCAAAGGGCTTTCGAATTCTTGCTGATTATATTTTTGGTAATAATGCTCCCAGCCAAAAAATAAGTATGACTGCTCCTGTAATGCAACAACCGGGAGAAAAAATTGCCATGACGGCGCCTGTCATTCAACAAGCTACAGATCATAGCGGACATTGGAAGGTTAGCTTTGTCATGCCTGCTGGGTACACATTGGAAACCCTACCCCTGCCTAATAATAGCCAAATAGAGATACTATCCATTCCAGCAAAACGTTATTTAGTCATAAGGTTTTCAGGGTTAGCTGGAGAGGAAAGCTTAAAGAAACATCTTGAGGAGCTTGTCAAATACACAAAGCAAGTTAATCTGAAGACTGTAGGTGAACCGATCTTTGCCTTTTATAATCCGCCCTGGACACTCCCTTTTCTGCGACGAAATGAAATTATGCTGGAAATAAGGAATAA
>JAIEPE010000053.1 GCA_019749915.1 Alphaproteobacteria bacterium | reverse complement strand
TGTTTGTCTTATATAATGAGCAAGCTGATTTGCTCGATTGTTCAATTCTCTGTAAGTAAGTTTTGTCTCTTCATAAATAACGGCTACATTATGAGGAGTTTTTTCTACCTGTTCCTCAAAAAGCTGATGGATAGTCTTATCGACAGGATACTCTTTCTCTGTGTCATTCCAGGTATAGATGATTTGTTGATATGTTTCTTGGTTCAGATACCTTAGCTCATTCAGGGTTATTTGTTCTCTCTTTTCTGGGATGGCTGCAAGTTCTGATATTTGTTTTAGAATATATATGTATGTTTCTATGAATCTCCTAATCGTTTCTTGTTTATAAAGACTCTCTGCATAATTAAAACTTCCACTCAGTTTGGTATTTTGATCATCTATAAAAGTACTTAAATCAAACTTTGCAACGCTGTATTCAATATTCCCCTTATAAGGTTCTAAAAATTGGGTGATATCTTTTTTTCCATCTGCTGTTGGTTTTTGTTGACTATTCCCAAAGCTTTGCAACCCAAACATCACCTGGAAAATAGGATGGCGACTTGTATCTTTCTCAATGTTTAATTCTTCAATAAGTTTTTCAAAAGGGAGATCTTGATGGGCTTGTGCTTCTTTGATTTCACTTCCAATACGTTCTATATAATCTTTTATTCTTTCTTTTCCATCAATATTGACTCTTAACGCTAACGTATTAACAAAAAAGCCTATAACATTCTCTATTTGGCTGTAGTGTCTATTTGCTATAGGTGTTCCCACAACCATATCTTCTTGATTATTATAGCTCCTCAACATTAAATAATAGCCGCTTAATAATAAACTATATAAACTTACTTTTAACTCTTTTGCTAAACTCCTTAAAGATTCTGAAGTCTCTTCATCAATTTCAAAGAAAATATCTGCCCCTTTATAATTTATATTCTTTGGTCGAGGCATATCTGTTGTTAAGTTGAGTGTCTCATAGCCACTTAGCTTATTTTTCCAATAAGTAAATTGAGTGCTAAGTTTCTCTTTTGTTAAGTAACTTCTTTGCCATAACGCAAAGTCTTTATACTGAATTTTCAATTCAGGAAGTTTTAAAGAACCTTCTTTCCCGTTTAATTGATCGAGATAACAGGTATAATATTCCTGAAGCTCTTTTAGAAAAATCCTTGTTGACCATCCATCAAAGGCTATATGATGAATAAGAATGATCAAAAGAAGCTCGTTGTGAAGTCCTTTTCCTCTGTTTAACTCACACAGACTTATACGAATGGGATATTCATGACTTAAATCATAAACATGCATTACTTCTTTTTGAATATGTTGATTTAACCCTAATTGATTTTTAAATTTTACTTTAGAAATCTCTAAAGGCTTATCTTGGAATGTTAAAACACATTGATACGCCTCCCCATTCTCTTCTTTGATCAAGGTTCTAAGAATTTCATGTCTTTCAACAATACTTTTTAAACTAGACTCTAAAGCTTTAAGATTGGTACCTTCTGGTAGCTTAAAGATCATGGGTATATTATAAGCACTTGTTCCTTCTTCATACTTCTCAATAAACCAGAGTCTTTCTTGTGCAAAAGATAGCTTTTGATCTTTTGGTTGCGTAAGAGGTATCGGTTGAATGATATTCTCTTCACTCTCTTGCTCAAGAGAGCTCAAAAGTTTAAAGATACTAGTATTATTAAAGAGAGCTGCTACACGAAGATTCTTATTAAGATCTTTATTAATCTTACTGATCAAGCGTATTGCAATAATACTATTTCCACCTAATCTAAAGAAGTCATCTTGGATTCCTATTTTGTCTTTTGGTAATCCCAATACTTCTGCCCAAATCTCAACAACTTGTGCTTCTAATTTATTCCGAGGCGCTACGT
>JAIEPE010000062.1 GCA_019749915.1 Alphaproteobacteria bacterium | reverse complement strand
CCTCCTTCTGGAGATAGTCGCTTATCGGACAATTGAAGTGCTATTTAGTTCGGACATATCATGTGCTAACGACAAATTGGATCACTAAAGTTGAGTTCATAAACATTTTATTATAGAATTGGATTATGAGCTATAAATTAGTAGATCCTATAATTTTCAACTGGGCAAACAAACACTCTTTACACGTGTTTACTTCCTACAAAGATGAGGATGTTCGTTCAATAGATATTGTTAGTAAAAAGGGGCAGCGTTTTCAAATTTGGATTGATCAACCATTTGACCATAATATTAATGTCCACGCATGGAATTACAAGAACCTAAAAAAAGAGTGGAATGTTGAAATAAACAACTTAAATTCAACTCTCGAGGAAGCCTTCGAGTCAGTGATAGACTGGATGAAAATTTAATATAAAGTGTAACATTTCAATAGGCTTATTTTACTCCATTGTTCTTCCAGGAGTAAAGATCAGCTTAGACAGGTCTTTTTCAAGAATTTCAAATTGTTCTGATCCTCCCTTCTCTCCAAATGCTGACAAAGCTCTTGATCTTTGAAGCCTTGTTTCTGCTGGCACGTAATTCTACTTAAAGAAAACCTTGTTTATAATTTTTCCGGTATTAACATCAATTTCACATGAAAAAGAACACCAAGAATCGGCTATCAGTTTTCCATCTTCAAACTCCATTTGATAATAACTATCTCCAGTGTTTGTTGTAGGAAGTCCAACGGTCCAAATTTTTTCCCCCTGACTATTAAGACATATAATATTAGGAAATTGCCCCCATTTCCTTATGTTGCTATCCATGTCATATAACACAATGAAACTCTGCTTGTTTTCTAAATATATAATATCTTGTATAGGATAATCTAACTCCTTTGAAAATTTCTCTGTCGTTATAACTTTACCTTCAAAAGAAAATTTGGAAGAATTCATTGTAAAAGCTTCTCCTCTTTTCTTATGATTTTATTAAAAACTTGAATATATTGTCTATTTCGTAAATATTCTTTCAATTATCTTTCCATTTTCAGGGTTAATTTTACAAATATAAGAGCACGTTGAATAAGCCCATAACTCATTATTTTTCAACTGAATTTTGTAATATGAATCTCCAGAATCAGTAGTTGGAAGTTCTGCTATCCATTTGTCAATTCCTTCAATATCAACACTTAGAAGGTTGTGAAATTGTCCCCAATTTTTTTTATCCTCTCTTGGATCAAGCAAAACTACAAATAAATTATCTAAAAACAAAACATCTATTATTGAATAATTAAAAGTTTTTTTTATGCCATTGAATTTTAAAATATTATCATGAAAGTTTATCTTTTTCATGGCATCTTTTCCCCTGCTCCAAACTTGACCTTAAATATATCTTTTTCAATAATCTGAAATTGTTCCATCCCGCCTCTCTTATCCCAGCTAGATATAGGTAAAGCTCTTGACCTTTGAAGCCTTGTTCCTGCTGGCACATGAACTTCCTGAATGTAAGTTGCCGTATTGGATGGCGGTAGAGCCAGCCCTTCTTTCGCTAAAGCCCGACTTTTAGGGGGCACTTTCGTTATAAACCGTCCTACATCTCCCTCTGAATACACTCTATAATATACTTCATCTTTCGTTGTTACAAATGATCTTATATGTCCTCCTGCATTAGGTATACCTTCTGGTGCAGATAGTCGCTTAATTTTTGACTCTGAAGGTCGTGTGCTGCCCACAGGAGTAGAGCTTTCTGCAACCCTAGACGAACTTGAAGCCGGAGGCGCGGTGGAGGGAGCCTGGGGTGAGCGGGAGGAGCTAGACGAAGCCGGGCGGGAAGGGCTTTTTCCATAGGATGTTGATGGCCTCTGCAG
>JAIEPE010000045.1 GCA_019749915.1 Alphaproteobacteria bacterium | reverse complement strand
ATCTTTGCCTTTTATAATCCGCCCTGGACACTCCCTTTTCTGCGACGAAATGAAATTATGCTGGAAATAAGGAATAATCTACTCAACTAATTTAAGAGTGCTCATAAAAATTGGAAAATTATTATTAATAGGTTCATTCAGATGAGAGAATTTCAAAACAGAGTCATACGTAATATAAAGCCCATTTGAGGAGAGAAGCCCATTCCTTTAGAGACTGAGCTGCTAATAAAATAATAAGATTAGAAAGGATGAAATCGCATACAATCCGATAGGTATAAAGATAAGGGGATTTGCAGATGTACTATTGCAGACCTCAGCAAGCTTACAATTTCAGACGAGATAAGCAAGATAATAGAACTTGATAAGACCTGGAAAGAGCTTAAGCAAATCTTAAATTGAATCAGAAAATAAGATGTCACCCTCACCATCGTGAAAGATCTAAGTCTTAAACATCACCGAGAGAAAAGGTATGCTAAAATCGAAAAATATAATAAAAAATAGCCCCAAAAAAAGTCCCATACTTTCCCCAGATCTCAGAAATTTTTTAAGACTTTTTTTCTTTCGATCCTTAATAGGCCCCGTCTTCTCATCTTCTCTCTTTTGAAATGGTCTCAAAAAGAGCTCTTAAACCTTCTTTATACGTTGGATAGAACAGACTAACTCCTAGTTCATTTTTAATTTTTTTATTAGAAACCCTTCTAGACTCAGAGAAAAAGAGTTTCATTCGATCAGATATAAGGGCCTCCTCATAAGGAATAAGAGGAGGATAAGAAATTTTTAAAAGTTTGACTCCCTCTTCTATAAGATCTGCATAAGATGCAGGTAAATCATCAGCTACATTATATATGTCTCCAGGAGAAGGAAAGTTAATAGAAGACTGTAGAGCTTGGACAATATCTTTTACATGGATCCTAGAAAAAACATGACCCGCTTTGTAAATTCGCTGAATATTTTGTCTTTGAAGTTTTTCAATAATATTTCGAGAGGGACCATATATTCCAGCCAGACGAAAAATATGAACAGGTGTATTATAATCTTTCCATAATGAAAGCCATTGACGTTCAATTTTCGCTCTTATGGTGCTCTGAATAGATAAAGGGTGAATAGGTGTTTCTTCATTTACCCACTGACCGCTATAATCTCCATATACCCCCGTTGTGGATAAATAACCAACCCATTTTAAAGACTTTAGATTTTTAATATCCTCAGCATGATGTTTTAGAACGATATCCTCCCCTTCAACGGGTGGAATAGTTATAAGGAGGTGTGTCACCTCTTTAAGATTATCTTTGTTCAGAAAAGTTTTTTCATTAAATCTTATAAAGGTGCCATCTGAAGGATACTGCTTTGTTGCATAAGAAGTGGAGAATAGAGACGTTGTATTCTCATGGAATAGCTTTCCTACATACCCACAGCCAAAAATTAATAGCTTTCTAAACATTTAAGCATGGTCCTTAAAGTTCCCTCAAAGCTTGAAAAACAACAGAAGTGAAGCCAAATTAATATAAAATAAACACCAATAAGCTACGAAAGATATTTATCTTTAACAATAGAAATATGCTATCATATTTTGCTAGCTCCATAACTATCAATGAAACAAGGATCTAAGGCTCCTGTAAGTTTAAACTTAAAAAAAATCTACTAAATATTTTTGTAGAAAAATCAAATAAAAATTATTTTAT
>JAIEPE010000018.1 GCA_019749915.1 Alphaproteobacteria bacterium | reverse complement strand
CCCGCCATCGAGGCGCCGAGTCCTCCTCCTAAAGCGCTTGTCACCGATTCTGTTAGCCCGGTTGCCGCCCCTCCCGTCGCCAGAATAACGGCTAAGGATATCAACGCCGCGCCTCCATGGGACTAATTCTTGGGAGTTCTTATTTATTTAACTTGTCAAAGAACAAAAAAGTTTTATCTTTTTCTCATAATCCTTCTGACCTCTTCATATTGTTTTTTATGAAATGAAGAACAGGAGAGCGTCAACAATCATCCATATCGTTCATACTTTTGAAACAGATCTGGTCGAAATAGAGACTTTAGTAATTTGCGCCGTTCATCGAATTCATCGTATCTCTCGATTACATCCGATAAATTCTCGGTAATATGGAATACACATCCTTCCCCTAACTTTTGCACATCAAATCCATGGTTTTGAAGAAGAGGCACATCAATTTCTTTCACATATTCCTCTCCAAAATAATGCGCCCACCCCAAGTTCGGAATGCCTTTTTTAAGCTGAATGGCAGGGGTTCCTCTTGTAAAAGAACCTATAGCACTTCCCACTGCTGCAGGTTCAATCTCCCTTTCAGTAAACACATGAACATATCCAAAATAAGCTTCTGTTATAATGGCGAGTTCTTGAAAGAGTCTGAACCAGTCGGTCTTAGGGTTCCAATTATATTCAAATTTAATCCACCCAACCTTATTCATATCTTCAGATACGCGACCTGAACCCACTAGAAAATTCTTTCTACGGCACAAAAATGGAACCCCTTCCCAATACTCAAGGGCTTCCCTTACTGAACGAACAGGATTATTCACGGGTTCATAGTAATTTGCATATTGTGGGGCTAAGAGAGGATATTGATCGTAAAATAAGGATAAAATTTTCCTCCCATAAGGCTCTTTCGTGAGTTTTTGATGAGTTACTAAAGATAAAAGAACATATTTCTTTTTTGCCATTTTCTTACCTCAAAACAATATTACCTTCGACAATACGCTCAATCCATTTTTCGGTTGCTGGGTTAAACTCAAAAATTTTTCCTCCAGATTCTCCAACAGCATCCCATACCTGCTTAGAAATCCTTTTTGTATTCGGACTAATAACCAGATTAAAGCTTTTTCCTTTCTCTCTTGCAAGAGCTTCTTGAGCCTGCAATTGCTTTGTAAAGGTAATATACCGAACATTTTTGATCTCTGTAACCCCTGCTGAAGGAAGAGGAAGATCAGGTATTGTTGATACTTTTCCTTTATCACGCAGCAAAACACCGTAAGGCATTTTATTTTCAGGAATTCTCAAACTAGCATGAACACTCTCTTGAAATTCCCTTCCAGAGCGGTAATTCTGACGGACCTGAGAGCTGCTCGATGCTGCTGGTGTTGGCTTCGCCGGGGGCGCCGTGGAGGGAGCCTGTGGGGAGCGGTAGGAGCTAGAAGAAGCCGGCTGTGAAGACGTCCTCTCATAAGATGTTGATGGCCTCTGCAGGGAAGACGATGGTTTCTGAGCAGGTGTTGGCTTCAGAATAGGCTTTGGCGCTGTCTC